>NZ_JBWKCI010000018.1:0-156490 GCF_056436565.1 Streptomyces sp. NPDC043726
GGGAGAGACGGGGTATCAACATATCTGGCGTTGATTTTTGGCACGCTGTTGAGTTCTCAAGGAACGGTCGCTTCCTTTGTACTCACCCTCTCGGGTTTTCCTCCGGGCTTCCCTTCGGTCTTGCGTTTCCGACTCTATCAGATCCTTTCGGCTCCGATTCCCGGTCGGCGGGATTTGCCTTTTGGCCTTGCGGCCCTTCGGCATTCACTACGTTAGCCGATTCCCTGCCCGACTCATAATCGAGTCTTCGCGGCTTCCGAATTCAGGCGTGCGGGCACGCAGAATTCGCCCCCGCTGAGGGAAGACGTAGGTAGTGGTTTGGCCGCTCCGGCTGCTGGCGATTGCCGTACCCGGTTCAGCGGCTCGGGCTACGTTACGCGCCTCCCCAGGGCGAGTCAACTTCGGCGGCGCCTCGGCACATGGGCCCGATAGGGGCTCACCGTGGGGTCGTTGGCGACCCAGAAGCGCCAGGGATGGACGTCTCCGTTGCCCCCGTCGCCGGACACTCCCGTGCGCGGTCCGTTCCGCACCTGGTCAGAGGGGACCGGCGTGCCGGTCAGCATCCTCAGCTCGGTGGCGCCGGAGGCACAGGCGTCCGTGCCGTCGAGGGCTCGGTCCACACCAAGGGCGGTCGCCAGGCGTGCCGGGCCTTTGGCCAGTTCCTTGTCGTTCCGGGCCGAGAGTCGACGTTTGCGAGCCAGCTCCGCGCCCTCGACGATCTCGCCGGCGCGCAGCAGGACCGCGCACGCGGTGCCGTCAGGGCCGCACACCAGGTTCATGCAGTGCCACATGCCGTACGTGAAGTAGACGTACACATGCCCGGGCGGACCGAACATCACCCCGTTGCGGGCCGTGCGGCCGCGATAGGCGTGGGAGCCTGGGTCATTGGGGCCGTCGTAGGCCTCGACCTCTGTGAGGCGCAGGGCGATCGGACCGTCCGGGGTCGTGCGCACCAGGATGCGGCCCAGGAGGTCGGGGGCGACTTCCAGGACGGGCCGGTCGAAGAAGTCCCTGGGAAGCGGCGTACGGTCAGGGGTCGCGATCATGCCGTCCGAGGGTAGTGCAGACGGGTGGGCGGTCACGGGGTGGTCAGGCGCCCTTCCCCTTGCAAGGGTGAGGGCGCGGAACCGGCCAGGGCCGGATCGCGTTTGTAGGGATCAAGGATGCAGTCGTAGAGGGAGAGTCATGGGGTTCAAGAAGCTGCTCGCGAGTCTGGGGGCCGGTGGGGCTTCGGTCGAGACGGTGCTGACCGAGGTCAATGTCGTTCCGGGCGGTGTCGTCCAGGGCGAGGTGCGGATCCAGGGTGGTTCCGTCAGCCAGCAGATCGAGGCGCTCTCGGTCGGGCTGCAGGCCAAGGTCGAGGTCGAGAGCGGCGAGGAGGAGTACAAGCAGGACATCGAGTTCACCAAGGTGCGGCTCGGCGGTGCCTTCGAGCTCCAGGCCGAGGCCGTGCACGCGGTGCCGTTCGGTCTTGAGATCCCGTGGGAGACCCCGATCACGACGATCGACGGGCAGACCCTGCGCGGAATGCACATCGGTGTGACCACCGAGCTGGAGATCGCGCGTGCGGTGGACTCCGGTGACCTGGACCCGATCAACGTGCACCCGCTGCCGGCGCAGAAGGCGATCCTGGACGCGTTCATCCAGCTGGGCTTCCGCTTCAAGAACGCGGACATGGAGCGCGGCCACATCCGCGGTACGCGCCAGAAGCTGCCGTTCTACCAGGAGATCGAGTTCTTCCCGCCGCAGCAGTACCGGGGCATCAACCAGGTCGAGCTGAGCTTCGTCGCGGACCAGAACGCGATGGACGTCGTGCTGGAGATGGACAAGAAGCCGGGTCTGTTCAGCGAGGGCAGCGACACCTTCCGCTCCTTCCAGGTGGGTCTGAACGACTACCAGGGCACCGACTGGGCGGCGTACCTCAACCAGTGGCTGTCCGAGGTCGGCAGCAAGCGCAACTGGTTCTAGGCTCGGAACCCACTGAACGATCCGATCCAGGAGGTACCGAGGTGACCGAGCTCAAGAGGCGGCCGCTCCCCCACGACTTCCATCCGCCCGTGCCGTCGTTCACGGTCACGAGTGAGGACGTCTCGGAGGGCGCGACCCTCAAGGACGCTCAGGTCCAGGCGGCCGGGGACACCTCGCCGCAGCTGCGGTGGGAGGGCTTCCCGCCCGAGACCAAGAGCTTCGCCGTGACCTGCTACGACCCCGATGCCCCCACGGGCAGCGGGTTCTGGCACTGGGTCGTGTTCGACATCCCGGCGTCGGTGACCGAGTTGCCCGCGGGTGCCGGCAGCGGCAAGTTCGAGGGGCTGCCCGAGGGCGCGGTGCACGTGCGCAACGACTACGGGTCCAAGGACTTCGGTGGCGCGGCGCCGCCTCCCGGGGACGGTCCGCACCGCTATGTGTTCACGGTGTACGCCGTGGACCAGGAGAAGCTCGGTCCGGACTCCGACGCCTCGCCGGCGGTGGTCGGATTCAATCTGCGGTTCCACGCGCTGGCGCGCGCCCAGCTCATCGGTGAGTACGAGGTGCCCGCCGAAGCCTGACGTTCATTGAACGTTTGCCCGCCCCTGGTCATGGAAGTGATCAGGGGCGGGCATTTTTTATTTCGTTGTCCATCTCGGCGTGCCCGGCCAGAGTTGATCCCAGCCCGCCAGGGGGTGGGCCGCTGCGCATAGGAGGTGGGCTGGTCATGCGGGACACGCTGGTACTGAACGCGAGCTTCGAGCCGCTGTCGACGGTGACGTTGAACCGAGCCGTCGTTCTGGTGCTTCAGGACAAGGCTGTTGTGGAGCAGTCCCACCCCGAACTGCGCATGCGCGGAGCCGCGGTCGACATACCGGCCCCCCGGGTGATCCGGTTGTGCAGGTACGTGAGGGTGCCCTTCCGAAGACGAGCCCCGTGGTCGAGGCGGGGTGTGCTGGTCAGGGACCGGCACCGGTGCGCTTACTGCGGCCGGCGGGCGACGACCGTGGACCACGTGGTGCCGCGGTCGCAGGGTGGGCAGGACACCTGGCTGAACACGGTGGCCTCGTGCGCTGAGGACAATCACCGCAAGGCGAACCGGACGCCGGCGGAGGCGGGGATGCCGTTGCTCCGGGAGCCGTTCGAGCCGACTCCGGCGGACGCCATGCTGCTGTCGTTGGGCCACGAGGACTTCGCGGCTCTGCCGGACTGGCTCGGGGTTGACGCCGCGTAGGTCGTGTGACGAGTTGGGGGCCGCCTTCGTCCAAGGCGGCCCCTCTGTCGTACCTCAGTCGATGTTGGGCTTCTCCCGGCGTTCCGTGCCCTGGCTGGGGACGGTGCCGCCGCCTGAACCGGAACCGCCGCCCAGGGGGCCGAAGTTGCCCATCGCGCCCGAGAGGCCCTTGAGGGCGTCGCCGATTTCGCTGGGGACGATCCAGAGCTTGTTCGCGTCGCCCTCGGCGATCTTGGGGAGCATCTGGAGGTACTGGTAGCTGAGGAGCTTCTGGTCCGGGTCGCCGGCGTGGATCGCCTCGAAGACCGTACGGACCGCCTGGGCCTCGCCCTCGGCGCGCAGGGCCGCGGCCTTGGCCTCGCCCTCGGCGCGCAGGATCTGGGACTGCTTCTCGCCCTCCGCGGTGAGGATGGCTGCCTGGCGCGTACCTTCGGCGGTGAGGATGGCGGCGCGCTTGTCGCGGTCGGCGCGCATCTGCTTCTCCATCGAGTCCTGGATGGAGGTCGGCGGCTCGATCGCCTTCAGCTCGACGCGGTTGACGCGGATGCCCCACTTGCCCGTGGCCTCGTCGAGGACGCCGCGCAGGGCCGCGTTGATCTCCTCGCGGGAGGTGAGGGTGCGCTCCAGGTCCATGCCGCCGATGATGTTGCGCAGGGTGGTGACCGTGAGCTGCTCGATCGCCTGGATGTAGCTGGCCACTTCGTACGTGGCCGCGCGGGCGTCCGTCACCTGGTAGTAGATGACGGTGTCGATGTTCACGACCAGGTTGTCCTGGGTGATCACCGGCTGGGGCGGGAAGGGCACGACCTGTTCGCGCAGGTCGATGCGGTTGCGGATGGTGTCTATGAACGGGACGACGATGTTCAGTCCCGCGTTGAGGGTCCGCGTGTAGCGGCCGAAGCGCTCGACGATGGCGGCGCTGGCCTGTGGGATGACTTGGATCGTCTTGATCAGGGCGATGAAGACCAACACCACCAGAATGATCAAGACGATGATGACCGGTTCCATCGTCGGCTCCCCGTACCCTTCTCCGCCTCAGCGCGCTGTCGAGGATCCTGCGGATCCTAACTGGTGCAGATCTTATGCTTGTTGAAGATCTTGCCGGTCGAGTCTGACAGAAACGTCGGGGGCCCGGTGGGGTGTTCCCTCAGTTACGTCGCCCGAGGTCACATGACGATCGCCGTGGCCCCCTCGATGTCCACGACGTCCACTTCATCGCCGACTTCGTAGGCATGGCCGCCGTCGAGGGCGCGGGCCGACCAGACCTCCCCGGCGAGCTTGATGCGGCCGCCCGAGCCGTCCACACGCTCGAGTACGACGGCCTGCTTGCCCTTCAACGCCTCCACCCCCGACACGAGTTGGGGTCGCTGGGTGCGGTGCCGGGCGGCGAGCGGGCGCACGGCGAGGGTCAACGCGACCGATACGGCCGTGAAGACGAGGACCTGGAAGACAACTCCGCCGCCGAGTCCGGCCACACCCGCGGCGGCCACGGCGCCGAGTGCGAGCATGCCGAGTTCGAGCATCGCGGTCATCACGAGCGGGATTCCGAGCGCGGCCGCGCCGATGAGCCACCACACCCATGCGTCGATGTCGTTCACATGGTCATGGTAGGACCGCACAACCTGCCGCCGACAGGGCGCAGATCAGGTGGATCAGGACAGCGGCAGGCCCTGGGCGGTCCAGCGCTCGCCGACCTGCTCGACGACGAGCGGGAGACCGAAGCACATGGAGAGGTTGCGGGAGGTGAGTTCGAGCTCCAGCGGTCCCGCGGCGAGGACCTTGCCCTGACGGATCATCAGGACGTGGGTGAAGCCGGGGGCGATCTCCTCGACGTGGTGGGTGACCATGAGCATCGAGGGGGCGATGGGGTCACGGGCGAGGCGGCCGAGGCGGCGGACCAGGTCCTCGCGGCCACCGAGGTCGAGACCGGCGGCGGGCTCGTCGAGGAGCAGCAGCTCGGGGTCGGTCATCAGGGCGCGGGCGATGAGGGTGCGCTTGCGCTCGCCCTCGGAGAGGGTGCCGAACTTGCGGTCGAGGTACTCGCTCATGCCGAGGCGGTCGAGGAAGGCGCGGGCGCGCTGCTCGTCGATCTCCTCGTACTCCTCCTGCCAGCCGGCGGTCATGCCGTAGGCGGCGGTCAGCACGGTCTGCAGGACGGTCTGGCTCTTGGGGAGCTTGTCGGCCATGGCGATGCCGGCCATGCCGATGCGCGGGCGCAGTTCGAAGACGTCGACCTTGCCCAGGGTCTCGCCGAGGATCGTGGCGGTGCCCTTGCTGGGGTAGAGGTAGCTCGACGCGACATTGAGGAGGGTGGTCTTGCCGGCGCCGTTGGGACCGAGGATCACCCAGCGCTCGCCCTCCTTGACCGACCAGGAGACCTGGTCCACCAGAGCCCGGCCCTCACGGACCACGGATACGTCCTGAAGCTCCAGAACATCGCTCATGAGCGCGTTGTCTCCCCTTGCAGTGTGACCGGTCTCGGCGTCTCGGTGGTCGCGTGCGCGTTGTGGGCGCACTCATGGGCGCACCCCTCAACGAAATCTACGCCACCGGTGCCGCGCTTCATTCCATCGGTCCGGTCCTTAGGCTGGAGGCATGCTCTCGGAACCGCGTTCAGGACGCCTTGCCGCTTGGGGAAATGCCCTTTTGGCCGGACTTGTCTCTCCGGATGACTGTGTGCTCGCGATCGTCGGGGACGATGCCGTGCACCGGGTCGAAGGACTGCCGGGCGAGTCGGGGCCGGTCGGGCTGACGTTGGCCCTCGGTCGGCTGCGGGCGCTCGGGGTGGCGGGGATGCGGGTCGCGTTGCCGGCGCCGGGGCATCCGCTGGGGCTCAGTGGGCCGCCGGAGTTCAACGCGCGGGCCTTGGAGGCCGAGGAGGCCGTCGTCTGTCATGGGGCCGCCTTCGGGTTGGTGCCCGAGGTGTACGCGGCCGGGCCCGACGGTGATGAGCATGTCGAGGTCGTCTGGCACGTGCTGCCGGTGCGGGAGGCGCCGCCCGCGGACGTGCCCTCGCTCGGGGAGGCGGAGCGGGAGCTGGCGGAGGCTCTGCGGGAGGCGACGGAGGTGTTGGCCCGGCTGGACGTGGCCGGCTCGGGGCCGGTGGCCGAGGCGGCCATCGACGCGTACCGGGCCCGGGCCGAGCGGGGGCGGGAGGTGTTGGCGCCGGGGTATCCGCCGCGGGCGGTGCGGGTGCTGGAGCTTGCGCAGCGGGTCGGAGTGCTGGTGACGCTGGCGTCCGAGAACGGGCACGGGGCCGCGGTGACGTCCGGGGAGATGGCGGCGCGGGCGGCCGCGCTGCGGCCGGTGGAGCGGACGGCCCGGCGGGCGCAGGTCGCCGCGTACAACGCGTATGTGGAGGAGCGGGAGCGGGGGGTGCGGTGACCTTCGGTCCGAGGTGAGCGGAGTCGGCGTGTACCTGCCCGGGGTGCCTCGCCCCCAGGGGCCGAGAAGAGTCACGGGCACCACGCTTGACCGGCCTCCCGGGTCGCCCGGGAGGCCGGAGGTCGCGTGGCGACCTGGGTCAGTGGTTGAGGCCCAGGTTGCCGAAGGCCGGGTTCAGGACGCCGATGACGTTCACGCTGTTGCCGACGGCGTTGACCGGGATGTGGATCGGCGCCTGGACGACGTTGCCCGAGCCGACACCCGGGGAGCCCACGGCCTTGCCGTCCGCGAGCGAGCCGCTGTCGGTGGCGGCGGCCATTCCGGCTCCGGCGGCGACCAGACCGCCCGCCACCATCGTCACGGCCGCTGCCCTCTTCAGGTTCTTCACTTCTGAGCCCTCCTAGCGATCACCACGGCAGTCGCCGCGGCACGCACTGGAGAACGGCGGAGCGGCGCCGAGGATGCGCCGTCCGGGGGACATTCCCACTACGGTATGAATCTCAGTCCGGAGTAGGACGCTCCGTATTGCCTCGGGCCAAAGCTCTGGATTGCCCCGGGCCGGTGCTCTAACCCGTCACCCCGTGCCGTACCGCCCAGAGCGCCGCCTGCGTGCGGTCCGCCAGGTCGAGCTTCATCAGGATGTTCGAGACGTGGGTCTTCACCGTCTTCTCGGAGAGGACCAGCGCTCTGGCGATCTCCCGGTTCGAGCGGCCGTCCGCTATCAGGCCCAGCACCTCGCGCTCCCGCTCGGTCAGCGAACCCGCTCTGCCCTGGCCGGGCCCCGAGTCCTCCTGGGACAGCAGCGCGCCGGCGACCTCGGGCTGGAGCAGGATGTGCCCGGCGTGGACGGAGCGGATGGCGCCGGCCAGCGCGTCGGGGTCGACGTCCTTGTAGACGTAACCGGCGGCGCCCGCGCGCAGGGCCGGGACCACAGTGCGCTGTTCGGTGAAGCTGGTGACGATCAGCACGCGCGCGGGGTTGCCCAGCTCGCGGAGCTTGCGCAGCGCGTCGACGCCGTCCATGCCCGGCATCTTGACGTCCATGAGGACGACGTCGGGCCGCAGTTCCTCCGCGCGGGCGACTCCTTCGGCTCCGTCGGCCGCCTCGCCCACCACCTCGATGTCGTCCTGCACCTCGAGGAACGTGCGCAGGCCCCGGCGGACGACCTGGTGGTCGTCGACGAGCAGCACCTTGATTGCGTCAGCCACCGGGCACCTCCATCTCGATCATGGTGCCCTTGCCGGGCGCCGATTCCACGGTCAGTGTGCCGCCGACCCCGCTCGCCCGGTCCCGCATGGAGACAAGGCCGAGATGGCGGCCGGCCCGGCGCACGGTCTTCGTGTCGAAGCCGCTGCCGTCGTCCGTGACCCGCAGCACCGCCCCGCCACCGCGGCGGTGGAGGGTCACCTCGACGCCTTCCGCGCCCGAGTGGCGCAGGGCGTTGTGCAGGGCCTCCTGAGCGACGCGCAGGAGCGCCTCCTCCTGGGCCGCGGGCAGGGCCCGTACCCCGGATCCGTCGAAGCTCACGCGCGCGCTGTGGGCGCGGTCGAGGACTTGGACGTGGGTGCGCAGAGTGGCGACCAGGCCGTCCTCGTCCAGGGCCGCGGGGCGCAGCTCCACGACTGCGGCGCGCAGTTCGTCGGCCGCCTCCGCGGCGAGCACCGCGACCTGCTGGAGCTCGCCCTTGGCGCGGGACGGGTCGCGGTCGACGAGCGCCGCCGCGGCCTGGGCGGTCAGTCGGAGCGAGAACAGCTTCTGGCTGACCGCGTCGTGCAGTTCGTGCGCGAGGCGGGAGCGCTCCTCGGCGATGGTCAGTTCGCGGCTGCGCTCGTACAGACGGGCGTTGGTCAGGGCGATCGCGGCGTGCTGGGCGAGGATGGAGAGGAGTTCCTCGTCCTCGGCCGTGAAGCCGCAGCTGCCCTCCGGCTTGGGGCAGTTCTTGTTCGCGAGGAACAGGGCGCCGATGACCTCGTCGCCGTCGCGGATCGGCAGGCCCAGGAAGTCGGACATGTCGGGGTGCGCCGACGGCCAGCCCTCGAAGCGGGGATCCCTGCGGACGTCGGCCAGGCGCTCGACCTTGGCCTCCTGGAGCATCGCGGCGAGGATGCCGTGCTGGCGGGGCAGCGGGCCGATGGCCTTCCACTGCTCGTCGCTGACGCCGTCGACCACGAACTGGGCGAAGCCGCCGTGGTCGTCCGGGACGCCGAGGGCGGCGTACTGCGCGTCGAGCAGCTCGCGGGCCGAGGCGACGATCGTCTTGAGGACGTCGCGCACCTCCAGATGCCTGCTCATGGCCAGCAGCGCGGAGCTCACCGCCGCAAGGCCGGACCCTGGACCTTGATTCATGCCCTCACGGTACCGGCGGGGTGTGACAGTGCGGATCGGACCTGTGACCGCCCCCGCCTAGGCCCGTGGGCCTAGGGCTGAGGTCCCCGGGCGCAGGCCCCCCGCCAAAGGGACCCGGCGTTCTGCGGCCCGCGTCCGAGGCGGCGGGGCGGGCCCGTTCCTAGGTTGAAGGCACATCACCACGGCACATCACATCGGGTGAGTGAGGGGACGTGTCATGCCGGTAGCGATCATCACGGGGGCCTCGAAGGGGCTGGGACGGGCGTTGGCCGAGGCGCTGGCCGCGCGCGGCTGGGATCTGGTGCTGGACGCCAGGACCGAGGAGGTGCTGAAGGAGACGGCGTCGGCCGTCTCGGCGCACGGCACGCGCGTGGAGGCGCTGCCGGGCGATGTGACGGACGCCGGGCACCGGGCGGCGCTGGTGGCGGCCGCCTGGCGGCTGGGCGGGGTCGATCTGCTCGTGCACAACGCGAGCGCGCTGGGCGCCGAGCCGCTCGTACGCCTGGAGGAACTGCCGCTGGAGGGGCTGCGGCGGGCGCTGGAGGTGAACACCGTGGCCGCGCTGGGCCTGGTCCAGGAGGCGCTGCCGCTGTTGCGGGCAGCCCCGGCCGGGACCGTCGTCACCCTCAGCTCGGACGCGGCCGCCGAGGCGTACGAGACCTGGGGCGGCTACGGCGCCTCGAAGGCGGCCCTGGACCATCTGGCGGCCGTGCTGGGCGTGGAGGAGCCCGGGCTGCGGGTCTGGGCGGTGGATCCCGGGGACATGGCCACGGACCTGTACGCGGCGGCCGTACCGGAGGACGACGGGCCGCGGCCGGAGCCGGGGAGCGTGGTGCCGGGGTTCCTGCGGTTGCTGGACGAGCGGCCGGCGAGCGGGCGGTACGGGGCGCCGGCGCTGTCGGAGGGACGGCGATGACGTCGGCGGTCCGGGTGCCCGGGGAGTTGTCGGCGCGGGTCCCGGCCGAGCAGCGCGGGCCGGGGCTCGGGCGGGACTCCGTACGGCTGCTCGTGTCGCGGGGGACGCGGGTGACGCATCACGCGTTCCGGGAGCTGCCCGGGCTGCTGCGGGCCGGGGATCTGCTGGTGGTGAACACCTCGCCGACGCGGGCCGCCGCCGTGGACGGGGAGACCGGGCACGCGCGCGTGGTGGTGCACTTCTCCACGCGCGGGGACGACGGGCGGTGGGCGGTCGAACTGAGGGATCCGGACGGCACGGGCACCACACGCGCGCGTGCGGGCGGGCCCGCGGGGATGGAGGTGCGGCTGCCGGGGAGCCTGCGGCTGGTGCTGGAGGAGCCGCTGAGCGCGGACGGGGAGCGACTGTGGTGGGCCCGGGTGTACGGGGTGGGCGGCCTCCTCGGCATGCTTCGGGAGCACGGGCGGCCCATTCGTTACTCCTATACGTCACGTGATCAGCCGCTGTCCGCCTATCAGACGGTGTTCGCGCTTCCCTCGCTCGACGGCGACGGAAGCGCGGAGATGCCGAGTGCCGCGCGTCCCTTCACGGCGGGGACGGTGGCGGAGCTGGTGAGCCGAGGGGTGCAGTTCGCGCCGGTCACGCTGCACACCGGGGTGGCCTCGGCGGAGGCGCACGAGCCGCCGTATCCGGAGCGGTTCGCGGTGCCGGAGGCGTCGGCGCGGTTGATCAACGCGGTGAGGGCCGGGGACGGGCGGGTCATCGCGGTGGGGACGACCGCGGTGCGGGCCGTGGAGTCGGCGGCCGGCGCGGACGGGGTCGTACGCGCGCGTGCGGGGTGGACGGATCTCGTGGTGACCCCCGCGCGTGGGGTGCGGGTCGTGGACGGGTTGCTGACCGGGCTGCACGAGCCGGAGGCCTCGCATCTGCTGATGCTGGAGGCGGTCGCGGGACGGGCCGCGATCGAGCGTGGGTACGACGAGGCGCTGCGCGGGCGCTACCTGTGGCACGAGTTCGGGGACGTGCATCTCCTCCTTCCGGCGGAGGCCCCTCACACAGAGCATTGCTTCAGCAACTGCCGGTGAGACCGCCACCCGGCCGATGTGAGGCCGCGCATAGGACCCACATCACGTACGAGGGAACATAGGAGATGAAGGGTCCCTTTTGAGCGGGAAGGACATTCCCATCTGTCCCGATTTGCCCTTCCCTGATCCACTATCGGGGATCGTACGTCACACCTTTGCCTGGCCATTTTGCGGCCGCTAAGAATGGCTCCGTCGCTCAGCGCCGCGGGTTCCCCCCGCGGCGTTTGTGCCGGAAGCACCCGTGTCCCCACCGGACAGCGAGCGACCTCCGCGCTATTCGAAGAGGTCCCCCCGCCATGCCCAAGAACACTTTCGCTGGTCATCGTCGTGCGCTGACCAAGCACCACAAGATCGCCATCGCTGGTGTCGCCACGCTCGGCGCCGCCGCCCTCGCGTTCTCCGCCGTTCCGGGCAACGCGCAGACCACGACGAACGCCGAGCCCGCCGCCGCCCAGGTGGCCTTCAAGTCCGAGCAGATCAAGGACGTCAAGGCCAGCGTCACGGACCAGCTCGCGAGCGCCAGCCTCAAGGCCGAGGCCATCGCCGCCAAGCAGAAGGCCGCCGCCGACGCCGCCGCGAAGAAGAAGGCGGAGGCCGCGAAGAAGGCCGCCGCCGAGGCCGCGGCCAAGAAGAAGGCCGAGCAGGAGCGCAAGGCCAAGGAGGCCGCGAGCCGTTCCGCCAAGCGTGTCCCGGCCAAGCCGGTCGCCGTCAAGAAGACCTACGCCAACAACCTCGACGGCTGGATCCGTGAGGCCCTGGACATCATGAAGAAGCACAACATCCCGGGCACCTACCACGGTCTGCACAAGAACATCATCCGGGAGTCCTCGGGCAACCCGAACGCCATCAACAACTGGGACATCAACGCCCAGAACGGCGTCCCGTCCATCGGTCTGCTCCAGGTCATCAAGCCGACGTTCGACGCGTACCACGTTCCGGGCACCGCCTGGAGCCAGTACGACCCGGTCGCCAACCTGACCGCCGCCGCCAATTACGCGGCCGACCGGTACGGCTCGATCGACAACGTCAACAGCGCGTACTGAGGTCGGCGCGGACCTCGTACGAACGCCGAAGGGCGGCACCTCCTGACGGGTGCCGCCCTTCGGCGTTGTCACGGCGAGGACTACTTGCGCATGACCTCGGGCTCGTGGCGGCGCAGGAAGCGGGCCACGAAGAAGCCGCAGATCACGCCGAGGACGAGCAGGGCGGCCATGTCCATGCCCCAGGCGCCGACGGTGTGCTCCCACAGCGGGTCGTCGCTGTCGCCCTTCGCGGGCGGGCTGATGTTGTTGAAGTCGAGCGTGGCGCCCGCGGCGGCGACCGCCCAGCGCGACGGCATCAGGTACGAGAGCTCGTTCACGCCGACCGAGTTGGCCAGCGGGAACAGACAGCCGGTGAAGACGACCTGCACGATCGCGAACATGACCAGCAGCGGCATGGTCTTCTCGGCGGTCTTCACCAGGGCCGAGATGATCAGGCCGAACATCATCGCGGTGAAGCCCAGCGCCATGATCGGGATGCACAGCTCCAGCAGGATCTGGCTGCCGAGGACCAGGCCCTCGTCCGGGATCGTGCGGCTGGAGAAGCCGATGACGCCGACCATCAGGCCCTGGAGCACGGTGATCAGGCCGAGCACGAACACCTTGGACATCAGGTACGCGGACCGGGACAGGCCGGTCGCGCGCTCCCGCTCGTAGATGACCCGTTCCTTGATCAGCTCACGGACGGAGTTCGCGGCGCCGGCGAAGCAGGCGCCCACCGCGAGGATCAGCAGGACCGTCAGGGCCGTGCCGTTGGCGACGGGCTTGCCGGTGTTCGGGTTGATCTCCGTGTTGACCAGCAGGTCCTTGCCGGAGTCGATGAGCAGGCTCACCGAGCCGAGGACGAGCGGCAGGATGATCGACAGGGCCAGGAAGCCCTTGTCCGAGGCGATGACCGAGACATAGCGGCGCACCAGCGTGCCGAACTGGGACGCCCAGCCCTGCGGCTTGGGCGGCTTCATCGCCTGCATCGGCGGCATCTGTACGGACTGCGGCGCGATGGCGTCGATGTCCGCGGCGTACATCTGGTAGTGCTGTGAGCCCTTCCAGCGGCCCGCCCAGTCGTAGTCGCGGTAGTTCTCGAAGGCGGAGAAGACATCGGCCCAGGTGTCGTAGCCGAAGAAGTTCAGCGCCTCCTCCGGCGGACCGAAGTACGCCACCGCGCCGCCCGGCGCCATCACCAGGAGCTTGTCGCAGATCGCCAGCTCGGCGACCGAGTGGGTGACGACGAGGACCGTACGGCCGTCGTCGGCGAGGCCGCGCAGCAGCTGCATGACATCGCGGTCCATGCCCGGGTCGAGACCCGACGTGGGCTCGTCGAGGAAGATCAGCGACGGCTTGGTGAGCAGCTCCAGGGCCACCGAGACGCGCTTGCGCTGGCCGCCGGAGAGGGAGGTGACCTTCTTCTCCTTGTGGATGTCCAGCTTCAGCTCGCGCAGCACCTCGTCTATGCGGGCCTCGCGCTCCTGCGCCGTGGTGTCGGCGGGGAAGCGGAGCTTGGCCGCGTACTTGAGGGCCTTTTTGACGGTCAGTTCCTTGTGCAGGATGTCGTCCTGCGGGACCAGACCGATGCGCTGACGCAGCTCGGCGAACTGCTTGTACAGGTTCCGGTTGTCGTAGAGGACATCGCCCTGGTTGGCGGGGCGGTAGCCGGTGAGCGCCTTGAGCAGCGTCGACTTGCCGGACCCGGACGGGCCGATGACCGCGATCAGGGACTTCTCGGGGACGCCGAAGGAGACGTCCTTCAGGATCTGCTTGCCGCCGTCGACCGTGACGGTCAGATGGCGGGCCGAGAAGGAGACCTCACCGGTGTCGACGAACTCCTCGAGACGGTCGCCGACGATCCGGAAGGTGGAGTGACCGACGCCGACGATGTCGGCGGGGCCGAGCAGTTGGGAGCCGCCCTTGGGGATCGGCTGACCGTTGACGTACGTGCCGTTGTGCGAGCCGAGGTCGCGGATCTCCATGCGGCCGTCGGGCGTCGAGTGGAACTCGGCGTGGTGCCGGGAGACCTGGAGGTCGGAGACGACCAGCTCGTTCTCCAGGGCACGGCCGATGCGCATCACGCGGCCGATGGAGAACTGGTGGAACGTGGTGGGGCTGCGGTCGCCGTAGACCGGCGGCGCCCCCGCGCCGACGCCGGGGCCCTGCTGCTGGGGGATGTTGGGCGCGGCCTGCTGCGACTGCTGCCAGCCGGCCTGCGGCGCCTGCTGCTGCGGGGCCTGCTGACCCCAGCCCGGGTTCGCGCCCTGGGCCGCGTACGGCTGCTGCTTGGCGACGGAGGCCGCGGAGCCGGACAGGCTCAGCCGCGGTCCGTCGGTCGCGTTGCCCAGGTGGACGGCCGAGCCGGGACCGATCTCCAGCTGGTGGATCCGCTGGCCGGCCACGAACGTGCCGTTGGTGGAGCCGTGGTCCTCAATGGCCCAACTCCGGCCGCTCCAGCTGATCGTGGCGTGCCGCCAGGAGACTCTGGCGTCGTCCAGCACGATGTCACCCTGCGGATCACGGCCGAGGGTGTATGTCCTGGACGGGTCGAGCGTCCAGGTTTGTCCGTTCAATTCCAGTACGAGTTCCGGCACTCCATGCCCCACTGAGTAGTCCCCCGAGTAACGCCCCATCACAGGGAGTCTAGGGATGTCGAACATCGTCGGGAACTATTTCAGGCTCGGCCCCCTGACCGAAAGTCGGGCCTTGTGAAGACCACGCGCACACGCATCGACTGGTTCCGTTGACGGGGTTGAAACCGGGCCGGAGAGTGGTAATCCACGCGAGGGGGACATGCGCGGCGAGAGCGCCGTCTGCGGATCGGGGGGTCTGCCATGAGCGCGTCCAGGAACGTCGAGAGCGCCAAGGTGCCATGGGTGGACGTCCTGCTGTCCGCGGTCGCCGCCGTGAGCTGGGCGTTGATCGGGATGGTGGGTACGGCCGCCCTGGGTCTGCACCTTCTGGAGGCGGACTCGGCGGGTTCGCTGGGTCCGATGACCGCGGCCGCTGTGGCGCTCGGGGCGGGTGGTTCGGTCACGCCGTCGGGCGATGTGTCCGCCTTCGGTCTGACCGGAGCGGAGGCCACGACCGCCATCGAGATCACGCCACTGGGCGTGAGCCTGGTGGGCGCGCTGCTGCTGTCGTGGTTCTTTCTACGGTCCTTGCGCGCGGCGGGCGTTGTGATCGCGCCGGCCGAACTGCTCGCGCGCGCGGGCACGGTGGTCGCGCTGTTCGTGGCGATGCTCGGCGGTCTGGCCTGGGCGGGACACGACGTCATCACCTTCGACGGCGGCGCCCTCGGGCTCGACGACCTGCCCGGCGGCTCGGGCGGGGGCGGCGTCGAGATCCCGGGGCTCGGCGACGTCGGGGACATCGGCGGGCTGCTGCCCGATCAGATCGGCGACCTGATCGACGCCGAGGCGGCGGTCGGCTTCACGGTCGACACGGCGCCCACGCTGCTCGGCGGCGCGTGCTGGTCGGCCGGGATCCTGCTGATCGCGCTGCTGGCCTCGCGGCGCACTCCCCTGCCGGCCGGCTGGGCGGCCCTGCACCGGGTGGTGCGGCCGGCCGTGTCCGCCCTCGTCGGGGTGCTGCTGATGGCGGTCCTCGCCGGGCTCGCGGCGGCGGCGTACGCGCTGATCGGCGACGACAACCCGAAGCGGATCGCGGGCGCCGCGCTGCTCGGGGCGCCGAACGGGGTGTGGCTGGGCATCCCGATCGGCCTGTTCGTGCCGTGGGACGGCGAGGCGAGCGGCCCATTGGCGCAGTTCCTGCCCGATCCGCTGGACGATCTGCTGGTCGACTCCGACCGGGCCGTCACCCTGGCGCGCCTCGCGGAGCTGGACGGACGGGTGTGGCTGCTGGGGGCCGCGGCCGTGATGGCGATGCTGCTGGCCGGCGTGCTCACGGCCGTGCGGACCCCGGTGGAGACCGGCACCCTCGGTTTCGCCGGCCGGTGCGCGCTGCGGCTGGGCATCGCGACCGCGCTGACGCTGCCGCTGCTGGCGTGGCTGACGGAGGTGTCCGTGGACGCGTCCCTGGCGGTGCTCGGCATCGACGCCTTCGACGCCGGGATCGAACTGCACGGGCAGCTCGGGATGGCCCTGGTGCTCGGGGCGCTGTGGGGGGCGGCGGCCGGGGGCGGGGGGGCGCTGCTCGCCCGAGCCACGGGGGCCGCGGGGCAGCGGGCGGCGCCGTTGGCACTGGGTGACGGGGCCGGGGCTGCGGCGGGGCAGGGGGTCGGGGTTCCCGGGCAGGCCGTGGGGTCGGGGTGGGCTGCGGGGGCGTCGGGGCCGGCTGCGGGGGCGTCGGGGCAAGCTGCGGGGCCCGGGCAGGCCGTGGGGTCGGGGTGGGCTGCGGGGTCGTCGGGGCAGGCCGTCGGGTCATCGGGGCAGGGTGGGGGGCCCGGGCAGGGCGTCGGGTCGTCGGGGCAAGCTGCGGGGCCCGGGCAGGCCGTCGGGTCCGGGCCGTACGTGCCGGGTGCGCCGTACCGGCCGCCGAATCCTGACACCAATCCGTATTTGCGGGTGCCCGAGGGCCTGCGGAAACCGGGCGAGCCGGAGGACGCGCGGCCCATGAGGCAGGGGGAGACCCGGCCCGGGACGCCGGAGGAGACGCGGGCCGGGACGCCGCAGGAGACGCGGCCGGGGCGGCCGGAGGACGGGTGGCCTCGGAGGGCGGAGGACGGGTCCTCGCAGGGGCCGATGTCCCCGCCTCCCGGTGACGCGGGCCGCGGCGACGATGACGTGTACGGCGCTCCCACCGTGGTGCGGCCGATGGGCCCGCCGCCCCCCAGGGAGTCGCGTCGGTCCCCGCGTGGGCGGAACGACGGCGGACGACCGCCTTCCCAGGGGCAGGACGACGGGCCGCCGCCCCCTCCCCCACCCCCTCCCGCGCCGCCGCGGGGGCCCAAGGGGCGCGGCTGACGGGCGCGCCGCACAGGAAAGGGCCGAGACTTGATCGCCCCGTAAGGCGTGGGCCATCGGGCCGACACCCAGTGTTCTCTGTCCGCTAGGCGGACCACTGGGGCGGAAGGCACTGCGTGCCGGATACGGTGGAAGCACCATGAGCGCTTCGCAGACCTCCGACGTCCCCACCCTTCTCGTCAAGATCTTCGGGAAGGACAGGCCGGGCATCACGGCCGGCCTCTTCGACACCCTCGCCGCCTACTCCGTCGACGTGGTCGACATCGAGCAGGTCGTCACCCGTGGCCGGATCGTGCTGTGCGCGCTCGTGACCGAGCCGCCACGCGGTCTCGAGGGGGATCTGCGGGCCACCGTCCACAGTTGGGCGGAGTCCATGAAGATGCAGGCCGAGATCATCTCCGGACTCGGCGACAACCGGCCGCGCGGGCTCGGCCGTTCCCTGGTCACGGTGCTCGGGCATCCGCTCACCGCGGAGGCCACGAGCGCCATCGCCGCGAAGATCACTCACGCGGGCGGCAACATCGACCGTATCTTCCGGCTCGCCAAGTACCCCGTGACGGCGGTCGAGTTCGCGGTCTCCGGAGTGGAGACCGAGCCGCTGCGCACCGCCCTGGTGACCGACGCGGCGAAGCTCGGGGTCGACGTCGCGGTCGTCGCGGCCGGACTGCACCGGCGGGCCCAGCGGCTGGTCGTCATGGACGTGGACTCCACGCTGATCCAGGACGAGGTGATCGAGCTCTTCGCCGCGCACGCGGGCTGCGAGGACAAGGTCGCCGAGGTGACGGCGGCGGCGATGCGCGGGGAACTGGACTTCGAGCAGTCGCTGCACGCGCGCGTGGCGCTCCTGGAGGGCCTGGACGCCTCGGTCGTGGACAAGGTGCGCAGCGAGGTACGGCTGACGCCGGGCGCGCGCACGCTGATCCGTACGCTGAAGCGGCTCGGTTACCAAGTCGGTGTCGTCTCGGGTGGGTTCACCCAGGTCACCGACGATCTGAAGGAGCGGCTGGGTCTGGACTTCGCCCAGGCCAACACGCTGGAGATCGTCGACGGGAAGCTGACGGGCAAGGTCACCGGCGAGATCGTGGACCGCGCGGGCAAGGCGCGGCTGCTGCGCCGCTTCGCCGCCGAGGCGGGCGTGCCGCTGGCGCAGACGGTGGCCATCGGCGACGGCGCCAACGACCTGGACATGCTGAACGCGGCCGGGCTCGGGGTCGCCTTCAACGCCAAGCCGGTGGTCCGGGAGGCCGCGCACACCGCGGTGAACGTGCCCTTCCTGGACACCGTCCTGTATCTGCTGGGCGTCACCCGCGAAGAGGTCGAGGCCGCCGACACCCACGACGAGGACTGAGCACACACGCCCTCAGCACCTGATGTCCTGCCTCACGCAGCCGCTCCCCCGGGTCAGGCAGGACTGACCTCCGGCATCACGCGGCCGCTCCCCCCGCGTCACGCAGGACTGACCTCCGGCATCACGCGGCTGCTTCCCCTCATCACACAGGACTGCGCGCCCGCGTCACGCAGGGCTGAGCGCCCGCATCACGGCCGAGGGGCCCGGTACCGCACCGGGCCCCTTCCGTGTGCCGGGGTCACTCCGAGGGCGCCCAGTAGTCGGCCAGCGTGGCCACGCCCGGCTCCAGGGCCTTCCAGGAGCCGGTGAAGGTCAGCACGGCGAAGGCGGCGGCCGGGAAGCCTCGGCGGCTCAGGCGCTCGCGGGCCTCCTCGTCGGCCGAGCCGGAGAGGACCTCGGCAAGGCCCTGCACTCCGGGGTTGTGGCCGATCAGGACCGCGCTCTGCACCTCGTCCGGGGTCTCGTTGAGCACGGCGATCAGTTCGCCGGGCGAGGCCTCGTAGATCCGCTCCTCGTAGACGGTTTTCGGCCGGTGCGGGAACTCGTGGACGGCGAGCTTCCAGGTCTCCCGGGTACGGGTCGCGGTGGAGCAGAGGGCCAGGTCGAAGGGGACACCGGTGTCGGCGAGCCTGCGTCCGGCGACGGCGGCGTCCATGCGGCCCCGCTCAGCGAGCGGCCGCTCATGGTCGGTCACCTGTGGCCAGTCGGCTTTCGCATGCCGGAAGAGGACGATCCTGCGGGGTTCTGCGACGCTCATGCGTCCCAGCTTCGCATGAAACAGGCCATGGGGCGCCAGGAGTTGACGGGCGGCCGCACGGCTGCTCAGCGGCCCATCAGCTGCTGGACCCGCTCCAGGAGCTGGGTGATCGCCGGATCGGCGGTCGCGGCATGGGCCTCGGACGGGTCGAGTATCAGCACCAGCAGGGTGACGAAGGCCAGGACGGGCAGGGCCAGGGCCCACCAGGGCAGCCGGATGTCGGCACGGCCCTTGGACACCGGGTGGGGCGGGGTGTGCGTGGCCGACATGACGCCTCCGTGAGTCCTCGAACGGTCTGTGCCCGCCTCTCGCGGCCACACCTCGAAGCTACGGAATCCGAAGCCCTCAACCCATCCGGTGATCCACCCAGTTGACCCTGACCTACACCCCCTAGGGGATGGTGGGGCTAGCACCACCATCGGCGCCCACCATCGGCGCCGCAGCGCCCAGCCGTCACGGTGAGGCGATCGTCGCGATGACGGCGATGATCACGAAAATGGCGAGGAACGAGCCGAAGACGAGGAGCATCTTCTTCTGGCCGTTCTGCGGGTTCGGGTCGAGCACTGGCGACATACGGCAAGTCTGACACCCGCGGCCCGGAGGCGGACCCGCGGGGTCCGGCTCAGCGGGCCGCCTCGTCCTCGACCGTGCGGTCGCGCCCGGCCAGCATGCCCACCGCCATCTGCGGGATCATCAGGGCGGCCATGAGCGCGATCGGCAGGCCCCAGCCTCCGCTGTGCTGGTAGAGCACGCCGACCAGGAGCGGGCCCGGGATGGAGATCAGGTAGCCGGTGCTCTGCGCGAACGCGGACAGCTGGGCCACGCCCGCGCCGGTCCTGGCCCGCATTCCGACCATGGTCAGGGCCAGCGGGAAGGCGCAGTTGGAGACGCCGAGCAGCAGGGCCCAGGCCCAGGCGCCGGCGGCGGGCGCGAAGTACAGGCCGGCGTATCCGGCGAGCCCGCAGACACCGAGCACGAGGGCGATCGGGCCCTGGTGGGGCAGCCGGGTGGCCACGCGCGGGATGACGAAGGCAAGCGGGACGCCCATCACCATGGTGACGGCCAGCAGCAGCCCCGCGGTGCCCGCGGGCACGCCCGCGTCCCGGAAGATCTGCGCCATCCAGCCCATGGTGATGTAGGCGGCGGTGGCCTGGAGCCCGAAGAACACGGCGAGCGCCCAGGCCGTACGGCTGCGGGTGATCCGCAGGGCGGGCGCCTCCTGCCGCCCGGCCGCTCCCCCGCGCGCGGGCTCCGGCTCGGCGGCGGGCTTCTCCCGCCGGTCCCGCACGAACGGCAGCCACGGCAGTACGGCCGCCGCCGCGAGGCCCGCCCACACGACGAGCCCGGACTGCCAGTTCCCGCCGAGCGCGTCCGTCATGGGCACCGTGACGGCCGCCGCGGCCGAGGTGCCGAGGGCGAGGGCCATCGAGTACAGGCCGGTCATGGAGCCGACGCGGTCGGGGAACCAGCGCTTGACGATGACCGGCATCAGGACGTTGCTCACCGCGATGCCCATCAGGGCGAGGGCGCTGGCGGCCAGGAACGCGGGCGTGCCGCCCGCGTAAGGGCGGATCAGCAGTCCTGCCGTGATCGCGACCATGCCGGCGCAGACGACGGCGCCGGGGCCGAAGCGGCGCGCGAGACGCGGCGCCGTGACACCGAAGACGGCGAAGCAGAGCGGGGGCACGGAGGTGAGCAGCCCGGCGACGCTGCCGCTCATGCCGAGGCCGTCGCGGACCTCCTCCAGCAGGGCGCCCAGGCTGGTGATGGCGGGGCGGAGGTTCAGCGCGGCGAGCACGATGCCGACGACGACCAGACGGGTCCGCCACGCGCGCGTGGACGACGTCGGGGATGCCTGGGCCGCCTCGGCCGCCGGGGCCGCCTGGGCCGAACCGGGCAGGGTCGTGGGTGTCGTCGTCCGGGTTTCCTCGCTCGCCATGACGCCCATCATAGAATCATGGGATGAATGGCTGTCCATCACCCGGCTGCCTCCGGCCGCCCGTCCCGTGCGAAGGTGAGCCATGCCCCTGAGCCATCAGCGTCGTTCGGCCCTGTCCGAGCAGGTCATCGCCGCGTTGCGGAACCAGATCACCTCGGGCGAGTGGCCGGTCGGCTCCCGGATCCCGACCGAGCCCGAGCTGGTGGAGCAGCTGGGCGTCGCCCGCAACACGGTCCGCGAGGCCGTCCGGGCACTCGCCCACAACGGCCTGCTGGACATCCGCCAGGGCTCGGGCACCTACGTGGTGGCGACCAGTGAGCTGGCCGGGGTGATGCACCGCCGCTTCGCCGACGCCGACCCGCGGCACATCGCCGAGCTGCGCTCCACGCTGGAGTCGGGCGCCGCGAAGCTGGCCGCCGAGCGGCGCACCGAGAAGGACCTCAAGCAGCTGGACGCGCTCCTGACGCGGCGCGAGGAGGCGTGGGCGTCGGGCGACGCGGAGGCGTTCGTGGCGGCCGACGCCACCTTCCATCTGGCCGTGGTGGCCGCGTCCCACAACGACGCGATGACGGCCGTGTACGCGGACCTGGGCGAGGTGCTGCGGGACTGGCTGCGCGAGGACGTCGGCGAGGAGCTGACGCCGGAGACGTACATGGACCACACCCGGCTGCTGGACGCGATCCGGGCGGGCGACGCGGTGACGGCAGCCGAGGAGGCGGCCGGCTATCCCTTCCAGTGCCGCCCGGGGAAGTTCAGCGCTTCTGGTGGCTGACCCACGCCGAGCCGACCTCTTTCCAGCACCGGCCGGTCAGCCGTACGGTCACGGCCGGCCCGGCGTCGACCGCGGTGCTGTCGGTGTCCAGGTCCCACCAGCGGGCGCACTCTATGTGCAGGCGCACCCGGTCCACGTCGACGTACGCGTTGTGGCAGTGGGCGACCACGTGGGAGCCGCGGACGCTCGTACGGCACTCGGCGCCGAACGGCGGCGTGCCGCTCTCCACGCGCGCGTGGGCCGCCGCTTCGTACGGTGTGCCGAACGCGAGGGCGAAGGCGAGGGGCACTGGGGCCAGGCTGCGGGACAGGTACACAAGGGGACCTCCTCGGCCGGGCTGGGGAGGGAAATCACGCGATGAACGCGTAATCCAGAGTGCCCAGTTGTCGTGCCGCTCCGCCCGATCGGCTAGGCCGAACGAGGGACACCCGACAAAAAGAGGACTAGAGGCGAGAAGAGACGACCGAGGGCCCCGCACCGGCAGGGTGCGGGGCCCTCGAGCAAGCCGAGGCCGAAGCCGGGCCGAGCGGCGGCGTCAGGCGCCGATGGCGTGCAGACCGCCGTCGACGTGGATGATCTCGCCCGTGGTCTTCGGGAACCAGTCGCTCAGCAGGGCGACGACGCCCTTGCCGGCCGGCTCCGGGTCCTTCAGGTCCCACTCCAGCGGGGCGCGGGTGTCCCACACGGAGGCGAGCTCCGAGAAGCCCGGGATGGACTTGGCGGCCATCGAGCCGATCGGGCCGGCCGAGACGAGGTTGCAGCGGATGTTCTGCTTGCCCAGGTCACGCGCCATGTAGCGGCTGGTGGCCTCCAGGGCGGCCTTGGCCGGGCCCATCCAGTCGTACTGCGGCCAGGCGTACTGCGCGTCGAAGGTGAGGCCGACGACCGAGCCGCCGTTCTGCATCAGCGGCAGGCAGGCCATGGTCAGCGACTTCAGGGAGTACGCCGAGACGTGCATGGCCGTGGCGACCGACTCGAACGGGGTGTTCAGGAAGTTGCCGCCGAGCGCGTCCTGCGGCGCGAAGCCGATGGAGTGCACGACGCCGTCCAGGCCGCCCAGCTCCTCGCCGACGACGTCGGCGAGCCGGCCGAGGTGCTCGTCGTTGGTGACGTCCAGCTCGATGACCTTGGTGGGCTTGGGGAGCTTGCGGGCGATGCGCTCGGTCAGCGTGGGGCGCGGGAAGGCGGTCAGGATGATCTCGGCGCCCTGTTCCTGGGCCAGCTTGGCCGTGTGGAAGGCGATGGAGGACTCCATCAGCACGCCGGTGATCAGGACGCGCTTGCCCTCGAGAATTCCGCTCATGGTGATCAGTGACCCATTCCCAGTCCGCCGTCAACGGGAATGACGGCTCCAGTGATGTACGAGGCGTCGTCCGAGGCGAGGAACCGCACCGTCGCGGCGATCTCCTCCGGCTGCGCGTACCGGCCGAGCGGGACCTGCGACACGATGTTCGCGCGCTGCTCGTCGGTGAGCACCTTGGTCATGTCCGTGTCGACGAAGCCGGGCGCGACGACGTTGAAAGTGATGTTGCGCGACCCGAGCTCACGGGCGAGGGAGCGCGCGAAGCCGACCAGGCCGGCCTTGGAAGCGGCGTAGTTCGCCTGACCGGGACCGCCGAGCAGGCCGACGACCGACGAGATGAGGACGACACGGCCCTTCTTCGCGCGCAGCATGCCGCGGTTGGCGCGCTTGACCACGCGGAAGGCGCCGGTGAGGTTGGTGTCGACGACCGAGGTGAAGTCCTCCTCGGACATGCGCATCAGGAGCTGGTCCTTGGTGACGCCGGCGTTGGCGACGAGGACCTCGACCGGGCCGTGCTCGGCCTCGATCTCCTTGTAGGCCTGCTCCACCTGCTCGGTGTCGGTGATGTCGCACTTGACGGCGAGGAAGCCGGCCGGCGGCTCACCCGAGCGGTATGTGATGGCGACCTTGTCGCCGGCGTCGGCGAATGCGCGGGCGATGGCGAGGCCGATGCCCCGGTTGCCTCCGGTGACGAGAACCGAGCGGCTCAACGGATCACCCTTTCGATAGCGGTCTGTCTGACCCGCCCGAACACCTGGATGACAGGCGGCTTCCCCGAAAACCTATCGGGCCCGGGGCCCTCGCGGAGAAGCGGGCACCGACAGTGGCTCGCGGGAGTCACTGTCGGATCCCTACAGAAGGGAACCGGCCGCGGCGCGCAAACGTGTGGTCCCCGGCCCGGGCCTCGCGACATGATCGGGGCGACCACGGTAACGGCGACAGGAAGAGACCCAGGTGCCTCATACCATCGACGAGTCCTTCACGGCACTACCCCTACGCGCCCTTGCGGACGCCGCGCTGGCACGCGCGCGTGCCCTCGGTGCCGAGCACGCGGACTTCCGGTTCGAGCGGGTGCGCAGCGCGTCCTGGCGGCTCAGGGACGCCAAGCCCGCGGGCTCCTCGGACACCACCGACCTCGGCTACGCGGTACGTGTCGTGCACGGCGGGACCTGGGGTTTCGCCTCCGGAGTGGATCTGACCATGGACGCGGCGGCGCGCGTCGCCTCGCAGGCCGTGGCGATGGCGAAGCTGTCGGCGCAGGTGATCAAGGCGGCGGGCTCGGACGAACGCGTCGAGCTGGCCGACGAGCCCGTGCACGCCGACCGGACGTGGATCTCGTCGTACGAGATCGATCCGTTCACCGTGCCCGACGAGGAGAAGTCGGGGCTGCTCGCCGAGTGGAGCACGCGGCTGCTCGCCGCGGACGGGGTGAACCATGTCGACGCCTCGCTGCTCACCGTGCACGAGAACAAGTTCTACGCCGACACCGCCGGCACCGTGACCACCCAGCAGCGGGTACGGCTGCATCCGCAGTTGACGGCGGTCTCGGTCGACGAGTCCAGCGGCGAGTTCGACTCCATGCGCACCATCGCGCCGCCCGTCGGACGCGGCTGGGAGTACCTGAAGGGAACCGGCTGGGACTGGGACGCGGAGCTCGAGCGGATCCCGGAGCTGCTCGCCGAGAAGATGCGCGCGCCGAGCGTCGAGGCGGGCGTGTACGACCTGGTCGTCGACCCCTCCAACCTGTGGCTGACGATCCACGAGTCCATCGGGCACGCCACCGAGCTGGACCGGGCGCTCGGCTACGAGGCCGCTTACGCGGGCACCTCCTTCGCCACCTTCGACCAGCTCGGCAAGTTGCGGTACGGCTCCGAGCTGATGAACGTCACCGGTGACCGCACCGCCGAGCACGGCCTCGCGACCATCGGCTACGACGACGAGGGCGTCGAGGGCCAGACCTGGGACCTGGTCAAGGACGGCACGCTGGTCGGCTACCAGCTGGACCGGCGGATCGCGAGGCTGACCGGGTTCGAGCGGTCCAACGGCTGCGCGTTCGCCGACTCCCCCGGCCATGTGCCGGTGCAGCGGATGGCCAACGTGTCGTTGCAGCCGGATCCGGCGGGGATGTCGACCGAGGATCTCATCGGGGGCGTCGAGCGCGGGATCTACGTCGTCGGGGACCGGTCCTGGTCGATCGACATGCAGCGCTACAACTTCCAGTTCACCGGCCAGCGGTTCTTCCGGATCGAGAACGGCCGGATCACCGGGCAGCTGCGGGACGTCGCCTACCAGGCGACCACCACCGACTTCTGGGGCTCCATGGCGGCCGTCGGCGGCCCGCAGACGTACGTCCTCGGCGGCGCCTTCAACTGCGGCAAGGCCCAGCCGGGCCAGGTGGCGGCGGTGTCCCACGGCTGCCCGTCGGCCCTGTTCCGGAGCGTCAACATCCTCAACACCACGCAGGAGGCCGGTCGATGAGCGTCAAGTCCGGGATCGGCTGGGGGTCCGGGGGTCATCCCCCGGTCAAGCACAGTCTCAACACCACGCAGGAGGCCGGTCGATGAGCGTCAAGTCCGGGATCGGCTGGGGGTCCGGGGGTCATCCCCCGGTCAAGCACAGTCTCAACACCACTCAGGAGGCCGGTCGATGAACAAGCCGCACGAGATCGTCGAGCGGGCTCTGGAGCTGTCCCGGGCGGACGGGTGTGTCGTCATCGCCGACGAGCAGTCCACCGCCAACCTGCGCTGGGCCGGCAACGCGCTCACGACCAACGGCGTGACGCGCGGGCGTACGCTCACCGTCGTCGCGACCGTCGACGGCAAGGAGGGCACCGCCTCCGGAGTCGTCACCCGGTCCGCGGTGACCACGGAGGAGCTGGAGCCGCTCGTGCGGGCCGCGGAGGCCGCCGCGCGGGGCGCCGGGCCCGCCGAGGACGCGCAGCCGCTGGTGGCCGACGTACCGGCGTCCCCGGACTTCACGGACGCGCCGGCCGAGACCTCCTCCGCGGTGTTCGCCGACTTCGCCCCCGCGCTCGGCGAGGCCTTCGCACGCGCGCGTGCGGGCGGACGCGAGCTGTACGGCTTCGCCAACCACGAGCTGGTCTCGTCCTACGTCGGTACGTCGACCGGGCTGCGCCTGCGTCACGACCAGCCGAACGGGACCCTGGAGCTGAACGCCAAGTCCCCGGACCGCACCCGCTCGGCCTGGGCCGGCCGCTCCACGCGTGACTTCAAGGACGTCGACCCGGCGGCGCTCGACGCCGAACTGGCCGTACGCCTCGGCTGGGCCGAGCGCAAGGTCGCGCTGCCCGCCGGACGCTACGAGACGCTGCTGCCGCCGACCGCCGTCGCGGACCTGCTGATCTACCAGATGTGGTCGGCGTCGGGCCGGGACGCGGCCGAGGGACGCACCGTGTTCTCCAAGCCGGGCGGCGGCACCCGCGTCGGCGACCGGCTGACCGAACTGCCGCTGACCCTGCGCAGCGACCCGAACGAGCCGGGTCTGGAGTCGGCGCCCTTCGTGCTGGCCCACTCCTCCGGGGGCGACTCCTCGGTGTTCGACAACGGCCTGCCGCTCTCGCCCACCGAGTGGGTCAGCGAGGGCGAGCTGCGGCACCTGCTGACCAGCCGGCACAGCGCGGGCCTGACCGGGCTGCCGGTGGCGCCGGGCATCGACAACCTGATCCTGGACGGCGGCGGCGAGCGCTCGCTGGAGGAGATGGTGGCGGACACCGAGCGCGGGCTGCTGCTGACCTGCCTGTGGTACATCCGCGAGGTCGACCCGGCGACGCTGCTGCTGACCGGCCTGACCCGGGACGGCGTGTACCTGGTGGAGAACGGCGAGGTGACCGGCGAGGTCAACAACTTCCGGTTCAACGAGTCGCCGGTGGACCTGCTGGGCCGGGCCACCGAGGCCGGGCGCACGGAAAAGACGCTGCCCAGGGAGTGGAGCGACTGGTTCACTAGGGCTGCGATGCCGGCCCTGCGGGTGCCGGACTTCAATATGAGCTCTGTCAGTCAGGGCGTATAACCTCGTACCTGACCCGGAGCACTCCTAAGGAGATACGAGAACCGTGACGGACATCGTCGACGAGCTGAAGTGGCGTGGCGTGATCGCCCTGTCCACTGACGAGGACGCTTTGCGCAAGGCGCTCGCGGACGGTCCCGTCACGTTCTATTGCGGTTTCGACCCGACCGCGGCCAGCCTGCACGTCGGTCACCTGGTGCAGGTTCTCACCATGCGCCGGCTCCAGCAGGCGGGCCTGCGCCCGCTGGCCCTGGTCGGCGGCGCCACCGGCCAGATCGGCGACCCGCGCCCGACGGCCGAGCGCACGCTGAACGACCCGGAGACGGTCGCGAACTGGGTGACCCGGCTGCGCGCGCAGATCGAGCCGTTCCTGTCCTTCGAGGGCTCGAACGCCGCGGTGATGGTCAACAACCTGGACTGGACGGCCGGGCTGTCGGCCATCGAGTTCCTGCGGGACATCGGCAAGCACTTCCGCGTCAACAAGATGCTCACCAAGGAGTCGGTCGCCCGGCGCCTGCAGTCCGAAGAGGGCATCAGCTACACGGAGTTCAGCTACCAGCTGCTCCAGGGCATGGACTTCCTGGAGCTGTACCGGCGGCACGGCTGCACCCTCCAGCAGGGCGGCAGCGACCAGTGGGGCAACCTCACGGCGGGTCTCGACCTGATCCACAAGCTGGAGCCGCACGCCCACGTGCACGCGCTGGCGACCCCGCTGATGACCAAGGCGGACGGCACCAAGTTCGGCAAGACCGAGGGCGGCGCCGTCTGGCTCGACCCGGAGATGACGACGCCGTACGCGTTTTACCAATTCTGGCTGAACGCGGACGACCGGGACATCTCGACGTACATGCGGATCCTGTCCTTCAAGTCCCGCGAGGAGCTCGAGGAACTGGAGCGGCAGACCCAGGAGCGGCCGCAGGCCCGGGCGGCACAGCGGGCGCTGGCCGAGGAGCTGACGACGCTGGTGCACGGCGCGGACCAGACGGCGGCCGTGATCGCCGCGAGCCGTGCCCTGTTCGGGCAGGGTGAGCTGACGGACCTGGACGACCGCACGCTGGCGGCGGCGCTGTCCGAGGTGCCGCACATCAAGGTCGCTGAGCTGGCTCCGGTCGTCGATCTGTTCGCCGAGGTGGAGCTGGTGGCGAGCAAGTCGGCGGCCCGGCGGACGATCAAGGAGGGCGGGGCCTACGTGAACAACGTGAAGGTCACCGCCGAGGACGCCGTGCCGGAGGCCGGGGAGCTGCTGCACGGGCGGTGGCTGGTGCTGCGGCGCGGCAAGAAGAACCTGGCCGCGGTCGAGGTCACCGGCGCCTGAGCGCACACGAAGGGGGCGGCTCTCGAGGGGAGGGCCGCCCCCTTCGGCGCAGGATTCGCCGTACGAGGTCGTCGTACGAAACCTCAGGTGCGCTGCTTGTTCTTGCCCAGCGTCGCCATGTACGCCATGTCCCCCACGCCCACGATGATGAGCGCCGCGACCAGTTGGAAGGCGTGCCGGCTCCAGTCGATGCCGGAGGTCTCCTCGACGCCCGCCGCACGGGCGATGGCGTTGCCCACGATGGCGCCGAGCATGCCGAAAATGGTGGTCAGCCAGAGGGGGCTGTGCTGCTTGCCGGGCAGGATCGCCTTGGCGATCAGCCCCAGCACGAACCCCACGATGATCGCCCACAACCAGCCCATGGCTGCCTCCTTGTACGGCTCGACGTGAGCATTACGCCCAGTCTCCGGCCGTGCGCGGTACGCCGCATGTCGGGTGGGGCCGTACGCGGGACGGCTGAGGTCGCTCACCTGTGCGGAAGGTGCCCCGGTCTCGTAGGCGGCGCAGGCCAGGCGTAACGTGGACGGCAGGGGTGAGTCCAATGCGGGCGGATGGTGGAATGTGATGCGGAAGCAGCACGGCGCGGGCAACGGCCAGGTATTCCGGATCACCGGAGCCAGGACGGGCCTGCAGGAAGACGTACGAGGGCGGCAGCGCCGGTACGTCATCTCGATGTCGATCCGTACGCTGTCTGTGATCCTCGCCGCGACCCTGTGGAACGTCGAACGGCACGTGGCCTTCGTGGCGTTGGTGCTCGGCGCGGTCCTGCCCTACATCGCGGTGGTGATCGCCAACGCCGGGCGGGAGAACGCGCCCTCGCTGCCCTCCACTTTCGTGGCCGCTCCGACGCGTCCGATGATCGCGGGGCCGAGGGCCGACGCGCCCTTCGCGGAACCCGTCCCGGAAGACGTGGTCGCCGACCAGACGCCGGGTGGGGCCGGCGAAACACATGACCGGAAATGACCTTGGCGGGGGTCTGGCAAACGGAACCCACCTCCGTACCAAGCTCAAGAAAAGCTCAGATCAATAGTGTTGTTCCGGTGCCGGGCGGCGGGTGACCCATGACATACTTCGTAGGCGCTCCGCATCCCCCGTCGGAGCGACGGACCGACGCCGGGCAGCTCCCCCCGTGGCTGCTCGGCGTCGCCATGTGTACGGGCCTTGTGAGACGAAATCCGTGACTGACGAGACGCCGATCTGTTCCGCCAAGGGCTGCCGGGCCGCCGCCGTATGGGTCCTGGCCTGGAACAATCCGAAGATCCATACGCCGGAGCGGCGCAAGACCTGGCTGGCCTGTGAGGAGCACCGGGAGCATCTCTCCCAGTTCCTGGGCGTGCGGGGCTTCCTGAAGGACGTCGTGAAGTTCTCGGAGTGGGAAGAGCCCGGCGCGCCGTAAAGTTTCAGCCGCCGATCGCCGACATCGGGCGGTCCGGCTGGACGAAGGCCGGGTCGTCCAGGCCCGCGCCCGCCTTCTTGCCCCACATCGCCAGCCGCCAGATCCGGGCGATCTCCTCGTCGGGGGCACCGGAGCGCAGGGCGGCCCGCAGGTCGGTCTCCTCGCGGGCGAACAGACAGGTGCGGACCTGGCCGTCGGCGGTGAGGCGGGTGCGGTCGCAGGCCGAGCAGAACGGGCGGGTCACCGAGGCGATGACGCCGACGCGGTGCGGGCCGCCGTCGACTGTCCAGCGCTCGGCGGGGGCCGAGCCGCGCTCCTCGGAACCCTCCTCGGTCAGCTCGAAGCGGGTGCGCAGGGAGGTGAGGATGTCCCCGGCCGTGATCATGCCGTCGCGCTTCCAGCCGTGCTGGGCGTCCAGGGGCATCTGCTCGATGAACCGCAGTTCGTAGTCGTGCTCCACGGCCCAGGCGAGCAGGTCGGGGGCCTCGTCCTCGTTCAGCCCCGGCATCAGCACGGAGTTGACCTTGACGGGGGTCAGGCCCGCGTCGCGGGCGGCCTGAAGGCCCTCGATGACGTCCTTGTGGCGGTCGCGGCGGGTGAGGGTCTTGAAGACGTCCGGGCGCAGGGTGTCCAGGGAGACGTTGACCCGGTCCAGACCGGCCGCCTTCAGGGCCCGCGCGGTGCGCTTCAGGCCTATGCCGTTGGTCGTCAGGGACATCTGGGGCCGGGGCTCCAGGGCCGCGACCCGCTCGACGATGCCGACCAGGCCGGGGCGCAGGAGGGGCTCGCCGCCGGTGAAGCGGACCTCCTCGATGCCCAGGGAGGTGACCGCGATGTCGATCAGGCGGACGATCTCGTCGTCCGTGAGGAGATCGGGCTTGGCCAGCCACTGCAGGCCCTCTTCGGGCATGCAGTACGTACAGCGCAGGTTGCACCGGTCGGTCAGGGAGACCCTCAGGTCGGTGGCCACTCGGCCGTAAGTGTCGATGAGCACGTGGGCCCCCTCCCGCGTCGCGGATCACTCATTTTCCGTCACTTGCGAGCCTACGTGACCGCACTGACATCAACAGTGCCCGATCCCACGAGGTAAGACGCGGCCGCGTCGTAGTTCCCTACGACGCGGCCGCTTCGGGGGCAGTACTCAGTGGGCGCCGGTGCCGGTCAGGGACCGGACCTCCAGCTCGGCGTACTTGCCCTTGTCCGGCTCCTCCTTCGACAGGTAGGTGCCGATGATGCCGAGCAGGAAGCCGACCGGGATGGAGATGATGCCCGGGTTCTCCAGCGGGAACCAGTGGAAGTCGACGTCCGGGAACATCGAGCTGGGCTTTCCGGAGACGACCGGCGAGAACAGCACCAGGCCGACGGCGGTGGTCAGACCGCCGTAGATCGACCACAGGGCTCCCTGCGTGGTGAACCGCTTCCAGAACAGGCTGTAGAGGATCGTCGGCAGGTTGGCGGAGGCGGCGACCGCGAAGGCGAGCGCGACCAGGCCTGCCACGTTCAGGTCGCGGGCCAGGGCGCCGAGGCCAATGGAGACGACGCCGATGCCGACGGTCGCCCAGCGGGCGGCGCTGACCTCCTCCTTCTCGCTGGCCTGGCCCTTCCTGATGACGTTGGCGTAGATGTCGTGCGCGAAGGACGACGAGGAGGCGAGCGTCAGGCCCGCGACCACCGCGAGGATCGTCGCGAAGGCGACCGCGGAGATGGTGGCCAGCAGGATGGCGCCCCAGGTGGAGTCGACGCCGCCGAGATGGAGCGCCAGCAGGGGTGCGGCCGTGTTGCCCGCCTTGTTGGAGGTGGTGATCTCCTCCGGGGTGATCAGCGCGGCGGCGCCGAAGCCGAGCGCGAGGGTCATCAGGTAGAAGGAGCCGATCAGGCCGATCGCCCAGATCACGGACTTACGGGCGGCCTTGGCCGTCGGGACCGTGTAGAAGCGGATCAGGATGTGCGGCAGACCGGCGGTGCCCAGGATCAGGGCGATGCCGAGGGAGATGAAGTCCAGCTTGGTGGTGCCGGTGGCGCCGTACTTCAGGCCGGGCTCCAGGAAGGCCGCGCCGTGGCCGCTCTGGTCGGCGGCGGTGCCGAGCAGGTCGGAGATGTTGAAGTCGAACTTCAGCAGGACCAGGAAGGTCAGCAGCAGGGCGCCGGTCATCAGCAGCACGGCCTTGACCATCTGGACCCAGGTGGTGCCCTTCATGCCGCCGATGCTGACGTACATGATCATCAGAACGCCGACCAGGGCGACGATGCCCACCTTGCCGGCGTCGCTGCTGATGCCGAGCAGCAGGGAGACCAGGACGCCCGCGCCGGCCATCTGGGCCAGCAGGTAGAAGATCGACACGACGATGGTGGAGGTGCCGGCCGCCGTGCGGACCGGGCGCTGGCGCATCCGGTAGGCGAGGACGTCGCCCATCGTGTAGCGGCCGGAGTTGCGCAGTGGCTCGGCGACCAGCAGCAGGGCGACGAGCCAGGCGACCAGGAAGCCGATGGAGTACAGGAAGCCGTCGTAGCCGAAGAGGGCGATGGCGCCCGCGATGCCGAGGAAGGACGCGGCGGACATGTAGTCGCCGGAGACGGCGAGGCCGTTCTGGAAGCCGGTGAACTGCCGTCCGCCCGCGTAGAAATCGGCGGCGTCCTTGGTCTGGCGGCCCGCCCACACGGTGATGACGAGGGTGGCGACGACGAACACCCCGAACAGGCTGATGATCAGCGTACGGTGCTCGCTCGCGGCGTCCGCCGCCAGCAGCGCGTCGCCTGCGAGAAACGTCTGCGCGCCGCTCATGCGCCGCCCTCCATCCGGGACTTGATCGCGTCGGCCTTGGGGTCGAGCTTGGCGGCGGCGTGCCGCGCGTACCACCAGGCGATGAGGAACGTGGTGAGGAACTGGGCGAGGCCGAGGACGAGGGCGACGTTGATGTTGCCGAACAGCTTGGTGCCCATGAAGCCGCCTGCGTAGTTCGACAGCAGGACGTACAGCAGGTACCAGACGATGAAGCCGACGGTCAGCGGAAAGGCGAAGGAGCGGTAGGAGCGGCGCAGTTCACCGAACTCCGCGCTCTCCTGCACCTCGGTGAACTCCTCGGTGGTCGGGAGTCGGTGTTGCTGTTTCGAGGGGGGCGGTGCGTCGGTGGCCACGGAGTCTCCTCGCGTTGCGGGCGCTGTTGCGACATCGGACGGGTTGGGTACGGACATGGGGCGGCTCTGTTCCTCGCGGTTACCAGGGGGCTCGATCGTGCTCGGGCCTCCTGTCCAACGTCACGGCGCCACGCGAGGACCGGTTCAACCCGGCTCACTTCTTTCCGAACTCACCTGTGGTGGGTCATTGCTGGCCAGCGAGGCGGGGAGATAGCTTCACCCTGCACGCCCGTCATGTACCTGCCCGAGCACCACCTGTGTCTCGGGCAGTTCCGTTTCCGGATGATGTGGAGATCCCATGGCTCATCTGCCTTCCAGACGCCGACTCGCTCTGGCCGTCCCCGTCGTGCTGTCGCTGACCGCCTCGCTCGGCTTCCTGCCGACCGGTGCGACGGCCGCCCCGCTCGCGGAGACCACCGCGCAGACGGCGGACGCGCCGAACCTGGCCTACGTCGTGAACACCAAGACGGACCGCCGGACGCTCGAGTCGGTGAAGAAGGCCGTGACCACGGCCGGGGGAACCGTCGTGGTGTCGTACGACAAGATCGGGGTGATCGTCGCCCACTCCGCCAACCCCGACTTCGGCAAGCAGATGCGTGCCGTGCGCGGGGTCCAGTCGGCCGGTGCCACGCGCACGGCGCCGCTGACCGCCGCCGGCACCACCGACCAGGGCGCGGCCGAGTTCCTGACCGACGCCCAGGCCGCGCGGGCGGCCGAGGCCGCCACCCCCGACAGCGAGCCGCTCGAGGCCGACCAGTGGGACCTGCGCGCGATCGGCGCCGACAAGGCGGCGAAGATCAACCCGGGCAGCAGCAAGGTGACCGTCGCCGTGATCGACACCGGCGTCGACGACACCCACCCGGACCTCGCGCCGAACTTCTCCAAGTCCCAGTCGGCCAACTGCGTGGGCGGTGTCGCGGACACCAGCGAGGGCGCCTGGCGGCCGTACACCGCGGACGACTACCACGGCACGCACGTGGCCGGTGAGATCGCCGCCGCGCGCAACGGCATCGGTGTCGCGGGCGTCGCCCCGGGCGTCAAGGTGTCCGGCATCAAGGTGAGCGACCCGGACAACGGGCTGTTCTACCCGGAGAGCGTCGTCTGCGCCTTCGTGTTCGCCGCCGACCACGGCGTCGAGATCACGAACAACAGCTACTACGTGGACCCGTGGCTCTACAACTGCATGGACGACCCCGACCAGCGGGCCATCGTCGACGCGGTCAACCGGGCCCAGCTGTACGCGCAGAAGAAGGGGCTGCTCCACCTGGCCTCGGCGGGCAACTCCAACCACGACCTGGACTCGGACGCCATCGTCGACACCACCAGCCCGGACGACTCCACCCCGGTGGAGCGCACGATCGACCCGCACGAGTGCTACGACGTGCCCACCCAGCTCCCGGGCATCGTGACCGTCAGCGCGACGGGCGTGCAGAACCTGAAGTCCTACTACTCCTCGTACGGCAAGGGCGTCGTCGACGTCGCCGCGCCGGGCGGTGACCGGCTGTACCAGATACCCGACACGCCCTCGAAGAACGGCCGCATCCTGTCGACGATGCCGAACGGGCAGTACGCCTTCCTGCAGGGCACCTCGATGGCCTCGCCGCACGCCGCCGGCGTGGCCGCGCTGCTGAAGTCCAAGCACCCGTGGGCCAAGGGCGCCACGCTGCAGGCGATGCTCAAGGCACAGGCGGACAACCCGGGTTGCCCCGAGTCCTACGACCAGAACGGCGACGGCACGCAGGACGCGGTGTGCGCGGGCGGCCCGCGCGTGAACGGCTTCTACGGGTTCGGCATCGTCAACGCGCTGCGCGCGGTCAAGTGACCCACCGGACAGGAGTGATGGACACCATGACAGCGCACTTCCCGCGCTCTCGCCGTGCGCTGGCCGTCCCCGCCGGGATGGTCATGGCGACGGCGCTCGCCCTCCTGCCGAACGTGTCGGTGGCGGCCGAGGCGGAGGCCGACGCGACCGCGCTCAGCTATGTCGTCAACCTCCGCTCCGGGCACGGCCCTTCGCCGCGTGTGGAGCGGGCCATCGCCGAGGCCGGCGGCACCATCGTGACGTCGTACGACCAGATCGGCGTGATCGTGGTCCACTCGGCGAACCCGGACTTCGCCAAGACGCTGCGCGAGGTGCCCGGGGTGGCCTCGGCGGGCAACACGCGGCACGCTCCGCTGCCCGCGCAGTCGACGACGGACGTCGGTACGCCGAAGGTGATCAGCGCGGCCGAGGCGGCGGCGGTCGAGGCCGTCGACGGCGAGGACCCGTTGCAGCCCCTGCAGTGGGACCTGCCCGCCATCAAGGCGGACCAGGCCCATGAGAAGTCGCTGGGCAGCAAGGACGTCACCGTCGCGGTGATCGACACCGGCGTCGACGACACCCACCCCGACCTGGCGCCGAACTTCGACCGCGAGGCCTCGGTCAACTGTGTGACGGGCAAGCCGGACACCTCCGAGGGCGCCTGGCGGCCGGGGCCGACGGAGAGCGCGCACGGCACGCACGTGGCCGGTGAGATCGCGGCCGCCAAGAACGGCGTCGGCATGACCGGTGTCGCCCCCGGGGTGAAGGTCTCCGGGATCAAGGTGTCGACGACGGCCGGGTACTTCTACACGGAGGCCGTGGTGTGCGGCTTCGTGTGGGCGGCCGAGCACGACGTCGACGTGACGAACAACAGCTATTACACCGACCCTTGGTACTTCAACTGCACGGACGACCCGGACCAGCGCGCGCTCGTCGACGCCGTCGCCCGGGCCTCGCGCTACGCGGAGAAGAAGGGCGCGGTCAACGTCGCGGCGGCCGGCAACGAGAACTACGACCTCGCGGCCGACGAGATCACCGACCCGGTGTCCCCGAACGACGGCACGCCCTCGGACCGGGTCGTCGACCCCTCCGAGTGCCTTGACATACCGACCCAGTTGCCGGGTGTCGTGACGGTGGCGTCGACCGGTGCGAAGGGCATCAAGTCGTCCTTCTCCAACCATGGCCTGGGCGTGATCGACATCGCCGCACCCGGCGGCGACTCGACCCGCTTCCAGACCCCGGCCCCGCCGGCCACCAGCGGCCTGATCCTCGGCACGCTGCCCGGCGGCCGATGGGGCTACATGGCCGGTACGTCGATGGCGTCCCCGCATGTCGCGGGCGTGGCGGCCCTGATCAAGTCGACGCACCCGAAGGCCCCGCCGGCCCTGGTCAAGGCGCTTCTGTACGCGGAGGCCGACGCCACGCCGTGCACGGATCCGTACGACATAGACGGCGACGGCAAGATCGACGCGGTGTGCGAGGGCACGAAGAACCGGAACGGGTTCTACGGGTGGGGCACGGCGGACGCGCTGGACGCGGTGACCAAGTAGGCCGACTCCATACGTTGATTCGGTCAATACTGCATAGTGCAGTCATGACCGACATCGCGTATGCCTGGTCCGCTCTGGGCGGTGACCCCGCTCTTCTCGCGCGGGCCTCCACCGTGGTGCGGGGAGGCGCTCTTCAGGGGCGCCTCCCCGTACGTCAATTGGCCCGCGCGTGTGTGGGAGCGTGCGCGCTGGCCGCCGCCGAGCTGGGGGCGCGGCGGGCCGGGCTCGCCGAAGTGCCGCACGCGCGCGTGGACGACGGCGCCGTCGCCACGGCGTTCCTGAGCGAGCGGCATCTGTTGATCAATGGACGGGCGCCGGTCAACTTCGCCTCGCTGTCGCGGTTCTGGCGTACGGCGGACGGGTGGGTGCGCACGCATGCCAACTACCCGCATCACCGCGAGCGGCTGCTGGCCGTGACGGGGCACCCGGAGTCTCTGCTCGAGCGGTCCGCGCTGGAGGTCGAGGAGGCCGTGCACGCGGCCGGCGGGCTCGCCGTCGCCGTGCGTACGCCCGAGGAGTGGGCCGGGCATCCGCAGGCGGCCGTGGTGGCCGGGCTGCCGTTGGTGGAACGGCAGCGGCTGGACTCGGCACGCGCGCGTGCGCTTCCGGCGGGCGGTGCGGCGCTCCCGCTCGACGGAGTGCGCGTGCTGGACCTGACACGGGTCATCGCGGGACCCGTCGCCACCCGCACCCTGGCCCTGCTCGGCGCGGACGTGCTGCGCGTCGACCCGCCCCGGTACCCCGAACTGCCCGACCAGCACGCCGACACAGGGTTCGGGAAGCGGTCCGCGGTGCTGGACCTCGTCGCGGACCGGCAGGCCTTCGAGGACCTGCTGGCGGCCGCGGACGTGGTCGTCACCGGCTACCGGCCGGGCGCCCTGGACCGGTTCGGGCTCGCTCCCGAGGCGCCGGCGGAGCGTCGGCCGGGGGTGGTCGTGGCCCAGGTGTCGGCGTGGGGCGCCCACGGGCCCTGGGGCGAGCGGCGCGGCTTCGACAGCCTGGTGCAGGCGGCCACCGGGATCTCCCTCCTGGAGGGCTCGGCGGAAGCACCGGGCGCGCTGCCCGCGCAGGCGCTCGACCACGGCACCGGGTACCTGCTGGCGGCGGCGGTCCTGCGCGCCCTGACCGAGCGGTACGACGAGGGCGGCGGCAGGCTCGTACGGCTGGCGCTGGCGCGCACCGCGCACTGGCTGACGACCGGGATCGAGGCGGGGAACGCGGACGGGCCGGCGTACGACGGCCCCGAACCCTGGCTGGCCGGGTCGGACAGCGCGCTCGGGCGGCTGCGGTACGCCCTGCCACCGGTGGCGTTCGAGGGCGGGCCGACGGACTGGGCACGGCCGCCCGGGGTGTGGGGAACCGATCCCGCCCGGTGGACGTGAGTCGTACCGGAGTCCGAAAACGTACTCATGGCCGGAATGCCGTACCGCCAGTTGTTTTCCTGCGCTTGCCCGGTTCTGGGGCGACTGGTGAAGATCACGAGGTGACCTTGATACGACCCACGTCGGGGTCGGCCGACCCCGACGAACGCCCACGGCGCCCCGGTACGGGCCGGGCCGTCGCCGTTCTCGTCCTGGTGGTGCTCGGGGCGCTGATCCCGCTGCTCGGCCCGTCCGCCGCGCTGCACGACACCGGGGAGGCCGCCGCGCCCGGCACCCGCGGCATCGCGCTGCTGCGGACGGTGCTGTTCGCGGCGCTGTGCGTTCAGGTGGGCGAGCTGTTCGTGAACCGGCTGGCCCGTTCCGTGCCCGGCACTCCCCCGGCCGCGCACCGCAGCTGGGCGCCGTACGCGGCCGGTGCCGGTTTCCTCGCCGCCCTCGGGCTCGCCTCGGTGGTGTCGACGGGCAATCTGGTGCCGGGCAGCCTCTCCGACCTCGACGTCGGCGGCCTGTACGCCACCCGCGACGGCAAGCTCGCGCTGCTGGAGGTCAACGCCTTCGCCGTGGCGGGACTGTGCGCGCTGTCCCGGCGTCCGGGCACCCAGGTCTGGCCGCTGGCCGCGGTGGTCGTGGCCGAGGCGCTGCGCGCCCATCCGACCACCGAGCACTCCCCGCTCGTCGGCTCCGGACTGACCCTGGTCCACCTGACGTGCGCGGCGCTGTGGGTGGGCGGCCTGCTGCACGTCCTGCGGCGCCTGCGGGGCGGCACACCGGCGGGCGCGGCACTGCTGGGGCTCTACGCGCGCGTGGCCGCCGTTCTGCTCGCCGCCATCACGGCGACCGGGGTGTGCAGTTCGCTGCGCCGGATGCCGTCGGAGACGATCGTCGAGCAGCTGACGACGACGGCGTACGGACGCGTGCTGCTCGCCAAGGTGCTGCTGGTGGCCGCCGTCGCCGCGCTCGCCCTGTGGGCGCGGATCCGGCTGAGCCGGGCCCCCGACCCGCTCACGGCCTGCGCCCCCGCGCGCGCGGAGGTCGTCGCGCTGGGCGTGGTCGTGGCGGTGTCGGGGCTGCTGACGGCGCTGCCGGTGCCGATCAGGTGGTGACTGTCGCCAAGGGTTTCAGGTGGCGACTGTGGCCAAGGGTTTCAGATGGCGACCATCACCTTGAGCGCCACCCGCTCGTCCATCGCCTTGTAGCCCTCGGGCACGCCCTCCAGGCCGACGGTCATGTCGAAGACCGGCGAGGGGTCGATGCGGCCCTCCAGGACGTCGGGCAGCAGCTCGGGAAGGTAGGCGCGGACCGGGGCGACGCCGCCGCGCAGGGCGATGTTCCGGTCGAACATCACCCCGAGGTCGAGTCCGGTGCCGCTGCCGTGCGGCACGCCGACGAAGCCGATGCCGCCGCCGTCGCGGGTGATGCTCACGGCCGTACGCATGGACTGCTCGGTGCCGACCGCCTCGACGACGGCGTGCGCGCCCTGGCCGCGGGTGAGTTCGCGGACGGCCTCGACGGCGGCCTCCCCGCGCTCGGCGACGACGTCGGTGGCGCCGAAGCGGCGCGCGATGTCGGTGCGGACCTGGTGGCGGCCGAGCGCCACGATCCGCTCGGCGCCGAGCCGCTTGGCGGCCAGCACGGCGCACAGGCCGACGGCGCCGTCGCCGACCACGGCGACCGTGGCGCCGGGGCGGGCGCCCGCGGCGAGGGCGGCGTGGTGGCCGGTGCCCATGACGTCGGACAGGGTCAGCAGGGCGGACAGCAGCCGCTCGTCGGAGGCGGCGTCCTTGGGCAGCTTGACGAGGGTGCCGTCGGCGAAGGGCACGCGCACGGCCTCGCCCTGGCCGCCGTCGTAGCCGACGGAGCCCCAGAAGCCGCCGTGCTCGCAGGAGGTCGTCAGGCCCTCCCGGCAGTAGTCGCACGAGCCGTCGGACCACATGAAGGGCGCGACGACCAGGTCGCCCGTGCGGACGCCGGAGACGTCGGAGCCGGTCTCCTCGACGACACCGAGGAACTCGTGCCCGATCCGCTGCCCCGGCTGCCGGGCCGCCTCTCCGCGGTAGGCCCACAGGTCGCTGCCGCAGATGCAGGCGCGCAGCACCCGGACCACGGCGTCGGTGGGCAGTTGGACGACGGGGTCGGGTACGTCCGCCACCCGCATGTCGTACGGGGCGTGGATGGTGGTGGCGCGCATGGTGGGTTCTCCTGCGGTGTCGTGAACTGCGCTCAGGGGGTGGTCGAGCGCACCTCACCGTACGTCGCCGCGGGGTAGGGACGCGCTTCGAGAGCTCTGAGTGTGCCGGTGCAGAGCAGGAACTGCGCGGCAATATAGGTGAGCATGATCCACAGGTCGGGCCGGGGAGCCTGCGGCCACTCCGCCACCCCCGTGGCGATGAGCGTGTCGGAGACCATGAAGAGCGCGCCGCCGAGCCCGGCGACCGTGCCGAACCGGGCGCCGGCCCGGTAGGCCATGGCCGTGAGCAGCAGGCTGTACCCGGCGACCGGGACGCGCAGATCGGCCGGGAGATCCGGCCAGAGGGCGGCGACGGTGGTGGTGAGGGCGACGCAGTACCCGGCGAGGAGGAACGGCTGGTGGCCACCGCGCCCCTTGAACAGCAAGAGGTAGCAGACGTGCCCGGCGGCGAAGGAGCCCATGCCCGCGAGGAACGCGGGCTCGGCGTCGGACAGCAGCAGGACGTCCCCGCCCCAGCCGAACAGCAGCGCGGCGACCAGCAGCCGGGGCGCCCCCGACAGGACGGCGTACCCGGCGAGCAGCGGCATCAGCAGCGGCTTGGCGACGAGATGCCCGGGGTCGTAGCCGGCCGCCAGGGAGCCGAGGTCGACGACGGCGGCCAGGCCGAAGGCGAGCAGCAGAGCGCGGCGCGGAGTCACGCGGAGACACTCTCCCGGGCCGGTTCCGCGGGGGCGGGCTGCCAGCCGGGGCCGCGCAGCAGGTGCCCGGCCCGATGCCGCCAAGTGCGCGCCTTCTTCAGGTCCCTGGCGATGGAGACGTACTCGTGCGTGGCGACCTTGATCGGGTTGTACGTGTCGATGTTCTTGGTGAGACCGAAGACGGGACGGTCGGTCTCGGCGACGAAGGAGCGGAACAGCCGGTCCCAGACGATGAGGATGCCGCCGAAGTTGCGGTCGAGGTAGCCGCCCTGCGAGGCGTGGTGGACACGGTGGTGGGAGGGCGTGTTGAACACGAACTCGAACCAGCGGGGCATCTTGTCGATGCGCTCGGTGTGGATCCAGAACTGGTAGACGAGGTTCGCCGAGGAGCAGAAGGCGAGCGCGGCCGGGTGCACACCGCAGGCGATGAGAGGGACGTAGAACGGCCAGACGGTCAGCGAGGTCCAGGGCTGGCGCAGCGCGGTGGTGAGGTTGAACTTCCGGCTGGAGTGGTGCACCACGTGGCAGGCCCACAGGATGCGTACGACGTGATGGCCGCGGTGGGACCAGTAGTAGAAGAAGTCCTGGGCGAGCAGCATGAGTGGCACCGTCCACCACAGGACGGGCACCCGCAGTGGTGTGAGCTCATATATCGCCGTGTAGATCGCGACGATGGGGATCTTCCACAGGAAGTCGAAGAACAGACTGCCGAGTCCCATGCCGAGGCTGGTGGCGGCGTCCTTCGTCTCATAGCCCGCCGCCTCCTCGTCGGGATGGATCCGGACACTGATCATCTCGACCACGGTGAGCAGGACGAAGGCGGGGATCGACCACAGCACGACATCGGGCAGGTTCGGCATGCTAGGCACCGTAGAACCGCTGGTCGGCCACGGCTAGGGGTTGTTACTCACAAGTATTACCGGGGGTACGCGCTTACTTGTTGGTGATCTCCGCCAATCGCCGTCGGCGATGTCAGTGGGCGGATCTACGATGCGGAGCAGAGGGGGGTGGTGGGATGCAGGGGTTCGAGGTCGTTCTGCTGCGGCTTGCGTCGACGGTGGTCCAGACGGTTGTGAAGTCGGCCCTGGCGCCGCGGCCGGGCGCGGGCCTGGTCGCGAAGCCGTTACGGCCGCTGCCGAGGCCGACGGGTCCGGACCGGCTGGCGCGAGTGCTGGGCGAGCGGATCGCGGGGGCGTACGGCTCGCTGCCGGAGCACGAGCGGCTGGCGGCGGTGGCGGCCGTGCAGGACACGTTCGCCGCGGCGGGACCGCTCGACGCGGACCGGCTGTTCGCGGTGGACCTGGATCCGGGGCGGCTGGCCGAGGAGCTGCGACGGCCCGTCGCCGACTTGGCCGACCGCGCCCGGGACCTCTACGGCGAACTGCTCGTCCTGTGCTGCGAGCACCTGGTCGAACAGCTCACCGCGCAGCCGACGTTCCCCGCGCGGGCGGCGGTGGAGCAGACGCGGCGCACCGGTGACCTGCTCCGGAGCCGCCCGCAAGGGGAGACTCCGGACTTCGAGGGGCGGTACGCGCGCTTCGTCGCCGAGACGCACTCCCGGCTGGAACTGTTCGGGCTCACCCTGGGCGGCCGGCGGCGGGCCGAGTGGGCGCTGGACACGGCCTACCTGAGCCTCGCGGTGAGCGGTGCCCGGCGCCACGAGCCGCAGCGCGACGGCATGCCCCAGGAGCCGCAGACACCCGTGAAGGTGGAGCAGGCGCTCGCCACGGCGGGCCACCGCCTGCTGCTGCGCGGCCCGGCCGGCTCGGGCAAGTCGACCCTGCTCCAGTGGCTGGCCCTGAACGCCGCCCGGCAGAGCTTCGGCCCGCAACTCGCGGCCTGGAACCGCTGCGTGCCCTTCGTCCTGCGCCTGCGCTCCTTCCACGGACCGGACGGGCTGCCGATGCCCGAGGACTTCCTCCCCGCCGCGGGCGTACCGCTGCGGGCGCCGGACGGCTGGGTGGAGGAACTCCTCGCGAACGGGCGGGCGCTGGTCCTGGTCGACGGGGTCGACGAAGTCCCCGTACGGCTGCGCGAGCGCACGGAGAAGTGGCTGAAGTCGCTTCTCACGGCGTTCCCCAAGGCGCGGTACGTGATCACCACCCGCCCCTCGGCGGTCCCCGAGGACTGGCTGGCGGCCCAGGACTTCACCGCACAGACCCTGCTGCCGATGGAACGGGTCGACATCAAGGCCTTCGTCCGGCACTGGCACGACGCGGCCCGCCTGGAGTGCGTCCCGGAGGCGGAGCGGGCCGAACTCGACCGGTACGAGGCGGGCCTGAGCGAGGCCCTGACCACCCGCCGCGACCTGGGCCGCCTCGCCACCAACCCGCTCATGTGCGCCCTGCTGTGCGCCCTGCACCGGGACCGGCGGATGCACCTGCCCCGCGCCCGGAAGGAGCTGTACGACGCGGCACTGGACATGCTGCTGGTACGGCGGGACACCGAGCGGGAGATCACGTCCGTGGAGGGCGTGTCCCTCTCCCGCGACGAACAGACGGCCCTGCTGCAACGGCTCGCCTACTGGATGATCCGCAACCAGCAGGTCGAGGCGGACCGGCAGGACGTCATCGCGATGCTGGACGAGTGGCTGGCGGCCATGCCCCAGGTGCGCGAACAGGGCGACGCCGAGCAGGTCTTCACCCACCTCCTGATCCGCAGCGGGCTGCTGCGCGAGCCGGTGCCGGGCTATGTGGACTTCGTCCACCGCACCTTCCAGGACTACCTGGGTGCGAAGGCGGCGGTGGAAGCCCGTGACTTCGGGGTCCTGGTCCGCAACGCCCACGACGACCAGTGGGACGACGTGGTCCGCATGGCTGTCGGGCACGCGCGCGTGGAGGAACGGACGCGGCTGCTACGGCAGTTGCTGCGGCGGGCGGACAAGGTGCGGCGGCACCGGGAGCGGCTGGTGCTGCTGGCCGCGGCGAGCCTGGAGCATGCGCCGGAGTTGGATCCGGGGGTTCGGGGGGAGGTGGAGGGGCGGATGGCGGAGTTGGTTCCGCCGAGGAATCTCAGGCAGGCGGAACAGCTCGCCAGGGCCGGCGAACTGGTCCTGGAGCTGTTGCCGGGGCCCGACGAACTGACGGATCGTGAGGCTGCGGCGGTGGTCGGGACGGCCTGCCGGGTCGGGGGCGACGGCGGCCTGGAAGTCATCAAGCGCTTCCGGACCGATCAGCGCCCGCCTGTGCGCGCCGAACTCAACTTCGCCTGGCCGTCGTTCGACACTGTCGAGTACTTCGAGGCGATCCTCGAAGGCACCGTTGCGGCCGGCCAGATCCTCAGCATGGAGGACACCCAGAAGATGGCGCTCCTGCCGCGCCTGCCGCACCTCACGGCCCTGAACCTGATCGGCAACCACGGCATCCCGCCCGCCGTGCTCGCGCACACTCCCCTGGCCTCCCTGTGGCTGACCGACAACAACCTTGTCGATGACCTCTCACCGCTCCGGGCGCTGGCGCACCTGCGTGACCTGTCGCTCAACCGCTGCGCCTCGATCAGGGATCTCGGCACCCTCTCCGGGCTCGCGCTCACGCACATCTATCTGTACGGGCTCGCCGACAGGCTTTCCCTGGCGCCCCTTTCCGACCTGCCGAGCCTCCGGCACCTCACCCTGGACTTCGTGCCCCGGGAAACGAATCTGGACCAATGGGCCTTCGCTCCCCAGCTCATCGGCCTCGGGTTCTTCCAGCAGGCCTGCGCCACGAAACTTGACGGACTCGAAGCCCTGACTTCCCTCGAGTGGCTCACCGTCAACGACGAGCACCAGTGGCGGGCCTTCCTCGCGGCCGGGCCCTTCGCGCCGTTGAAAACCCTCCAGACCCTGGACGTGACCCGCGTCGACCTCGCTGCGGTACTGCCCCACCAGGGCCTGTCGACCATCCACCTGGCGGGCTCTCCGGACGTGGCAAACCTTGCGGCCCTCGCCGACCTTCCCGCACTGGAATCCGTCTCGTTCTCCCGCTGCGGCCCACTCGACCTAGCCCCCTTGGCCGGTCTGCCCCGCCTCAAGATCCGCCTCTTCGACTGCGACCAAATCACCGGCAAGGACCTCATCCCCCTGGACCGCCTGTACATCGACTGACCCGTCACACCCCCGCCGCCCCCAACAAAGACCCCACCCCATACGTGACCCCCATGGCCAACGCCCCACCCCCCACATTCCGCAGCACCGCCCGCCCCGGATCCGCCGCCCCCAATCGCGCGCTGCTCCACCCCGTCAGCACCAGCGCCGCCAGGACCGAGACGACCGTGACCGCGACCCGGGCCGAGGCCGGGGGCAGGACCATCGCCAGCAGCGGCAGCAGCGCCCCCGCGGTGAACGCCAGAAAGCTCGCCCACGCCGCGTGCCAAGGGTTCGTCAGCCGGTCCGGGTCGATCCCCAGCTCCACGCGCGCGTGCGCCCGCAGCGCGTCCCGCTCGGTGAGCTGCACGGCCGCCTCCTGGGCGACGTCGCCGGACAGGCCACGCCGCCGGAGGAGGTCCGCGAGCTCGGCCAGTTCCTCCTCGGGCCGTTCGCGCAACTCCCTTTTCTCCGCGGCGAGCGCGGCCCGCTCCGAGTCGCGCTGGGTGGAGACGGAGACGTACTCGCCCGCCGCCATCGACATGGACCCGGCGAGCAGCCCGGCCAGGCCCGCCGTCAGCAGGGCCGCGCGGTCGTCGGTCGCGCCCGCGACACCGACCACGAGCCCGGCGGTGGACACGATGCCGTCGTTGGCGCCGAGGACCGCCGCCCGCAGCCAGTTCAGCCGTTCGCCGAGCGATCCGCCACGGGCCTCGTCATGCGCTGGTTCCGTCACACCCGGAGAATGACATTCCGGACGGCCCGGCACGGGAAGGGACTTGGCGCCCGCCCGAGGCCGGCACTCGAACGGACGGGCGCGACCCGTCACCTGACGGGGTACCGAGGCGGGACCCCGGACGGCACTGTCAGTCCCGGCCCGTATCCTCAGTGACCATGCTCGAAGACCGTACGACCGAAGCGTCCTCCCCCACAGCGTGGCCGGCCGCGTATCCGAAGGGATACGCGGTCGTTGACGTGGAGACCACCGGACTGGCCCGGGACGACCGGATAATCTCGGCGGCCGTGTACCGGCTGGACGCGCGCGGCGAGGTCGAGGACCACTGGTACACGCTGGTCAACCCGGAGCGCGATCCGGGCCCGGTGTGGATCCACGGTCTGACGAGCGACGTACTGGAGGGCGCGCCCCTCTTCACGGACATCGCCGAGGAGTTCTCCACCCGCCTCGCGGACCGCGTGCTCGTGGCGCACAACGCCGTCTTCGACTGGCAGATGATCGCGCGCGAGTACGCGCGCGCGAAGCGCGAGGCCCCGGTGCGCCACCGGCTGTGCACCATCGCGCTCTCCAAGGAGCTGCGCCTGCCGCTGCCCAACCACAAGCTGGAGTCGCTGGCCGCCCACTTCGGGGTGGTCCAGCAGCGCGCGCACCACGCGCTGGACGACGCGCGCGTGCTGGCGGAGGCGTTCCGGCCGAGCCTGAAGGCCGCGGCCGCGGGGGGCGTACGGCTGCCGCTGCACGAGTGCCGCCCGCTGACGGAGTGGACGGACCACGCCGTGCCCCGGCAGCAGTCCGGCTACGGCGGCGGTTACCGGCCGACGAGTTGGCGGCCGTCCCGGAAGCGGCCCGCATGCCCGTATCCCAACCCAGGTCGTTATGAAGAGGGCAAAAGGCTCAAGCAGGGCATGCGGATCGCCTTCTCCGGTGACACCTCCGTCGAGCGCGACCTCCTGGAGGACCGGGCGATCGAGGCCGGGCTGCATGTGGCGACCAGCATCTCGAGGCTGACCAGCCTGCTCGTCACCAACGACCCCGACTCGGGCACGTCCAAGGTGGTCAAGGCCCGGCAGTACGGCACACCGGTGGTGGACGAGGCCGGGTTCGGGCAACTCCTCGGGGATGTGGAACCGGCGTCGGAGCAGTGACCGTACGGATGGGTGATTGCCGCGCGACTCGCCCCGCGCGCGCTCGCTCGTTCCGTGCCGACGGCCCACCCTGTGGCGCATGGCGAGATGCGAAGTTTGCGGCAATGACTACGGAATGACCTTCGAGATCCGCGCACAGGGCGCTGTGCACGTCTTCGACTGCTTCGCGTGTGCGATCCATCGCATGGCACCCATCTGCGAGCACTGCCGCGTCCAGATCATCGGACAGGGCGTCGAGGTCGAGGGCCACTGGTACTGCGGCGCCCACTGCGCCCGCGCGGAGGGCAAGGTGGGAATCATCGACAAGGTGTGACCCCCGACCCGCCTGACCGCACCCCACGACCGAGATGTACGGTCGTGGGGTGTACCGCTTCCTGTTGTCCCGGCAGTGGGTGATCCTCACGCTGGTCGCCCTGCTGCTCATCCCCACGATGATCAGGCTGGGCATCTGGCAGATGCACCGCTACGACGAGCGCACGGCCCGCAATCAGCTGGTCGCCGACGCGCTGCACGCGAAGCCGGTCCCCGTGGAGGAGCTGACCGCCCCCGGGCACACCGTCACTACCGACGAGCGGTACCGCACCGTCACCGCGAAGGGGCACTTCGACACCGACGCCGAGGTCGTCGTCCGCCGCCGCACCAACTCCGACGACGAGGTCGGCTACCACGTCCTGACTCCGTTCGTGCTGAACGACGGCAAGGTGCTGCTGGTCAACCGCGGCTGGATCCCGGCGGACCGGGGCGCGAGCCAGACGGCGTTCCCCAAGGTCCCCGCCCCGCCGAGCGGTGAGCTCACCGTCACCGGCCGGCTGATGCCGGACGAGACGACCGAGGCGAGCGGCATCAAGAACCTCCAGGGGCTGCCGGACCGGCAGATCATGCTGATCAACAGCGAGCACGAGGCCCGCCGCCTCGACGCCCAGGTGCTCGGCGGGTACATCGCGCAGACCGAGCCGCAGCCGAAGGGCGACACCCCGCAGCAGCTCGGCGAGCCCGGCGACGAGGACGCCGCGCTGAACTACGCCTACGCCATCCAGTGGTGGCTCTTCGCCGCGGGCGTCCCCGTCGGCTGGGTCATCCTGGTCCGGCGCGAACAGCGCGACCGGCGCCGGCGCGAGGCCGAGCAGACCACGGCGGAGGCGGAACCCGCGACGGTGTGAGCACCGGGCGCCATCGAGCACAACACCGCACACGCCGAACGCCATCGGTCCCCCTCTCGCGCCGGGCGCCCTGTGAGCCGTACGGCCGGAATGCCCCTGCCCCCGGGTTACCCCTCCGTTCTCGCGGGAAGCCGCTCCCCGTGCACCCCCGAATCGAGGACTACGCGCTCATCGGCGACGAGCAGACCGCCGCCCTGGTCGGCAAGGACGGATCCATCGACTGGCTGTGCCTGCCCAGGTTCGACTCGGCCGCCTGCTTCGCCAGGTTGCTCGGCGACGAGGAGAACGGCCACTGGCGTCTCGCCCCCAAAGGCGCCGACCAGTGCACCCGGCGCGCCTACCGGAAGGACACCCTTGTCCTGGACACCGAGTGGGAGACCGCCGAAGGGGCGGTACGCGTCACGGATCTGATGCCGCAACGCGACCGCGCGCCGGACGTCGTCCGGATCGTGGAGGGCCTGCGCGGTGAAGTGACCCTGCGCAGCACGCTCCGGCTGCGCTTCGACTACGGCTCGATCACCCCGTGGATACGGCGTTCCGACGGCCACCGGGTCGCCGTGGCCGGCCCGGACTCGACATGGCTGCGCAGCGAGCCCGAGGTGCGCACCTGGGGCGAGGACCACTGCACGTACTCGGAGTTCACCGTCGCCGAGGGCGAGTCGGTGGCGTTCGTCCTCACCTGGCACCCCTCGCACGAGCCCCGCCCGCCGCTCATCGACCCCCACGAGGCCCTGGCGGCCAGCGTCGGGGACTGGCGGGCCTGGGCGTCCCGCTGCCGCTACGACGGTCCGCACCGGGACGCCGTGGTGCGCTCCCTGATCACGCTCAAGGCCCTCACCTACGCGCCCACCGGCGGCATCGTCGCCGCGGCCACCACCTCGCTCCCCGAGGAGCTGGGCGGGGTCCGCAACTGGGACTACCGCTACTGCTGGCTGCGCGACTCCACGCTCACGCTCGGCGCGCTGCTGTCCGCCGGGTACCAGGAGGAGGCCGAGGCCTGGCGGAACTGGCTGCTGCGCGCGGTCGCGGGCGATCCGGCGGACCTGCAGATCATGTACGGCGTGGCGGGTGAGCGGCGGCTGCCCGAGATGGAGCTGCCCTGGCTGCCGGGCTTCGCGGAAACCGGTCCGGTGCGGATCGGCAACGACGCCGTGAACCAGCTCCAGCTCGATGTCTACGGCGAGGTCATGGACTCGCTGTCGCTGGCCCGGAGTTCGGGCCTGCCCTCCGAACCGAACATGTGGGCGCTCCAGGTCGCCCTGATGGACTTCCTGTGCACGGCGTGGCGGCAGCCGGACGAGGGGCTGTGGGAGGTGCGCGGAGGCCGCAAACAGTTCGTGCACTCCAAGGTGATGGCGTGGGTGGCCGCCGACCGCGCGGTGCGCACGGTGGAGCGCGACCCGGAGCTGGACGGCGACGTGGAGGCCTGGCGCGCGATGCGCGACGAGGTGCACCGGGAGGTGTGCGAGCAGGGCTACGACCCCGAGCGGAACACCTTCACCCAGTACTACGGCTCGCGCGAGCTGGACGCCTCGCTGCTGCTCATCCCGCGCGTGGGGTTCCTGCCCCCGGACGACCCCCGGGTGCTCGGCACCGTCGACGCGGTGTACAAGGAGCTCGGCCACGACGGCTTCCTGCGCCGCTACAGCGCCGAGAAGTCGCCCGTCGACGGGCTCCCCGGCGGCGAGGGCACCTTCCTGGTCTGCTCGTTCTGGCTGGCGGACGCGCTGCACATGACGGGCCGTACGAAGGAGGCGCGGGAGCTGTTCGAGCGGCTCGTCGGGCTCTGCAACGACGTCGGGCTGCTCTCCGAGGAGTACGACGCCGCCAACGGCCGCCAGCTGGGCAACCTGCCGCAGGCGTTCAGCCACATCGGCCTGGTGAACACCGCCCTCGCCCTGTTCGGCCCGGACGATGCAGGATAGGGGCCATGGATCTTGGATTGAAGGACCGGGTGTTCGTCGTCACGGGTGCCACGCGGGGTCTGGGCCACGCCACCGCGCGGGAGCTCGTCGCCGAGGGCGCCAAAGTGATCATTTCGGGGCGGGACGAGAAGACGGTCGCCGAGGCCGCGTCGGCGCTGGGCCCGAACGCGGTCGGGGTCGCGGCGGGCAATGCCGACCCGGACACGCCCGAGCGGTTGATCGCGGCCGCGCGCGAGCACTTCGGCGGCTTCGACGGTGTGCTGGTGAGCGTCGGCGGCCCGGCGCCCGGGTTCGTCGCCGACACCACCGACGAGCAGTGGCAGTCGGCGTTCGAGTCGGTGTTCCTCGGCGCGGTACGGCTCGCGCGGGCCGCGGCGGCGGAGCTGGAGGCCGGCGGTGTCATCGGGTTCGTGCTGTCCGGTTCGGTGCACGAGCCGATCCCGGGGCTGACGATCTCCAACGGGCTGCGGCCCGGACTCGCCGGCTTCGCCAAGTCCCTCGCGGACGAGCTGGGTCCGCGGGGCGTCCGTGTCGTAGGCCTGCTGCCGGGCCGTATCGACACGGACCGGGTCCGCCAGCTGGACGGCATGTCCGCGGACCCGGAGGCCACCCGGGCGGCCAGTGAGTCGCGGATCCCGCTGCGCCGGTACGGCACGCCGGAGGAGTTCGGGCGGGCCGGGGCGTTCCTGCTGTCGCCCGCGGCCTCCTATCTGACCGGCGTCATGGTGCCGGTGGACGGCGGAATGCGGCACGGGTTCTGAGCACCCGGGTCAACTCACCCGCTCCGCGCGGTGCTTGGCCGCCCTGAGCCTGACCTCCGCGGGGAGCGCGGCGAGCCCCGCCGACTCCCGCGCGTGGGTCAGGGGCCCGTCGGTCAGCTCCGCCAGGGCCGCGCCGGGGTCCACATGCGGTTCCAGCAGCAGTCGTACACGGGCGGCGGGCGCGTTCCGCCGCCCGGTGAGGTGGGTCCGCGCCCGGTGCACGCCCTCCATCGTCGCCGCCTCGTCGGTCAGTACGGTCTCCAGGGCGCGGCCGCGCAGCAGCGCGCCCTCTCCGTCGCCGGTGTCGACCAGGACCTCGGTCAGGCGCCGGCGCCGCAGGGCCGCGACGAGCCACCACAGGAGGAGCAGCACCAGGACCGCGAGCACGGCGATGACGACCGGCCACCACCAGCCCTCGTCCCGCCAGCGGGTGCGCTCGGAGTCGCTGAGCAGCACGTCGTCCGTGCCGTCGTGGATCCACCAGGACGGCGGGTTCAGACCGAGGCCCACGGCCAGCACGGAGCCGCCGAGGAGCAGCAGGACGACGCCGATGACGGCGAGCAGAACGCGGTTGACGGTCCGCAGCACGGCTCTCACCCCTTCCGTCCGGGCCGCCGTACATGCACCGACAGCGAGGGCGGCCGGGACAGGCCGAGGCCCCGGACGGCGTCGGCGAGGGCGGTGTCGAGGTCGGCTCGTACGTCGTCCAGGTCGCGGAAGTGGGCGAGGGCACGGACGTCGGCCCGCTTGCGGCCCGCCCGTACCCGCACCGACTGCACGCCCGAGATCTCCATGGCCCGGTCCCGCAGGACCAGGGCGGCGGCCTCGCGGTCGAGCCCGGCGCGTACGTCGGGATGCGTGCGGCGCATCGGCAGCAGGGCGCGCAGGCCCGGGGTGGCGGCCAGGAGGATCAGCCACAGGCCGAGGGCCGCCGCGACGCCCGCGCCGACGAGCACCCAGGTGTCGTCGAGGGGGCGTTCGGCGAGCTGGTCGGCCAGTTCCTGGCGCCAGGCCATGGCGGACCGGCCGGCGCGCACGGCCGCGAGGTCGTAGAGGAACAGTCCGGCGAGGGCCAGGAGCAGTGCGGCGACGATCGCGGCCGGGACCCGGCGGGCCGACCAGAAGCGGCCTTCGCGCCCGTCCTTGTCCAGAACGGGTGGTGGGTCGTGGTCGGCGCCCGACGCGGACCGTTGCGATCCGGCCCGCTCAATGACCGGCAGACGTTGTGTGGTGCCCTCGGAGCCCTGGGGCTCGCTCATCGCGTCCTCCCCTGTGCCGCGCCGTGTGCCGGGTGCAGCCGCTCCACCTGGACGGCGACCTCCGGCACCTCCATGCCCACCAACGTGCCTACCCGCTCGGTGACATGACGACGCACGGCGGCGCAGCGGGCGCCGATGTCGGTGGGATAGTCGAGTTCGAGGTGAACCCGGACGCGGGCCGTCTCGTGGGCGACGACCACCCCCGCGTGCGGGGGTGACGCGTGCCCGGGCAGAGAGCCCAGGGCCTCGCGGGCCGCCTGGGAGGCGATCTTCGCCACCACCCGGTCGGCGATCCGGGTGGCGCCGCGCTCGGCGGGCGGCACGACAGCGGCCCGCTCCACGCGGACCTCGCCGGGATCGACGCTCACCTACGTCACCGCCGGTCGCGCCGGTCGTCGCGGGTGCGGAAGAAGTCGCCGAGCTCGAAGTCCCCCTCGAGGAACCGGCCGACGACGAAACCGACGGCCCCCAGGGCGGCCACCAGCAGAAAGGCGCCGAACCCGCCGAAATACCCGGCGAAGCCCAGTGCCATGCCGGCGATCATGCCGACCACGGCCATGCTCATCGTGCGCTCCCCTCAGCGGTGCGTCGCTCGGTCACTGGATCCGTGGCTCCAGTTCTTCTTCTTCCTCCTCCTCGGGCAGCTTCACATCGCTCACCGCGATGTTGACCTCGACCACTTCCAGGCCGGTCATCCGCTCCACCGCCGAGACGACGTTCTCCCGGACGGCCCGGGCCACGTCGGAGATGGAGACGCCGTAGTCGACGACGATCTCCAGGTCGAGCGCGGTCTGCACCTCGCCCACCTCGGCCTTCACCCCGCGGGTGACCGACTTCGAGGCGCCGCCCGGCACCCGGTCCCGCACCGCGCCGAAGGTACGGCTGATGCCGCTGCCCATCGCGTGCACGCCGACCACGTCGCGCGCGGCGAGTCCGGCGATCTTCTCCACCACGCCGTCGGCGATCGTGGTCCGTCCCCGGGTCGCCGGGTCACCGCCGCCGCGCCGGGTGGGCTTGCGGGTCGACACGGCCGTTTCCTGCCCGGCCGCCTCGGCAGTCTGCTTCCGCTCCGTTGTCTCATCCATGGCCGTACGTCCCTTTCGGTTCGTCCTCCTTTGACCACGGTAAGTGCGGTTGCGCTCGAGCGCGCTGGGGATGCGGCAGGCTGGGGGAATGACAGCTGACGGATGGGCGCGGGCGGTGCGTCGCCAGTTGGGTCTCGGCAGGCTGGTGCCGCTGGGCGGGCCGCGGGACGGCGCGTGGATCACGGAGGAGGCGGCCGGGAGCGCGTTGCGGCGCGCGGCCCGGGAGAGGGAGGGCGTACGGCTCGGCGCGCTGCGGATCGCGCTGGCCGACCCGGAGCGGGCGCCCGAACCCGTCGTACCGCCGCCGCCGAGCGCGCTGCCGCCCGGGGAACTGCGGGTGTCGGCGGACTTCGAGGCGACGGCGGTGGAGCCGTTGCCGGCGGTGGCGGAGCTGCTGCGGGTGACGTTGGCGGACGCGGCCGCGCAGCGGCTGGGGCTGGCGGTCGCGGAGGTGGACCTGCGGGTGACGGCGCTGCTGGACGACTCCGCGGAGGCGGCGACCGCGGAGCCCGCTTCCGCGGAGCCCGCTTCCGCGGAGCCGCCGTCGGCCGGCGAACCCTCGGACGGCGACGAGGCCCGCGCCGCGAGGGCCGCGCTCGGGGTGCCGGGCGTGACGGGCCTGACCGGGTCCCTGGGCGGCCTCGGCCGGCCGGTGCACATCGAGGAGCGGCAGAGCGAGGGCGCCCTGCCGACCCGTCATGTCCGGCTGGAGATCGCGGTGGCCGCGGACCACCGGGCCGTGGACGTGGCCCGCGCGGTCCGCGCGGCGGTGGCGCAGGCCCTGCCGGATCACCCGACGGTGGCGGTGCTGGTCACGGCCGTCGTCGGGTGAACCGTCACTCGCACGGGTGCCGGCGGACGGACGGTTACTCTCCTACGCCGGCCAGGTCCCGGAGTCGGCGCGCCTGGGCGGCGCGTTCGGCGACGCGCTGGTCCTCGTAGGTGCGCTCGGTCGCGCCGCGCAGGAGGGCCTTGGTCTCGATGACCGCGTCCCGGGGGGCGGCGAGCAGGGCGGCCGTGAGGTCGCGCACCGCGTCGTCGAGCTGGTCCGCGGGCACGGCGACATTGGCCAGGCCGGTGCTGACGGACTCCTCGGCCGTGACGAAGCGCCCGGTGGCGCAGATCTCCAGCGCCCGGGCGTAGCCGACGAGGCCCACCAGGGGGTGGGTGCCCGTCAGGTCCGGGACCAGGCCGAGGCTCGTCTCCCGCATGGCGAACTGCACGTCGTCCGCGACGACGCGCAGATCGCAGGCGAGAGCGAGCTGGAAGCCCGCCCCGATGGCATGTCCTTGGACGGCGGCGATGGACACGAGGTCACTGCGCCGCCACCAGGTGAACGCCTCCTGGTACTCGGCGATGGTCGCGTCGAGCTCGTCGTCGCTGCCGCGCGCGAGATCGATGAACGACGGCTCGCCGTCGAAGCCCTCCGGCGTGAACGCCTGCCGGTCGAGTCCGGCCGAGAAGGACTTGCCCTCGGCCCGCAGCACGACGACCCGGACGGATCCGGGCAGCAGCCGACCGGCCTCGGTCAACGCGCGCCACAGAGCGGGGCTCTGCGCGTTGCGCTTGTCGGGGTTGGTCAGGGTCACCGTGGCGACCGCGTCGTCGACGGTGAGTCGTACGCCGTCCTTGTCGAGAGCCGGTTCGAGCGAAGCCATGGTGCGCCTCCGATGCTGTGCGGTCGCTTAAGTGACTGCACAGTAACCACCCGGCCGGTCTGGGGTTCCCCCGGGCCCGTTTTAGGGCTCAGGGGGAGAGCGACCGGGTGGCCACCATCGAAGCCGATGGGCCGCCCGGGGTCAGCCCGCGGCTTTCTTGCCGCGTGTAGCCCCGCCACGCCCACGAAGCGTGACGCCCGACTCACTGAGCATCCGGTGTACGAAGCCATACGAGCGGCCGGTCTCCTCGGCCAGCGCCCGGATGCTCGCACCGGAGTCGTACTTCTTCTTCAGGTCTGCCGCGAGCTTGTCGCGCGCGGCGCCGGTTACCCGGCTGCCCTTCTTCAGAGTCTCGGCCACCCGTGCCTCCTCATGGGAAGTGCGCTCTGGTCTCCTCATGATCACCCCTCCCGGGCTTCATGGCCACCCATTCGGCAAGGTCCGTGCGACATGGATGTGACGACAGGAGCAGGTCCACACAAAGGGAATCCCTGATTCCGTGAGGCCGTGTCCGTACCGCCGAACGGGTTGTTCCGCGAAGTGCCAGGTCAGGGATGCACGACGGCCGAGCCCTTGTCGACAAAGGGCTCGGCCGGAAAATGGGTGTAGGACACACCTCGGTACGAGGAGATCTCACACAGATGATGGATCACGGATGGGCCGAATGATCCATACGCAGTGGATCACCTCTTCGATCACGCCAGGGCGACGAGATCGGCGTAGTCGGCACCCCACAGGTCCTCGACGCCGTCCGGCAGCAGGATGATGCGCTCCGGCTGCAGCGCCTCGACGGCACCCTCGTCGTGGGTGACCAGCACGACCGCGCCCTTGTAGGTGCGCAGCGCGCCGAGGATCTCCTCGCGGCTCGCGGGGTCGAGGTTGTTGGTCGGCTCGTCCAGGAGCAGCACGTTGGCCGAGCTGACCACCAGGGTCGCGAGCGCCAGACGGGTCTTCTCACCGCCGGAGAGGACCCCGGCCGGCTTGTCGACGTCGTCGCCGGAGAACAGGAACGAGCCGAGCACCTTGCGGACCTCGACGAGGTCCATGTCGGGCGCGGCGGAGCGCATGTTCTCCAGGACCGTGCGGTCCGGGTCGAGGGTCTCGTGCTCCTGGGCGTAGTAGCCGAGCTTGAGCCCGTGGCCCTCGATGACCTCGCCGGTGTCGGGCGTCTCGACGCCGCCGAGCAGCCGGAGCAGGGTGGTCTTGCCGGCGCCGTTGAGGCCGAGGATGACGACCCTGGATCCCTTGTCGATGGCCAGGTCGACGTCGGTGAAGATCTCCAGCGAGCCGTACGACTTCGACAGGCCCTCGGCGGTGAGCGGGGTCTTGCCGCAGGGCGCCGGCTCGGGGAACCGCAGCTTGGCGACCTTGTCCGAGACGCGGACCGCCTCCAGGCCGGAGAGCAGCTTGTCCGCGCGGCGGGCCATGTTCTGCGCGGCGACCGTCTTGGTGGCCTTGGCGCGCATCTTGTCGGCCTGGGCGTTCAGGGCGGCGGCCTTCTTCTCGGCGTTCTGCCGCTCGCGCTTGCGGCGCTTCTCGTCGGCCTCGCGCTGCTGCTGGTAGAGCTTCCAGCCCATGTTGTAGACGTCGATCTGGGCCCGGTTGGCGTCCAGGTAGAACACCTTGTTGACGACCGTCTCGACCAGGTCGACGTCGTGGGAGATCACGATGAAGCCGCCGCGGTAGGTCTTCAGGTAGTCGCGCAGCCAGACGATCGAGTCGGCGTCGAGGTGGTTCGTCGGCTCGTCGAGCAGCAGGGTGTCGGCGTCCGAGAACAGGATCCGGGCCAGCTCGATACGGCGGCGCTGACCACCGGAGAGGGTGTGCAGCGGCTGGCCGAGCACCCGGTCGGGCAGGTTGAGCGCGGCGGCGATGGTGGCGGCCTCGGCCTCGGCGGAGTATCCGCCCTTGGTGAGGAACTCGGTCTCCTGGCGCTCGTACTGCTTCATCGCCTTGTCGCGGGTGGCGCCCTTGCCGTTGGCGATGCGCTCCTCGTTCTCCCGCATCTTGCGGATCAGGACGTCCAGGCCGCGGGCGGAGAGGATGCGGTCGCGGGCGAGCACGTCGAGGTCGCCGGTACGGGGGTCCTGGGGGAGGTAGCCGACCTCGCCGGAGCGGGTGATCTGGCCTCCCGCGGGGATGCCCTCACCGGCCAGGCACTTGGTGAGGGTGGTCTTGCCCGCGCCGTTGCGGCCGACCAGACCGATGCGGTCGCCCTTGGCGACGCGGAACGTGGCGGACTCGATGAGGACTCGGGCGCCGGCGCGCAGCTCGATGCCGGTGGCGGAAATCACGGTCAGACTCCAGGGCGGGGTCGTTGGCGGAATGGGCGGCTGAGGACGTTCCCGCCGTCTAATGCGCGAGGAGAATGGCCATGCGGCCAGTCTAACGGGGCTGTGCAAGCGGTTTTCCGTCCCGCCGGACCTCGCTGCCGAGCGGTCTGTGGTCGGCGCGACGAGGCCAGGGCCGTGAGCTGGGACGTCCGGTCCGCTCCCGGACAGGGCCGCGCGAGCGGCGACGCTTGGCCGTGACGCACTCCACGCGCGGGGGCGAAAGCGCGGCGGCAGGGACGGCTCTCCCCCGTTCGGGCGCTCGTCCGGCGCCCGGGGCGGGGCGGCGGGTGAGGATGGCCGAGGGGGCACGGCGTACGCGGAGGGTGCGGCCCCATGCAGTTCGACGACGACGCGAGGCTGGACACCTCCGAGGTGCAGGACGTACGGGGCAGCCGCGTCCCCGGCGGCCGGGCCACGGTCGGCGGCGGCATCGCCGGACTGCTGGCGCTGGTCCTGGCGCTCCTCCTCGGGGTCGGCCCCGACCAGCTGGGCCTGACCGACGGGAGCGAGCAGCCCGCGGCCACGGCGTCGAGCCTGGCGCAGGTCCAGCGGTCGTGCCGGACCGGGCGGGACGCCAACGCCCGGGACGACTGCCGCATGGTGGCCGTGGTCAACAGCGTGCAGGACTTCTGGGACGAGGAGTTCACCCGGCGCGGCGGCACGTACTCGCGCTCGCCGACGGTGTTCTTCAGCCGACGGGTGGGCACGGCGTGCGGGGCGGCGACCAGCGCGGTCGGGCCGTTCTACTGCCCCGGCGACCGCAAGGTCTATCTGGACCTCGGGTTCTTCGACGAACTGCGGACGAGCTTCGGGGCCACCGGCGGGCCGTTCGGGCAGGCGTACGTGGTGGCGCACGAGTACGGGCACCACGTGCAGGACCTGACGGGCACGCTCGGCCGGTCGCGGGACGGGCGGACCGGGGCGGACAGCGACGCGGTGCGCGTGGAGCTGCAGGCCGACTGCTACGCCGGCGTCTGGGCGCACCACGCCACCACGACCAAGGACGAGTCCACCGGGCGGCCGCTGATCACCAGCCTCACCGACGCCGACATCCGGGACGGTCTGGACGCGGCGGCCGCCGTGGGCGACGACCGGATCCAGGAGCGCTTCCAGGGCAGAGTGACACCGGAGACCTGGACGCACGGGTCGGCGCGGCAGCGGCAGGAGTGGTTCCGGCAGGGGTTCGACAGCGGGGAACTCACCCGGTGCGACACCTTCCGCTGAGCCCCTTCCCGAGGCTGCGTCACAGGTCGGCGGGCGTTGTCAGTGGCCGCTGCGACACTGGCGGCAGTGGGGATGTCGCAGGCGGACGGGCACAGGGAGTGATCGGCATGGCAGGCACGGAGAGCGGGCGTCCCAGCATCTACCCGACGGTGCTGTACGCGGACGCGCGAGCGGCGATCAGGCAGCTCACCGAGGCCCTGGGCTTCACCGAGCTGACGGTGTACGAGGGTGAGGACGGCTCGGTGTTCCACGCGGAGCTGACCCAGGGCAACGGCGCGATCATGGTCGGCTCCAAGGGCCGCGGCGGGGTCTTCGACTCGGCGATGAAGAGCGCGGGCCCGGTGGGGGTGTACGTCGTCGTGGACGACGTCGACAGCCACCACCGGCGCGCCCTGGAGCACGGGGTGGAGATCCTGATGCCCCCGACGGACCAGGACTACGGCTCGCGGGACTACATGGCCCGGGACGCCGAGGGCAACATCTGGAGCTTCGGCACGTACGCGCCGGAGATCACCGGCTAGCTCCCGCCCGTGTGCACCTGGAAGGCGGCCCGGCGGACGGCCTTGGCCAGCGCCGGGTCGGGGTGCGCGGCGGCGAGCGCGACCAGGACCTGCACGGTGCGGGGGTGACCGACCGAGCGGACCTCGTCCAGGAGCGCGGGGACGGTCGGCTGGAGCGCGGACTCCAGGTGGCGGACCAGCATGGGTGCCTCACCGTGGTCGGCGACCGCGGCGGCGGTGTCCACCCACAGCCAGGTGGCCTCCTCCCGGGTGAGGACTTCGTGGGCGTCCTCCGGGTCGACCCCGTCGTGCTCGGCCAGCCACAGCAGGGCGTACGGCCGCAGGGCGGGCTCATCGGCCACGGACCGTACGTCGGGCTCGGCGGGGGCGCCGACGACGCGCAGCGCCTCGAAGGCGAGGCCGCGCAGCAGGGCGTCCTCGCCGCGGGCCGCGTGGATCAGTTCGGTGACGGCGCTGCCGACCGGGCGGGCGGCCAGCCAGGCGCGGTACTCGGCGCGGGCGGCGTTGGGGCGGAGCTGGGCGCAGCCGCGGAGCATGTCCTCGGCGGCCTGCTCGATGTTCCCGGCGGGGCTCTGGGCGGCGACGCAGATCTGCTCCAGCTTGACCCAGACCGCCCAGCTGCCGAGCGGGGTGAGCGTGGCCTGGCCGTCGCCGTAGGTGAGGGCGCCGACGGAGGCGAGGGCGTGCAGGGCCCAGTCCAGCAGGGGGGCGAGCGGGGTGTCGCCGGCGCGGGCGACGGAGTCCGGCTCGGGCTGCGGGCCGTAGGGGATCTCGCAGCGCTCGGTGCGCAGTTCGGTGACGCGCTGCTCCAGCAGGTCGAGCAGTTGCGCCACCGGCACGGGGCCGGCGGACAGCTGGAGGAAGGAGAGCACCTGGGGCATGGCCGAGACGACCTCGGCGACGGCGGCGGGCTCGTGCTCCAGGGGCTCCGGGTAGGCGAGCGACCAGGCGTCGAACAGGGCGACCCAGCCGCGCAGGACGGCGCTGTCGTCGCGGTCCCAGGCGCGCAGCCGCCAGCCGGGGCGGGCGCTGTCGCCGTGCACCTCGATCAGACCGGCGAGGCGGGCGGTGTCCCAGTCCGCGCGGACCTGAGCCACGGTCAGGCGCAGGTCGGCAGCCGCCCGTTCCGCGGTCGCGTCGGAGAGCGTGCCCTTGCCGTCGGGGTGCGCGCCGTCGCGGCCGGGGTGCAGGGAGGCGTCGGCCCAGTGGGCGACGCGGGCCGCGGCGGCCAGGCCGGAACGCGCCATTCGGGCCAGCTCCGCGGGGGCCGGGGTGCCCTCCGGAGGGCGCGGGGCGGGGCGGCTCGGGCGCCGCTGGTTCACGGCTCTGGGGGCGGCGGCCAGGGGTCGGGGGCGGACGAGTCGAAGCCTGGAGTCGCGCGGGATACGGGACGTCACGGGGGCAGTCTTCCGGTTGACGGTCCGAAAACCCAAACGGAATGTCACGAGGGGCGACGGGGATGGCCAACGCACGGGGTCCCGCGGGCGGCCGAGGACCGATAACAGGCCAGTTGTACCGGGTTAAACGGAACCTGTGCGACCGTTCCGGGGCGGTGCGGGCGGTTCGGGCGGCGCGGCGGGAGCGGCGGGCGGCCGCGGACGGAGGGGGTGCTCACATGAGGGGGGTCAGGAAGCGGCGCAGGGCTTCCTCGTAGGCCTTGGGGTCGGCGTTCCACATGGCGCTGTGGGGGGCGCGCCTGACCGTGTGGAGGGCGACCAGGTTGGAGCGCGCGTCCGCCAGGCGGCGGGAGTGGATCCAGGGCGCGACCGTGTCGTCGGGGCCGTGGAGGATCAGGGTCGGCACGGTGATGCGCTCCGGGAGGCCGTCGGTGGCGGCCCGGTTCCCGTACAGGCCCGTGCGGCCCTGCGCCGCGCGGACCGCGAGCGGGAGCAGGGCGCCCGGGGTGCGGCGGGCCGCGGCGAGAGCGCGCAGGGTCGCCTCCCAGTTGAGCACCGGGGAGTCCAGGACGAGCCCCGAGACCCGGTCGCGCAGTCCGGAGTGGGCGGCGGCGCGCAGGGCCATCGTCGCGCCGGTGGACCAGCCGAGGAGGACGACCTGTTCGGCGCCGTAGCGCACGGCGTAGCGGATCGCGGCGTCCAGGTCGCGCCACTCGGTCTCGCCCAGGTGGTTCAGGCCGTCCGGGGAGCGGGGTGCGCCGAGGTCGCCGCGGTAGCCGAGGGCGAGGACCGGGAAGTGGCGGCCGGTGAGGAACTCCATGACGTTCATGGCGAGTTCGCGGGTGGTGCCGAGGCCGTGCACGGCGATGATCCAGGTGGCGCGGCTGCCGGGCACGAACCACGCCGGCAGCGGGCCGAGTTCGCCGGGGATGTCGACGTCGGCGTGTTCGAGGCCGAGGGCGGAGCGGGGGTCGCCGATGTGGACGTTGGGGGTGAGCCAGACGCGGTCGCCGCGGCCGAGGGTGCCGTGGGTGACGCGTTCGAGGCGGCGCACCACGGTGTCGGCGGTGTGGGTCGCGGTGTCGAGTACGGGGCCCACGACGGCGTGCGATCCGTCGCCGCCGAGGCCGTAGACGCCGGGGCGGAGGGAGGCCAGGTCGCGGGTGAGGGTGATCTGGCCGGCCGCCGTGCCGTGCACCGTGAGCCGGGGTTCGGTGGGCAGGGGCCTGCCGGGGGGCGCCTTGAGCGCGGCGTCGCTGGCGAGTCGGCCGGCGGCCACGCTTGCCGCGCCGGCGGCCAGGGCCATGGTGACGGCAGCGGCCGTCGCTTTGACAGTGCGCACGGGTCCAGTGTCCTGGCGGACCCGGTTGGGGGCCAGTGGGAGGCAGGGTGGGGGTGACGGTGCGCGAGGGTCGGGTGCGGGGTGGCGGGGGTGGGAGGGGGTGCTGAGGGTGCGGGTGCGGGTGCGGATGCGGATGCGGTGGGGTGGGGTGCGGGTTCGCTGGAGTGCGGGTCGGGTGGGTTCGCTCGCCCGCGCTTGCGGGGTGCCGCTGCGCCCACCCGTGCCGCCCCAGCGGCACGACTGCCCGCAGCTACGTCGGCCGAGACTGCGGGGAATGCGGGGACTGCGGAGACTGCGGAGACTGCGGGGGCTGTGTCTGCTGGCCGTATCCCCGGAGTTTCTCGCTCACCTCGTTCAGCTGGGGGCGGGTCAGGAGGGTTGGGGTGAGGCCCGGTACTGCGGATGCCGTCAGCCAGACCCTGCACATCCACTCCAGTTGGGCTGTGCGGTCGTAGGCCTGGGCCAGGGTCGTGCCGTAGGCCGTCGTGCCGTGGTTCTGGAGGAGGCAGGCGGTGCGGTCGGCAAGGGCGCGGAGCATGTTCTCGGCCAACTCCTCGGTGCCGTACGTCGCATACGGGGCAACCCGGACGGGGCCGCCGAGGTCGGCGGTGATGTAGTGGATCGCGGGGACCTCCTCGACGAGGGTCGAGACGGCCGTGGCGTACACGGCGTGGGTGTGCACGACGGCTCGGGCGCCGGTCGCGCCGTAGACCGCGAGATGCATGGGCAACTCGCTGGTCGGGCGCAGTCGGCCGAGCACCTGGCGGCCCGAGAGGTCGACGCCCGTGACGTCCTCCGGTCCGAGCCGGTCGTACGGCACGCCCGACGGCGTGACCAGGAACGTGTCCCCGACGCGCACCGAGACATTGCCGGAGGTGCCCACGACCAGCCCCTCGGTCACGGTCCGGCGGGCCGTCGCGACGAGTTCCGCCCAGGCGCGCTCCTCCTCGGGAAGCGCAGCCTCCCGCCACGACTCCCCCACTCCCTGTGCGCCCTCCCGCGTTTCCCCTCCGACCCGCTGCTTCCCTCGCTGCTCAGCCATGCCGCGATCCTGCCAGCCGGGGCCCCGGACGGCGGGCGGGCCGGGGCACTCTAGGCCGGAAGTCAGGCCTCCGGAAGGACGCATATCCGGATACTTCACCCTCTCCCGGTGCTTGGCCGGAGATCGACCGGCAATCACCGACCTTCCAGTAATCTCTGGCTGATTTGTCGTGCACGTCGCCATTCCGGGGGGAAACATGGCCCGTGATCGCAAACCGTCCCGCCACCGCGCCCGCGTACTCGCGGCGTCCGTGGCGGCGCTGACCATCGGGGGAACCGCGCTGGCCGAGTCCCCGGCCGCGGCGGCGAGCCGGCCCAAGGGACACGACGTCTCGTCCCACCAGAAGAACGTCGACTGGCCGCGCGCCAAGACGAAGGGCGCCAAGTTCGTCTACGTCAAGGCGACCGAATCGCACACCTACCGCAATCCGTACTTCAACCAGCAGTACAACGGCTCCCGGAACGCCGGCCTGATCCGCGGGGCGTACCACTTCGCGCTGCCGAACAAGTCGCCCGGGAAGACCCAGGCCGCGCACTTCGTGCGCAACGGCGGCGGCTGGACGGCGGACGGCTGGACGCTGCCGCCCGCGCTGGACATCGAGTACAACCCCTACGACAAGGACCGCAAGTGCTACGGCCTGACCAGGTCGAAGATGGTCGGCTGGATCACCTCGTTCAGCAACGAGGTGCACCGGCTGACCGGACGCCGCCCGGTGATCTACACGACCGCGCACTGGTGGAACACCTGCACCGGCAGCAGCCGGGCCTTCGCCTCGCATCACGCGCTGTGGGTGGCCCGCTACAACTCCTCGAGCGCGGGGACACTGCCGGCCGGCTGGTCGAGGTGGACCTTCTGGCAGTACGACAACGGCGGCAGCCTGCCGGGTGACCAGAATCTCTTCAACGGGTCTCTGAACCAGCTCCGGAAGTTCGCCCGGGGCTCCTAGTCCTTGGGGCGCCTGGACCGTGCGAGGCCGCGCGATATGCCCAGAAGATCGAGACCAGCCTCCGGACACCGTGCGGCCCGCCCGTGTTCACCTTCCGTTCATTCAGGTTACCTACGTTCGCCTGGCCAATGACCTCGAACGATTGCCTGGGTAAATGGAAAACTTCTCGCTGATCCTCGCGATTGTGGTGGTAACCGCACTCGCGTTCGATTTCACGAACGGTTTTCATGACACCGCCAACGCGATGGCCACCACCATCTCGACCGGCGCGCTCAAGCCCAAGGTCGCGGTGGCCATGTCCGCCGTACTGAACCTTGTAGGCGCCTTCCTCTCCGTGGAGGTCGCCAACACGATCTCCAAGGGTCTCGTCGACGAGACCGGCATACGTCCCGAGGTCATATTCGCCGCCCTGGTGGGCGCGATCCTCTGGAACCTGCTCACCTGGCTGGTGGGCCTGCCCTCCAGCTCCTCGCACGCCCTCATGGGCGGTCTGATCGGCGCGACCATCGCCTCGGCGGGCGTGGGCGCGGTCCACGGCGACGTCCTCGTCACCAAGGTGCTGATCCCGGCCGTCGCCGCCCCGCTGGTCGCGGGCATCGCGGCGCTGCTCGCGACGAAGCTGATGTACTCCCTGGGCAAGAAGGCCGAGGGCAGCAAGTCCTCCGAGAAGGGCTACCGCGCCGGGCAGATCGCCTCGGCCGGCCTGGTCTCGCTGGCCCACGGCACCAACGACGCGCAGAAGACCATGGGCATCATCACCCTCGCCCTGGTCGCCGGCGGCACCCTCGCCCCCGACTCCGACCCGCCGATGTGGGTCATCCTCTCCGCGGGCATCGCCATCGCGCTCGGCACCTACCTGGGCGGCTGGCGGATCATCCGCACGATGGGCAAGGGCCTGACCGACCTCCAGCCGCAGCAGGGCTTCGCCGCGCAGACCAGCGCCGCGACGGTCATCCTGGCCTCCTCCCACCTCGGCTTCTCGCTCTCCACCACGCACTCCGTCTCCGGCTCGGTGATGGGCGCGGGGCTGGGCCGCAAGGGCGGCGTGGTGCGCTGGTCGACGGCGACGCGGATGTTCGTCGCGTGGGGCCTGACGCTGCCGGCGGCGGCGCTGGTCGCCGCGGTCGCCGAGTGGGTCACCGGCTTCGGCAGCTGGGGCACCGGCCTCGTGGCGGTCTTCCTGGTCGCCTCCAGCGCGGCGATCTGGAAGATCTCGCGTCGTGAGGTCGTCGACCACACGAACGTCAACGAGACCGCCGAGGAGCCGGCCGGCGTCGTCACGACGGCCATGGCCGCGGTCACCCCGCCCCCGGCGGGCACGGTGACCGAAGACCTCACGGCGACGATCCCGGCCCCGGCCGGCGAACCGGCCCCGTCGCAGGCCACCGTCTGACCCGCCCACCCGGCTCTCTGAAGGAATCAGCATCATGAAGATCGACTGGGCGGCCCTCGGCTCCGTCTTCGGCGTCAGCCTCGTGGTCACCGTGGCCCTCGTGGCCCTCTTCACCCTCGGCATCACCGGCCTCGCCCGCCGCGAACGAGCGGCGGAGCAGGGCGGCACCGCGACGGTCGCGCTCACGGGTGCGTACGCCTGCTTCGCGGCCTGCGCCGCGGCCGTGGGCTACGGCATCTACCTGATCGTGGCCTGACGGCTCCCCGCCAAGACACCCAGACGCGCGCTCTGTCCGATCGCCCCTGCCGGGCGACGGGCGGGGCGCGTTGTCGTATGCGGGCGGGTGGGTCTTCCCGACGCCCCGGGCGGCGCTGTTCCCACCCCGTCCCACGGGGCCCGATGTGGGCCTCAGCACACTCTTCCCTCGCAGGTCAACAGCGAGTTGACGGCCGTTCCGGGGCCGTGGTGGACTGCCGGAGCCAATTACGGCGGCAGGAGAGGAAGCCGGTGCGAGTCCGGCGCGGTCCCGCCACTGTCACCGGGGTAGGTAGCCCCGGGAGCCAGGAACTCTCACCGCCGGTCTAGTCGAACCAGGGCGTGGACACCCTGAGTGAGGACATGTCGCGATGCTCGCCTGCCTGTTGACACCCAGCGCCAGACCCCTTTCCGACTCCGCGACCGGCTGAGCCGATGCGGGCCGATCGCGTCTTCGCGTACGGCGCCGCCGCCGGCCTCCTGGGTGACCTGCTCCTCGGCGATCCGCGCCGTGGGCATCCGGTCGCCGCGTTCGGACGGGCCGCGGGTGCCGTGGAGCGGGTGCTGTGGCGGGACGACCGGGGGCGGGGCGCGTTGCACACCGCCGTGTGCGCCGGTGGCGCCGTCGCCGTCGGCGCTCTCACCTCTCGTGCGGTACGACACTCCCCCGCCGCGTCCGTCGTCCTCACCGGCCTCGCCACCTGGGCAGTCGTCGGGGGGACTTCGCTCGCCCGTGAGGCCCGGAGCATCGGGCGCGCGCTCGAAGCACGGGACGTGGAGGCCGCGCGGGCACGGCTGCCGCATCTGTGCGGGCGCGATCCGCAGGCGCTCGACGCCGACGGGATCGCCCGGGCCGTCGTGGAGTCCGTCGCCGAGAACACCTCCGACGCCGTGGTCGGCGCGCTGGTGTGGGGCGCGCTCGGCGGGGTGCCGGGACTCTTCGGGTTCCGGGCCGTGAACACCCTCGACGCCATGGTCGGCCACAAGTCGCCCCGCTACCGGCGCTACGGGTGGGCTTCGGCCCGCCTCGACGACGTCGCCGGGTGGCCGGGGGCGCGGCTGACCGCCGTACTCGCCGCCGTCGCCGGGGGGAATCCCCAGGGTGCGGTACGCGCCTGGCGCGCCGACGCCGAGAAGCACCCGAGCCCCAACGCCGGGCCCGTGGAGGCCTCGTTCGCGGGGGCGCTGGGCGTCCGGCTCGGCGGGACTCTGTCGTACGGCGGACGCGTCGAACATCGACCGGTACTCAACGGGGAGGGGCGGGCAGTGGAAGTCGGGGACATCGAACGGGCCGTACGGCTGTCGCGGCGGGTCGGCTGGCTGGCGCTCGGCGTCAGCGTCGTCGCGCGCCGGGTCGTGAAGGGGCGTACGTCATGACGGGCGGTGGGCTGCTCGTCGCCGGGACCACCTCCGATGCCGGGAAGAGCGTCGTCACCGCCGGTATCTGCCGGTGGCTGGTGCGGCAGGGGGTCAAGGTGGCTCCCTTCAAGGCGCAGAACATGTCGCTCAACTCCTTCGTCACCCGCGAGGGCGCCGAGATCGGGCGGGCCCAGGCCATGCAGGCCCAGGCCTGCCGCGTCGAGCCGACCGCGCTGATGAACCCGGTGCTGCTCAAGCCCGGTGGTGAGCAGAGCAGCCAGGTGGTGCTCATGGGCAAGCCGGTGGGCGAGTTGAGCGCGCGCGGGTACCACGGGGGGCGGCAGCAGCAGCTCCTCGGGACGGTGCTCGACTGTCTGGCCGAACTGCGGGGCACGTATGACGCGGTGATCTGTGAGGGGGCCGGTTCGCCCGCCGAGATCAATCTGCGGCGGACCGACATCGTGAACATGGGGATCGCCCGGAACGCCGGGCTGCCCGTGGTCGTGGTCGGCGACATCGACCGCGGGGGTGTCTTCGCCTCCTTCTTCGGCACGGTCGCGCTGCTCTCGCCCGAGGACCAGCGGCTCGTCGCCGGGTTCCTCGTCAACAAGTTCCGCGGTGACGTCTCGCTGCTGGAGCCGGGCCTGGACATGCTGCACGGCCTCACCGGGCGGCGGACCTACGGCGTCCTGCCCTTCCGGCACGGGCTCGGCATCGACGAGGAGGACGGCCTGCGGGTGTCGCTGCGGGGAGCCGTCCGGGAGTCCCAGGTCTCCTCCCCCGTCGGCGAGGACGTGCTGCGCGTCGCCGTCTGTGCCGTGCCGCTCATGTCCAACTTCACCGACGTCGACGCCCTCGCCGCCGAGCCGGGTGTCGTCGTGCGGTTCGTGGACCGGCCGGAGGAACTGGCCGACGCGGATCTCGTCGTCGTCCCCGGGACCCGGGGCACGGTCCGCGCGCTGGAGTGGCTGCGGGAGCGGGGGCTCGCGGAGGCGATCGTGCGACGAGCCGCCGAGGAGCGGCCCGTCCTCGGCGTCTGCGGTGGCTTCCAACTCCTCGGCGAGCACATCGAGGACGACGTCGAGAGCCGTCGCGGTCATGTCCCCGGACTCGGGATCCTGCCCGTCCGCGTGCGGTTCGCGCGCGAGAAGACCCTCACCCGGCCCGTCGGCGAGGCCCTCGGCGAGCGGGTCGAGGGGTACGAGATCCACCACGGGGTCGCCTCCGTGCACGGCGGTGAACCCTTCCTGGACGGCTGCCGGGTCGGGCAGACCTGGGGCACCCACTGGCACGGCTCACTGGAGTCGGACGGTTTCCGCCGTGCCTTCCTGCGCGAGGTGGCGGCCGCCGCGGGCCGCCGTTTCGTGCCGGCCGCCGACACCTCGTTCGCCGCGCTGCGCGAGGAGCAGCTCGATGTGCTCGGCGATCTGATCGAACAGCACGCGGACACCGACGCGCTCCGGCGGCTCATCGAGTCGGGCGCGCCGCAAGGACTGCCTTTCATTCCACCGGGAGCGCCCGCATGAGCACAGTGTTGTTGTTGTCGACCGCCGACACGGATCTGCTGGCGGCCAGGGCGGCGTCCGGTGCCTCCTACCGGATCGGCAATCCGACCCGGGTGGACGTCGCGGAGGAGCTCCCCGGCCTCCTCGATGGCGCGGACATCGCCGTCGTACGGCTGCTCGGCGGCAAGCGCGCCTGGGAGGACGGGCTCGCCACGCTGAAGGCCTCCGGCATCCCGACCGTGCTGCTGGGCGGAGAGGCCGTCCCGGACGCGGAGTTGATGGCCGAGTCGTCGGTACCCGCCGGTGTCGTCGCCGAGGCGCTGCGGTACCTCGTCGAGGGCGGCCCCGCCAACCTCACCGAACTCGCCCGCTTCCTCTCCGACACCGTGCTGCTCACGGGCGAGGGGTTCGTCGAGCCGCAGAAGATGCCGGAGTACGGCGTCCACGGCGACCGCGCCCTGGAGGGCGGCCGGCCCACCGTCGGCGTGCTCTTCTACCGCGCCCATGAACTGAGCGGCAACACCGGCTTCGTCGACACGCTCTGCGACGCCATTGAGGCGCGCGGCGCCAACGCCCTGCCGGTGTACTGCGGTTCGCTGCGCGGCGCCGACGCGGGGCTGTACGAGATCCTCGGCCGGGCCGACGCGCTCGTCGCCACGGTCCTGGCGGCGGGCGGCACGCACGCCTCGGAGGCCTCGGCGGGCGGGGACGAGGAGGCGTGGGACATCGGGGCCCTCGCCGACCTCGACATCCCGGTGCTGCAAGGGCTGTGCCTCACGTCGTCCAGAGCCGCCTGGGACGAGTCCGACGCCGCCCTCTCGCCCATGGACGCGGCCATGCAGGTCGCCATCCCGGAGTTCGACGGCCGGCTCGTCACGGTGCCGTTCTCCTTCAAGGAGCAGGGCCCGGACGACGTCCCGGTGTACGTCGCCGACCCGGAGCGGGCCGCGCGCGTCGCCGGGATCGCCGTCCGGCACGCGGCGCTGAAGCACAAGCCGAACGTCGAGAAGAAGCTCGCGCTGGTCTTCACCGCCTACCCGACCAAGCACTCCCGCGTCGGCAACGCGGTCGGACTCGACACGCCCGCGTCGGCGGTACGGGTGCTGGACGCGCTCAAGGACGCCGGCTACGGGGTCACCGCATACCCCTCCGGCGGCGACGAGTTGATCCACCGGCTCATCGAGGCCGGTGGCCACGACGTCGAGTGGCTCACCGAGGAACAGCTGGCCTCGGCGCCCGCACGGGTGCCGCTCACCGACTACCGGGCCTGGTTCGAGAAGCTCGACCCGGAACTGAAGCAGGCGATGACCGAGGCGTGGGGCGAGCCGCCGGGTTCGCTGTACGTGGACGGGGACGACATCGTGCTCGCCTCCCTCCAGTTCGGCAATGTCGTCGTGATGATCCAGCCGCCGCGCGGCTTCGGCGAGAACCCGATCGCGATCTACCACGACCCGGACATGCCGCCGTCCCACCACTACATGGCCGCCTACCGGTGGCTGGAGAACTCCTTCGGCGCCGACGCGATCGTCCACATGGGCAAGCACGGCACGATGGAGTGGCTGCCGGGCAAGGGGCTCGGCCTCAGCGGAGGCTGCGCCCCGGACGCGGTGCTCGGTGAACTCCCGCTGATCTACCCGTTCATCGTCAACGACCCCGGCGAGGGAACTCAGGCCAAGCGGCGCGGGCACGCCACGGTCGTCGACCATCTCGTCCCGCCGATGGCCCGGGCCGACACCTACGGCGACCTGGCCAAGCTGGAACAACTCCTCGACGAGTACGCCCTGGTGAGCGACCTCGACCCGGCGAAGGCGCCGGCCGTACGGGCGCAGATCTGGACGCTGGTGAAGGCGGCCGAACTCCACCACGACCTGCACGTCGACGAGCAGCCGGACGACGAGGCGTTCGACGAGTTCGTCATGCACATCGACGGCTATCTGTGCGAGATCAAGGACGTGCAGATCAGGGACGGGCTGCACGTCCTCGGCGACGGACCGGCCGGCGAACCGCGCGTCAACCTCGTGCTCGCCGTGCTGCGCGCCTCACAGGTGTGGGGCGGCCAGGCGAACGCGCTGCCGGGGCTGCGGAGTGCGCTGGCCGCCCATTTCGGGCTGGACGAGAAGGAGTTGCTGGCCGAGCCGGGCACCCCGGTGAAGGTGCCGGTCGAGCTGAGCGACCTCGTCGAGGGCCCGTCGCGCACGGCCGCCGACGCGATCGACCTGCTGGAGCAGCTGTGCCGCCGGGTCGCCGAGGGCATGGAGGAGCGGGACTGGCGGGCCGCGGCCGTACCGGCGCTCGTGCGTGAGGTCATCGGCACCGAACTGCCGGACGCCGTGCGGGTGTTGGAGTTCGCCTGCGACGAGGTCGTACCGCGCCTGGCGAAGACCACCGACGAGATCGGGCACATTCTCCGGGCCCTCAACGGCGGATACGTCCCGGCCGGGCCCTCCGGCTCCCCCACCCGCGGTCTGGTCAACGTCCTGCCGACCGGCCGCAACTTCTACTCGGTCGACCCCAAGGCCATCCCCTCCCGGCTGAGTTGGGAGGTCGGCCAGTCCCTCGCCGACTCGCTGGTGGCTCGCTACCTCCAGGACACCGGCGAGTACCCGAAGTCCGTCGGGCTCACGGTGTGGGGCACGTCCGCGATGCGCACCCAGGGTGACGACATCGCGGAGATCCTGGCGCTGCTGGGCTGCCGTCCGGTGTGGGACGACGCCTCGCGCCGGGTGACCGGGTTCGAGGTGGTGGCTCTGGAGGAGCTGGGACGGCCGCGCATCGACGTCACCGTCCGGATCTCCGGGTTCTTCCGGGACGCGTTCCCGCATGTGGTCGGGCTGATCGACGACGCGGTGCGGGCGGTGGCCGAGCTGGACGAGCCCGCCTCGCGGAACTTCGTCAAGGCGCACGCCGACGAGGACACCGCCGAGCACGGCGACCGGCGCCGGGCGACCGCGCGGGTCTTCGGCTCCAAGCCGGGCGCGTACGGCGCCGGGCTGCTGCCGCTGATCGACGCCCGCAACTGGCGCTCGGACGCCGACCTCGCCGAGGTGTACGCGGTGTGGGGCGGCTACGCCTACGGCCGCGGGCTCGACGGGCGGGCGGCGCGCGGGGACATGGAGACGGCGTTTCGGCGGATCGCGGTCGCGGCGAAGAACGTCGACACCCGCGAGCACGACCTCGTCGACGCCGACGACTACTTCCAGTACCACGGCGGCATGGTCGCGATGGTGCGCCATCTGACGGGCACCAGCCCCGAGGCGTACGTGGGCGACTCCGCCACGCCCGAGCAGGTGAAGACGCGCACGCTGGGCGAGGAGACGCACCGCGTGTTCCGGGCCCGGGTGGTCAACCCGCGCTGGATGGCGGCGATGCGCCGGCACGGCTACAAGGGCGCCTTCGAGATGGCGGCGACCGTCGACTACCTCTTCGGCTACGACGCCACCGCGGGGGTCGTGGACGACTGGATGTACGAGAAGCTCAGCGCCGAGTACGTCTTCGACCCGGAGAACCGGGACTTCATGAAGCAGTCCAACCCCTGGGCGCTGCGCGGGATCACCGAGCGGCTGCTGGAGGCGGCGGACCGCGGTCTGTGGGCCGAGCCGGACGCGGACACGCTGGAGCGGCTGCGGGCCACCTATCTGGAGCTGGAAGGCGACTTGGAGGGCGACCAGTGACCACCCCCTTCCCCTTCACGGCCGTGGTCGGCCAGGACGACCTGCGGCTCGCGCTGCTGCTGAACGCGGTCTCGCCCGCGGTCGGCGGTGTGCTGGTGCGCGGTGAGAAGGGCACCGCCAAGTCCACGGCGGTGCGCGCCCTTTCGGCGCTGCTGCCCGAGGTGGCCGTCGTGCCCGGCTGCCGGTTCTCCTGCGACCCGGGGCGGCCCGACCCGGCCTGCCCGGACGGGCCGCACGAGCCGGGCGGCGGCACCGCGCGCCCCGCCAGGATGGTCGAACTTCCGGTCGGCGCCTCCGAGGACCGGCTGGTCGGCGCGCTGGACATCGAGCGCGCCCTCGCGGAGGGCGTGAAGGCCTTCGAGCCCGGACTGCTGGCCGACGCCCACCGCGGGATCCTCTACGTCGACGAGGTGAACCTCCTCCACGACCACCTGGTCGACCTGCTGCTCGACGCGGCGGCGATGGGCGCGTCGTACGTCGAACGCGAGGGCGTGTCGGTCCGGCACGCCGCGCGTTTCCTCCTCGTGGGGACGATGAACCCCGAAGAGGGCGAGCTGCGGCCGCAGTTGCTCGACCGGTTCGGGCTGACCGTCGAGGTCGCCGCCTCGCGCGAGCCCGACCAGCGGGTGGAGGTCGTACGGCGCCGCCTCGCCTACGACGACGACCCGGGCGGCTTCGCGGCCCACTGGGCGGACGAGGAGGCGGCCGTACGGCAACGGATTGTCGGCGCAAGGGAGTTGCTGCCGTCGGTGCGGCTCGGGGACGGGGCGCTGCGGCAGATCGCGGCGACCTGCGCGGCCTTCGAGGTGGACGGCATGCGCGCCGACATCGTGATGGCGCGTACGGCCACGGCGCTGGCCGCGTGGGCCGGGCGGACGGAGGTGCTCGCCGAGGACGTACGGCAGGCGGCGCTGCTCGCGCTGCCGCACCGGCGGCGGCGCAATCCGTTCGACGCGCCGGGACTCGACGAGGACAAGCTCGATCAGACGCTGGAGGAATTCAGCGGCGAGGGCGACGAGGATCCCGACCCGGACGGGCCCGGCGGGGGCGGCGGGGGCGGCGGGCAGCCGGCTCCGGACGCCGGTCCGCGGGGCGGGGACGAGGGTGCGCGGCCCGAGGAGGGCGAGGGCGGGCAGCCGCAGCCGTCCGGCGCGGGCGAGCAGTCCGCCGTACGGGCCTCGGAGCCGTTCCGGGCCAAGGTGCTGAGCGTGCCCGGGATCGGTGAGGGTGCCGCCGGGCGGCGGTCGCGGGCGCGGACCGAGCACGGGCGGACGACCGGGGCCCGGCGGCCCCGGGGCGCGCTGACCAAGCTGCATCTCGCGGCGACCGTGCGGGCGGCGGCGCCGCATCAGCGGGCGCGGGGGCGGTCGGGGCCCGGGCTCGTCGTACGGCGGGACGATCTGCGGCAGGCGACGCGGGAGGGGCGGGAGGGCAACCTCGTGCTGTTCGTGGTCGACGCGAGCGGGTCGATGGCGGCCCGGCAGCGGATGAGCGCCGTGAAGGGGGCCGTGCTGTCGCTGCTGCTGGACGCGTACCAGCGGCGGGACAAGGTCGGTCTGGTGACGTTCCGCGGCTCGGCGGCGGAGGTGGCACTGCCGCCCACGTCGTCCGTGGACGCTGCGGCGGCCCGGCTGGAGTCGCTGCCCACGGGCGGGCGTACGCCGCTGGCCGCCGGGCTGCTCAAGGCGCACGACGTGCTGCGGGTGGAGCGGCTGCGGGATCCGGCTCGGCGGGCGCTGGTCGTGGTCGTGACCGACGGCCGGGCGACCGGTGGACCCGAGCCGGTCGCGCTCGCGTCGCGTGCGGCCCGGCTGTTCGCGGCCGAGGGGGTCGCCTCGGTGGTCGTCGACTGCGAGTCCGGGCCCGTACGGCTGGGGCTCGCGGGGCAGTTGGCGGGTGACCTGGGCGGTACGGCGGTGACGTTGGACGAGTTGCGGGCCGACTCGATCGCCGGTCTGGTGAAGGACGTGCAGAGGAGGGCCGCGTAATGCCGCAGGGACAGCCGAGTGTGATTCCGGACGACGGATTGACGACGCGGCAGCGGCGCAACCGGCCGCTGGTCGTCGTGCACACCGGGATCGGCAAGGGCAAGTCGACGGCCGCGTTCGGGCTCGCGCTGCGGGCCTGGAACCAGGGCTGGCCGATCGGGGTGTTCCAGTTCGTCAAGTCGGCGAAGTGGAAGGTCGGCGAGGAGAACGCGCTGCGGGTGCTGGGGGCGTCCGGTGAGGGCGGGTCCGTCGACTGGCACAAGATGGGTGAGGGCTGGTCGTGGGTGCAGCGCGACCTGCAGGGGGACAACCTCAGCAACGAGGAGAAGGCCCGGGAGGGCTGGGAGCAGGTCAAGCGGGACCTCGCGGCCGAGACGTACAAGCTGTACGTGCTGGACGAGTTCGCCTACCCCATGCACTGGGGATGGGTGGACACGGACGAGGTCGTGGACGTGCTGCGGAACCGTCCTGGCACCCAGCATGTCGTGATCACCGGCCGTAACGCGCCCGAGAAGCTGGTCGACTTCGCCGATCTCGTGACCGACATGTCGAAGGTCAAGCACCCGATGGACGCGGGCCAGAAGGGCCAGAGAGGGATCGAGTGGTGACGTCTTCCGTCCCTCGGCTGGTCATCGCCGCGCCCTCCTCGGGGAGCGGGAAGACCACCGTCGCCACGGGGTTGATGGCCGCGTTCGCCGCGCGGGGGCTCGCCGTGTCTCCGCACAAGGTGGGGCCCGACTACATCGACCCCGGCTATCACGCGCTCGCGAGCGGGCGCGTGGGGCGGAACCTCGACGCGTACCTGTGCGGCCCCGAGTTGATCGGACCGCTGTTCCTGCACGGGTCGCGCGGCTGCGACGTCGCCGTCGTCGAGGGCGTGATGGGGCTGTACGACGGGGCCGCGGGGGAAGGTGAACTGGCCTCCACGGCTCATGTGGCGAAGTTGCTGCGGGCGCCGGTGGTGCTCGTGGTCGACGCGTCCTCGCAGTCCCGGTCCGTGGCGGCGCTGGTGCACGGGTTCGCGTCCTGGGATCCGGAGGTGCGGGTCGGGGGCGTGATCCTGAACAAGGTCGCCTCGGACCGGCACGAGGAGCTGCTGCGGGAGGCGCTGGAGTCGGTCGGGATCCCCGTCTTCGGCGTGCTGCGACGGGCGCCTCAGGTGGACACGCCCTCGCGGCATCTGGGGCTGGTTCCGGTCGCCGAACGGCGGGGCGAGGCCCTGGACGCGGTGGCGGCGATGGCCGCGCAGGTCGAGGCCGGGTGCGATCTGGACGGGTTGCTGCGGCTGGCACGGGGCGCGGGCGCGTTGTCGTGCGCGGCCTGGGAACCGCCCGTGGCCACCCCCGGCACCCGCGAGGTGATCGCCGTCGCCGGTGGTCCCGCGTTCACGTTCTCCTACGCCGAGCACGCCGAGCTGCTCACCGCCGCCGGCGCCGACGTCGTACCCTTCGACCCCCTTCGGGACGAACAACTGCCGGACGGTACGGGCGGGTTGGTCATCGGGGGCGGGTTTCCCGAGGTGTACGGCGCCGAGCTGTCCGCCAACGAGCCGCTGCGGAAGGCCGTCGCCGCTCTCGCCGAGAGCGGCGCCCCCGTCGCCGCCGAATGCGCCGGGCTGCTCTATCTGTGCCGGGAGCTGGACGGGCTGCCGATGTGCGGGGTGCTCGACGCGAGCGCGCGGATGTCGGAGCGGCTCACCCTGGGGTACCGGGACGCCGTCGCCGTCACGGACAGCGCGCTCGCCGAGGCCGGTACCCGGATGCGGGGGCACGAGTTTCATCGGACCGTCGTCGAGCCGGGGGCGGGGGACGCTCCGGCCTGGGGCGTGCTCGGGCCCGCCCGGCGCGTCGAAGGGTTCGTACAGCTTGGTGTGCATGCCAGCTATCTGCACACCCACTGGGCCGCGCGGCCCCGCGTCGCCCATCGGTTCGTGGAGAGGTGCCGGACGTCATGAGCAGCAGCAGGTTGATCGGTGTCGGTGTGGGACCCGGCGATCCCGAGCTGGTGACCGTCAAGGGCGTCAACGCTCTGCGGGCCGCCGATGTCGTCGTCGTGCCCGTCATGGCTGCACCTGACGGAACGGACGGCGGTGAACGGGGACGGGCCGAGGCAACCGTGCTGCACTACGTGCCCGAGGAGAAGGTCGTCCGGGTCGTCTTCGCGCTCAACGAGCGCAGCGACCGGGGCCGGCGGGAGGCCGCCTGGGACGCCGCCGGTGAGCGGGTCGCCCAACTGCTCCGGCAGCACGACGTCGTCGCCTTCGCCACCATCGGTGATCCCAACGTCTACTCCACCTTCACCTACCTCGCCCACACCATCGGGGACCTCCTGCCGGGCACCGTCGTCGAGACCGTCCCCGGCATCACCGCCATGCAGGACCTCGCCGCCCGTTCCGGTGCCGTGCTGACCGAGGGCACCGAGCCGCTCACCCTCGTTCCGGTCACCGCCGGGGCCGCCGTGCTCAAGGACGCGCTCGCCGGGCCGGGAACCGTCGTCGCCTACAAGTTCGGGCGCCAGGCCGGGGAGGTCGCCGAGGCGCTGCGGGAGACCGGGCGGATCGGGGACGCCGTGTGGGGCGCCGCGCTCGGGCTGCCCGAGGAGTACATCCGGCCCGCCGCCGAACTCGACGGGGCGCCGCTGCCGTATCTCTCCACGCTCATCGCGCCCGCGCGGCGCGAGGGCGGGCGGGGCGGCAAGTTGTGACCCCCTTCGCGTCCCCTTCGAGAAGCCTTGCCCAAGCCGCTTCCCCGGGGCCGTCATCCCGCGATCCCCACCACCAGCCAGATGAATCCCGCCCCCGCGATCGTGCACAGCAGCGTCGATCGGGCCGGGTGCTCGTGGTGCGCCTCGGGGAGGATCTCCGCCGCCGCGAGGTAGAGCAGCGCGCCGCCGAACAGGCCGAGATAGCAGCCGAGCAGCCCCTCGGGGATGGTCACGAAGGTCGTGCAGGCGGCGCCCACCACGGGCGCGGCGGCGTCGGCGTACAGCATGGCCAGCGCTCGGCGGCGGGCGTTGCCGTACAGGCTCGTGATCGTGTACGTGTTGAAGCCGTCCGCGAAGTCATGGGCGATGACCGCGAGGGCGACCGCCGTGCCCATGCCGCCGCCCACCTGGAACGCGGCGCCGATCGCCACCCCGTCCATGGCGCTGTGGCCGACCATCGCCGCGGCGGCCGTCAGGCCCACCTCGGGCGCCCGGCCGTCCACCTCCTCCGCGCCGTGCGCCGCCTGACGGGCCGCCAGCAGGCGTTCCACCAGGTGGGCCAGGAGGAAGCCGGCCACGAACAGCAGCAGCGCGGCCGGTACGCCGTAGATCTCCTCGCCCGCCGCGTCCAGCGCCTCGGGCAGCAGGTCGAGGCCGACCACGCCCAGCATCAGACCGCCGGCCAGGCCCAGCACGAGATGACGGCGGTCCGTCACGCGCTGTGCCGTCCAGCCGCCGGCCAGCGTCATGAGGAACGCGCCGAGCGCCACGAAGATCGCCATGACGCCTTGCTATCGGATCGGCGCGCGCCCACGGGTGTCCGACGCCCGGCCGCCCACTGACTTTTCCGCCGCACGACGAAAAACCCGCCCACCGGCCGTCCACCGCACGACGAAAAGCCCGCCCACCGCCTTTCCACCGCACAGCGAAAAACCAGCCCACCGCCTTTCCACCGCACACGTAAGACCGAGAGGACCGATCCCCATGGCCGATGCCCCCACCGGCAAGGTGACCTTCGTCGGTGCCGGCCCCGGCGCCGCCGATCTGCTGACGTTCCGTGCCGCGCGTGCCATCGCCGAGGCCGACGTGGTGATCTGGGCGGCCAGCCTGGTCCAGGCGGAGGTCCTCCAGCACGCCCGCGAGGACGCGGAGATCCTGGACTCGGCCACGATGTCCCTCGAGGACGTCGTCGCCGTCTACGAGCGGGCGCGGGCCGACGGGCTGCGCGTCGCCCGCATCCACTCCGGCGACCCCGCCCTCTGGGGCGGCACCCAGGAGCAGCTCGACCGGTGCGCGCGGATCGGGATCGCGACCGAGGTCGTCCCGGGCGTCTCCGCCTTCTCGGCCGTCGCCGCGCTCGCGCAGCGCGAGCTGACCATCCCCGAGGTCGCCCAGTCGGTCGTCCTCACCCGGCTCGGCGGCGGCAAGACGCCGATGCCGCCCGGCGAGGAGGTGCGCGAGTTCGCCCGGCACGGCACGACCATGGCCGTCTTCCTGTCGGCGGCGCGCAGCGGGCATCTGGTGCGGGAGCTGCTGGAGGGCGGCTATCCCACGGACACCCCGGTCGTGGTGGCCTACCAGGCCACCTGGCCGGAGGAGCTGATCGTGACGTGCACGGTCGGCACGCTGGAGGAGACCGTCAAGGAGCACAAGCTGTGGAAGCACACGCTGTTCCTGGTCGGCCCGGCGCTCTCCGCGCACGGCACCCGCTCGCACCTCTACCACCCCGGCCACTTCCACGGCTTCCGCAAGGCCGACCCCGAGGCCCGTCGGGCGCTGCGCGAACGCGGGGCGAACACATGATCACGGTCGTCGGTACGGGGACGGGGGCGCCCGTCCCGGACGGGACGCTGGCCGGTGCCCGGCTCGTCGTGGGCGGGCGGCGGCATCTGGACGCGGCGCCCGTCCCGGCCGACGCCGAGCGGGTCGTCCTCGGTCCGCTCGCTCCGGCGCTGGACACCATCGAGCGGCATCTGGACAAGGCGCACCGGGTGGTCGTCCTGGCCTCCGGCGACCCGGGGTTCTTCGGGATCGTGCGGGTGCTGGCGGAGCGGTTCGGGTCCCGCGCGCTCGACATCCGCCCCGGGGTCTCCTCCGTGGCGACCGCGTTCGCGCGGGCCGGGGTGCCGTGGGACGACGCCGTCGTGGTCAGCGCGCACGGGCGGGACCTGCGGACGGCCGTGAACGTGTGCCGGGCACGGCCGAAGGTGGCGGTGCTGACCGGTCCCGGTTCCGGTCCGGCGGAACTGGGGGCCGCCCTCGGGCCGGACTCCCGCGTCCTGCTCGTCGCCTCCGCGCTGGGCACGGCCGGGGAGCGCGTCGAGCGGGTCACGCCCGCCGAGGCCGCGGCCCGCGACTGGGGTACGGCGGTGAGTGTCGTCCTGTGCCTGGACGAGACGCGGCTGCTGGGGCCGGTACGCACGGTCGCCGGGCCGCCCGCCGGGCCCGCCGGATGGGCCCTGGACGAGACGGAGTTCACCCACCGGGACTCGATGATCACCAAGTTCGAGGTGCGGGCGCTGGCCCTGGCCAGGCTCGGGCCCCGGCTCGGCGATCTGGTCTGGGACGTGGGCGCGGGCTCGGGCTCGGTGGCCGTGGAGTGCGCGCGGCTCGGCGCCGCCGTGACCGCGGTGGAGAGGACCCCGGACGGCGTCGGGCGGATCCGCGCCAACGCCGTCGCGCACGGCGTCGACGTACGGACCGTGCACGGAGCCGCGCCGGCGGTGCTGGCGGAGCTGGAGGATCCCGACGCGGTGTTCGTCGGGGGCGGGGGGCGTGAGCTGCCCGCCATCGTGACCGCCTGTGCGCGGCGCGCCCGGCGGACCGTGGTGGTCGCCATGGCGGCCCTGGACCGGGTGCCGGCCGTTCGGGCCGCGCTCACCGAAGCCGGGTTCGACTGCGACGGAGTGCTGTTGCAGTCCTCTCGGCTCGCCCCGCTGCCGGGGGACGTGTCCCGGCTGGCGGCGACCAATCCTGTGTTTCTGCTCTGGGGTCTGCGAAGTCCCCATGGGCTGGGAAATCCCCCTGTCGACGAAGGAGTTGCTCAGTGATCGGCCTGATTTCCGCCACCGCGGCGGGGGCGGCTGCGCGGGACCGGCTGGCCGCGGCGTGGCCGGACCGTACGCGCGTGTACGAGGGCCCGGTGGCGGACGCCGTACGGGCCGCTTTCGCGGAGTGCGAGCAGCTCGTGTGCTTTCTCGCCACGGGGGCCGTGGTGCGGCTGGTCGCACCACTGCTCGGGGACAAGCGGACCGACCCGGGTGTGGTCTGCGTCGACGAGGGCGGGCGGTTCGCCGTGTCGCTGGTCGGCGGGCACGGCGGCGGGGCGAACGAACTCGCCGTGCAGGTAGGTGAGTTGCTCACCGCCCAGCCGGTGGTGACGACCGCGACCGACGCCGTCGGGCTGCCCGGCCTGGACACCCTCGGCTTCCCGGTGGAGGGCGATGTCGCCGCCGTCTCCCGGGCCCTGCTGGACGGTGAACCGGTGGCCCTGGCGGCCGAGTTGGCGTGGCCGCTGCCCGCCTTGAAGGTCACCGAGGAGGGCGCGTACACGGTCCGTCTCACGGACCGTGCCGTGGAGCCCGCCGAGCGCGAGGTCGTCCTGCGCCCGCCGTCCCTCGTCGTCGGCGTCGGCGCCTCCAAGGGGGCGCCTGTCGAGGAGATTCTCGGGCTGATCCACCGCTCGCTGGAGGGGCTGTCGGTCGCTTCGGTGGCCCGGCTCGCCACCGTGGACGCCAAGTCCGAGGAGCCCGGCATCGTCGAGGCCGCCGAACGGCTCGGGGTGCCGCTGGTGACGTACCCCGCCGAGCGGCTCGCGCGGGTCGAGGTCCCGAACCCCTCCGACGCCCCCCTCGCCGCCGTGGGCACCCCCTCCGTCGCCGAGGCCTCGGCGCTGGTCGAGGGCGGTGAACTCCTCGTCTCCAAGCGGAAGTCGGCGATGGCGACCTGCGCGGTCGTACGACGTCCCGCGCGCGGGCGCCTCGCGGTGGTCGGCCTCGGACCCGGCGCCCGGGACCTGCTCACCCCGCGCGCCAAGGCCGAACTGCGGCGCGCCTCCGTGCTCGTGGGCCTCGACCAGTACGTCGACCAGATCCGCGACCTGCTGCGCCCCGGCACCCGGCTGCTGGAGTCGGGGCTCGGTGCCGAGGAGGAGCGGGCACGCACGGCCGTGGCCGAGGCCCGCAAGGGGCACGCCGTCGCGCTGATCGGCAGCGGGGACGCCGGGGTGTACGCCATGGCCTCCCCCGCGCTTGCCGAGGCGAGCGACGACATCGACGTGGTCGGTGTCCCCGGGGTCACCGCCGCGCTCGCGGCCGGGGCGATCCTCGGCGCCCCCCTGGGCCACGACCATGTGTCGATCAGCCTGTCCGACCTGCACACGCCGTGGGAGGTCATCGAGCGGCGGGTGCGGGCGGCGGCCGAGGCGGACATCGTGGTCACCTTCTACAACCCCCGCTCCCGGGGCCGGGACTGGCAGCTCCCCAAGGCGCTGGCGATCCTCGCCGAGCACCGCGAGCCGACGACGCCGGTCGGTGTCGTACGCAACGCCTCGCGGCCCGACGAGTCCAGCAGGGTCACCGCGCTGGGCACGCTGGACCCCGCGACGGTCGACATGATGACGGTCGTGACCGTCGGCAACACCGCGACCCGGAACATCGCCGGGCGCATGGTGACGCCCCGCGGCTACCGCTGGCAGTCCGCCGGGGAGGGCGCCGAGTGAACCGCGTCGTCCACCCCATCGAGGAGGAGTCCTACCGGCGGCTGCGGGCCCGCCTGGACACCTCGCACTTCCCGCCGCTGACCCGGGCGGTCGTGGAGCGGGTCATCCACTCCGCGGCCGATCTGGAGTACGCGAGCGACCTCGTCATGGACGAGGCCGCCCTGGAGCGGGCCCACGCCGCCCTGCACGCGGGCGCGCCCGTCGTCGTGGACGTGGAGATGGTCGGGGCCGGCATCACCCGGCGCGAGACCGTCTGCCGCCTGAAGGACGGGGTGGCCGGGCCGGGGCTGACCCGTTCCGCCCACGGCATCCGGCTCGCCTACGAGCAGGTCGGCCCCGGCGCCCTCTGGGTGATCGGCAACGCGCCGACCGCGCTGGAGGAGCTGCTGACCCTGGACGCCGCCCCGGCCCTCGTGATCGGCCTGCCCGTCGGCTTCGTCGGCGCGGTCGAGTCCAAGGAGGCGTTGCGGATGAGCGGGCTGCCCGCCGTGAGCAACGTGTCCGAGAAGGGCGGCTCCGCGGTCGCGTCCGCGGCGCTCAACGCCCTGCTGTACCACCCCGTTTCACACTCCGAGGAGAAATCGTGACCACCCCCCCGCCCGCCCTGCTCATCGCCGGCCATGGCACCCGGGACGACGCCGGAGCCGAGGCGTTCCGCGACTTCGTCCGGGAGCTGGGCCGCCGCCACCCCGAACTGCCCGTCGCGGGCGGTTTCATCGAGCTCTCCCCGCCGCCGCTGGGCGAGGCCGTCACGGAACTGGTGGAGCGGGGCGTGCGCCGGTTCGCCGCGGTGCCGCTGATGCTGGTCTCCGCCGGGCACGCCAAGGGCGACATCCCGGCGGCGCTGACCCGCGAGAAGGAGCGGCACCCGGGGATCTCGTACACCTACGGCCGCCCGCTGGGCCCGCACCCCTCGCTGCTGAACGTGCTGGAGCGGCGGCTCGACGAGGCCCTCGGCGGGCGCGATCCGCAAGGCCGGGGGGACGTCACGGTGCTGCTGGTGGGACGCGGTTCGACGGACCCGGACGCCAACGCCGAGGTGCACAAGGCGGCCCGGCTGCTGTGGGAGGGGCGCGGCTACGCGGGCGTGGAGACGGCGTTCGTGTCGCTGGCGGCGCCGGACGTGCCGAGCGGCCTCGACCGGTGCGTGAAGCTCGGGGCGCGCAGGATCGTCGTCCTGCCGTACTTCCTGTTCACCGGCATCCTCCCGGACCGGGTGAAGCAGCAGACCGAGGGCTGGGCGGCGGCCCACCCGGAGGTCGAGGTGCGCTCGGCCGAGGTGATCGGCCCGGAGCCGGAGCTGCTGGATCTGGTCATGGAGCGGTACGAGGAGGCCGTCAAGGGCGATCTGCGGATGAACTGCGACTCGTGCGTGTACCGCATCGCGCTGCCGGGCTTCGAGGACAAGGTGGGCCTGCCCCAGCAGCCGCACTTCCACCCCGACGACGACGGCCACCATCACCACCACGGCCATCACCACGGGGCCCACTCGCATGCGCACTGAGGGCCATGACCTGCGCCACCACGGGGACGCGGAGGTCCGGGACGACGGTTCGGCGCTGGTCGACCTGGCGGTGAACGTCCGCGCGGACACGCCGCCGGCCTGGCTGCGGGACCGGATCGCCGGCTCCCTGGCGGGCCTGGCCGCCTACCCGGACGGGCGGGCGGCGCGGGCCGCGGTGGCGGCACGGCACGGCCTGCCGGTGGACCACGTGCTGCTCACGGCGGGCGCCGCCGAGGCGTTCGTGCTGCTGGCGCGCGCCCTGAAGATCCGCCGGCCGGTCGTCGTGCACCCGCAGTTCACCGAGCCGGAGGCCGCGCTGCGGGACGCCGGGCACACGGTGGACCGGGTGCTGCTGCGGGCGGAGGACGGCTTCCGGCTCGACCCGGCGGCCGTCCCCGAGGACGCGGACCTGGTGGTGATCGGCAACCCGACGAACCCGACCTCGGTGCTGCACCCGGCCCGGTCCCTCGCCGAACTCGCCCGCCCCGGGCGGACGTTGGTGGTGGACGAGGCCTTCATGGACGCGGTGCCGGGCGAGCGGGAGGCGCTGGCCGGGCGGACGGACGTGCCGGGCCTGGTCGTCCTGCGCAGCCTCACCAAGACCTGGGGCCTGGCCGGACTGCGCATCGGCTACGTCCTCGCCGCCCCGGAGACCGTCGCGGAACTGGAGCGCGCCCAGCCCCTGTGGCCGGTGTCCACCCCGGCGCTGGCCGCGGCCGAGGCCTGCGTGGAGCCGCGGGCCCTGGCCGAGGCGGCCCACGCGGCCCACCGCATCGCCGCCGACCGGGCCCATCTCGTCGCGGGGCTGGAGGAGTTCGCCGCGCGGGGCCTGAGAGTGGCGCGGCCGGCGGAGGGCCCCTTCGTCCTCGTACGCCTGCCGGAGGCGGCCGCCGTACGGCGGCACCTGCGCGACCTCGGGTACGCGGTGCGGCGCGGGGACACCTTCCCCGGGCTCGACGAGGAGTGGCTGCGGCTCGCCGTGCGGGACCGGGCGACGGTCAACTCCTTTCTCCAGGCGCTGGACCGGGCGCTCGACCGGGCACTGGCTCCGGCGCGGGGATGAGGTGCGGTCGGCGGAGGGACCAGCCGCCGACCGCACCCGTCCTTCCCCTCAGCCCGACAGCTCCCGCGCGGTGGACCGGACCGACTCCACCACCGAGGGCAGCACGTGCCGGGCGTCCAGGGTGTCGGCCAGCTCGTTGGTGAGCCGGACCGCCTCCCGGGTGGTGCGCTCACCGGCTCCGGCGAGGGCCACCGCCACCTGTTCGACCTGCTGCGTCAGCCTGATGTGGCCGAGGGTGTCGGCCGCGGCGCCCGGGTCGCCGTAGGCCTTCTCGATCAGCGGCAGCGCCTGCTCGGGATCGGGCGCGTAGGCCTGGAACTCGCGGTCGCGCGGGTTGGCGGAGTGGTGCACGAGGATCCGGCCCGGCACGGCCGCCGTACGGCTGAGGGCCGCGGCGGCGTGGACGGCCAGCGCGCTGTCCGGCAGCCGCTCGACCGCCTCGCGCAGCACGTCGTTGGCGCGGTCCAGGGCCGGGGCGTGACCGCGGCTGCCGCCGAAGGCGAGCACCCGCCCGACCTCGTCGGTGTACACGTCCGGGGCGAGCAGCTCCGCCTCGCGGCTGCCGGGCGGCCGGATGTCGAGCGCGAGCGGCGCGGACAGGATCTGCCCGGAAGCCGCACCCGAACCCGCACCCGAGCCGGTGTCCAGCATCGCGTGGATCCGGTAGCGGCCGGGCTCGGCCAGGTCGAAGCCGTTCAGTCCGGCGCTGAGGAACAGCGGCGCGTACAGCGCCTCGCCGGGCTGGAGGACGCACGGGTCGTCCAGGTAGCAGTGCCGGGCGTACGGCACCCAGCGGCGGGCCTCGCGGCCGTCGGCGGCGATGATCACCGTGAGCCGCTCGCCGAGCAGGGCGTTGCGGTCCACCACGACCGGCGCGAACGAGGTGTTCGCCAGCTTCACCTCGGCGACCACCGGCTCCAGCGCCTCGAAGCGGGGGGACGGCCGGTTGACCCGTACGGTGAGCTCCAGGGCGTTCGGCACGGCCTGCCGGATCTCCTCGAAGGCGTGCTCGTCGAACCAGGGCGCGTCGCCCTGCTTGACCAGCCGTTCCGGGGCGTGGCGCAGGAAGAGGAGCTCGTTCTCGCTGAACCCGTACCGGAAGTCCGCGAAGAAGGCGGCCTCTCCGCCGGGGTAGCGGAACGGGTAGTTCATGTAGCTGAGGGCCAGCGGCTCGTCCGCCAGCGGGATCCATCGGCTGCCCTCGTCCTTGTCCCAGGAGTGGGCGAGGTTGAAGCAGTGCCCGATCTCGTGCACGGCCGTCCAGAACCGCAGCCGCTGGACCGCGTGTTCGGAGTGCGGGTCGCCCGGGCGCGGGGCGGAGATGAAGGAGTTGCTGAAGACGGCGCAGCCCTGGCGCTGGGCGGTGCCGATGTCGTCGAACATGATCCCGCCGAGGTTGCGGCCCCGGATGTGCCGTCCGGCGAACAGCGTCCACACCTGCCACTGCGGCGCGTCCGCCCACTTGGACCAGTGCACCTGCATGGCGTCGTGCATCTCGATGTCGGTCCACACGCCGTCGGTGCCCGCCTTGATGACCGGGACCTGGTCGTCACCGCCGGTCCGGGTGACGGCGATGCCCAGGCGGGTGAAGGCGTCCTCGACGGTCAGCGTGGCGCTCGGCAGGTCGGCGGGCCGGTTCGGGTGGGCGTGCAGCTCGTAGTCGGTGACCGCGGTGGCGTCGCTGGCGCAGTCGTACTCGATGCCGACCTCGCGGAAGGCCGCACGCCGGAAGAGATAGGTGCGGGCCGCGTCCGGGCGGCCGCCGCCGGTGAACGTCACCCGGGCCCTGCGCGCCCTGCCGACCAGGCCGCCCGACAGGGTCACGAAGACATGCGTGTGCGGTTCCAGGGACGTGTTCCCGTCCCGGTAGGTGATCTCTCCCGTGTACCCCTGCTGTACGTCGTCCCAGTCCACCCGGGCGATCCAGGTGAGCCGGCCGCCGAAGAGCCGGGTCCTGGTGCCGCTGACGGTCATGGTGGGCATCAACCCGTCCACGTCGACGCGGAGTTCTTCCAGCATGAGCAGGCGTCCCGTGGGCCGGGGCAGCTCCAGGGCGTAGACGCCACTGCGCTGTGGGTCGGTCATGTGTTCCTCCCCCGAGGCTTTCGGACTCCGGGCCCGGCCCGGAGTTCCGGTGGGGCTCAACGTCCTGCGGGGCGGGGTGCCCGTCAATGCGCAGAAGTGCGCATTGACGGGGTCCTGTTGAGGCGAACGCCCGGCGCTCAGCCCTTGCCCCGGCGAGCCAGCGCCACCGCTCCCCCGCCCGCGACGAGCAGGACGAGCGCGCCGCCCGCGAGGTACGGCGTGAGCGAGTTGCCGCCGGTCTCGGCGAGGCCGGCCTCCTCGACGGGGCCGCCCTGGGGCTCGACCTGCTGGGAGGGCTCCTCGCTCGGGGCGGCGGGTGCGGCGGGCGCCTCGCAGGTGGTCTTCGCGAGCGTGACCGTGCCCGTCACCTCGGCCACGTTCAGCTTCAACGGGTCGACGGACACGGTGAGTTCGAGCGCGGTGGCGGCCGCCGTACGCGAGGTGGTCTCGGTCTTCGACAGGTCCAGGCGGACCTCGCCGACGCCCGGCACCTGGACGTCCGTGGTGCCGCCCGTCGTCACGGTGACCTTCTTGCCGAGGACGGTCACCGCGCCGAGGAGGTTGGAGGTGGCGGCCGGGGCCTTCCCGGCCTCGCAGGTCGCCTTGGAGGTGACGCCCTCCAGCTCGATCAGGGACAGCAGGGGCAGACCGGGCACATGGATCTTCGCGTGCGCGAGGTTGGTGTATCCCTCGGCCTTGGTGTCGGTGACCGTCGCCTTCGCCGAGGCCACGTCGGCGGCCAGGACGCTGAACGGCCGGCCGCCGTCGACGCCGTCCAACTCGGCGGTGAGCGCGGTCTTCTCGGCCCTCTGCGGGGCCTGGACCTCGTTGAGGGAGACCGCGAGCGGGACGTTCACGGTCTTGTTGAGCAGGGAGACGTCGAGCCCGGTGCGCAGGACCACGGCGCTCGCCCGGCCCTCGTCACCGGTCGCGTGGGCGGCGCCCGCGCCGGTCAGCGCCGCTGGTCCGGCGGCGAGGACCGTGGCCGCCGCGACGGTGGCGAAACGGCGTGCGGGCATGCGGAAGTTGTTGCCGTTCAAGGTGGTGGGACCCCCAGAGAGACATGCTTGGGACCCCGTAAGGATTACGCGCGGACAGAGGGTCGTCAGCAAGCTGACGAGGGTTCACTCCAACGTGACCGTTCCGTGCAGGTCTTCGAATCCCTGGGCACGCACGTTCTCCACAGCCACCCGGTCAACTCATGACGAGGCCGTTCAGCACGATCCGCCGCGGCGCGGCCAGCACCCGTACGTCGGCCCTCGGGTCGGTCTCGTACACCACCAGATCCGCCGGCGCACCCTCGTCGAGTCCCGGGCGCCCGAGCCAGCGCCGTGCGCCCCAAGTGGTCGCCGAGAGCGCCTCCGTGGCGGGGATGCCCGCGGTGACCAGTTCCGCCACCTCGGCGGCGACCAGTCCGTGCGGCAGGGTGCCGCCGGCGTCGGTGCCGACGAACACCGGGATGCCGGCGTCGTAGGCGGCGCGCACGGTGTCGTAACGGCGTTCGTGGAGCCGGCGCATATGGGCCGACCAGACGGGGAACTTGCCCTTGCCGCCCTCGGCGAGCCGGGGGAAGGTGGCGATGTTGACCAGGGTCGGCACGATGGCGACCCCGCGCTCGGCGAAGAGCGGGATCAGGTCCTCGGTGAGGCCCGTGGCGTGCTCGATGCAGTCGATGCCCGCCTCGACGAGGTCGCGCAGGGAGCTCTCGGCGAAGCAGTGGGCGGTGACCCGGGCGCCGAGCCGGTGGGCCTCGGCGATGGCGGCCTCGACCGCGTCCCGGGGCCAGCTGGGGGCGAGGTCGCCGAGGTCGCGGTCGATCCAGTCGCCGACCAGCTTGACCCAGCCGTCGCCGCGGCGGGCCTCCTGGCCGACGTAGGCGACCAGGTCCTCGGGCTCGATCTCATGGGCGTAGCCGCGGATGTAGCGGCGGGTGCGGGCGATGTGCCGGCCGGCCCGGATGATCTTCGGCAGGTCCTCGCGGTCGTCCACCCAGCGGGTGTCCGAGGGCGAGCCCGCGTCGCGGATCAGCAGGGCGCCGGCCTCCCGGTCGGTCAGCGCCTGCTTCTCCGCGACGTCCTGGTCGACGGGGCCGTGGGCGCCGAGGCCGACGTGGCAGTGCGCGTCGACCAGGCCGGGCAGGGCCCAGCCCTCGACGGTACGGACGTCTCCCGGGCCGACGGGCCGGTCGTACGAGATCCTGCCGTCCACGACCCACAGCTCGTCCCGGACGTCGTCCGGACCGACGAGGACCCGGCCCTTCACGTGCAGCACCGCGCGTTCGCTCATGCCTGCACCCTAATGACTCGCGCCGGCGCCCTGATGGGCGGCTACTCGCTCTTGCCCACCTGGTCGGAGGTCTCCTCCTCCACCTCGGCCATGGCCGGGTCGAGCAGCCGGGACAGGAAGTGGCGGGTGCGCTCGTGGCTCGGGTTGCCGATCACCTGGGCCGGGACGCCGTCCTCGACGATCACTCCGCCGTCCATGAAGACCACCCGGTCGGCGACCTCGCGGGCGAAGGTCATCTCATGGGTGACGACCATCATCGTCATGCCCTCGTTGGCGAGCATGCGCATGACGGCGAGGACATCGCCGACCAGCTCCGGGTCCAGCGCGGAGGTCGGCTCGTCGAAGAGCATCACCTCCGGGCCCATCGCCAGCGAACGGGCGATGGCCACCCGCTGCTGCTGACCGCCGGAGAGGGAGGACGGGTAGGCGCCCGCCTTCTCCGCGAGGCCCACCCGCTCCAGGTTCTCGGCGGCCACCCTGGCGGCCTCCGCCTTGCCGCGCCGGAGCACCCGGCGCTGCGGCAGCGTGAGGTTCTCGGTCACCGTCAGATGCGGGAAGAGGTTGAACTGCTGGAAGACCATGCCGATCCGGCGGCGGGCGGCGTCGATGTCGACGTCCGGGTCGGTCAGCTCGGTGCCGCCGACGAAGACCTGGCCCTTGGTGGGCTCCTCCAGCAGGTTGACGCAGCGCAGCAGCGTCGACTTGCCGGAGCCGGAGGGGCCGATGACACAGACGACCTCGCCCTGGCCGATCTCCAGGTCGATGCCCTTGAGGACCTCGTTGTCGCCGAACGACTTGTGCAGATCGCGGACTTGGATCTCGGGACGACTCACCGGACGGCCTCCTGAGCCTTGGACTCCATGCGGCGCACGACGAAGCCGAGCGGGATGGTCACCAGCAGGTAGCACAGGCCCGCGACGAGGATCGGCGTGGAGTTGGCGGTCGTGCTGGCCAGGTCACGGCCGTACTTGGACAGCTCGCGCTCCTCCAGGGTGACACCGAGGAACAGCACCAGCGAGGAGTCCTTGAACAGCAGGACGAGCTCGTTGGTCAGCGGCGGGAGGATGATCCGGAAGGCCTGCGGGATGATGATCGAGACCATCGCGCGGGCCGGGGAGAAGCCCAGCGAACGGGCCGCCTCCATCTGCCCCTTGGGCACCGCCTGGATGCCGGCCCGGATCGTCTCCGCCATGTAGGCGGCCGCCACCAGGCCGAGCGCGAGCGCGACCTTGCCGTAGGTGCCGCCGGGGATCTCCGTGCCCGGGAAGGCCAGCGGCACGGCCACGCCGATGAAGATGAAGATCAGCAGGGCGGGCAGGCCGCGGAAGATCTCGATGTACACCCCGGCGAACCAGCGGTACGGGCCCACGGACGACAGCCGCATCAGCGCGATCACCATGCCGAGGACCAGTCCGAAGGCGAAGCCGGACAGGGTGTACAGCACGGTGTTCTTCAGCGCCAGCGTGATGATGTCCGGGAACATCTGCTCGGCGATGTCGGCCTGCGCGAACTGGTTCTTGAGCTGGTCCCAGTCGGCCGCGAACGCGAAGGCGATCACGGCCGCGACGAAGACCACGTACTGGATACCGCGGGACAGCTTGCGCTTCTGTCGCCGGGTCAGGCCCTTTTTCTTCGGCTTGAGTTCTGGGTCCGTGGTCGTCATGACGCCGACGGGGACGCGGCAGCCTCGTCGTACGGGCCGATCCACTTCTCGTAGATCTCCTTGTACGTGCCGTCCGCCTTGGCGTCGGCGAGCGCCTTGTTGACGGCGGCGAGGAGTTTGGCGTTGCCCTTCTTCACCGTGAAGCCGTACTGCTCACCGGTGTTGATCTGCTCGGCGACGGAGAAGGCGTCGGCGTTGGCCTTGTCCTTCAGCCAGCCCTGGACGACCGGGTAGTCGATGACGACGGCGTCGACCTGGCCGGTGCGCAGACCGTTGAGGACGGCGTCGGAGGACTCGAAGGAGACCGGGTCGAGGCCCTGGCTCTTGGCGTAGTCCTCACCGGTGGTCTGCGCCTGGGCGCCGACCTTCTTGCCCTTGGCGTCGGCGAGCGAGCCGATCCCGCTGTCCTTGTCGACGAGCAGGGCCTGGGTGGCCTCGAAGTAGGGGTCCGAGAAGTCGACGTTCTTCTTGCGCTCCTCGGTGATGGTCATACCGGCGGCGGCCAGGTCGCACTCGCCGGAGTTGAGGAACGCGCCGGTCTTGAAGTTCTCGAACGGCGTGTCGAGGATCTCCTGCTGCACGCCGAGGTCCTCGGCGACCAGGTCGACGAGGGAGACGTCGAAGCCCTGCACCTCGCCGTCGATCTCCGACTGGAAGGGCGGGTACGGCAGGTGGGTGCAGGTGGTGAGCTGGCCCGCCTTGACGAGCTCGACGCCACCGGCGGCGGTCTTGGTGCCGCTGCCGCCGTCGTCGTCCGAGGAGCAGCCGGCCACGAGCACCAGCCCGGCCGTCGCGGTGGTGGCGGCCAGAATGCGGGTCCGGCGCCCGAGGGTCGTCTTCACGGGGGAGCCTCCTGTGGGTGAACTATGGGTTCCGATTATAAGGAAAGGTTTGAGGTCCTCAAATCAAACCCATGGCTGTGAGCCCGTACGACCTAAGAAGTGGGCGGTCGACTGCGGACGGTTACCCTCGATCCGTCAACCGTCACGCTGATCGCCGTGACTGAAGCACGCTGACCACCAAGACCGAAGAGAGCACCGCCGTGACCCACCCCTTCCTGGACCTCGCCCCGATGGACGCAGCGCAGTTCGCCTCGATCGAGGACCGGGTGGGGCGGCTGCTGCGCACCGGGCAGGACGTCGTGATCATGCAGGGCGAGGCGCTGCTGCCGTTGGAGGGCGCCATCCGGGGCACCGCGGGCCCCGGCACGACGGCCCTGAACGTGATCACGGGCCCCTACGGCCAGACCTTCGGCGACTGGCTGAGGGACTGCGGCGCCACGGTGATCGATCTGGCGGTGCCCTTCCACACGGCGGTCACGGCCGCGCAGATCTCCGAGGCCTTCGCCGAGCACCCGGAGATCGACTTCGTCTCCCTGGTCCACGCGGAGGCGGCGACCGGCAACACGAACCCGGTGGCGGAGATCGGCGAGGTGGTCCGGGCCCACGGTGCCCTGTTCTACCTGGACGCGGTGGCGTCGATCGGCGCGGAGCCGGTGCTGCCGGACGAGTGGGGCGTGGACCTGTGCGTGATCGGGGCCCAGAAGGCGATGGGCGGCCCGGCGGGCGTGTCGGCGGTCTCGGTGAGCGAGCGCGCCTGGACCCGCATGGCGGCGAACCCGAGCGCCCCTCGCCGCTCGTACCTGTCCCTCCTGGACTGGAAGGTCCGCTGGATCGACACCGGCCGCCGCGCCCTGCTCCACGCCCCGGCCCAGCTGGAGATGCTGGCACTGGACGCGTGCGTGGCCCGCATCGAGTCGGAGGGCCTGGACGCCCTGATGTCCCGCCACGCGACGGCCGCGACGGCCACCCGCGCGGGCGCGCTCGCCCTGGGCGGAGGCCTGGAGCCGTACGTCCACAAGGCGACGGAGGCGGCCCCGGTGGCGACCACGCTGCGGACTCCGTCCGGGGTGGACGCCTCCGCGGTGGTGGCCGAGGCGCTGAGCCGAGCGCCTGGGCTGCCGCTCGCCGCGGGCGGCGGTCAGCTGGCCAAGGAGATGATCCGCGTGAACCACTACGGCCCGGACGCGACGCCGGATGCGGTACGACAGTCCCTGACGGCCCTGGGCACCGCGCTGGCGGAGTCGGGGCTGACGGTGGACGTCGCGGCCGCCGAGCACGCGGTGGCGGAGGCCTGGGGCTAGTCCGTGACGGGGTTCCGGACCTCCAGGACGGGGTGGCAGTCGGCGGTGGCATCGACGAGTGTGAAGGTCAGCTCCACCTGACCGGCGCCCTTCTTGTCCAGGCTGACCTTCTCGCTGTCGCCGCGGCGGATCTCGCCGGTGCGTGCGGTGGAAGGGGTAGCGACGCGGTAGCGGACCCAGATCGACTCGGGGCAGTCGGACGTCGACGCCGTCAGCCGGAGGGTGGTTCTGAAGTCACCGTCGTGCGGCACGTCGTAGACGGTTCTCGTGGGACGGGTGCCGAGGATGTAGGGGAATGTGGTGCCTCCCCGAGCGTCTGCGCAGCCGGAGCCGGTGGGGCAGAAGGGAAGGTCGGCGGAGATCTGGTCGATGACGACCGGCTCTGCCGCCCGCTCTGATGGCCCCAGGGCGAACAGGCTCCACATGAGAGCGAGTAAGAACGCGACAAAGCCGAGGCACCCCGCCGTGATCTTGAGTCCGGTCGGCGCGGCGGGCCGCACTCTGGTGCCCTCGAACGGCAGCAGCGTCGAGGCGGTGGCCTCAGGGACATGATGATCGGTGTGGTCGAGCGCCAGTGGCCCGACCGGTGTCGCGATGACGAGGCGGGCACCGACCACCGCCATGTCCTGGACAGGCAGGCCTACATGAAGGGTGTGCAGCCGCTCGCCCGTGGTGAGGTCGTGGGCATGGATCGAGTCGTGCCCGCTCACGAGGAGCAAGGGGCCGGCGACCGAGTTCATAAGTGCGTAGCGGCAGTTGTACAGGTCCTCGTCGATCGTCACCGGGAGCGGGTTGCCGGTGCGGATGTCACGTGGCTGCCGGATTCCATCACCGTGCAGCACGAACGCGACAGGCGCCCGATCACCGTCGCCGCCTTCGATGACGGTGAGCCCCGCGGGGGAACGGAGTGGGATCGGGTCGCCGATGCGACGGCCCGTGGCCGGGATCCACAGTTCCGCCAAGATCTGTCTCTCGTCCTCCTCCGAATCCCCCAGCTCGTGTTCCGACATCGTGACCAGGACCAGGCTGCCGTCCGGCTGCGGAAGCCGCTCCAGGCGCCTCACCTTCCTGTTCGGGGGAAGACGCATCCGGCGTTCGCCCCTGGCCCCACGCCGACCTGCCAGGATGTCCCACAGATCGATCCGGGCCCCCTCGGCCGTGGCGACGGCCGGTCGGCCCGAGGAAAGCCGCACCGTGGTGAACCTGTGGGCAGGCGGTTCGACCCGATACCGCCCTTCGACTTTCAGGTCCCGCAGTTCCACGCCCGTCCGGCACACGTACACCACCACCGGGTCGCCCGGGCGCTCCCACACCACTTCGATGTCCCACGTGCCCTTCAGCCTGTGCACCAGGTAGAGCCGTTCACCGGTACCTGTGTCCAGGCACTCGGCCTCCCGGTCCAGTTCGCCCGAGCCGCCGGTGACACGCACCATCAGGGGGAACTCCCGCTCCTGCGGCCAGTCGAAGGACCGCTGATAGTGGTCCAGCCTCTCCCTCGGGTGCAGGGGCGGACCCGTCCGGCCGGAGTCGATCTCCACCTTCCGGTAGGTGTCGACGTCGGTCCGCACAACGGCGCGGACCGTGCCGTGCGGTCCTGGGAAGAGGTGTATCCACCTCGACCTCCCCAACCACAGGTGCGGCTCCCGCAGGTCGGGCCTGGCGTCCGGGGCGCGGGCAGACAGGTGGATTCTCCCGTCGTGAACCCGGGCGTCCAGCCGCCTGCCGTCGTCGAGCGTGAAGCAGTTCCCCCCAGCAAGCCGGACAGGCGGATGCCGCTCTGTCTCCCGGGCGCTCCCCTCCATGTCCCAGACCAGCAGCTCTTGACAGTCGTTGCCCAGCAGCAGTACATCGCCCCCGCCGGTGAGGGGAACGGCGGCCAGCGGCCAGGTTCGCGCCTGCCGGTCGATGAACTCCGACCCCACCTCCGCCCCGGAGCGCGCGTCGACCGCATAGACCGTGCCGAGACGGTTCCCGTACGCGTACACGACGCGTCCGTCGCCCCTTCTCGCCCTGACGCGGCCGTCGTCGAGACGGTGGTGCGCGACCGGACGCAGCGTGCTGAGGTCGAACACGCACGGCGGAGCGTTCAGCGCGGTGACGACCAGGATCGTCCGACCATCGGGCAGGGGGACGACATGAAGGCCTACCCGCTCGTCGGACTCCAGCGTGAGCGGATCGGCCAACGGCTCACCGCTGGCCAGATCCCAGAACCGCAGTGCCGGCGCCCCTTCCAGCGCCACCAACGCGGTGCCGTGTTCGGGCAGCCTCAGCGTTCCCAAGGCCTTCACGTCGTCGCCGAGCGTCGCCGTCAGTTCCGACCGGGACAAGGTGGTCCAGGCCAGGTGCCAGGGCAGTTCGCCGTACGAGGGCCAGGGCAGGGTCGTGCCGGTGAGGCGGGCTCCGGCCAGGGTGCGGGCCAGGGCACGTTCGGCGGGCTTGAGTCGGCCCAGGGTCCGCCAGGCCCCGAGCACTCCGACGATCTCGGGCGGCAGATCCGCCTGGCCCAGTGCGGCCCACTGGGCGCGGGACGCGATGGTCTCCGGAGGAAGCCGGTCGAGGACCTCCGGCTCATCCGCAAGGTCCCGCCAGGCGGAGGTGGCGGCGACGTGGTCGACCAGACGCCGGGCGACATAGGGATTGAGGGGTTCGCCGGACAGGTCGCGGGCGAGTTCCAACAGGCCGCGTGTCAGGAGGAGTTCGCCCTCGGTCGACCCCGGCGCCGTGAAGTGCTCCTGGAAGGCGTAGTGAGCGAGCCGATGGACCGTCTGGCCGTCCTCGACATCGAAGAGGATGTACGGCGCGGCGAGGCCCAGCACCTCGTCGATGTCCTCCTCGTCCACCTGCCGCCCCTCCCCCAGCGCGGACGCCGCGGCGGCCCACACTCCGCCCGACCGGGGCAGTCCTCGACCCCGGGACAGGGCGAGGGCGTGCAGCAGCGGCAGCGCGGTGCCGGAGGTACGGGCCAGCCGGCGAGCCGTGGCCGCGAACGTGGCCTCATGGGACTGGCCGAGCAACTGGTCGAGCGCCGTCGAGTGTTCCGGGAGCAGCAGTTCCGGGCGGGCGATGATCTCAGCCACCGCGATGCGGGCCGACAGGAAGCTGGGGCTGAGCCGAGCGGTCCGTCGTACGACGTCCTTCAGGACCACGTCGGAGAGGTGGGGCGGGCGGGCCGCCGTCAGCCGCAGTCTCACATAGTCGGCCTGGGCCTCCGGGGTGCGTTCCAGGACCCGCTTCTCGACGCCAGGCCTCCGGACGAGACGGCCAAGCAGGTCCTCGCCGGCCGGACCCGTGGGGCGGGTACCCACGATCACCCGGCAGTTGGGCAGCTCCGCCAGCCTGCGCAGCACCACGACGGCCACTTCCGCGGGCTCCTCGGCCTCGTCGAGCGCGTCGGCGAGCACGGTGAACAGGCCGGGCCGCGCGCGCAGAGCCGCCAGCAGTCGGTCGACGGCCTGTCCCGGCTCACCGGCGGGCGGCGCGGGCAGGCCGGCCGCCAGGCTCAGCCGGGTGACGAGGGCGTGGACGGTCAGTCCCGCCAGATGCACGACGGCGTCGAAGACGTCCGCCGGGGGCAGGTCGTCGGCTCCGGGATCCGCGAGCTCACCGGCCGCCACCAGCAGACGGAGCATCTCGCGGCGCGCGTGCACGGCCAGGTTGCCGAGCAGCGCCGACTTGCCGGTGCCCGGCGGTCCTGTGACGACGTACAGGCCGGGTTCCGCGTCCCGCAGCCAGCGTGCGAGTGCGCGGCGCTCCTTCTGTCGCCCTACGAAGAACCACGCCAGCTCGCCGGTGTCCGCGCCCTGCGCCTTGGTGAAGAAGTGGCGCCGCTCGTCGGGACCGAGGCCGTCGAGGAATCGGCGCAGGCGCTGGTAGTCGTCGACAGTGACCGTGACGGGCTGTTCGCTGCGGCGGACCCGGCGCAGCTCGGTGGCTTCGAAGGGCGGGAGGAAGTCCACCCGGCCGCCGTAGTCCCGGAGCCTGTTCTCCAGCCGCCGCGCGAGTTCCCGCAACTCGATTCCGGCGTCGTTCGGTTCGAACGACCTGATGGTGGGCGCCAGCACGTCGTTGAAGGTGCCGAGCCGGGCCTCGCCGCCCTGGGTGCTCACGCCCACCAGCAGCAGCCGCCCCGGGACTTCCGGCATGGCCAGGAGGGCGGAGTTGACCCTGCGGACGAAGACATCGGCGCCGCACGCCTCCACGACCACCATCGCCCAGGCACCGGAGTCGCCCCGCCGGCTGTCCACCCACTCGTCGTGGATGTGGCCGGCCAGCTGCCCCGCGTCCACCCCGCTGGTGGGCAGTTTGGTGGACTCGGGATGGGCCAGCCAGGCGCGGTCCCCGTCGGTCTCCCCGTGTCCGCTCCACAACAGCACCGAGTTGTGCGGCTCCCGGGCCGCCGACCACGCGTCCAGCCGGGCGTTGACCGCACCGTACGTGAGCGGCCCCTCGGGCCAGGACCGCGGCTTTCCCCCCAGCTCGCCGAGCAGCCGTACCGTCTCCGCGATCGTCTCCTCCACGCCGTCCACTTCGGGGAAGTTGACGTAGCGCCCGATCGCCACCGTCTCGATCTCGAAGTCGGGGTCGCCCGCCATCACGTCACTCCTCCGGCGCCAACGCCATCAGCAGCGAGACGACGGGGGAGGTGCCGCCGCGCCGGACTTCCACGCGGTAAATGCCGGGCCGGTTGAGCACAGCCGTGGCGGCGACGCGGTCGTCGCGCCGGGTGAACACCGGCCGCGCGGCTTGGCGGTCGTCGTGCGCGGCGACGATCCGGCAGCGCACCTCCGAGGCCTCGACGTCCCCGTGGGCCGTGATCTCGAACGGCGTTCCAGCCACGGTGAGGTCCGGCACCTCCGCCCCCACGCCGGTACGGGCGGGCAGCCGGGGTCCGAGCCGGACCTCGGTCACTACCGCGCGCACATGGTCGACGACCTCGTCCATGCGGGCGAGGGCGGCATGCCGCTGGGACCAGTACGCGGGGCGTTCGCAGAAACCGGTCGCCGAGTGCCGGTACACCGTGCCGTCCCCACCGTGGTCCACGAGCGTGCCGTCCGGCCCTTCCGGCAGGCCGTGACGCGGTACGACCGTCCCGTCCCGGAGTTCCAGCGACTGCGCCGTCGGCTGGTCGACGCCGACGACGACCCGAAGCCACGGGGGCACCTTGTCGTCCCAGCGGTCGGCCAGGGCGGTCGCCGCGAGCCCGGGGTCACCGCCGATCGCCGCGAGGTCCCCGGGAGTGAGCAGCCGCGGACCCGCCTCCTCCAGAACGCACCGATAGGTGGGAAGCAGGTCGTACAGGCCGGGCATGAGACGGGCGAGCCGGCCCAGCCGCCGCGCGGGCAGGAGCATCTTCGTGCCCTTGCTCAGACTGAGGATGTGGGCCGCCGCGACGGCACCGTAGAAGGGCGTGCCGAGGGTGATCAAGGTGCGCAGGATTCCGGCGCCGCCGAGCCGCTCCGCGAAGTGCCGGGCCACGAGACCGCCCATGGAGTGGGCGACGATGACCAGCCGGGCGTCCGTGCGGCCGCTGTGCCGCCGCCAGCCGGTCAGATGCCGTTCGGCCGCGTCGGCGAGCCGGGCCGCGTTGTGGGCGACGGGCAGGCGCCAGTCGTAGGGGAACCCCGTGACGGCGCACGGGTCCTCGACGGCCGCGCGCAGCCTCGCCAGCAGGTGGCCGTAGGGTTCGACGCCGCGTAGGACCGGCGCGAAGGCGGGGGCCCTCAGCAGGGCGACCGGCTCGATCCGGCCGGTCCGGCCGGACAGTTCGTCCTCGGTGGGCGCAAGGCGGTCCAGGGCGGTGCCGTTCGTCCAGGCACCCAGATACCAGCGGGGGTCGAGGGGGCCCCACAGCAGATCGCCCGACTCGGTGTCCCGCAGTTCGCTGCCCATGATCCCGGGGAGGACCAGCACCGCGTCCGAACCGCCCACAGCGCCCCCGTCTCGGCTCGTCCGACTCGCCGAGTCAGCATTCCCCTACGGCAGTTGGGACAATCGCCGAACGCGAACCCCCGTGCCAAGCTGACCCCATGACTGACGAGACCCCCCTCACCCTCCCCGACGGTCGCGCCGTCCCCCTGCTCGCCGCTTCCGAACGGCCCATGCTGGAGAGCTGGTTGGCGTTTCATCGGGGGACGTTGGAGGTGAAGTGTGCCGGGTTGGACGACCGGCAGGTGCGGGTCGCTTCCGCCGCGCCCTCCGCGCTGACGCTGCTGGGGCTGGTCCAGCACATGGCCGAGGTGGAACGGAACTGGTTCCAGCGGGCGTTCGGGGTCGTCGGGCCGGAGCCAGTGTTCGAGGAGCGGACCGGGTACGCGCTCACACCCGAGCGGGGGCTCGACGAGGCGCTCAAGGTGTGGCGGCGGGAGATCGAGCGGGGGCGGGCGGTGTGCGGTGAGCGTTCGCTCGATGACGTCGGGCGGATTCCGGGGGGCGGGCCCGTCGGGGGGATGGAGATCAGTCTGCGCTGGGTGTATTTGCACATGATCGAGGAGTACGCACGGCACAACGGCCATGCCGACATCCTGCGCGAGCGTATCGACGGAGTTACCGGGACCTGAATTCGGGCTAATTCTGAATTCTTTTACGAGGGTAGCTTTCCTCTTTGCTTCTGCCCGCTTTATCGGGGCGTAAACGCAGAGATTTCATGGCTCATTACATGGTTGTGACGCGTTACACACCACGCCCGATTTGCCTGAATATGTTGCAGGCAAATCGGGCTTTCCTCCCCTCGCGCGGATAACACAATCCAGCCATCGATGTAACCCCACCCAACCATGCATTTTTTAATTTCCCTCGGTAAGTTCAATTCGCATGACTGCCGCACAAGCAGACCTGCAAATCGACCGGCCGACGATGGCCGACGGCGCCGCGCTGTGGCGTATCGCCAAGGACTCGAAGGCCCTCGATCTGAACTCGTCCTACAGCTATCTGCTGTGGTGCCGCGACTTCGCCGGCACCTCGGCGGTCGCCCGCGACGAGCACGGCGAGCCGGTCGGCTTCGTCACCGGCTACGTACGGCCGGACCGGCCGGGCACCCTGCTCGTCTGGCAGGTGGCGGTGGACGACTCCCACCGGGGGCGCGGCATCGCCGCCGCGCTGCTCGACGGGCTCGTCGCACGGGTCCGCGGCGAGTACGGCGTCACCCGCGTCGAGACCACCATCACCCCCGGCAACACCGCCTCCGAGCGGCTGTTCGGCTCGTTCGCCGAGCGGCACGGCGCCGCGCTGGAGCGCGAGGTGCTGTTCCCCACCAGCCTGTTCCCCGACGGGCCGCACGACCCGGAAGTCCTCTACCGCATCGGTCCCCTCCACCACTGACCTCCCCCCACGCAAACGAGGAGCGATTCGTCGTGACCATCACCCAGCCCGACCTCAGCGTCTTCCAGACCTTGGAGTCCGAGGTGCGCAGCTACTGCCGCGGCTGGCCCACCGTCTTCGACCGTGCGCGCGGCAGCCGTATGTACGACGAGGACGGCCACGAGTACCTGGACTTCTTCGCCGGCGCCGGCTCACTCAACTACGGGCACAACAACCCCGTCCTGAAACGGGCCCTGCTCGACTACCTGGAGCGGGACGGCGTCACGCACGGGCTCGACATGTCCACCAGCGCCAAACGGGCCTTCCTGCAGACCTTCCAGGACCTGGTGCTGCGGCCGCGTGACCTGCCGTACAAGGTCATGTTCCCGGGTCCGACCGGCACCAACGCCGTGGAGTCCGCGTTGAAGCTGGCGCGGAAGGTGAAGGGGCGCGAGGCCATCGTGTCCTTCACCAACGCCTTCCACGGGATGTCGCTGGGCTCGCTCGCCGTGACCGGCAACGCCTTCAAGCGGGCCGGGGCCGGCATCCCGCTGGTGCACGGCACGCCGATGCCGTTCGACAACTACTTCGACGGCCAGGTGCCCGACTTCCTCTGGTTCGAGCGGCTGCTGGAGGACCAGGGCTCCGGGCTCAACAAGCCCGCCGCCGTGATCGTCGAGACCGTGCAGGGCGAGGGCGGCATCAACGTGGCCCGCGCGGAGTGGCTGCGGGCACTCGCCGAGCTGTGCGAGCGGCAGGACATGCTGCTGATCGTCGACGACATCCAGATGGGCTGCGGCCGTACCGGTGCCTTCTTCTCCTTCGAGGAGGCGGGCATCACCCCGGACATCGTCACCGTGTCCAAGTCCATCAGCGGCTACGGACTGCCCATGTCGCTCTGCCTGTTCAAGCCCGAACTGGACATCTGGGAGCCGGGCGAGCACAACGGCACCTTCCGCGGCAACAACCCCGCCTTCGTCACCGCGACCGCCGCCCTGGAGACGTACTGGGCCGACGGCTCGGCGATGGAGAAGCAGACCCGGACCCGTGGTGAGCAGGTCGAGCAGGCGCTGATCTCCATCACGGAGGAGAACCTCGCCGACGTGGCCGAGTACCGCGGCCGCGGTCTGGTGTGGGGCCTGGAGTTCCACGAGAAGGCCCGCGCCGAGCGGGTGGCGCGGCGCGCCTTCGAACTCGGGCTGCTGATCGAGACGTCGGGTCCCGAGAGCGAGGTCGTCAAGCTGCTGCCCGCGCTGACCATCACCCCCGAAGAGCTGGACGAGGGCCTGAGCGTCCTCGCCCGCGCCGTACGAGAAACCATCTGAGCAGGAGGCGTCGAACACCGTGATCGTCCGTTCGTTCAAGGACATCGAAGGCACCGACCGGCATGTGAGGGCCGCGTCCGGCACGTGGGAGAGCAAACGCATCGTCCTCGCCAAGGAGCGGGTCGGGTTCTCGCTCCACGAGACGATTCTGTACGCGGGTACGGAGACGTCCATGTGGTACGCGAACCACATCGAGGCGGTCGTCTGCGTCGAGGGCGAGGCCGAACTGACCGATCACGAGTCCGGGCTGACCCACACGATCACGCCCGGCACCATGTACCTCCTGGACGGCCACGAGAGGCACACGCTGCGGGTGAAGCAGGACTTCCGCTGCCTCTGTGTCTTCAACCCGCCGGTGACCGGCCGGGAGGACCACGACGAGAACGGCGTCTATCCGCTGCTCACCGAGCCCGAGGAGGTGTGAAGCATCATGACGATGACTGATCTGTACCCGAGCCGAGGCACCACCGAGGTGTCCACCCCGCGCCAGGACCCGGTCGTCTGGTCGCCGCCGGGCGCGCCCGGGCCGATCGCGGCCGCGGACCTCCAGTCGTACGAGCGCGACGGCTTCCTCGCCGTCGACCAGCTCATCACCGACGACGAGGTCGCCGTCTACCGGCAGGAGCTGGAGCGGCTGGTCACCGACCCCGCGATCCGTGAGGACGAGCGCTCCATCATCGAGCCGCAGTCCAAGGAGATCCGCTCGGTCTTCGAAGTGCACAGGATCAGCGAGGTGTTCGCCTCGCTGGTGCGGGACGAGCGGGTCGTCGGGCGGGCCCGGCAGCTGCTCGGCTCGGACGTGTACGTCCACCAGTCCCGGATCAACGTCAAGCCGGGGTTCGGGGCCAGCGGTTTCTACTGGCACTCGGACTTCGAGACCTGGCACGCCGAGGACGGGCTGCCGAACATGCGGACGGTGTCCGTCTCGATCGCGCTGACCGAGAACTACGACACCAACGGCGGGCTCATGATCATGCCCGGCTCGCACAAGACCTTCCTCGGGTGTGCGGGGGCCACGCCGAAGGACAACTACAAGAAGTCGCTGCAGATGCAGGACGCGGGGACGCCCTCGGACGAGGCGCTGACCGAGCTGGCCACCCGGCACGGCATCAAGCTGTTCACCGGCCGGGCCGGTTCGGCCACCTGGTTCGACTGCAACTGCATGCACGGCTCGGGCGACAACATCACGCCGTTCCCGCGCTCGAACGTCTTCATCGTGTTCAACAGCGTGGAGAACGAGGCCGTGGAGCCGTTCGCGGCCCCGATCCGGCGACCGGAGTTCATCGGCGCACGGGACTTCACGCCGGTCAAGTAGTACTCACAGCCACGCCAGCGACGCGGCCCGCTCCAGTACGTTCCGTACGGCGGCCGCGTCGCCCGTGGCGCCTCTCGGTACCTCCTCGGGCGTGCACCGTCCGCCCACGAGAAGGCAGAAGTCGACGGGGTCCAGGGCGAGTTCGGCCTGGACCGGCTCGGCCTCGGAGCCCAGCACCCACTGCTCCATGCCGCTGACCGAGAACAGCACCGGCGCCGCGTCCGGACCGAGCGCCAGACCAAGGATGCGCACCGCGAGCCGGACCAGCTGCCCCAAGTGCTCCTCGGGCGGCGGCGGGACCGTGAGTCCGAGGGCGCGGCCGATGTCGTCGGTGTGAATCCACGCCTCGAAGGCGCGCACCACGAAGTGGTCGGCGACCGGCAGCCGGACCCCCATCAACATCTCGGCCCGCGCCGCGAGTTCGGCGTCCCGCGCCTCCGGAGTGGCGAGCAGCGCGTCGGCCTGTCCCGACCAGGCCGCCACCGTCTCCTCGGGCGTACGGCCGCGTTCGTGGGCGATGACCTCGGCGGTCCGCCGGTTCCAGGCGTCCTCCCAGCCCAGATCCTGCGGCAGCGCGCTCTCCGGCACCCGCGCGGGGACGCCGAGCCGCCCGGCGAGGGGTTCGTCGGCGGCGAGCAGATGGGCGACGGTGGCGTGCACGTCCCAGTCGTGCACCACCGGGGTGGTCCAGTGGCCGTCCGCCTCGGGCAGCAGCGCCCGCAGGCCCTGGACGGCGGCGGCGTAGGGCGCCGCGTGCGCGGCGGTACGGGGTGCGGCCGGGCGCCGGGCGAGCAGCCGGGGCGGGAGACCCGCGGCGGGCCGGGCGGGCAGCCCGCCGATGGGCGGTCCGTCGAGCAGCCGTACCGTCTCGCGCAGCCGTTCCGCCTCCGCCGCGCAGCTCTCGCATCCGGCGAGATGCAGCGGTACCCGCTTGGCGTCGGCCGGTTCCAGGGCGCCGAAGGCCCAGGCGGCCAGCAGATCCCGTACGTCCTCGTGCTCGGTCACCGACCGCCTCCTTCCCCGGAACGGGTCCTCACCCTCATGATGCGCCTCTTTCCAGCGCGGGGTCGGGTGGGTCGGCCAGCGTTTCGGCCAGGGTGCGCAGGGCGGTGCGGAGTCTGGTCTTGGCCGTGCCCTCGGGAATGCCCAGCTCCACGGCCGCCTGCCGGTAGGTGCGGCCCGCGAAATAGGCCAGGTGCACCACCTCCCGCTGGGGCTGCGGGAGTTCGGCGAGCGCGGTGTGCAGCAGCAGGGAGCGCTCCCGGTCGACCACGGTCTCGTCGGGGCCGGGTCCGGGCTCGGGGACGGTGAGCAGGGCCGATTCGTCGGCGTGGGCGTGTTTGTGGTGCCGGGCCTCGCCGCGCACCCAGTCCACGGCCCGCCGGTGGGCGAGCAGGGACAGCCAGGTGCGCAGCGAGCCGCGGCGCGCGTCGAAGGCGTACGGTCTGCTCCACAGCTGGGCGAAGACCTCCTGCGCCACGTCCTCGGCGGCGCCCGGGGCGCGGGTGACCCGCACGGCGATGCGCCGCACCAGCGGCCCGTACGCCGAGTACGCCTCGGCCAGCGCGGACTCGTCGCCGTACACCAGCCGCCGGTGCAGTTCCGCGTCGGCGGCCGGGGTCACGGCCGTATCGCCCGTGGACTCCACCGGCACCACCACCCCTGGTGCCCTTCCTAGCGTCAGGACGCCAGCACGTCCAGCAGCCGGTCGACATCGGCGGGGGTGTTGTAGAGGTGGAAGGCGGCGCGCAGATTGCCCGCGCGGTCGGAGACCTCGATTCCGGCCGCGCTCAGCTCGGGCTGGCGGTGACCGAGCCGGGGGACCGAGACGATCGCCGAGCCGGGGGACGGGACCGGTTCGTGGCCGAGGCCGGCGAGGCCCGCGCGGAACTGGTCGGCGAGGGCGAGGTCGTGGGCGTGGACGGCGTCGACGCCGAGTTCCTCGATGAGGGCGAGGGAGGCGCGCAGCCCCGCGTAGGTGAGCAGGGAGGGGCTGACGTCGAACCGCCGTGCGGAGTGGGCGAGTTCCTGGACCGGACCGTAGCAGCTCTCCCAGGGCAGTTCGCCCGCGACCCAGCCGGCGAGCAGCGGGGTGAGACCGCCGAAGTCCTCGGGGGCGACGAAGAAGGCGTTGCCGTGCGGGCCCATGAGCCACTTGAAGCCCACGGCGGCGAGGAAGTCGTGGGAGCCGGCCTCCATGGGCAGCCAGCCGGCCGACTGGGAGGCGTCGACGTAGGTGCGGGCGCCGTGCGCGCGGGCCGCCTCCCGCAGCGCGGGCAGGTCGGCGAGGCGGCCGTCGGCGGACTGCACGGCGCTGACCGCGACGAGCGCGGTGCCGGGGCGGACCGACTCGGCGAGCCGCTCCAGCGGCACGGCCCGGACCTTGAGGTCGCCGCGCATGTGGAAGGGGTTGACCAGGGAGGCGAAGTCGGCCTCGGCGGTGAGGACTTCGGCACCGGCGGGCAGCGAGGCCGCGATCAGCGCGCCGTACTCGGCGACCGAGGCGCCCATCGCGACCCGCCCGGTGGGCACCCCGGCGAGCCGGGCGAAGGCGGCGCGGACCTGCTCGGCGTCCTCGTACAGGGAACCGATGGGCCGCCCCTCGGCCCGCATCCGCAGGGCCTCCTGTACGGCGGCGACGGTGCGGGCCGGCAGGAGGCCGTTGCTCGCGGTGTTGAGGTAAGTGTTCTCCGGGGTGAACTCGGCGCGGACGAGGCTCTCGAAGGTCTCCATGGGTCCACTCTGCGACCCCGGGAACCCCCCGTCCATTGCGATTTTTTACGTGGTTTCGCTAAGCACCTCTTATAGGTCCGCCCCGACCTGCGGCTTTCAGCCCTGCTGCGGCACCGCGCAGCCGTCGGGACCGCAGGCCTCCGACTCGCCCTGGTCGATCAGGGTGAGCGGGGAGCGCTCACCCCAGGCCTGGGTGAGGGCCTGCTCGAAGACCTCGGCGGGCTGGGCGCCGGAGACGCCGTACTTGCGGTCGATGACGAAGAAGGGCACGCCGGTCGCGCCGAGCTGGGCGGCCTCGCGCTCGTCGGCGCGGACCTCCTCGGCGTAGGCGGTGGGGTCGGCGAGCACCGTGCGGGCGCCGGCCTCGTCCAGGCCGACGGCGACGGCGAGGCGTACGAGCCGCTCGGCGTCGCCGAAGACGGAGGCCTCCTCGGCGAAGTTCGCCTCGTACAGGGCCTGGACCAGCTCGCCCTGGCGGCCCTGGTCCTTGGCGAAGTGCAGCAGCCGGTGCATGTCGAAGGTGTTGCCGTGGTCCCGGCCCCGGGTGCGGTAGGCGAGGCCCTCGGCGGCGGCCTGGGCGCCGACGTTGTCCTCCGCGGCCTGGGCCTGCGCCTCGCTCATGCCGTACTTCTTCGCGAGCATCGGAATGACGAGGCCGGTGTCGTCCTTGGCGCGGTTCGGGTCCAGCTCGAAGGAGCGGTGCACGACCTCGACCGCGTCGTGGTGCGGGAAGGCCGCGAGCGCCTTCTCGAAGCGGGCCTTGCCCACGTAGCACCAGGGGCAGGCGATGTCGCTCCAGATCTCGACGCGCATGTTCTCGGCTCTCTCCAGGTCGGACGGAAGCGGAGACTGCCTCCGCCAACATGGGTGAACCTTCAAGCGACCGTCTTCATTCCCATCCGGCTGAACTGGGTCCGGTACGCGCTCGGGGTCAGCCCGGTGCGGCGGACCACATGGGCGCGCAGGGAGTCGGCGGTGCCCAGGCCGCAGGCGCGGGCCACCTGGTCCATGGGCAGGGTGGTGGTCTCCAGCAGCTCCTTCGCCCGCTCGACGCGCTGATGGAGCAGCCACTGCAACGGGCTCACCCCGCTCTCGGCGTGGAAGCGCCGGGTCAGCGTGCGCACGCTGACGCCCGCGTGCCGGGCCAGGTCGGTGAGGGTGAGCGGCTGGTCGAGCCGGCGCATGGCCCAGCCCCGGGTGTCGGCGCAGGCGGTGCCCCGCTCGGGCGGCAGCGGGGTCTGGGTGAACTGGGTCTGCCCGCCGGGCCGGACCGGGGCGACCAGCGCCAGCCGGGCCACCTCGTTGGCGACGGCGGCGCCGTAGTCGGTGCGGATGATGTGCAGGCACATGTCGATCCCGGCGGCGTAGCCGGAGGCGGTGAGGATCTGGCCGTCCTGGACGTAGAGGACGTCACCCTTGACGTCGAGCGCCGGGTAGCGCTCGCGCAGTTCCTCGGTGAGCTGCCAGTACGTGGTGGCGCTGCGGCCGTCGAGCAGACCCGCCTCGGCCAGCACGAAGGCGCCGGAGCAGATGGAGGCGACGCGCTTGCCCGCTGCCGCGGCCTCCCGGACGGCGGCGACGGTGCGCGCCTCGGGGTGGAACCGCTCACCGGTGCCCGCGACGAGGACGGTGTCGGCGTCGTCCAGGGCGTCCAGACCGCGTCCGACATGCAGGTCGAGGCCACCGGTGGTGACGATCACCCCGGGCTCCGGAGTGCAGACGGTCACCTCGTAGCCCGGCGCGCCGTCGACCCGCGTCCGCTCGAAGAACAGCTCCGGGATGGCGAGGTTGAACATGGCCACCCGGAAGGGCGCGATGACGGCGACACGGTGCATGGCCAGAACCTCCGGACGTATGGCATTCGGGCCACTACTGTACGACGGCCAAGATCCGCAGCATGGACGCATGGCAACCCACCGGACCGACCAACTCACGTCGCCCTTCGTCCCGTTGAAGCCCCAGCGGCCTTCCCCCGCGCTGGCCCTCACCGCCGCGCTCCTCGGCTTCGGCCTCGTCTGCCTGGACGCGTCCATCGTGAACGTGGCCCTGCCCGCGATCGGCACTTCCGTCGGCAGCGGGCTGTCGGGCCTGCAGTGGGTGGTGGACGCCTACACACTGGCCTTCGCGGCACTGATGCTGTCCACCGGCGCCTTCGCGGACCGGGTCGGGGCGAGCCGGGCGTACGCCCTCGGCACCGCGGTGTTCACCCTCGCCTCCGTGGCCTGCGGCCTCGCACCGGACCTGCCCGTGCTGCTCGGCGCGCGGGTGGTGCAGGGCGTGGCGGCGGCCGTGGTGCTGCCCGCCTCGCTGGCGCTGGTGCGGCAGGCGTACGCCGATCCGGCCCGGCGGGCCCGGGCGGTGGCGCTGTGGGCCGCGGGCGGTTCGGCGGCGATGGCGCTGGGTCCGGTGGTGGGCGGCGCGCTCACCACGGCCTGGGACTGGCGCGGGATCTTCTTCGTCAACCTGCCGGTGGGGCTGCTGATCCTCGCGCTGCTGCTGCGCGCCCCCGCCGCCGAGCGCCGCCCCGCGCCGCTGGACCTGCCGGGCCAGGTCACGGCGGTGATCGCGCTGACCGCCCTGGCGTTCGCGGCGATCGAGGGCGGCACGGCCGGCTGGGCGGCGCTCGCGGTGGCCGCCGTCTTGGCCACCGCCTTCCTGCGGATCGAGGCGCGCCATCCGCACCCGGTGGTCCCGCTCGCCCTCTTCCGCGACCGCACGGTCGCCGTGGCCGTCGCGGTCGGATCGGCGGTCAGCCTCTCCTTCTACAGCCTGGTCTTCGTCTTCTCGCTGTTCTTCCAGCGGGTGATGGAGCTGAGCGCGCTCCACGCCGGCCTGCTGTTCCTGCCGATGTCCGCTCTGATCGCGGTGACGAACGTGATCGCGGGCAAGCTCGCGAGCCGCCACGGCGTACGGCTGCCCATGCTGCTCGGCCAGGGCCTGGCCGTCGCGGGACTGCTCCTCCTGCTGTACGTCGACGCCGGTACGCCTCCCGTCCTGCTCGCCGCGCTCCTCGTCCCGATGGGGATCGGCTGCGCGCTGACGGTGCCGCCGCTGACCGCGGCGATGATGGACGCCGTGCCGGCGGAACGGGCGGGCCTGACGGCCGGCGTCCTGAACTCGGCGCGCCAGGTGTCCGGCGGACTCGGGATCGCGGTGTTCGGAGCACTGGTCTCCGACGGCTTCCTCTCCGGGATGCGGCTGTGCCTGGTGATCAGCGCGGGCCTGCTCGCGGTGACCTTCGCCCTCAGCTTCCGTCTCTCAGGTCGTCCGGCCAGCTCGGACGGAACTCGAGGTGGTCGTAGGTGACGACACAGCCCTCCCCCATCGGCGACTGCGTCATGAAGCCGACCAGCGCCGCGCCGGTCGCCTTCTCGTCGCCGAGGGTGAACAGCCGGACGAAGGTCCACCGCTCGCCGTCGCGGGAGGCGTGGAAGGCGAAGGCACGCCCGGTGCGGCTCACCCGCAGCCACACCGAACTCCCCTCCACGGTGAAGGAGTTGGCGTCGTCGGAGTGACCCCGGGTGACCACCGTGCAGACGGTGGGGACGTCCGGGGAGTACTCCAGGCAGAGCTTGGCCCAGGCTCGTTCCCCGACGTGCGCGTAGAGGACTCCGGCGTCGAAGGCACCGGCGAACCCGACGGTGACCCGGGCGATCAGCTGGAAGTCCCCCTCGGGCGCTCCGAGCAGCCGGGGCGCGTCGGCGGCGGGGTCGAGGGCCTCGCCGGTCGGCGGCACGAAACGGTCCTGCCGGGGGCCGGCCCATCCGGTGAGGACACCGTCCTCGTAGGACCAGTGGCCGCTGGGGCCGTAGGTGCGGAGCGGGAAAGGGAGTTCGGGGAGTTCCACGTCCATGCCGGGATTCTCGCAGGCCCCCTCCGGCGCCGCGCAGCCGGTCAGCGGGACTGGAGGGCGTCTAGCGCCACGGTCTGCGCGATGGCGAGGCGGAGGTCGAGATCGGGCGAGGCCACCTCCAGGAGATAGCGGTCGCGCAGCCCGAACTTCTTGTCGACCGTCATCACCGGCCTGTCCCCGTCGGTGAAGTCGAAGTGGTACGGCCACGCGAACGGCACGAGGTCGAGCGGCAGCAGTTCCCAGACCCGGCGCAGCACCGCCACGGTCATGTTGCGCTCCCGTCCGGTGGAGGCGACCGAGCCCGGCTGGTCCAGCTCCCAGGTCGAGCGCAGCAGCGAGGCGCCGAACTTCTTGCGGAAGGTGCCTATGGCGGCGCCCGCCGCGTCCTGGACGTCGTACACGGCGCCGACGTCGAGGATCTGCCGGGCCTGGGCGGTGAACAGGACCCGGTCCCTGGACTCGTCGGTGTAGAAGGTCATCCGCTCCTTGAGCGTCATCCGCTTCTGCTCGGCGAAGGCGACCACCTTGCCGTCGGATCCGTCCGGCAGGGTCTCGGTCACGACGTACCGGTTGACCATGAGGGTCGTCTTCTGCCGGACGGTGAATCGCTCGTTGCCCACTGTTCCCCCCTGATGACGGACTCTGCTGCGGATCCAGCATCGGCGCGAGGGGGCGTTCCCGGGCAGTCTCCATAAGTCGTCGTCGTCAGCGACCAAAGAGGACGGTCGCCGTCGCGGTCCGCTGACTATGGTCGGCGGGTGGACGCACCAGCAGTCATACCCGCACCCGGCCGGACCCTCCGCTCCCGGCTCGCCGCCGCCTCCCCGTGGCCCCGCAGGAGGATCGCGGGCGAGGCGGTGCTCACCGTCGTGCTCGCCTCGCTCGCGGGGCTGTTCGACACCGCCGAGGCCGGATTCGGGGCGCGGACCGCAGCCGTGGTCCTCGGCGTCGCCGTGCTGTCCCTGGCCCGCCGGTCGCTGCCGGCTACGGTACTGATCGCCTCGGCGGCCTTCGCGGGTGCGGTGGCGGGGGCGACGCCGCTGCTGATGTACGCGAGCTGGTCGGCGGGCAGCCGCATCCTGCGGCCCGGGCGGGCGCTGGCCGCGTACGCCGTCGGGTTCGCCCTGCATGTCGCCCTCGCCGTGTTCGGGACGTCCGGCGAGGAGGTCCAGCTGTCGCCGCTCGTGACGGCGGCGATCGGCGCGGGCGGCTTCCTGGCGCTGGTGGTCGTGCCGGGCCTCGCCTCCCGCTACCGCGCCCAGCGGCACGCGCTGCTGGACACCCTGCGCCGGCACAACGCCCAACTCGTGCGCGAACAGGCGATGGTGGCGCGGCAGGCCCGGCTCCTGGAACGCCAGCGCATCGCCCAGGACATGCACGACAGCCTCGGCCACCAGCTCGCGCTGATCTCCGTGCACGCCGGGGCGCTGGAGGTGGACCCGGACCTCGGCGACCGTCAGAAGCAGGGCGTGGGCATCCTGCGGGAGGCCTCGGTGGCGGCGATGCGGGAGCTGCGGGAGGTCGTGGGCATCCTGCGCGACGGTGTGCCCGAGGGGCAGGACCCGGACGCCGGGCCGCCCCCGGCACGCGGGGCGGCCACGGTCGACGGGCTGGTGGAGTCGTCGCGGGCGGCGGGCGCGGAGGTGGAACTGCAGCGGTCCGGCACCGTACGGCCGTTGGCCCCGGCGGCCGATCACGCGGCGTACCGGATCGCCCAGGAGGGCCTGACCAACGCGCACAAGCACGCGCCGGGCGCCCCGATCACCGTGGCCCTGCGGTACGAGCCGGACAGCCTGGTGGTCGAGGTGGCCAACGGGCCGGGGGCGCCCGGTGCCGGGCCCGCGGTCAGCGGCGGGCAAGGGCTCGCGGGGCTGCGGGAGCGGGCCCGGCTGGTCGGCGGCATGGTGCACACCGGGCCCACCCCCGAGGGGGGTTTCCGGCTCGCGGGCGTCCTGCCGTACGGCGACGAGCCCCGGCCCCGGCCGGACGGCGCGACCTCCGTCGACGCGGACGACGACTTTCGGGGGCAGATCGGCACCGGGGCGGCGGGCGACGGTGGTGCGGTCATCGACCGTTCCGATCCGCAAGGGGAGTTCGCCGCCATCATGAGCAGCAAGAAGAAGGTCGCCGTCGGCTGCGGTGTCACCGCACTGGTCCTCGTCGTGGGCGTGGGCGCCCTGGTGGTGTGGGGGCTCAAGGCCCTGTGGGCCGAGGTGGAGAGCGGCACGATATCGAAGGACGTGTACCGGTCCGCGCGGATCGGCGACGCCGAGGCGGACGTGGAGAGGAGACTCCCGGACGGGGACTCCATCCTCACCTCGGGCGTCGAGGAGCAAGGGCCCCCGCTGCCCGAGGACGCGTCCTGCCGGCACTTCGTGGACGTGGACGCGGACATCGTCTACCGGTTCTGCTTCCGGGGCGGGGAGCTGGTCGCCAAGGAGTCCTACGCGTACGAGCCGTAGGGGGCGCCGGCGGGATCGGGCATGATGACGGGGCTCTGGTCATCAGTTCATCGCACCGACACCGCGCAGGAGGCCGTGTGATCCGGGTCCTCGTCGCCGACGACGAGCCGCTCATCAGGGCCGGCATCAGGATGATCCTCACCTCGGCCGACGACATCGACGTCGTCGCCGAGGCGGCGAACGGCAAGGAGGCGGTGGAGACCGCGCGCAGCGGCGCGGTCGACGTGGCGCTGCTCGACATCCGGATGCCGGTGATGGACGGGCTGGCCGCACTGGCCGAGCTGGGCCGGGCCGCGCCGGGGGTCCGTGCGCTGATCCTGACCACCTTCGGCGAACGCGACAACGTCCTGCGGGCCCTCGGCCACGGCGGCGCGGGCTTCCTGCTGAAGGACTCCGCGCCGCAGGAACTGATCCACGCGGTGCGCGCGGCGGCGGCCGGGAACGCCTATCTCTCCCCGGCCGCCACGCGGCACGTCGTGGACACCCTCGCCTCCCCCGCCGCCACCGCGCGCGGCGAGGAGGCCCGCCGCCGCCTCGCCGGCCTCACCGAGCGGGAACGCGACGTGCTCGCGCTGCTCGGCGAGGGCCTGTCCAACGCGGACGCGGGCGCCCGGCTGCACATGAGCGAGGCCACGGTGAAGACGTACGTGAGCCGGATCCTGACCAAGCTGGAGTGCGAGAACAGGGTCCAGGCGGCCCTGCTGGCCAGGGACGCGGGGCTCTAGCCGCGGCCCTCCAGGCTGCCGTTGAAGCGGCGCGGCAGACCGAGCGGGTTGTCGTCCTTGAGCTCCGGGGGAAGCAGCGCCTCGGGGGCGCCCTGGTACGCCACCGGGCGCAGCCACCGCTCGATCGCCGTGCCGCCGACGGAGGTGGAGGTGGAGGTGGTGGCCGGGTACGGGCCGCCGTGGTGCTGGGCCGGGGCCACGGCGACACCGGTGGGCCAGCCGTTGACCAGCACCCGGCCGGCCAACGGGGTCAGCTCCGCGAGCAGTTCGGGCCCCCGGCCCTGGCCCGCGGCCTCCTCGGCGGACACATGCACGGTGGCGGTCAGGTTGCCCGGCAGCCGGGACAGCACCGACTTCGCCTCGTCCTCGTCGGCGTAGCGGGCGACGACCGTGACGGGACCGAAGCACTCCTCCAGCAGCAGGTCGTACGCGCCCTCGGCCGCCAGCTTCCCGGCGGCCACGGTGAGGAAGCCCGCGCTGACGGTGTGCTCGCCGCCCGCGCCCGGCGTCACCGGCGACTCCACCTCGGGCAGTCCGGCCCGCTCGGCGACCCCGGCGACGAAGTTGTCGCGCATCCGGTGGTCCAGCAGGACCCCGGAGTCGACGTCGCTGACGGCGTCCGTGAGGGACTTGACCAGCCGGTCGCCCGCGTCACCGGCGGGCGCCAGCACCAGGCCGGGCTTCACGCAGAACTGCCCGACGCCCAGGGTCATCGACCCGGCGAGCCCGGCGCCGATGGCCTCCGCGCGTTCGGCGGCGGCGGCCTCCGTGACGAGGACGGGGTTCAGCGAGCCCAGCTCGCCGTGGAAGGGGATCGGGACCGGACGGGCGGCGGCCGCGTCGAAGAGGGCACGCCCCCCTCGTACCGAACCGGTGAAGCCGGCCGCCGAGACCAGCGGGTGCCTGATGAGCTCGATGCCCGCCTCGAAGCCGTGGACCAGGCCGACGACGCCCGGTGCGATGCCGTGCTCCGCGGCGGCGTCGCGCAGCACCTTGGCGACCAGCTCGGACAGGGCCGGGTGGTCGGGGTGGGACTTGACGACCACCGGGCAGCCCGCGGCGAGCGCGCTGGCGGTGTCGCCGCCCGCGACGGAGAAGGCGAAGGGGAAGTTGGAGGCGGAGTAGACGGCGACGACCCCGAGCGGCACCTTGTAGCGGCGCAGGTCCGGGATCGGCGGGGTCGCGGTGTCGTCGGGGTGGTTGATGACGACGTCCAGGAAGGCGCCCTCGTCGACGATGTCCGCGAAGGCGCGCAGCTGGTAGCAGGTGCGGGCGAGTTCACCGGTCAGCCGGACCGGTCCGAGCGCGGTCTCGGCGTCGGCGACCTCGACGAGCTGGTCCTTGGCGGCCTCCAGCTGCGCGGCGGCCGTCCGCAGGAAGGCCGCGCGGGTCACGCGGTCGGTGAGGGCCGTGAGCGCCTCGCGCGCGGCGCGGACGGCGGCGTCCACCTCCTGGGCTGTGGCCTCCACCGCAACCTGCTCGCGCTGCTTCCCGGTACGGGGGTCGACACTCCAGACTGGTGCTGCTGCCACCGCGGGTCCCTCCACACATGTATTGCCGCAGTACGGGGTCATTCACCAGGGTTGTTCGATATACTGAACGCTGTCTCTCATGGTGAATATGCTGTTGGAGACTATTTCCCGTCGAACGAAGGGGTCAAGGGCGATGTCGGCAGGCGAGACGGGGGGCGGGGCGCAGGTCAAGTCCGCGGTGCGGACGGTTGAACTGCTCGAGTACTTCGCCGGACGCCCCGGTATGCACTCCCTCGCGGCGGTCCAGGAGGCGGTCGGATATCCCAAGTCCAGCCTGTACATGCTGCTGCGCACGCTCGTGGAGCTGGGCTGGGTGGAGACCGACGCGACGGGCACGCGGTACGGCATCGGGGTGCGGGCGCTGCTGGTCGGCACTTCGTACATCGACGGCGACGAGGTGGTCGCGGCGGCGCGGCCGACGCTGGACCGGCTGTCGGACGACACGACGGAGACCATCCACCTGGCGCGGCTCGACGGCACGAACGTGGTCTACCTGGCCACCCGCCAGTCCCAGCACTACCTGCGCCCGTTCACCAGGGTCGGCCGCCGGCTCCCCGCCCACTCCACGTCCCTGGGCAAGGCCCTGCTGAGCACGTACACGGACGAACAGGTCCGCAAGATGCTCCCGGAGACGCTCCCCGCGCTGACGGAGAACACGATCACGGACCGGGAGAAGCTCATCGAGGAGCTCCACCAGGTACGTGAACAGGGCTTCTCCGTGGACCGCGAGGAGAACACGCTGGGCCTGCGCTGCTTCGGCGTGGCGATCCCGTACCGCACCCCGGCCCGCGACGCCATCAGCTGCTCGGTCCCGGTCGCCCGGCTGACCCCGGCGCACGAACAGATGGTGAAGGACGCCCTGTTCGACGCCCGGGACCGGCTGACCCTGGCCACGCGCCGACTCTGAGGTGATCCCCTTCTCCCCCGTCAGGCGGAGCAGGATCGTCGCCGTGCAGGAGGCGGGCGGTACCGCGGCCGCGGGAGCGTGACGGCATGACGCAGTCACTTCTCCTCCCGTACCGCTCCCCCGCACTCCTGCGCGTCGTCGCCGTCGCCGCCTGTCTGCCGTATCTCGGGCTGAAGGCCGCCTGGCTCGCCGGGAGCGAGATCGGGATTCCGGCGGGGAGTGCGCTGCTGGAGCAGCGGGGGGTGATGGCCGTCGCCAACGGGGTCACCCTGCTCATGGACTCCTGCGTCGTCCTGCTGGCGTTCGTGCTCACCCGGCCCTGGGGGCTGCGGGTGCCGGCCTGGCTGCTCGCGGGGCCCGTGTGGGTCGCCACCGGGCTGCTCGCACCGATCATGATCGGGTTCCCGCCCCAGCTCCTGCTGGACCCCGCCGACGACAGCCCCTCCGAACCCTTCCTCCACGACTGGGTGTTCAGCGTCGTCTACGGCGGTTTCATCGTGCAGGGACTCGCCCTGGGCGCCCTCTTCGCCCGGTACGCCCGCGACCGCTGGGGCCACCTGTGGCGCGGCCGGATCCGGGAACTGCCCCGCGTCGGCCCCGTCCGGCGCACCGCCGCCCTCGCGGCCACGGCCGTCGCCGTCCTCCCGCTCGCCCTCCACCTGTACCGGGCCTGCGGTGGCGACCTGTTGCGCGCCCTGGACGCCCTCTTCCTCCTCGCGGCCGTCGGCGGCGTCCTGCCCCTCGCCCTCCACCGCGCCCCGGCGCTGCCCGTCCGGGTCCCGCTCGCCCTCGCCTGGGTCGGCTCCGGCGCCGCGGCCTGCTGGGGAGCATGGCTGTCGCTGGCCGCGCTCATCGAACCCGACCAGGCCACGCGGCCGCTGCACCTCGCCCACGCCGGCCAGATGATCACCGGCATCCTGGTGGCCGCCGTAGGGGCCGACTTCCTCGCGCGGCGGTCCGCCGCCCTCCCCCGGCGCCGCGGATGAGGCAGGCCGCCCGGTTCCTGTTCGGACGGCGGACGCGCCGGCGCTGGATCCATCTGATCCTCGGCGGCGCGCTCGCCATGCCGTACGTCTTCGTCGGCGAGATCGTCGTCGGCCCCGCCCTGGGCACGAACCGGTTCTGGGGCGATCTCCGCGCCCAGCTGCTGTCGTTCGCCGTCGGCCTGCCGCTCGCCGCGATCACCGCCACCGTGTTCCCGCTGAGCCGCTCCCTGGAGGCCTCCGCCGCGCGCTCGTTGTGCGCCGTGGACGCGGACCGGCTCTCCTACGAGCCCGCCCGCGGCCGGGTCGCGAAGGTGCGCTCGGCGGCCTGGTTCACACTGCATCTGGGCTTCGGCGGGATCATCGCCGGGATGTCGCTCGCGGTGCCGCCGTTCGCCGCCGTACTGATCGCCCTGCCCGTGGTCGCCGCCTTCGGCGACGGTCTGATCGGCATGCCCGAGGCCTGGGACCAGACGTGGGTGCTGGCGCTCACCCCGGTCGCGGGCGTCGCCTTCCTCGTCGCCCTCGCCGCGTGCGCGGGCGGCGCGGGCACCCTGCTCGCCCGCTGGGCGCCGGACCTGCTCGGCCCGAGTCCCGAGGACCGGCTAGCGGCGGCGGAGGCCCGCGCCGCCGATCTGGCCGTACGCAACCGGCTCGCGCGCGAACTGCACGACTCCGTCGGACACGCCCTGAGCGCGGTCACCCTCCAGGCGAGCGCGGCCCGCCGACTCCTCGACAGCGACCCGGAGTTCGCCCGCGAGGCGCTGGCCGCGATCGAGGACACCACCCGGCGCACGGTCGGCGAACTCGACGCCGTCCTCGGGGTGTTGCGGGAGGGCGACGCGCCCGACACGGCACCGGCGCCCACGCTCGCCGCCGACCTGGACGGACTGCTGCACCGCACGCGGGCGGGCGGACTGCGGGTCACGGCCGAGGTCGGCGTCGACCCCGGGACGCTGCCGCCGATCCTGTCCCGCGAGGCCTACCGCATCGTGCAGGAGGGTCTGAGCAACGCCCTCAAGCACGCCGGGAAGCCCGTGTCCCTGCGGATCGCCCCGGCCGACGGGCGCCTGGAGATCACCCTCGACAACCCCGTCACCTCCACCCCCGTCTGCCGCCCCGGCGGCGGCCACGGCCTGCGCGGCATCGCCGACCGCGCCCGCCTGCTGGGCGGGACGGCGGAGGCGGGCGCCACCGAAGGCGGCTGGCGGCTGTACGTACGACTGCCCCTGAAGGGACCCGTATGACGATCCGTGTCGTCCTCGCCGACGACGAGCGCATGGTCCGCACCGCCCTGCGCGCCATCCTCTCCGCCGAGCCCGACCTGGAGGTCGTCGGCGAGGCGGCGACCGGCGCCGAGGCCGTGTCCGTCGTCCGTGCGCAGGCCCCGGACGTCGTCCTCATGGACGTCCGGATGCCGGAGATCGACGGCATCCGCGCCACCGAGCAGATCCTCGCCACGCTCCCGGACCCGCCCCGGATCGTCGTCGTGACGACCTTCGAGAACGACTCCTACGTGTACGACGCCCTGCGCGCCGGAGCCGCCGGGTTCCTGCTCAAGCGGGCCGACGCCGACGCGCTCGTCCAGGCGGTACGGCTGATCGCGCGCAGCGACACCCTGCTGTTCCCGGCGGCCGTACGCGCCCTGGCGACCGAGCACGCGCGCGCGAACCCCGCCCCGCCGCCCTGGGTGGCCCGGCTCACCGGCCGGGAGAGCGAGGTGCTGCGGCTGATGGCGGGCGGGCTGACCAACGCCGAGATCGCCGGGCGGATGGAGGTCGGTCCGGCCACCGTGAAGTCGCATGTGGCGGCGGTGCTGGCGAAGACGGGCACGCGGGACCGCACCCAGGCCGTGATCGCCGCCTATGAGGCGGGCTTCATGAACACTCGATGAGAAAAGCCCCGCCAGGGAACGAATCGCTCCGGTCCGCTCGTCCTGCCGGTGGGATGAACAAGACGATCAGGCGCGCATCGGTCTTCACGCTGCTCCTCGTGTTCGCTCTGCTGGTGCGGGCGACCTGGGTGCAGTTCTACGAGGGCCGGGCACTCGCGGACGACAAGGACAACCGGCGGAACGCGATTCAGACGTACGCGGCACCGCTCGGGAACATCATCGTGGCCGGTGAGTCGATCACCGGCTCGGCACGGACGAAGGGCGGCGATCTCGCGTACAAGCGCACGTACACCGACGGCGAGCTGTACGCGGCGGTGACGGGCTATGCCTCCCAGGCGTACGCGCCGACCCAGTTGGAAGGCATCTACCAGGACGTCCTCAACGGCACGGACACCCGGCTGAAGAACGCCCTGGACACGGTCACCGGCAAGCGGGCCGATCCGGGCAACGTGATCACGACGATCGACCCCGGGGTGCAGCAGGCGGCGTACGAGGCGCTCGGCGACAAGAAGGGCGCGGCGGTCGCGATCGACCCGGCCACCGGTCGGATCCTGGCGGTCGTGTCGACCCCGTCGTACGACCCCTCGTCGCTGACGGACGCGAACACGGCCGGGACGGCCTGGAAGAAGCTCACCGAGGACTCCGACAAGCCGCTGACCAACCGCGCGCTGCGGCAGCCGGTGGCGCCGGGTTCGACGTTCAAGCTGGTCGTGGCGGCGGCCGCGCTGGAGGACGGGCTGTACTCCTCGGTGGACGAGAAGACGGAGAGCCCGGACCCGTACACGCTGCCGGGCACCGTGACGGTGCTGGAGAACGAGAACAAGTCGGCGCCCTGCGAGAACGCCTCGATCCGGGTCGCGCTCCAGTACTCCTGCAACAACGTCTTCGCGAAGATGGCCCACGACCTCGGCCAGGACAAGGTGAAGGCGATGGCCGAGAAGTTCGGCTTCAACGACGACGAGCAGGACGTCCCGGTCCGCGCCTACCCGAGCGTGTACCCCTCCGGCATGGACGAGGCGCAGACCGCGCTGACCGGGATCGGCCAGTTCGACGTCACGGCGACGCCGTTGCAGATGGCCATGGTGTCGGCGACCATCGCGAACGGCGGCACGTCGGTGTCGCCGCACATGGTGTCCCAGGTGACCGACGGCGGGGGTGATGTCCTCCAGGACTACGACTCCGACGCGGACACCACGGAGGTCATCGGCTCCACGACGGCCGAGCAGCTGCAGTCGGCGATGGAGACGGTCGTCGAGGACGGCACCGGCACCAACGCGCGGATCTCCGGTGCGACCGTGGGCGGCAAGACCGGTACGGCCCAGCACGGCGAGAACAACAGCGAGACGCCGTACGCCTGGTTCACCTCCTACGCGAAGTCCGACACCAACGGCAAGGAGGTGGCGGTCGCGGTCCTGGTCGAGCAGTCCGACGCCGCCCGCTCCGAGGTCAGTGGCAACGGGCTGGCCGCGCCGGTGGCCAAGGCGATGATGCGGGCGGCTCTGGCGGACTGAGGGCTACTTGACGCCCAGCACCTGCTCGATCGGGTCGATGGCGAAGTACACGAGGAACAGCGCCGAGGTGCCCCACAGCAGCCAGTGGACCTCCTTGGCCTTGCCGAGCACGGACTTGATGAGGACGTAGGCGAGGAAGCCCGCCCCGATGCCGTTCGTGATGGAGTACGTGAACGGCATCACGGCGATGGTCAGGAAGGCCGGGATGGCGATCTCGTACCTGTCCCAGTCGATGTTCTTGACCTGGGTCATCATCAGGAAGCCGACGGCGACGAGGGCGGGCGCCGCGGCCTGGAGCGGGACGATGGTGAGCAGCGGACCGAGGAACAGGGCGAGGGCGAACAGACCGCCGGTGACCAGGTTGGAGAAGCCCGTGCGGGAGCCCTCTCCGACGCCCGCCGCCGACTCGATGTAGGAGGTCGCCGAGGACGAGGAGGCCGCGCCGCCCGCGACCGCCGCCGCGCCGTCGATGAGGAGCACCCGGCCGAGGTTCGGGACCTTGCCCTCCTCGTCCAGCAGGTCCGCCTCGGCGGTGATGCCGACGACCGTACCCATGGTGTCGAAGAAGTCGGACAGCACGAGCGTGAAGACGAGCAGCACGACCGTGATGACCGTGGTCTCGCCGAAGGCGCCGAACAGGCTGAACTGGCCGATGAGCCCGAAGTCGGGGGTGTCGACCAGCTTGTCGGGCCACTCGGGCGTGGTCAGGCCCCAGCTCTTGACGTCGGCGATCGAGTTGATGACGAGGGCGACGACCGTCATCACGACGATGCTGATCAGGATCGCGCCCTTCACCTTGCGCGCGAGCAGCCCGATCGTCAGCAGGACCCCGAGGCAGAACACGAGGATCGGCCAGCCGGTGAGGTTGCCGGTGCCCCCGAGCTGCACCGGAACCGTGGTGTTCGCCGCGTCCGGGATACGGCTGACGAAGCCGGCGTCGACGAAGCCGATGAAGGCGATGAACAGGCCGATGCCGACGCTGATCGCCTGCTTCAGGGGTTGCGGGATGGCGTGCATGACGGCCTCGCGCAGTCCGGTGACGACCAGCACGCAGATCAGCAGGCCTTCGAGGACGACCAGGCCCATCGCGTCGTCCCAGCTCATCAGCGGGGCGATTTGGAAGGCGACGACGGCGTTCAGGCCGAGGCCCGCGGCGAGCGCGAGCGGGAGGTTGCCGCCGACGCCCATGATGACCGTCATCACGGCGGCCACCAGGGCGGTGGCGGTGGTGAGTTGGACCGGGTCGAGCGTCTCGCCGAACTTGTCCTTCGCGCTGCCCAGGATGATGGGATTCAGGACAAGGATGTAGGCCATCGTGAAGAACGTGGCGAAGCCGCCGCGTATCTCACGGCCGAACGTGGACCCCCGTTCGGAGATCCTGAAGAAGCGATCGACGCTGCTCATGTGGCTCCTTGTTGCCTGAATGATCGATGTGCGGATGCTGGCTGGATTGTTCCCCTGTTGAACCCGCCTCAGGTTTTCCCCGTGTTACGGAATCACCGCTGTTCACGTGCGATCCGCCACACGCCGTTCGAAGCCTCGTACGAACCATGCATGCGCTTACTGCTACGCTTCCGCACCTCGACCGGAAGATCGCCGGACGATCACATGTCATTCACATGCCGCTGACAGGCACACTCACAGGCAGGAGAGGTCGCCCGTGGGCACAGTCGTCGACGACGCAGCCTCCGTGGAGTTCCATGCCTTCTTCGAACGCCACTACGCCGAACTCTCCCGCCTGGCCCATCTGTTGACGGGCGAGGCGGACGCCGCCGACGATCTGGCGGCCGACGCCCTGCTGGCACTGTGGCATCGCTGGGACCGGGTCCGCGCCGCCGACCACCCCGTCGCCTACGCCCGGGGCGTGATCGCCAACCTGGCCCGCACCCGGATCCGCAGCGCGGTGCGCGAGCGGCGCCGGGTCGCCCTGTTCTGGTCGCAGCGCGAGGAGAGGACCGAGAACCCGGACGTGGCCGGTGTGGTCGACGTCCAGGAGGCGCTGCGTAGACTGCCGTTCCGCAAACGGGCCTGTGTGGTGCTGCGGCACGCCTTCGACCTCTCGGAGAAGGACACGGCGCTCGCCCTGGGTGTCTCCGTGGGTACGGTCAAGAGCCAGACGTCGAAGGGGATGGCGGAGCTGCAACGGCTGCTCGGCTCGCAGGGGGCACCGTTCAGGATGCACGCGGCGATGGCGCGCACCGGCGACACCGCGGGAAGGGACCGATGACGATGCAGCGGGACGTGCACGACGAGCTGCGCGCCCGGCTGCACGAGGCGGCCGAGGCGCACGAACCGGACCGCGAGCGCATCCTCGCCCGGATCGAGCGCGGCATGGATGCTCCGGGACAGGTCCGTCCCGACCACCGGCCGGCCCGTCCGCCGGTGTTCGGCTGGATGCGCGTGGTCGGCGCCACGGCCGCGGTCGCGGGGGTGCTCGCGATCGGCGGGTACGCGGTGGCTTCGGCCGTGAAGGAGGACGCCCCGCAGCAGACGGTGGCCACCTCGCCGACGCCCACCCCCTCGCCGGACGCGACCAGCCGCGCGCCGGCCCCGCCCACTCCCCCGGCCGACCCCGGCCCGGAGCCGTCGAAGGAGGCCACCCGCGAGCCGAGCGGCACGCCGACCACGGCACGGCCGACGCAGAGCTCCGAGCCGCCCGCCGCCGGCGAGGAGGACGGTCCGCTGTGGTCGGACGGCTCGGTCGACCCGCACAGCAACGAGTTCTGGGCGCAGAGCAATGTGACCCTGAAGACCGACGAGCAACTCACGGAACTGACCGTGGAGTTGAAGGTCGCGCAGACCGGCGGGGTGACCTCCACCGGCGCCTGGCGCTCGCTGCCCGAGGACGACTTCGCGCTGACGGTCGGCGAGCGGGACGGCTTCCTCGTCTACACCTGGGTGCTCAAGGACGGCCGTGCGGTCCCGGCGGGCGAGTGGGTGTTCGCCGGGCAGTACGACCATGAGCGCGGCGGCCGGGACGCCCAGGCCGACGGCTACTCCGCGACGGCCCGCGCGGGCGACGAAGAGCTGTCCGTGGCGGGCGGCTTCGCGCCCCACCAGGACGACGAGTCGGACGCCGAAGGCGACTCGTAGGAAATTTCCGAAAGAGCGGCAACCCATTCCCGACCGGTGGCGACCAGGTAGCGCAAGGAACAACTCCCCACGCAAGGAATGGGCATGACTGCACCAGCTGAACAGCGCGTCCGCCACCGCCGCCGGGTCACCAAGCGGCGGGCGGTGATCGCCGGAGCCTCGGCCCTCGGCATCACCGGCGCGGCGATCGTCACCACGACGATGCTGTCCTCCGCGGGCGCCGCCTCCTCCTGGCCGACCGCAAAGGGCAGCCAGGCCGTGACCAGCACCATCAAGGTGTCGGGCACCTACGACGGCGGCTACAAGAAGTTCTACGGCAGCGGCGCGCTCGGCGGCGACAGCCAGGACGAGGGCCAGGACCCGGTCTTCCAGCTGGCCGACGGCGCGGTCCTGAAGAACGTGATCATCGGCACCCCGGCCGCGGACGGCGTGCACTGCATGGGCTCCTGCACGCTCCAGAACGTGTGGTGGCTGGACGTCGGCGAGGACGCGGCGACCTTCAAGGGCAAGTCCGCCTCCTCCGTGTACACGGTCTACGGCGGTGGTGCGAGGAACGGCTCGGACAAGGTCCTGCAGTTCAACGGCGCGGGCAAGCTGGTCGTGAGCAAGTTCCAGGTCGCCAACTCCGGCAAGCTGGTGCGCAGTTGCGGCAACTGCTCCACGCAGTACAAGCGCACGGTCATCATCAACGACGTGGATGTCACCGCGCCGATGAACTCGATCGTGGGCATCAACTCCAACTACGGGGACACCGCCTCGCTGCGCAAGGTCCGGATCCACGGGGACAGCGGCAAGAAGATCAAGACGTGCGTCCGCTTCAAGGGCAACAACACCGGCGCCGAGCCGACGCAGCTCGGTGTGGGCCCGGACGGAACGTCATGCCGCTTCACCGCGTCTGACATCACGTACCAGTAATCCCAAGGTCCTGCTGGCCTGAGCCCCCCTCGGTCAGCAGAAGAAGCGCCCCCCACCGGTGACGACCGGTGGGGGGCGCTGCGCTTTCCGCACTCAGTCCATCGGGGCGCCGATGGTGGTGGAGCCCGTGGTCAGGAAGGTCGTCGCGGGCAGCGAACCGTCCGCCCGCCGGGAGCCGTACGCCGTCGCCGTGTCCACCGACCTGAAGGCCGGCGTCGACACCCCGCTGTCCCAGTTGTTCGCGGCGGACAGCGTGGAGGAACCCAGCTTGGACGGACCGCCCTTGTCGCTCACCGCCAGGTTCCGGGCGAGCCGGGCCCTGCCGGTGGCGAAGTAGAAGCCCGCCTCGGCGTTGGAATACGCGGTGTTGCGGTTCAGCACGATCGCGCCCGGGTTGGAGTTCTCGGTGAAGCCGTTCAGCGTGTTGTCCCAGGCCGCGTTGTTGTTGACGACGTGCGCCACCGTCACGCCCCCGCCGCCCAGCTTGTAGCCGTTGCCGTTGCCCTCGAAGGCCGGGTCGCCCCAGCGGTTCTCGCCGTTGCCGAAGGCCCAGGAGTGGTCGATGGTGATCGGCGAGGAGAACTGCCAGAGGTCGAGGCCGTCGTCGGAGTTGTTGTACAGCCGCGCCCCGGTGATCCGGTTGCCCGTCCCGGAGCCGAACTTCACCGCGATGCCGTCGGCGTTCTGCCCGTGCCCGGCCCGGTCGTAGTTGCCGTAACTGTCCAGGTTCTCCACGAGGTTGCCGGTCGTGCCGTCGCCCCGCAGGGTGAACCCGGAGTCCCCGTTGTTCGCGGTGACGAGGTTCTTGAAGATCCCGCCCACCGAGGAGGTGGCGACGAAGCCCTGGGCCGGGGAGTTCTGGAAGGTGATCCCGGAGACGGTCCAGTAGTCGCCGTGGATCCCGGCCAGCCAGGAGCCGTCGGCCAGCTCGGAGCCGTCGATCCGCACCTTCTCCGCGCCGTGGGCCTGCAAGGTGATCCGCGCCGACCTCGTGCCGTTCGCGGTGGACTTGAGGGTGGCGGCCGGGGTGTAGGTACCGCCGCGCACCAGGATGGTGGTACCGGCGGTCGCGTTCTTCACGGCCGCTTCCAGTCCGGCCGTGGAGGACACGGTGACCGTCGTCGAGGCGGCCTCGGCACCGCCGTTCGAGAGGCCGAGGTGGACGCCGCCCGCCCCCGCGGCGACGGCCACGGCCGCGGCGATGGAGAGAGTGCGGGTCCTGCGGTGGCGTCCGGTGCTCTGACGCACGGAACGTTCCTTTCCTGGGGGATGGGGACGCCAGGCAGTCGCCACCGGGCCGCCCGAGGTTGCCGTACCTCAACGAAAACAAGCGAAACTTTCGCTGCCCCTGATCCCGCCGCCACCGATTGACGTGCTGTTTCCCGCTGGTGACACTCCGAAGGCGCGCACCTTCCAACAGAATCCCCCACTCCCACACAGGACTGACATGCGCCCACGCCTGCTGCTCGTCGCCTGTCTCTCACTCCTCCTGGCCCTGCTCACCGTCCCGCCCGGCACCGCCCACTCAGGAGCGCCACCCGTGAAGCACCCCCAGTACGCCGGTTACCTCTTCGCCTACTTCACCGGCGAGGGCACCGCCGACGGCGAGCAGATCCGCTACGCCCTCAGCCGCGGCAACGACGCCCTGCACTGGCGCGAGCTGAACGCGGGCAAGCCGGTCCTGACCTCCACGACCGGGGAGAAGGGACTGCGCGACCCCTTCGTGATCCGCTCCCCCGAGGGCGACAAGTTCTTCATGATCGCCACCGACCTGCGCATGTACCGCAATTCCAGCGGCAGTTGGGACCAGGTCCAGCGGCACGGCAGCAAGTCCGTCATGGTCTGGGAGTCCACCGACCTGGTGCACTGGACCGACCAGCGGCTGGTGAAGGTCGCACCCGACAACGCGGGCAACACCTGGGCACCGGAGGCGTACTGGGACGAGACGCTCGGCGAGTACGTCGTCTTCTGGGCGTCCAAGCTGTACGCCGAGGACGACCCGGACCACACGGGATCGACGTACAACAAGATGCTGTACGCGACGACGAAGGACTTCCGCACCTTCAGCGAGCCCAAGGTCTGGAACGACCCCGGCTACTCCGTCATCGACTCCACGGTCGTCGAGCACGCGGGCACGTACTACCGCTACACCAAGGACGAGCGCGACCCCGGCTCCGCCGGCCCCTGCTCGAAGTTCGTCACCGGCGAGAAGTCGGCCTCCCTGACGGACACGTCGTACGACTTCGTCGCCGACTGCATCGGGAGCGGCGCGATGGACCGGGGCGAGGGGCCGACGGTGTTCAAGTCGAACACCGAGGAGAAGTGGTACCTGTTCATCGACGAGTACGGCGGCCGTGGCTACCTGCCCTTCGAGACGACCGACCTGGACTCGGGCCGGTGGACGCCGTCCACCGACTACCAGCTCCCGGCGAGCCCGCGGCACGGCACGGTCATCCCGGTGACGCGGGCGGAGTACGACCGGCTGCTCGCCGCCTACCCGGAGAGCCCGGCGTCGGTCGTCGACGCGACCGCGCGCGGGCAGCAGGGGTACGCCATCGTCACGGAGTCGGCGAGCAAGGTCGTCCTGCCGATGCGCCCGGACGCGGATCCGCGGCACCTCGCGCCGCAGCTCTGGCTGGGCGCCGGTGCGACGGTGAGCCCCAAGTCCGGTACGCACCGCGACTTCCGTACGCCGCAGACGTACACCGTCACCGCGCCGGACGGCACGAGCCGCGCCTGGACGGTCGAGGCGGTGCCGACCCGCAGTCCGGTGCTGCCGGGTCTGAACGCCGACCCCGATGTGCGCTACATGGACGGCGAGTACTGGATCTATCCGACGACCGACGGCTTCCGCGGCTGGGGCGGGACGCGGTTCAAGGCGTACTCCTCCAAGGACCTGGTCCACTGGAAGGACCACGGCGTCGTCCTGGACCTCGGTCCGGACGTGTCCTGGGCGGACAAGTACGCCTGGGCGCCCGCGATCGCCGAGCGGGACGGCACGTACTACTTCTACTTCTGCGCCGAGCAGCAGATCGGTGTGGCGGTGGCGGACTCCCCGGCGGGCCCGTTCAAGGACGCGCTGGGCAAGCCGCTGGTCGCGAAGGGCGGGGCCTGGAGCGGGCAGATGATCGACCCGGCCGTCTTCACGGACGACGACGGCACGTCGTACCTCTACTGGGGCAACGGCCGGGGCTATGTCGTCCCGCTGAACGACGACATGGTGTCGTTCGACCCGGCCCGGGTGAAGGACATCACCCCGGCGAACTACCGCGAGGGCTCGTTCGTGGTCGAGCGCGGCGGGACGTACTACTTCATGTGGTCCGAGGACGACACACGCAGCGAGAACTACCACGTCGCCTACGCGACCGGGCCGTCCCCGCTCGGCCCGTGGACCGAGCGGGGCACGATCCTGTCCAAGCGCCCCGAGTACGGCATCAAGGGCACCGGCCACCACTCGGTGGTGAACGTCCCCGGCACGGACGACTGGTACATCGTCTACCACCGCTTCGCCCTCAACGGCCCGGGCAGGCCCGGCGGGGACGGCACGCACCGCGAGACGACCGTCGACCGCCTGGACTTCGCGGCGGACGGCACGATCGTGCCGGTGGTGCCGACCCTGGAGTCGATCAGGCCGGTGCGGCGGTAGCCCAGTTGTTCAGGTACGAGCTCACCGGTGATCAGAGGACGTGGTCGAGCCAGTCGTGGACCTCGTCCTGCATGCGGTCGACGAAGACATGACCGAGGTCCGGCCAGGTCTTCGGGCGCAACCGCTCCTCGGCGCGGCGGGACCGCCAGACGGCGCGCAGCTTGTCGTACGCGACCTGGACACCGTCGGCCGGGAACAGCGGGTCGAGCCCGCCGTTGAAGAGGAGCATCGGCTTGGGGGCGGCGATGCTCGCCACGTCGGGGATGTCGAGATGCCGGGCGAGCCCGGGATGGAGCAGGTAGTACGACGACTGCCCGCGCAGGGTGTTGTTGCCGGGCACCATCATTTCCTTCAGCCCGGTCATCCAGCACACGGCGGCACAGGCGGCGACGTCGTCGCTGAGCGCGGCCGTCTGCCAGGCCCGGTAGGCGCCCATGGAGAAGCCGGCGGACGCGACCCGGCGCACCCGGCGCAGACCCGCCAGGAAACCGGCGGCACGGACGTCCTCCCGGGCCATGAGCCCGGCGAGCGAGGAGCCGAGGTTGTAGAAGTTGGAGGCGAGGGCCTGCTGTTGCTCGTAGGTGATCGGCCCGCGGTCACCCCAGCCCGGCGCGTCCAGGCACAGCACGACGTATCCGCGCCGGGCCAATTCGTCGCCGACGAAGCGTCCGCTGAAGTACTTGTCGGCCCAGGCCTGAGCGGAGGCGAGCCGGGTGTCGTCGTACCAGGGCCGGACCAGCTTCTCCTTGCCGATGTCGAACCTGGCGCCGTGGTCGTGCAGGAGCAGCACGGCGGGGAAGGGCCCGGGACCGTGCGGGGTGAGCAGCGCGCCCCGAACGCGTTCGTAGCGGGTGAGGGAGAGGGTGACCAACTCCCTTGTGTATCCGTCCGCTTGGGAGAACGTGTCGTATTCGGGCGCGTACGGCGTCTCGTCCTGCCGGTCGACGACGAGGCACTCCTCGACCTTGTCCCGGGCGACCGACCGCCAGGTGCCGAAGTCACGGATCGGCGAGGTGCCCCAGGCCAACGGGAAGGCGAGGTCCTTCTTCAGCGCCGGATACAGGTCCTCAGGCGTGCCCATACGGCCGCCAGTCGCCCAGGTAGGACCGCTTGGTGTGCGCCTCGGCCTCCGCGGCCGTGAGCTGCGGCCGGTTCTCCGGGACCGAGATCACCGCGCCCGGCCCGGAGTTGCCGTACTCCCGGAAGCGCATGGTCTGCCAGGGGTACGCCTCACGCATGTCGGTGTAGGGGGTCACGGGGTCGACGCCCGGGCCGATCCAGGTGTCCCGCACCACCAGCGAGGGCCATGCGGTCGTCTCGTACGACGGCACCCACGGCCGCGCCAGCTTGTACGCCCCGTCCTCCGCCCCCGAGGTGATGCGGGAGCGGAGCGCGAGGATGCCGTAGGGGTTGGCGCGGGCGGTGGCGGGGGCGAAGACCATGCCCTTGGGGGTGAAGTCCACGTCCCGCCGGAGGGTGTGGAAGCGGCAGTGCTCGAAGACGGCGGTCGCCCGGCCGAAGACGAAGTCGACGTCGCCCTCGATGTGGCAGCGGTGGAAGTACTGCCGGTCGAAGGAGGTCAGCGCGGTCGTGTCGACGAAGAGCGTGTCCTGGTGGGCCAGGAAGCGGACGTTGTCGAAGCTCGACCGGTCCCCCGTGATGTACGCCGCGACCGCCTGGGTGCCGGTGATCTCGGGGTGGTCGGCGCGCAGCCAGTCGTTGGCGAGGGTGAGGTCCCGGACGGTGAGCCCGGGAGCGGCCGAGGTGAAGGTGGCGGATCCCGCGGTGCCGTAGGTCCCGGAACCGTCGGGCTTCGGGGTGCCGTTGGCGTTGTCGTACACGATGACGACGTCACGCGGGTTCCGGGTGGCGCCATGCAAGGTCAACTCGGCGGCGACAGCTGGGACTTTGACGACTTCTCGATAAATCCCCGGGTGCACCACGATCGTCCGGCCGGGCCCGGTGACCGCGTCCAGGGCGGCCTGGACGGAGTCACCCGGGCGGACGTGCAGAACGTGTCGGCCGACGGCGAGGGCGGGTGCGGTGCCGGTCGCGCTCGCCGCGATTCCGGCGGTCAGGCCCGCGAGGAGGGTGCGCCGGCGCATCTCAGCAGTCCTCCTTCCAGGGCTGCCAGTCCCCGAGATACGTGGTGCGCGTCGCCGACTCCGCCTGTTCGTCGCTGAGTTGGGGGCGGTTCTCCGGGACCGTGATCTCGGCGCCGGGGCCGAGGTTGCGGTACTCGGCGAACCGTTGCAGCTGCCACGGGTAGGCGTCCGACATGTTGGCGTAGGGCGCGACCGCGTCGACGCCGGGGCCGAGCCAGGTCTCGCGGACGGTGAGCATCGGGCTCGCGGTCCGGTCGGAGCTGGGCACCCAGGGGCGGGCCAGCTTGTAGTAGGCGTCCGGGGCCTCGCTGGTGACACGGCTCCTGGTCACCAGGTAGCCGCGCGGGTTGGCGCCGGCCGTCGAGGGCGCGAAGACGAAGCCGTACGGGGCGGCGGCCAGGTCGGTGCGGGTCAGCGTGCGGAAGTGGCAGTGCTCGAAGACGGCCGTGGCCCGCCCGAACACGAAGTCGACATCGCCCTCGGCGTAGCAGTGCGCGAAGTACTGCCGGGCGAAGACGGTGAGCGCGCCTGTGTCGGCGTACAGGGTGTCCTGGTGGCCGAGGAAGCGGCAGTGGTGGAAGGCGGAGCGGTCGCCCATGACCTTGATGGCGACGGCTTGGGTGCCGCTGATCCCGGGGTGGTCGGCGCGCAGCCAGTCGTTGGCGAAGGTGATCCGGCGGGCGGTGAATCCGTCGGCGCGCACGGTCGTGGTGGCCGAGCCGGAGGTGCCGTAGGTCCCGGAGCCGTCGGGCTTGGGGGTGCCGGCGGCGTTGTCGTAGACGATGACGACGTCCCGGGGGCCGTCTCCGGCGCCGAGCCAGGTCATCTCGGTACGGGTGACGTCGACGCTCACGGTCTCCCGGTAGGTGCCGGGCGCGAGGACCAGCGTCCAGCCGCTGCCGGTGGTGGCGTTCACCGCGGCCTGGACGGTGGTGTGGTCGCCGCGGCCGTGCGGGTCGACGTAGAGCGTGTGCGGGGTGAGGCGGGCGGCGGGCGAGCCGTACCGCCCGAACGGGCGGGGGCCGGGGGCGGCCAGTGCGGGGCCGGCGCCGAGGGCGACGGCCGCGCCGGTGCTCGCCACCAGGAAACCCCTTCTGGACAGGGGGAGTTGCATGCGGGTGCTCTCCTTTCCTGGAGCGGCCGGGGCGGCGGGCGCCCCGGCCGTGGCGCGGGTCAGCAGACGCGGCCGGCTCCGGCGCGGTGGTCGACGATGCCCGGGACGGCTCGCGGGTGATCGACCCTGGTGCGCAGGGTGGGCGTCCAGCCGGCGCCGGACTGGAGGGTCTCGGCGGGGATCTCGGCGTTGTGGACGGCGATCAGATCGGTGAGCCTGCCGTTGACGTAGTTGTTCTCGGCGGTCAGCGGGGCCTCGTTCCACTTCTTCAGCACCTTGCCGGTGCTGATCCCGGAGGCCAGCGAGAAGGCGTTGTGGGTGGCGTACAACTGCGAGGAGGCGCCGATGCCGAAGACGTAGCCGAACTTCTGCCCGCCGGTCACCACGAAGTGGTTGTTGTACGAGTCGACCTGCCCGAACCTGACACGCGGCGCCCGCTCCACGATGCCCTCGAAGCGGTTGTGGTGCAGGGTGACCCTGAGCTTGCCGGCGTCGGTCGAGCCCGCGCTGTCGCTGTTGCCGATCAGCATGGTCTTGTCGTGGTCCCGGAAGGAGTTCCAGGACACGGTCACGTAGTCGGCGCCGCGCACCACGTCGACCAGCCCGTCGTGCTGCTGGTAGACCTTGCCGAAGTACTCCGGCAGGGAGCTGTCGGGATAGCGGCCGTCGGTCAGGGTGTTGTGGTCGATCCACACATGGGTGGAGCCGTAGACGACGACCCCGTCGTACTCGGAGTTCCAGGCGCCGGTCTTGTTGTCGTCGGTCGGGTCCCACTGCGGGAAGCAGTCGAGGGGAGCCTCGATGGTGAGGTTGCGGACGATCACGTTGTCGACGCCCCGGATCTGCAGGCTGCCCCCGCGGATCCCGGAGTCCCGCCCGACGCCCACGATCGTCGTGTTCGCCGGCACGCTCGCCTTGATCATCTTGTCCTGGTTGGCGGCGGACGCGGCCCGCAGGTCCTCCTGCTCCCCGCTGACCGGGGTGTCGTGCCCCCACACGGCGGGGTCGTAGTCGGCGAGGTACCGCTGGAAGTCGTATCCCTCGGCGGCGAGCGAGTCGCACCCCTCCGAGACGGCGTCGATCACACCCTTGACCTTGATGATCCGGGGCGCGGTCCCGCCCTCCGCGAGGGCGGCCTTGAACTCGGCCCAGGTGGAGACGGTGTACACGTGCGCGGCGTCGGCGGCGGCGCCCCCGGTGGTCCCGGCCCCCTCCGAGGCCCATCCGTCCCCGGCGGCGAGCACCTCACGGCCCAGGTCACGGGAGGAACCGGCCTGGGCGGTCCCGGCCCCGGTCATCCCGAGCACGAGCGCGGTGCAGCCGATCAGCACGGCACCCTTGGCTGTGGCATGCCCATGCCACTTCTGTGCGTTCATCGTGCGGCTCTCTTCTCTCACGTGGTCAGTGGTTCAGGCGGCGGCCGGAGGCCAGGTGATCCAGGACTCCGGGATCGCCTCGTCGAGCCGGCGGAGGTCCTGCGGGCGCAGCACCCGCGTACGCAGCAGCTCCCGCGCCACGAGCCGCGCCACCTCGATGGCTCCGGGCGGGTTGAAGTGCGTGTTGTCCTGCTCGGTGGCGGTCCAGTTGAAGTACTTCTTCGTCTCCTCGACACCGAGCGACTGCCACAACTGGAGCGACAGGGCCTGGATGTCGAGCAGGGCCACCCGCTCCTCCTCGGCGAGCGCACGCATCGCCGCCGGGTAGTCGCCGTGGCTCGGCGATGCGTTGCCGTCGGCGTCGAACCTCCGCCGCTCGACGGCGGTGGCCAGCACGGGCCGGGCTCCACGGGCCCGGGCCCCTTCGACGTACAGCCGCAGATAGTCCTTGTACGTCGTCCACGGCTCGGTGTACCGGGTCGGGTCCGTGGCCTTCTCGTCGTTGTGAGCGAACTGGATCAGCAGGAAGTCCCCGGGCCGAATGGCCGAGAGAACGACATCCAGCCGCCCTTCGTCGACAAAGCTCTTGGAACTGCGCCCGTTCACGGCGTGATTGGAGACGGCCAGCCCTTTCCGGAGGAAGAAGGGAAGAGCCATCCCCCACCCGGTCTCAGGAGCGGCGTCGGCGTACTTCTGAGCGGCGGTGGAGTCTCCGGCGACGAATACAGTGCGCGAACGCTGCTCACCGGCGTGGGCGGTACCAAAGGTGACAGGCAGAGCAGCGGCGAAGGCGGCAACCTGTCTACGGGACATCGACAACTGACGTGACCTTCCTTCCTCAGGAGCGCGGCGAACTGTGCGACCAGCCACAACCGACCCGCGGCCGGCCGCACAGCATCAGGCACCCGACCTCTCAGCCGTTCTGTTCCTTCCATTCGGCCTGAGCCTCATTGAGCTGCTCGGCCAACGTGTTGAGGAACTCCTCCGCACTCATGTCCCCGAGCAGCACCTTCTGGAAGTTCGGCTCGTTGTCGGCCTTGGAGATGGTGTTCCAGTCCGGCAGGTAGTACGGCAGCTGGACGATGGTCGTGGAACCGTCGGTCAGCGCCTCGGCCGCCAGCTTCGTGGGCTCGGCCGTGGACACCCACGCGTCCTTCGCCGCGTCGTTGTTCGCCGGCACCTGCCCCGCGGACTCGTTGAACTTGGAGTTCTCCTCGTGCGAGACGGCGAACTCGATGAACTTCCAGGCGGCTTCCTTGTTCTTGGAGCTCTGGAACACGCCGAGACCGTCGACCGGGTTGGACACCTGGACCCGCTTGCCGCTGTCACCCACCGGCTGCGGAATCCCCCGGAACTTGTCCGTCCCGAACGCCTTCACATGGTCCTGGTACGAGCCCAGGTTGTGGTTCAGCATCCCGATCGTGCCGGAGTCCCACTGCGCGACCATCTTGGTGAAGTCGTTGTTGAGGTCGGCGGCCGGAGTGGCCTTCTTGAAGAGCGCCGCGTACTTCTCCAGCGCCTCCACGTTCTTCGGGTCGTTGACGGTGGTCTTGTCGCCGTTCCAGAACGAGGTGATCCCGCTCTGCCCGTACATCGCGTCCAGCGCCTGGGCGATGGATCCGGCGCCGCCGCGGATCGTGTAACCGAACTCGTTCTTCTTGGCGTTCGTCAGCTTCTCCGCGGCCTCGTAGAAGGCGTCCCAGGTCGTCGGCTCGTCCAGGCCCGCCTTCTTGAACAGGTCGGTCCGGTAGTAGAGCACACCGTTGTTCGCGGAGGTCGGAATGGAGTACAGCGCATCGTCGCCGCCCCCGGCCGCCTTCAGCGAGGTGACCATGTCCTCGTTGAGCTTGCCGTTCAGGGGGGACCCGGCGAGCCGGTCGTCCAGCGGCTCCAGGGCGTTCTGCGCGGAGAACCCGGCGAGCATGGCGGCGCCCACACCGCCGACGTCCGGCAGGCCGCCGCCCTGGATGGCCGTGTCGACCTTGGACTGGTACTCGGTGGAGGCGATCCCGACGTACTCGACCTCGATGTCCGGGTTCGCCTTCTCGAAGTCGGCGATGATCTCCTTCCAGATGTCGGTGCGCACACCGCCGTTGTTGTCCCAGAAGACGATCTTGCCCGTGCCGGAACCCTCGGATCCCTTGTCCCCGCCGCCGCCACTGCCGTCGTCGCCGCAGGCGGTGGCGGTGAGGGCGAGCACGGAGCCCAGGGCGACGGCCATGGCAGCGCGCCTGCTTCTACGGATGCTGATCTTCATTGGTCGGCTCTCTTCTTCTGGATCCAGCGAGATATGGAGTTGTGGGGGTCAGTGGCGGACGTACGGCGCCCAGCCGTCCGTGCCCTGGAGGTAGTCGGCGACGGTGCGGACCCGCGCCTCGGCGTCGCTCAGCTGCGGCCGGTCCGGCGAAGTCCCCGCCCCCGGGCCGTGGTTGCGGTACTCGGTGAACCGCGCGTCCCGCCAGGAGAACCCGCTCATGTCGGTCCACGGCGCCGCCTTGATCGCGGCCGGCAGTTCGGTGTCCCGGATCAGCACCTGGGCGACGGCGTCGGGTTCGCCGCCGGGGTGCCAGGGCCGGCCGAGGTGGAAGGATCCGGCCGGTGCGTCGCTGACCACCTTCGAGTCGGTGATCAGGAAGCCGTACGGGTTGCCCTTCCAGGTCGAAGCGGCGGTGAGGTAGCCGTTGTTGGTGGCCGAGCCGCGGCTCAGCGCACGGATCACCGACCGCTCGATGACCGTCGTCGCCCGCCCGTAGACGAAGTCGACGTCGCCTTCGATGTAGCAGTCGCGCAGGTAGACCCGGCTGACGGTGGTCAGCTTGGGGCTGTCGGTCATCAGGGTGTCCTGGTTGCCCAGGAACGCCGTGTCCTCGAAGACGATCCGGTCACCGGTCGTCTTCATGGCGAGGGCCTGCTCGCCGTTCAGCTCGTGCGCGGCCTCGTCGAAGTCGTTGCTGAAGGTGAGGTTGCGCCCGGTGACGTCGTTCGCGGCGATCCGTACGGTGGCGCTCCCGGTGGAGCCGCCGTACGCGGCGGGCGTGTCGTAGACGATGACCGTGTCGGACCGGTCCTGTCCAGTCCCGCGCAGCAGGATGTTCGGCTTGGTCGCGGGGATGAACACCTTCTCGCGGTACGTCCCGGGCGCGACGGCGATGGTCACGGGCACGGCGTTGCCGTCGGGCACGGCGTCCACGGCGGCCTGCACGGTCGGGTGGTCGGCGGGTACGTGCAACGTCACGCCGATCCGCTCCTGCGGCCCCGAGAACCGCTTCACCAGCGCGGGCACGGCGGCGGCCGGGTCGAGCCGGTAGTCGTAGAACTCCCGGGGCTCGAAGGCGGCGCCCCAGGTGTCGTGGCGGCCCGTCGTACGACGGAGGATCGATCCGCGCTGCACCAACTCGGCGGTGGCGTCGGCCTGGTAGGGGTGCTGGACGTCCTCGTAAAAGCTGTTCTCGATGACCATCTTCGTCCGACCGCGCGACCAGTTCCCGTACGTCCACACGGGGTCGCCCGGATCCGCCTGGGCGGTCAGGTAGTTGTTGTACAGGTGCGCGTAAGCCGCGTTGTCCACCGACGGGTTGCGCTGCTTGGTGTTGCGGAACCAGTTGTGGTCGACGGTGATCTGCGTGCGGACGTTGGTCGTCCAGCCCAGCCCGAACGTCTTGTTGTTGTTCTCGAACCGGTTGTAGGAGACGGTCACGTACTCGCTGTCCTCGCGGATGTCGAGCTGTCCGTCGCAGATGTTCGAGAAGCGGTTGTGGTCGACCCAGACGTGATGGACGGTGTCCATCTGGATGCCGTCGAAATCGGTGTCCTTGCAGTCCCAGTCGCCCTCGATCGCCGAGTCCCGGATCGTCAGATTGCGGATGATCACGTTGTGGGTGCCGGGGCTGAGACGGAACTCGCCCTGCACCAGCTCCCCGCCACCGCCCACCCCGACGATCGTCTTGTCCGAGGCGACCTCGATGCTCGCTCCGAACGGATCGGCGGTGATGGTGCCCTGGACGCGGATGACGTACGGCTCGGCCGCCGCCGCGTATTTCGCCAGCGCCGCATGGTCGGTGACCGTGACGACCTTGCCGCCGGCCCCGCCGGTGGTGCCTCCGGCGAGGGAGGCGAACCCGTGCGGGGTGTCGGAGAACCGGGACACGGACCCGGCGACGGGCACGGCGTCCGCCTCGCCGACCGCCCCGAGACCGAGCGCGGCGATCAGACCCACGACGGCGGCCATGGTTCTGCCCGCCCCCGGCAAGCGCTTGCCACGGAGGTGCGTCATTGCGGCTCCCAACAGGCTTACGAAAAAGGTGAGTTACGAGGGAATGACCCGGAAGAGCGTGAAGCTCGCGGCACCGGCGTGTCCCTGACCGGTGGGCGCGAGGGCGAACAGACCGAGCAGGGCGCCGACCCAGCGCCAGGGAGTGGCGGCGAAGACGGGACCCGAGGACGTCCAGCCGTCGCCGGCGTCGTAGAGGAAGCGGCAGCGGGCACCGGAGCCGATCTCGATGCGCAGCCGCGCCCGCCCCTCGGGTGCCAGGCGTGGGTGCGAGGCGTCCCGCTCCTGTTCGGCGACGGCCTCGGCGAACCGGTGGACCAGGTGGACCGTGCCGTCGCTGCCGCGCTGGAGTCCGATCCAGGAGAAGGCGTCCCCGAGCACGGCGAGACCGGCCCGCGCGCCCGGTTCCGCGCTGTCCAGGCGCAGTTCGGCCTCGACGGCGGCCGGCGTCCCGGGCAGCCGCTGGGTGAGCACGTTCGGCAGCCTGCGCAGGTCGTGCGCGTCGGCGGTGCGGACGCAGGTCAGCCGGAGCCCGTCGGCGGAGTGCTGGGTGGACCAGCCCTCACGCGGGTTGGCGGTCCACTGCCACTGCCGGCCGTACCGTCCGCCGGGGAAGTCGTCGTCGGTGGCGGGCGCGGCGGGCGGCTGCGGCGGCAGGGTGGGCTTGCGGTGTACGGCCACGGGGGCGCCCTCGTCGCCGAGGACCGGCCAGCCGTCGGTGCCCCAGCGCATCGGCTGGAGGTGCACGACCCGGCCGTAGGCGCCCCGCTGCTGGAAGTGGACGAACCAGTCCTCGCCGGCCGGGGTGCGCACCCAGCCGCCCTGGTGGGGGCCGTTGACCTCGGTGTCCTTCTGTTCGAGGACGATCCTCTCCTCGTACGGGCCGAAGAAGGCGCGCGAGCGGAAGGCGCCCTGCCAGCCGGTCTCCACTCCCCCGGCGGGAGCGAGGATCCAGAACCAGCCGTCGTGCCGGTAGAGCTTGGGGCCCTCCAGGGTGAACCAGCCGGGGATCCGGTCGCCGTCGACGATCACCTTGCCCTCGTCGAGGAGCTCGGTGCCGTCGGGGCGCATCCGGTGCCCGGTGAGCCGGTTCTTGACGCCGGAGCGGGACTTGGCCCAGGCGTGCACCAGGTAGGCCTCGCCGGTCTCCTCGTCCCACAGCGGGCAGGGGTCGATCAGACCCTTGCCGGACTTCAGCAGGTGCGGCCGGGTCCAGGGCCCGCGGATCTCGGGGGCGTTGACCTGGTAAACGCCCTGGTCCGGGTCGCCCCAGAAGATCCAGAAGCGGTCGTCGTGATGGCGCAGGGAGGGCGCCCAGACCCCGCAGTCGTGCCGGGGCGTCCTGAACTCGGCAGCCGGTTCCAGGCGTTCGAGGGCGTGGCCGACCAAAGTCCAGTTGACGAGGTCGCGGGAGTGCAGCAGCGGCAGCCCCGGGGCGCGGCCGAAGCTGGAGGCGGTGAGGTAGAAGTCGTCCCCGACGCACAGGACGTCCGGGTCGGACCAGTCCGCGTTCAGGACCGGGTTGGTGTACGTCGTCACTGGCTCACCGCCTTCCTGATGAGCGCCGTCGCCGCGTCCCGGTCGAGACGTCCGTCGGCGACCACGGTGACGATCCTGCGGACGACGGTGTCACCGGGGGCGATCGGCAGCCGGTCCTCGTACGCCAGGGAGGAGCCCACCCCCGGGTACTCGGCCGTCCGTACGAACCACGGGTCCTGGCGGGTGCGTTCGGTGGCCCCGGCGAACACGAGCGTCCAGGAGGTGCCGACCAGGGCGACCCAGTCGGCGCGGCTGCCGTGCGCCGCCTCCTCGCCCTCCGCGCCGGGGGTGAGGACGTCGGGGGCCGAGGCCTCCTTGCGGGCCCGCCAGAAGAAGCCGCCGTAGGCCGCGCCGGGGCGCCCGTTGGTGGCGGGGCTGCCGATGGACAGCACGCCCGCCGTGCTGTTGGTGAGCGAGAAGGTGAAGTCCAGCGCCCAGGCGGAGTCGGTCAGTTCGGTCGCCGCGACGGTACGGCGCTCGCGCAGCAGCTCGGCGCCCGCCGCCATCCAGCGCAGCTCCTGCACGAAGCCGTCCGGGTCGCGCAGCTGGAAGCCCGCGTGGCGCTGGGCGCCGTGGTTGTCCAGCTCGGTGGGGCCCTGGTCGCGGACGAAGGTGCGCCCGCCCCAGAAGTTGTGCCCCTCGACGTCGGGAACGGCGACACCGACGCCGAGGTGGTGGAGGTGGTCGGCGGGGCTCAGCTCGGTGACCGCCGTACCGGACAGGGTGGTGACCGGGTGCAGGTAGGGGCGCGGGGAGAGCCGGTCGGGCAGTTCGGGCCGGGTGACGTACCGGCCGACCGGGCGGCCCGCGACCCGCAGGACCGGGGTGTCGTTGGGCGTCGTCATGTGCTCACCTCTTTGCGGAGTCCGTGGGGCAGCGCCCAGGGGGCGCCCAGCTCGGAGTAGAGGGCGAGGGAGTCGGCGGCGGCCGCGACCAGACCGTCGACCCCGGGCACGACCCGGCGCTGTTCCCCGGGGAGCAGACGCCAGGCCCCGGCGGGCAGCGGGGCGGGGTCGGGGGCGAGCCGGATCGCCTCGACGACCTTCATGAAGGCGCCGGTCGCCTCGGGGGTGACGAGCAGGTCGGCGCCGTCGGTGAGATGCCGTACGAGGTTCTCCAGCAGGTCGGTGCGGCCGTACTCGGACTCCTCGGGGCCGTGGCCCGCGCGCTGGAGCAGGACCCGGTCCTGCTTGTACCAGAAGGTGATCCGGCCGCTGCTGCCGTGCACCACGACGTACGGCTCGTCGGGGTGCTCGGCGCACAGGGTGGCGGCGACGGCCACCGGGTGGCCCTGGGCGGTGGAGACCCGGACGCAGGAGGTGTCGTCGGACTCGATGTCGTTGGCGCGCAGCAGTTCGGTCTCGACCTCGGTGACGTCCTCGGCACGACCGGACCCGCCGAGCGCGAGGGCGGTGGCGACGGCGTGCGCGAGCGGGTTGGTCAGCGCGCCGTCGATCACGTCGGCGCCGTTCAGGCGCCGCTTGCCGGCCCAGGGAGCGCGCCGGTAGTAGGCCTCGGGACGGGCCCAGGCGCCGGCCCCGCCGATGCCGACCAGTTGGCCGATGGTGCCCTCGGCGATCATCCGCCGGATCGCGGGCACCGCGTGCGAGCCGAGCGACTGGAAGCCGATCTGGCAGGCGACGCCCGCCTTCGCGACTCCGTCGGCCATGCGCCGGAACTCGGCGAAGGAGGGGGCGGGCGGCTTCTCCAGCAGCAGGTGCACGCCGCGGGCCGCCGCCTGGAGCGCCAGGTCCGTGTGGGTCGGGATCGGGGTGCAGATCACCGCGATCCGGGCGCCGGTGGAGTCCAGGAGCGCGCCGAAGTCGGCGGACTGCTCGGGCGTGCCGAGGCCCGCGGGGATCTCCGCCTCGGTCAGCGGCGTCAGCTCGCAGACGCCGGCCAGCCGTACGACGCCCTGGTCCTGGAGCCGTCGGATGTTCTCCAGGTGCCAGCGGCCATGGCCGCGCGCGCCCGCCAGGACGATGTCGGTGCCGCTCATGGGATCCTCCCCGCGCCCGCGCCGCGTGCCACCGCTCGGTCGGCCGTCGCCGCGCTGTCGATCTTTGTGTGCAGGGTAGGTGTCCAGCCCACGTCGGCCGTGAGATCGCGCTCGCCGCCGGGGTTGTAGGCGTTGTAGATGGTGCGCAGGTCGACGGGGAAGCCGTTGAACAGGGTGCCCTCGTCGTGCAGGGCGCTGCCGTTCCAGCTCTTGACCAGGTCGGCGACTTCGATGTGGCCGGGGGTGCGGAAGACGTTGTTCTGGACGTACAGGGCGGACTCGGTCCCGGCCCCGAGCGCGTACCGGAGGCCGTCCTCGACGACGTAGCGGTTGTTGTAGACGTGCACCTGCCCGAAGCGGACCCTCGGGGCTCGCTGTACGACGGACTCGAACTGGTTGTGGTGCAGGGTGACCCGGAGCCTGCTCCGGTCGCCGGTGGCGGAGTCGCTGTTGCCGATGAGCATCGCCTTGTCGTGGTCGGCGAACCGGCTCCAGGAGACGGTGACCAGGTCGGAGCCGTTGGTGATGTCGAGCAGTCCGTCGTGGCGCAGGTAGTTGCGGCCGAAGTGGGTGGGCTCGTCCTCGTCGGGGTGGCCCTTGTCGCTCAACGTCACATGGTCGACCCAGACATGGGTGGCGCCGCGCAGCCAGAGGTTGTCGTACGCCGTCTTCCAGTCGCCGAGGCCGCCGGAGTTGGGCTGCCAGACGGGGAAGCAGTCGTAGGCGTCGCGGAGTTCGAGATTGCGGACGATCACGTTGGAGGCGTCCGTGACCTGGAGGCTCGCGCCCTTCAGGACGGCTTTGTCACCGAGTCCGACGAGGGTGGTGTTGGAGCCCACCCTCAGTTCGACGCGCTCGGCCTGCCGGCGCGCCGAGGCCTGGCGGGCCTCCTCCTGGGGGCCGCTGGGCTTGGCGGAACCCCAGGTGCGGGGGTCGTAGGCGGCCAGGTACTTCTTCAGGTCGTAGCCGTCGGTGGTGTAGTCGGCGCAGTCCAGGGGGTCGCCGTCGTCGTCGGTGTTGGCGTCGATCGTCCCGGCGATCTTGATGATCTTCGGGGTGTCGCTGCCGCCGTCGAGGGCGCGGACGAGGCCCGCGCGGTCGGTGACCGTGAGGACATGAGCGTCGTCGGCCGCCGCGCCCCCGGTCGTGCCGGTGCCGTACGAGGCCCAGCCGTCGTGCGCGGGCAGGGTGTCGCGGCCGATGTCACGGCCCTCGGCGTGCGCGGGGACGCTCAGCACGCCCAGCAGGGCGAGCGGGACGATGAACCGGTGCCCTCTCATCCCTTCACCGCCCCCGCGCTGAAGCCGGTGATCAGCCACTTCTGGATGAAGGCGAACACGATCACCACGGGTACGGCGGCGATGATGCCGCCCGCCGCGAGCGCGCCGAGGTCGACGCTGTCCGCGCTCATCAGGGTGTTCAGACCGACCGGGATGGTCTGCTTGTCCTGGTTGTTGAGGAACATCAGGGCGAACAGGAAGTGGTTCCAGGAGTGCACGAAGGCGAAGGAGCCGACGGCGATCAACCCGGGCCGCAGCAGCGGGAGGACGACGACCCGGAAGGCCCGCAGCCGCCCGCACCCGTCGACCCAGGCGGCCTCCTCCAGGGAGTACGGCACGTTCTTGATGAAGTTGCTGATCAGGATCATCGACAGCGGGAGCTGGAAGACCGTCTCCGCGAGGATGACGCTGCCCAGCGAGTTGATCATCTGGAGTTCGGCGAAGATCTCGAAGAGCGGCACCAGCAGCAGCGCCCCCGGCACGAACTGCGAGCAGAGCAGGCCGAGCATGAAGGCCCGCTTGATCTTGAAGTCGAACCGGGCGAGGGCGTAGCCGCCGGCCAGGGCGACCAGGGTGGTCATCACCAGGGTGGCGACGCCGACCAGGACGCTGTTCTGGAAGTAGGTGCCGAAGCTGCGCTCGTTCCAGACCTTCTCGAAGTGGTCGAAGGTCATCGGCCAGGGCACGAGCGAGGTGGAGCCGGCCGGGCGGAGCGCGAAGAGCAGGATCCAGTAGAACGGGATCAGGGTGAAGAGCAGATAGATGCCGAGCGGGAGGTAGATGTTCCAGCGCGGGACCTCGTCCCAGGCGCGGTGCTTGCCCGAGGGGCGGGGCGGCGGCGGGTTCCGCCTGGCGACGGGCACGACGGGGGTGGCTTCCTTGACGCTCACTTGCTGTCACCTCCGAACTTGCTCAGCCGCAGATAGACCATCGAGCAGAAGAGCAGGATCACGAACGCCACGGTCGTCAGGGCCGACGCGTAGCCGAAGTTGTGGGCGTCGACGCTGGTGTTGGCGATGTACAGCGGGAGCGTCGTCGTCTCCCCCGCGGGTCCGCCGCCGGTGAGGGTGTAGAGCAGGTCGACGTTGTTGAACTCCCACACCGCGCGCAGCAGCGTGGACAGGATGATGGCGTCCTTCAGATGGGGCAGCGTGATGTGCCAGAACTGCTTGAACCGGCTGGCCCCGTCGACCTCGGCGGCCTCGTACAGGTCCTTCGAGACGGACTGGAGGTCGGCGAGGATGAGGATCGCGAAGAAGGGCACTCCGCGCCACAGGTCGGCGACGATCGCCGCCGGGAAGACGGTGGAGGTGTCCGACAGCCAGCTGGTGCCGTAGGAGCCGATGCCCATGTCCGCGAGGTAACGGGTGATGCCCGTCTGGGAGTTGTAGAGCAGCACCCAGATCGCGGAGGTCAGCACACCGGAGACGGCCCAGGGCGAGAAGACCAGCGCGCGGCCGAGCCCCCGTCCGACGAAGGTCTGGTTGACGATGAGGGCCAGCGCCAGGCCGAACAGCAGCTGGAGTCCGACCTCGACGAAGACCCACTTGGCGCTGAAGACGAGGGTGTCCCAGAACAGCGGGTCGTCGGTGAAGGCGTGGACGAAGTTGTCGAAGCCCGCGAAGCCGTTCCGCCAGGGCTTGGTGGGGTTGTAGTCCTGGAGGCTGTAGTAGAAGACGCTGATGACCGGGTAGGCGATGAAGCCCAGCATCAGCAGGGCGGCCGGGGCGATCAACAGGTACGGCAGTCTGCGGGGGGTGGCGGAGGCACGGCGCCGCCTCGGTGGCGCGGGCGGTTTCGCCACGGCTGCGGCTTGGGCCATGACTGTTTCTCCGATCTCTTGCGTCGTGCGGGGCGTACGTCGTGGAGGAAGCGCTTTCTCCGTGTACAGGGCTGTGCGGGTCGTGCGGTGCGCTGTGGTTCGCTGTGGTTCAGCCCGCGTAGGGGTCCGCCACCTTGCCCGGGCGGGCGAGGAACTCGAAGTCGCAGCCGGTGTCGGCCTGCGTGATCTGCTCGTTGTAGAGCGCGCCGTAGCCGCGCTCGTAGCGGACGGGCGGCGGTGTCCACTCCGCCCCGCGGCGCTCCAACTCCTCGTCGTCCACGTGGAGATGGAGGCTGCGCGCCTCGACGTCCAGGGTGATCCGGTCGCCCGTGCGGACGAGGGCGAGCGGTCCGCCGATGTACGACTCGGGCGCCACGTGCAGTGCGCAGGCGCCGTAACTGGTGCCGCTCATCCGGGCGTCGGAGATCCGGACCATGTCCCGGACGCCCTGCTTGAGCAGGTGGTCGGGGATGGGGAGCATGCCGTACTCGGGCATGCCGGGGCCGCCCTTGGGTCCGGCGTTGCGCAGCACCAGCACGCTGTCGGCGGTGATGCCCAGCGAGGGGTCGTTGATGGTGCGCTGCATGGCCTTGTAGTCGTCGAAGACGACCGCGGGCCCGGTGTGCTTGAGCAGGTGCGGCTCGGCGGAGATGTGCTTGATGACGGCACCGTCCGGGCAGAGGTTGCCGCGCAGTACGGCGACCCCGCCCTCGCTCGCGACGGGGTTGTCGCGGGGCCGGATGACGTCGGCGTCGTGCACCTGGGCGCCGGCGATCTGCTCGCCCAGGGTGCCGTTGACCGTGGGCCGGTCCAGGTGCAGCAGGTCGGTGATGCGGGAGAGGAAGGCGGGCAGGCCACCGGCGAAGTGGAAGTCCTCCATGAGGTACGTCTGTCCGCCGGGCCGGACGTTGGCGAGCACGGGGACCGTACGGGCGATGCGGTCGAAGTCGTCGAGGGTGAGCCTGACCCCCGCCCGCCCGGCCATGGCGATCAGATGGATGACCGCGTTGGTGGAGCCACCGAGCCCCAGCACCGTGGTGACGGCGTCCTCGAAGGCCTCCCGGGTGAGGATCCCGGAGGGCTTGAGCCCGCTCCAGGCGAGGTCCACCGCACGGCGCCCGGAGGCGGCGGCCATCCGCTCGTGCCCGGAGTCGACGGCCGGGATCGAGGAGGCGCCGGGCAGCGTCATGCCGAGGGCCTCCGCCGCCGCGGTCATCGTGGACGCGGTGCCCATGGTCATGCAGTGACCGGGACTCCTGGCCAACCCGCCCTGCAGCTCACGCAGTTCACAGTCGGTCAGGTTGCCCGCGCGGTGCTCGTCCCAGTACTTCCACATGTCGGTGCCGGACCCGAGGGTCTCGCCCCGCCAGTGCCCCGGCAGCATCGGCCCGGCCGGCACGAACAGCGACGGGACGTCGGCCGAGGCCGCTCCCATGAGCAGGGCCGGCGTCGACTTGTCGCAGCCGCCGAGCAGCACCGCCGCGTCGACGGGATACGACCGCAGCAGCTCCTCGGTCTCCATCGCGAGGAGGTTGCGGTAGAGCATCGGGGTCGGCTTCTGGTAGGTCTCCGAGAGCGTGGAGACCGGGAACTCGAGCGGGAAGCCCCCGGCCTGCCACACCCCCCGCTTGACCGCCTGTGCGCGCTCGCGCAGATGGACGTGGCAGGGGTTGATGTCGGACCAGGTGTTGAGGACCGCGATCACCGGGCGGCCCCGGTACTCCTCTTCCTCGTACCCCAGTTGACGCATCCGGGCGTTGTGCGACCAGGTGCGCAACTGGCCCTCGGTGCCGTACCACTGATGGCTTCTGAGCTCTTCCGGCGCCTTCACAGGGACCATCCGGCGGCTATCGCGGCGACCTCGGCGCGCTCGTCCTCGGGCAGCGGCTTGCTCGGCGGGCGGACGTCCCGGCGGCACAGGCCGAGGGAGGCGAGGGCCTCCTTGACGACGGTGACGTTGTTGGCGGAGCCGTTGGCGGCGCGCAGCTCCTCGAAGCGGCGGATCTGCTCCCACACCTTCATGGCGGCCGGGTAGTCCCCGGATCGAAGCGCTTCGATCATGTTCAGCGAGACGGCCGGGGCGACGTTCACCAGTCCCGAGGTGAAGCCGGTGGCGCCCGCGGAGAAGTAGGAGGGGGCGTAGGGCTCGGCGAGCCCGGCCACCCAGACGAACCGCTCCAGGCCCGCGTCCCGGGCGAAGGCGGCGAACTTGGCGGCATCCGGTACGGCGTACTTGACGCCGATGACGTTCGGGCAGGAGTCGGCGAGTTCGGCGAGCCGTTCGCCGGTGAGCTGCGCGTTGCGGATGTACGGGACGACGCCCAGCTCGGGCACGGCCTCGGCGATGGCGCGGTGGTAGTCGACCCAGCCGGCCTGCGAGACGTAGGGGTGGACGGGCTGATGGACCATCACCATCGCGGCGCCCAGGTCCCGGGCGTGCCGGGCGGAGGCCACGGCGGTGGGCAGGTCGTGGCCGACGCCGACGAGGATCACGGCGCGGTCGCCGGCCTCGTCGACGGTCAGCTCGGTGACGAGCCGGCGTTCCTGCGGGGTGAGGGCGTAGAACTCACCGGTGTTGCCGTTGGGGGTGAGGGTCCGGATCCCCCCGTCGAGCAGTCGGCGCAACAGGGCCCGGTGGACGTCCTGGTCGACGCTGCCGTCCTCGGCGAAGGGGGTCACCGGGATCGACACCACGTCGGCCAGGGCCGCCCGCTGGGTCTCGAACGTCACGCCGCTCATTCCTGACCTTCCTGTTCCGGCGCCTCGGGGAACGCCCGCTCGACGAAAGACGCGATGTGCGCGTGGAGGGCGGAGGCGGCCCCGTCCGCGTCGCCCTCGATGGCGAGCCGCAGGATCTCGCGGTGCTCCCCGGCCTCCCGCTCCCAGGAGGGCGAGGCGGCCCAGGCGACGGCGGAGACGAGGGCGGCCTGGTCACGGACCTCGTCGAGCATCCGGCCGAGCAGCGGGTTGCCGCAGGGCAGGTACAGGGCGCGGTGGAACTCCCGGTTGGCCAGGGAGCGTTCGGCGGTGTCGGTGGCGACGTCGGCCCGGGTGAGGGCGTCGCGGGCGGCGTCGAGCGAGGCGCCCCGGCGGACGGCCCGCTTCAGCGCCTCGGGTTCGAGGAGCAGCCGCACGTCGTAGACCTCGCGCGCCATGTCCGCGTCCACCATGCGCACCGTGACGCCCTTGTACTGGTTCATCACGACGAGCCCGGTCCCGGCGAGCGTCTTGAGCGCCTCGCGCACCGGGGTCTTGGACACCCCGAACTGCGCGGCGAGCTCGGCCTCCACCAGGGCCTGGCCCGGCGTCAACCGGCCGGTGAGGATACGGCGTTTGATCTCCTCCAGCACGAACTGCGTGCGGGAGGGGATCGGCGTGGGCACAGAGGTCATGCGCGCCTCTCGGATCTCACATATCGCGTCTCATATATGACGTACGAAGTACGACGCGATGAAGGTAGGAGCGCCTCGATGTTTCGTCAATGCTTCTGACAAAGGAAGTTCGCACCGCGTGGGCCTCCTGGGCGGTACTTCCGGCGCCCTCGGGCGTCGGATAGACCCGTTCGCCTTCGCGATGCCGGTCGATGCCGGCCTCGCGGAGGAACAGGGCGGCGCAGTGGGCGAGTTCGGTGAGCGCGGGGCGGGGTCCGGCGTCCCCGGAGCCGCCGGAGCCGCCGGAGCCGCCGGAGCCGCCGGAGCCGCCGGAGCAGGCGAGCACCCGCTCGCCCCGTGTGCCGCCGCAACTCCGCGAACGTCCCGGTACCGGCGTCCACCCGCACGACGGCGCCCCCGCCCCGGAGGAGATGTCCGGAGCGAGGGCGGTCGGGTGCGGGGTGGCGGGCCCCCGTTCAAGGTCCTCCTACGGCTTCCACTACGGCTTCCACTCCGGGTCCCGCCCGCTCAGCCCCACCGCCCGGTCCAGCAGGGACGCGCTGTCGGGGACGGGGACGACGGGGCCGAAGATCTCGCCGCGGCTGGGATCGTCCACCGAGGCGAGGAGGAAGGCGTGGCAGGCCTGGAGCGCGGTCCGGTCGGGGACGTAGGGAAGGCCCGTGGCGCGGGCCAGGTCCCAGCCGTGAATGACCAGTTCGTCGATCGCCACGGCACCGGCGACCTCGCCGGGGAGGTCCACCCCGCCGGCCCGGGTCATCCCGGTCCAGGCGGCCGGATCCCGCCAGGCCTCGGCGAGTTCGGCGAGGACCTCGGGCAGCTCCTCGCGCCAGCCGGGGCCGATGTCCGGGACGGACTCGCCGGGGCTGGTGTCGGTCGTGGGGCCGAGCCGCTTGCGCCCCGCGTCACGGAAGGCGACGGACAGATGCAGCAGGTGCCCCAGCAGGTTGCGTACGGCCAGCTCCGGACACGGCGTCGGGTCCGCCAACTGCTCGTCGCTCACCTCGCCGGCGAGATGGGCCAGCACCTGGGTCTGGGGTCCGAGATCGATGATCGAGTCCGTCATCCGTCGCTCCTCAGCGATTTCCGGGGTGGCCGTGAGGCCGGGCTGTTCGGGCGGGCCGGGTGGTCCTGAAGGGTGGACCGCTCGCACCCCGGAAACTCATCGCCGGGAGCGGCGGGGGGTCAGCAGCCCATGGCCCAGGTGTGGGAGTCGCCGTCGTCGTTGGCGGCGCCGTTGTAGTTCACCTCCTGGCCGGGGGCGAGGCAGAGGGTCATGTGGCCGCCCTGGTTGGCCGAGGAGTAGACCTTCACGTGGCTGGGGATGCCCGGGCCCTCGATGCCGTGGTTCGCCCAGGAGGAGTCCTCGTCGGCGATGTAGCTCTCCCACCAGTCGTCGTCGCCGTGCCAGTTGGCGCGCTGTCCCTGGTAGTCGGCGTGCTCCCAGGCACAGAAGTTGCCGCTCGGGCAGTCGGCGGCCGAGGCCGTGGCGGAGGTGGCGAGGGAGCTGCCGGCGGCGAGGAGCAGCGCGGCGGCCAGGAGGGCGGGCTTCTTCATCGGGACGTGCCTTTCTCATGGGCGGACTGGAGGAGGGAACGGGCGGTGCGGACGGCGTGCGCCCGCAGCTCCCGGTAGGCGCTCTGTTCGCTTTCCGGCGCCTTGGCCTTGAGGTTGTTGACGGTGGTGGACGCGCGGAACCAGCGCTCCTGGTCGCCGTAGAGCCGCTGCTGGGCCCGGGCGAGGCAGCCGTCGGTGTGCTGGCTGATCTCGTGCCCGCTGGGCAGCGTGAGCGTGAGTTCGGCGCGTCCGGTGCCGAACAGCGCGTCGCTGACCCGGCGTTGTTCGTCGGCGCCGGCCGGGCGTCGGCCCGGGCGCGGCGGGGTGAGGCCCTGGGCGGTCAGGCAGCGGTCGGTGAGCAGCAGCTGCGCGGTCCTGACGGTGTCGTCCGGGGTGAGCGGTGCGGCCTGCGGGGCCGCGCAGGCGGTGAGGGCGCACAGGGCGGTGAGCAGGACGACGGCGCGCATGATCATCCCAACCGCGGCAAAGGCCGCAGGTCACGGCGGGGGCCGACCGTTCACCCTGGTGAGCGACAGGGCGGCCGGGGTGGGCCGTACGGCCGTCTCCGGGAGGGGGCGCCGTACGGCCGCCGTCGGGTGGCGCCGTACGGCCGTCTCCGGGAACCCGCCGATCACGCGCCGGTTCTAAGGCACCTGCCCGATCCCGACCCGATCGCCTTAGCGCCACGCTGAGCAGGCATGACGACGCAATGGACCCTGCTCCCCGTACTGCGCGACCGCACCGCGCGGCGCTGTCTCACGGGGGTCGTGATCTCCGGCTTCGGGACCTCGGCGCTGTGGCTGGTGTCGGGCGTGTGGGTGAAGGACCTCACCGGCTCGGACGGTCTCGCCGCGCTCTGCATGCTCGCGATGTGGGCCCCCACCCTGGCGGGCCCGCTGCTCGGCGCCCTCGCCGACCGCACCCGCCGCGCACCCCTGCTGATCACCACGAACCTGCTGCTCGCGGCCCTCCTGCTCACCCTGCTCACCGTGGACGCCCCGGCCGACCTGTGGCTCCTGTTCACGGTCCTTTTCGTGTACGGCGCCGCGGGCGTCGTCGATGACGCGGCCGAGTCGGCCCTCGTGGCCTCCGCCGTGCCCAGGCCCCTGCTCGGCGACTTCAACGGTCTGCGCATGACGGCGAACGAGGGCATGAAGATCCTCGCCCCGCCCGCCGGGGCCGCCCTCTACGCGCTCCACGGCGGCGCGAGCGTCGCCCTGCTGGACGCGGTCACCTTCCTGGCCGCCGCCGGTCTGTACGCCTCCCTGCGCGTCCGGGAGCCCCGGCCGCAACCGGCAGCCGGCACGGACTGGCGCCTCGGCGCCCGGTACCTCTGGTCCCGCCCCCGGACGCGGCTGCTGATCCTGACCGGCGGCGCCACCATGCTCTTCGCCGGGGTGAACGGTGCCTTGATCTGGTCGGTCGTCGAGGCGCTCGGGCACTCCCCCGCCTACGCGGGTGTGCTGTACGCCGTCCAGGGCGCCGGCTCGGTGGCGGTGGGCGTGGTGTCGGGTCCCGCCCTGCGCCGGCTGGGCGCGCATCGGTTCGGCGGGTACGGCGTCGTGCTGTTCGGCGTCGCGGTGGCCCTGCGCGCGGTCCCCTCCGACCCGCTGGCCCTGGTGTGCGGCGCGGCGATCGGCGCGGGGCTGCCCGCCGTGCTGATCGCCGCCCTCACTCACGTCCAGCGGGAGACGCCGGGCCCGCTGCTGGGCCGCGTCACCGCCACCGCCAACACGCTGGTGTTCACCCCGAACGTGATCGGCCTCGCCGCGGGCGCCGCGCTCGTCGGACCGGTCGACCACCGGCTGCTGCCGGCCGTGACGGGGGCGGCGCTGCTCGTCACGGCCGTACCGCTGCTTCAGGCCCCGGCGAGCGCCGAGCGCACCAGCTCCAGGTCTCCGTCGGACGCCAACCCCGCGTGATACAGCCGCAGTTCCGTCGCCCCGAGGTCACGCGCGCGTGCCGCGTCCACCGCCAGGGTGCCCGGGCTGCCGCCCATTCCGGAGACCACCGTGAGGTTGGCGGCGAGCACGCCGTGCCCCTGCTCCGCGAACGGCGTCAGCAGTCCGGGACCGCCTGTACAGGGCACGACCACACCGTCCGCGACGGACAGGATGTGGGCCGGATCCACACCGGCGTTGGCCCCGCAGTGGTACGGCACCGGATCGGCGTGCAGCAGCACCTGGAAGCCGGGCGGGGCGGCGGCGCGTACGGCGGCGACGGCCGCCTCCTGGAGCGTACGGGCGGTCCCGTCCCGCCACGCGCGTGTTGCCGTCGCGTTGCCCTCGCCGAGCAGCTTCTCGACGCCCGTCCACCCCTCGTCGGCGGCCGTGCCCTGCCACAGCGGCTCCAGCGCGGCCCGTACGGCGGCCGCCAGCTCGTCCGCGTCCAGGCCCTGGGCGCCGTACCCCTGTCGGCAGACCGGGCAGAAGCACAGCGACATCAGGTACTGCCCCGCCTCGCCGAGGCCGACCCCGCCGGTCTTGTCGTGGGCGTGCAGATGGGCGAGGCCGTACCAGCCGAGGGACTCCAGTTCGGTGCCCCGCGCCCCGGGCCGTACGGCGGCCTCCGCGGCCAGGTCGATCAGGTACGCGCGCGTGGCGGGCTGCGCGATGCACGGCGCCCACGGGTAGCGGTCGCCGTAGGCGTTGACGACGGAGGTGTCCGGATGCTCGGCGCCCAGGCGGGAGTTGTGGGCGAGCACGACCCAGGTGTGCACCTCCAGACCGGCCTCCGCGAGCGCGTCCGCCGCCTCGCCGTAGGCGTCCCCGGGTGCCCAGTCACCGGCGGGGTACGGGCGCGGTTCCCGCCCCTGCCACCGCTCGTCCGTGGGGTACAGCACGGCCGCGTGCTCGGCGGTGACGATGCGGTGGCGCGGGTGGCGGGGGGTCAGCGCGCGCGTGGAGTGGTAGGCGGCGGCCAGGGTCACCTGCCGCACTCCGAGGGCGGCGATCCGCCCGGGTGCCGCGGGGTCGCCGTTGACGTCCCAGGGGTAGACGAATGCCGACGCCTTCACTGTCCATCCTCCTCGAGGAGCGCGTACCCGCGCTCGATCAGCAGAGCGAGTTGCTTGACATGGTCCTCGGTCGGCTCGTGCAGCGGCGGGCGGACCTCCCCGACGTCCAGGCCGCGCAGCCGGACGCCCGCCTTGACCAGCGCCACGGCGTAACCCCGGCCCTGGGCGCGCAGTTCGACGAAGGGCCGGTAGAAGCCGTCCAGCAGGCGGCGCACGGTGGCGTCGTCGCCGTGGCGCAGCGCCTGGTGGAAGGCGAGGGCCGGTTCGGGGGCGAAGCAGAAGACGGCCGACGAGTAGAGCGTGATGCCGAGGGCGCGGTAGGCGAGCTGGGTCTGCTCGGCGGTCGGCAGCCCGTTGAAGTAGAGGAAGTCGCCGGGGACCTCGGAGCGGACCGTGCTGACGATCCGCTGCATGAGGTCCAGGTCGCCGAGGCCGTCCTTGAACCCGACGATCCCGTCCGTGCGGGCCAGTTCGACGACCGTCCGCGGGGTGAACACGGCGTTGTCGCGCTGGTAGACGATCACGGGCAGGGCGGTGGCGGCGGCGACCTCGCGGTAGTGCCGCAGCAGCCCCTCCTGCGCGGCCAGCACCAGGTACGGCGGCATGGCGAGGAGCCCGTCGGCTCCGGCCGACTCGGCGAGCCGGGCGTACCGCACGGCCAGCGCGGTCCCGTACCCGGCGCCCGCGACGACCGGCACCCGGCCCGCCGTCTCCTCGACGGCCGCCCGGACGCAGTCCTGGTACTCCTCGGGCGTCAGCGCGTGGAACTCCCCGGTGCCGCAGCAGGCGAACACGGCGGCGGCACCGGCCTCCACCCCGCGGCGGACATGCTCGCGGTAGACGTCGAGATCAACGGCTCCCTCGGCGTCGTAGGCGGTGACGGGGAAGAACAGCGGCCCGCTGGGGATGCCGAGTCGAGCGGCGAGGTCGGCTGGCGTCACAGGCTCTCCCTAGAACGGGTCCATCACGACGGGGTGCACGAACAGTGTGCAGGTTTCTGATCAGAGTTTATGTTTATGAACACAAGGTCCGCCACCCTTGACGAGCCGGGGTGATGATCCATAGCTTGTCCACGAATGTGAATACCGTGCAGTCATACGGCCGTCCACTCTCGTCCACCCAAGGAGACCGAGGATGCCAGCGCCCCGCACCGTTCTGCTCACCGGCGCAGCCGGCGGACTCGGCACCCTGATGCGGGACCTGCTTCCCGCGTACGGCTACGAGCTGCGCCTGCTCGATCTGCGCCCGATCGAGGGCGAGCCGGACGCGATCGTCGCGGACCTCGCCGACAAGGAGGCGCTGCGCGAGGCCGTCCGTGGGGTGGACGCGATCATCCATCTGGCGGGCATCTCCCTGGAAGCCCCGTTCGAGAAGATCCTCCGGGCGAACATATTGGGCACGTACAACCTGTACGAGGCCGCACGCGAGGAGGGCGTCGCGCGTGTCGTCTTCGCCTCCTCCAACCACGCGGTCGGCTTCACCCCCCGCCCCCAGGGCGCGGACCCGCTGATCCCGATCACCACCCCGCACCGCCCGGACACCTTCTACGGCCTGTCCAAGTCCTTCGGCGAGGACCTGGCCCAGTTCTACTGGGACAAGTTCGGCCTGGAGACCGTGTCGGTCCGCATCGGCTCCTGCTTCGCCGAGCCGACCAGCGTCCGCATGCTGTCGGTGTGGATGAGCCCCGCCGACGGCGCCCGGCTGCTGCACGCGGCCCTGACCGCCGAGGAGGTCGGCCACACCGTCGTCTACGGCTCCTCCGCCAACACCCGCCTGTGGTGGGACCTCACCACCGCCCGCGCCCTCGGCTACGACCCCCAGGACGACTCCGAGCCCTACGCCGAGAAGCTGATCGCGGAACAGGGCGACCTGGACCCGGCGAACGAGTCCCACGCCTACCTGGGCGGCCACTTCGTGAACGACCCCCCGATCTGGCCGTACTGACCGAAACAGAGCGACAGCAAGCGCGGGCGGGCAGAAAACGGGCCCGCCCGCCCGTGTATTCGGGCACGGCACGACACGGGGCCGGCCGAACTCCCCAGGGGCGCGGGGAACTGCGCGACCAGCCACGACGCACCTGCGGACGACCACCGACCCGCCCCGGCCTCACCTCGTACGAGCAAGACCGAACGGGCACACACGGGCACTTTCACCCCCGTAACAGACCTGGTCACGGCCTCGCGCCCGCTGTAGAACTTCCTCCATGAGCCCGAACGGGCAACCACGCAGGAAGGCGGGTGACGAGAAGATGACCAGGACCGCGGAAGAACGCCAGCGAGAGATCATCCGCGCCGCCCGCACCCACGGCTCCGTCGACGTCAACGCCCTCGCCGAGGAACTGGGCGTCGCCCGGGAGACCGTACGCCGAGACCTCCGCGCCTTGGAGGACCACGGCCTCGTCCGCCGCACCCACGGCGGCGCGTACCCCGTGGAGAGCGCCGGTTTCGAGACCACGCTCGCCTTCCGCGCCACCAGCCACGTCCCCGAGAAGCGCAGGATCGCGGCCGCCGCGGCCGAACTGCTCGGGGACGCCGAGACCGTGTTCGTCGACGAGGGCTTCACCCCCCAGCTCATCGCCGAGGCGCTCCCCCGGGACCGGCCGCTGACCGTGGTCACCGCGTCCCTGCCGGTCGCGGGCGCGCTGGCGGAGGCGGAGAACGTCTCGGTGCTGCTGCTCGGCGGCCGGGTCCGGGCCGGCACGCTGGCGACCGTGGACCACTGGACGACGAAGATGCTGGCCGGCTTCGTCATCGACCTGGCGTTCATCGGCGCCAACGGCATCTCCCGCGAACACGGGCTGACCACCCCCGACCCCGCGGTCAGCGAGGTCAAGGCGCAGGCCGTACGCGCGTCCCGGCGGACGGTGTTCGCGGGCGTGCACACCAAGTTCGGCGCGGTCAGCTTCTGTCGGTTCACGGAGGTCGGCGCACTGGAGGCGATCGTGACGAGCACGCTGCTGCCGTCGGCGGAGGCGCACCGCTACTCCCTGCTGGGCCCGCAGGTCATCCGGGTCTGAGACGCCGACCGACATCTGCGTCCGACATTCCAACTGACACCCACAAGGGGCCTCACCGCACCCAGAGGCGCCCCTTATATCCCCATACGTCCAGGAGCGATCCATGCGAACCCAGAGCCGACGGAGGCCGCGAGCCACGCTCGCCACGGCCGCCGCAGGGACGCTGCTCACCCCGCTGCTCGCCGGCTGCTGGGCGGGCGCGGGCGGGGCCGGATCGGGCGGTGACTCGATCAACGTCCTGATGGTCAACAACCCCCAGATGGTGGAGCTGCAGAAGCTCGCGCCGCACTTCACCGAAGAGACCGGCATCAAGGTCAACTTCACCGTCCTGCCCGAGAACGACGTCCGCGACAAGATCAGCCAGGACTTCGCCAACCAGGCCGGCCAGTACGACGTCGCCACCCTCTCCAACTACGAGATACCGATCTACGCCCGCAACGAATGGCTCAAGGAGATGGACTCCTACGTCGCGAAGGACCCGGAGTACGACGAACAGGACGTCCTGAAGCCGATGCGCGAATCGCTGACCGGCGACGACGGAAAGCTCTACGGCCAGCCCTTCTACGGCGAGTCGTCCTTCCTGATGTACCGCAAGGACGTGTTCGAGAAGGAAGGCCTGACCATGCCCGCGCACCCCACCTGGCAGCAGGTCGCGGACCTGGCCGCGAAAGTGGACAGCGCCGAGTCGGGCATGAAGGGCATCTGTCTGCGCGGACTGCCCGGCTGGGGCGAGGTCATGGCACCGCTCACCACGGTCGTGAACACCTTCGGCGGCACCTGGTTCGACCAGGACTGGACGGCCCGTCTCGACTCCCCGGAATGGGAGAAGGCGACCAAGTTCTATGTCGACCTGGTGCGTGAGCACGGCGAGTCCGGCGCCGCCCAGTCCGGCTTCGCCGAGTGCCTCAACAACATGACCCAGGGCAAGGTCGCCATGTGGTACGACGCCACCTCCGCGGCCGGTTCCCTGGAGTCCGCCGACTCCCCGGTCAAGGGCAAGGTCGGCTACGCGCCCGCCCCGGTCGAGAAGACCGACTCCTCGGGCTGGCTCTACACCTGGGCCTGGGGCATCCAGGACGCCTCCCGCAACCCCGACAAGGCCTGGAAGTTCGTCTCCTGGGCGTCGAGCAAGCAGTACGAGCAACTCGTCGGCGACGAGATCGGCTGGTCCAACGTGCCGGCGGGCAAGCGCGCCTCCACCTACGCCAACCCCGCCTACCGCGCGGAGGCCGCCGCCTTCCAGGAGATGACGAAGGAGGCCATCGAGGGCGCCCGGCCGAAGGACCCGGGGGTGCAGCCGCGCCCGGCACCCGGCATCCAGTTCGTCGGCATCCCCGAGTTCACCGATCTCGGCACCAAGGTCTCCCAGGAGATCAGCGCGGCCATCGCCGGACGCCAGTCCGTCGAGTCGGCCCTGAAGAAGGCACAGGAGCTCGCCGAGAAGATCTCCGAGGAGTACGAGGGACGATGACCGCCACGACCACCGCTCCGACAGCCGCACCCGCCCTGCAGCGCGCCGAGAAACGCCCCTCGGACCGCCTGCGCGCATGGGCCACCCGCGCCCCGCTCCTCCCCGCGCTGATCTTCATGATCGCGGTGACCCAGCTGCCGTTCGTGGCCACGCTGGTGATCTCCTTCTTCGACTGGAACTCCCTCTACCCCGACGCCCGCAGCTTCACCGGCTTCGCCAACTACGAGGAGGTCCTCACCGACCCCGACCTGCGCCGCTCGGTCTGGACGACGGTCCTGCTGACGGTGGCCGTGGTCCTGGCGAGCCTGATCCTGGGCCTGGCCCTCGCCCTGCTGCTGGACCGCAAATTCAAGGGCAGAGGAGTGGTCCGCACGCTCCTGATCGCGCCCTTCCTGGTGGTCCCGGTGGCGGCGGCCCTGCTCTGGAAGCACGTCCTGTACAACCCCGAATACGGCCTGTTCAACGGCCTGTTGCACTACGTGGGCGGCCCACAGCCGGACTGGATCTCCAACACACCGCTGCTGGCCGTGGAGGCGGCCCTGGTCTGGCAGTGGACCCCGTTCATGATGCTGATCCTGCTGGCGGGGCTGCAGAGCCGGGACCAGCAGCAGATCGAGGCCGCGCGGGTGGACGGCGCGAGCGACTGGCAGATCTTCCGTCATCTGACCCTCCCCCACCTGCGCCGGTACCTGGAGCTGGGGGCCCTGCTGGGCTCGATCTACATCGTCCAGAACTTCGACGCGGTCTTCACCATCACCTCGGGCGGCCTGGGCACCGCGAACCTGCCGTACACCGTCTACCAGAGCTTCTACCAGGCCCATGAGAACGGCCTCGCCTCGGCGGCCGGCGTCCTGGTGGTCATCGGCTCGATCATCATCGCGACCTTCGCACTGCGGGTCGTCTCGTCCCTGTTCCGCGAGGAGGCCTCCCGCGCATGAACGCCGTACGCAGAAACGGCCTCGGCCTGCTGGCCTGGGCGGTCGGCATCCTGTTCTTCCTGCCCATCGCCTGGATGGCCCTGACGTCCTTCCACTCGGAGGAGGACGCGGCGACGAACCCGCCGTCCTTCGGCGCGGCACTGACCCTGGACGGCTACCGCGAGTTCTTCGGCACGGGCGGCGGGGCGACCCCGTGGCCGTCGCTGATCAACTCGACGGTGGCGTCCGTCGGTTCGACACTCCTCGTCCTGCTGCTCGCCCTCCCCGCCGCCTACGCCCTGTCGATCCGCCCGGTGAAGAAGTGGACGGACGTCCTGTTCTTCTTCCTGTCGACGAAGATGCTCCCGGTGGTGGCGGGCCTGCTGCCGATCTATCTCTTCGCCAAGAACACCGACCTGCTGGACAACATCTGGCTGCTGGTCATTCTCTACACCTCGATGAACCTGCCGATCGCGGTCTGGATGATGCAGTCGTTCCTCTCCGAGGTACCGGTGGCGGTGATCGAGGCGGCGCGCGTGGACGGCGCGAAGCTCCCGACGATCCTCGCCCGGGTGGTCGCCCCGATCGCCCTCCCCGGCATCGCCGCGACAGCCCTGATCTGCTTCATCTTCAGCTGGAACGAGCTGCTGTTCGCGAGGGTGCTGACGGGTGTGGTGGCGGAGACCGCGCCCGTCTTCCTGACCGGCTTCATCACCAGCCAGGGCCTGTTCCTGGCGAAGGTGTGCGCCGCCTCGCTCGTCATCTCCCTGCCGGTGCTCGCCGCGGGGTTCGCCGCCCAGGACAAGCTGGTCCAGGGCCTGTCGTTGGGAGCAGTGAAATGAAGGCCGCCGTCATCGAGTCCGTGGGCAAGGCCGTGGTCGCCGAGGTCCCGGATCCGACGCCGGGCCCGCGCCAGGTCGTCGTGGAGGTCGCCGCCTGCGGCCTGTGCGGCACGGATCTGCACATTCTCCAGGGCGAGTTCGCCCCGAAGCTGCCGATCGTGCCCGGGCACGAGTTCGCCGGCGAGGTGGTGGGCCTGGGCACCGACGTCACGGAGCTGAGGGTCGGCGACCGGGTGGCGGTGGACCCGTCCCTCTACTGCCACGAGTGCCGCTACTGCCGTACGGGCCACAACAACCTCTGCGAACGCTGGGCGGCGATCGGCGTGACGACGGCGGGCGGCGCGGCGCGCTACGCGGTGGCCCCGGTGGCGAACTGCGTGCTGCTCCCCGACCACGTCCGCACCCAGGACGCGGCACTGGTGGAACCCCTGTCGTGCGCGGTACGCGGCTACGACGTCCTCCAGTCCCGTCTCGGCGCGCACGTCCTGATCTACGGCTCGGGCACGATGGGCCTGATGATGCTGGAGCTGGCGAAGCGGACGGGTGCGGCGAGCGTGGACATGGTGGACGTCAACCCGACGCGTCTGGAAACGGCCCGGCACCTCGGCGTCTCGGCGGCCGCGGCGAACCCGGACGAACTGGACCGTCCCCAGGGCTGGGACCTGGTGGTGGACGCGACGGGCAACGCGGCGGCGATCCAGGACGGCCTGGGCAGGGTGGCGAAGGCCGGCACGTTCCTGCAGTTCGGGGTGGCGGACTACGCGACCCGGGTCGAGATCGACCCCTACCGCATCTACAACCAGGAGATCACCATCACCGGCTCCATGGCGGTCCTCCACAGCTTCGAACGAGCGGCGGAACTCTTCGCGAACGGCGTCCTGAACCCCGACGTCTTCATCAGCGACCGCATCCCCCTGGACCGGTACCCGGAGGCGCTGGACCAGTTCGCGGCGGGGGTGGGCAGGAAGATCGTGGTGGTGCCGTAGGGGCACTTCCGGCACTTGGGGGCGGCAGCCGCCAGCGGGGGTGGGGGGGGGGGGGCCCCGCCCCCCCCCCCCCCCCCCCCCCCCCCGGCGCGCAACGGCAGCAAGAGCCCCCGCGGGCGCGCGGGCTCGTAGGAACAGTGTCACACCCAGAGGACGCCGAAGAACCACCCGCCCCA
>NZ_JBWKCI010000019.1:0-94146 GCF_056436565.1 Streptomyces sp. NPDC043726
CGGGAGGCGTGCTCGACGGCCTCCAGCTGGTCGGCGAGGACCGACTTGGAGTCGTGCAGCAGCCGTCCGACGAGCGTGGACTTGCCGTCGTCGACCGAACCGGCCGTCGCGAACCGCAGCGTGTCGATGCCGGCCGTCGCGGAACGCGGGGTGTCGATGGTCGTGCTCATGCTTAGAAGTACCCCTCGCGCTTACGGTCCTCCATCGCGGCCTCGGACAGCTTGTCGTCGGCGCGGGTCGCGCCGCGCTCGGTGAGCCGGGAGGCGGCGATCTCGGCGATCACCTTCTCGATGGTGTCGGCGTCGGAGTCCACCGCACCCGTGCACGACATGTCCCCGACCGTGCGGTAGCGGACCTGCCGCTTCTCGACGGTCTCGCCGTCCTTCGGGCCGCCCCACTCGCCCGCCGTCAGCCACATGCCGCCCCGCGCGAACACCTCGCGGTGATGGGCGTAGTAGATCTCGGGCAGTTCGATGCCCTCGCGGGCGATGTAATGCCAGACGTCCAGCTCGGTCCAGTTGGACAGCGGGAACACGCGGACGTGCTCACCGGGGGCGTGCCGTCCGTTGTAGAGGTTCCACAGCTCGGGCCGCTGGCGGCGCGGGTCCCACTGGGAGAACTCGTCGCGCAGCGAGAAGACCCGCTCCTTGGCGCGCGCCTTCTCCTCGTCCCGGCGTCCGCCGCCGAAGACCGCGTCGAACCGCTCCTCCTGGATCTTCTCCGTCAGCGGCAGCGTCTGCAGCGGGTTACGGGTGCCGTCCGGGCGTTCCTTGAGCACCCCGAGGTCGATGTACTCCTGCACGGACGCCACATGCAGCCGCAGGCCGTGCTTGGCCACCGCGCGGTCGCGGTAGTCGAGCACCTCGGGGAAGTTGTGCCCGGTGTCGACGTGCAGCAGCGAGAACGGCACCGGCGCGGGCGCGAACGCCTTCAGCGCCAGGTGCAGCATGACGATGGAGTCCTTGCCGCCGGAGAACAGGATCACCGGCCGCTCGAACTCGCCCGCCACCTCACGGAAGATGTGGACGGCCTCGGACTCCAGCGCGTCCAGATGGGACAGGGCGGTCACACGAGCCCCCGCTCCATCAGCACCGCGTACACGGCGTCCGCGGACTCGCCCGGGCTCTGCTCCTGCGTCCGCAGCACCAGCGCCGGGTCCACCGGCGGTTCGTACGGGTCGTCCACACCGGTCAGCCCGGACAGCTCGCCCGAGGCCTGCCTGGCGTACAGCCCCTTCACGTCCCGCTCGCTGCACACCTCGACCGGGGTGGCGACATGCACCTCGATGTACGGCGTCCCGCTCGCCTCGTGCCGTACGCGCACCGCCTCGCGGCTGTCGGCGTAGGGGGCGATGACCGGGACGACCGAGAGGACGCCGTTGCGGGCCAGCACCTCGGAGACCAGGCCGATGCGCTGGACGTTGGTGTTGCGGTCCTCCTTGGAGAAGCCGAGACCCGCCGAGAGGAAGCGGCGTATCTCGTCGCCGTCCAGCACCTCGACGCGATGTCCCGCGGCCTTCAGCCGGTCACCGAGCAGGCGGGCGATCGTCGTCTTGCCCGCGCTCGGCAGCCCGGTGAGCCAGATCGTGGCTCCCCGAGCCCTTGCCGTGGTGGTCATGCGTCAGATCCTCTTTCGTTACCTGGCGTGCTGAGTGGACGCTAGGTAAGAACCTTGAGAGGAGCGACAGAGGAAGCTGAGGGTTCCATTAGTGACGCGTGTTGTGGGTGGGATCACATCGGCGCGGGTGCCTCAGAGCCCGGCGAAGGCCGCCCCCGCGTCCCTGAGCCGCTCGTGCAGGGCCCGGAACACCGCCGCCGAGCGCACCCCCGGCCAGTCCTCGGGCAGCAGCCGGGCGGGCAAGCCGGGGTCGGCGTAGGGCAGATGGCGCCAGGAGTCCAGGGCGAGCAGGTAGTCGCGGTACGCCTCCTCGGCCGGGGTGTCGGACCGCTGCTCCCAGTCGTGCAGCACGGGCGCGTGCCGGTCGAGGAACGCCTCGTGCTCCTTGGCCACGGCCGCGAGGTCCCACCAGCGGGTGACGGCCTCGACGGTCGGCGCGAAGCCCAGGTGCTCGCCGCGGAAGAAGTCGACGTAGGCCTCCAGGCGCAGCCGCGCGAGGGTGTGCCGGGTCTCCTCGTACAGCCGCGCGGGCGCGATCCACACGCCGGGGGCGGCGGTGCCGAAGCCGAGGCCCGCGAGCCGGGAGCGCAGCACGTGCCGCTTCTGCCGCTCCGACTCCGGCACCGAGAACACCGCGAGCACCCAGCCCTCCTCGTCGGGCGGGGCGGTGGCGTAGATGCGCCGGTCGCCGTCGTCGAGCAACTGGCGGGCGTCGGGAGAGAGTTCGTATCCGGCCGCGCCCTCGGCGGTGCGGGCGGGGACCAGCAGTCCGCGTCTCTTGAGCCGGGACACCGACGAGCGCACGGAGGGGGCGTCCACACCGACCGCGGCCAGCAGCCGGATCAGTTCGGCGACGGGCACCGGGCCGGGCACATGGCGGCCGTAGGCGCCGTAGAGCGTGACGATCAGGGACCGTGGTGCATGCTGGTCGGACACGTTGATCATCTTAGGTCGTCGGGATCAGTGCCGTTTCCCCGCCCGATCACCGCTGTTTCCCCTCGGCGTCCGCCGCGACGCGCAGCTTGAACCGCTGGAGCTTGCCGGTCGCCGTGCGCGGCAGCGCGTCCAGGAAGACGATCTCGCGCGGGCACTTGTACGGCGCGAGCTCCTCCCGGACGAAGGCCCGCAGCGCCCCCGCGTCCCGTCGCGCGCCCGGCGCGGCCACCACGAAGGCCACCACGACCTGTCCGCGGTCCGGGTCGGGCCGGCCCACGACCGCCGTCTCCAGCACGTCCGGATGGCGCAGCAGCGCCTCCTCGACCTCGGGGCCCGCGATGTTGTACCCGGCGGAGATGATCATGTCGTCGGCGCGGGCGACGTAGCGGAAGTAGCCGTCACTCTCCCGGACGTAGGTGTCGCCGGTGATGTTCCAGCCGTGCCGTACGTAGTCCCGCTGCCGGGGGTCGGCGAGATAGCGGCAGCCGACCGGTCCGCGCACCGCGAGCAGCCCCGGTTCCCCGTCGGGCTTCTCCCGGCCCTCGTCGTCGACCACGCGCGCGTGCCAGCCCGGCACCGGGACGCCGGTCGTACCGGGTCTGATGTGCTCGTCGGCGGCGGACACGAAGATGTGCAGCAGCTCGGTGGCGCCGATGCCGTTGATGATCCGCAGCCCGGTCCGCTCGTGCCAGGCCCGCCAGGTGGCGGCGGGCAGGTTCTCGCCGGCCGACACGCAGCGGCGCAGCGAGGAGACGTCGTGCCCGTCGAGTTCGCCGAGCATCGCCCGGTAGGCGGTCGGCGCGGTGAACAGCACCGTCACCCGGTGCTCGGCGATGGCGGGCAGCAACTGCTTGGGACCGGCCTGTTCGAGCAGCAGGGCGCTGGCCCCGGCACGCAGCGGGAAGACCACGAGCCCGCCGAGCCCGAAGGTGAAGCCGAGCGGGGGACTGCCGGTGAAGACATCGCCCACATGGGGCTGGAGCACATATTTGGAGAAGGTGTCCGCTATCGCCAACACATCCCGGTGGAAGTGCATGCACCCTTTGGGCCGTCCGGTGGTCCCGGAGGTGAAGGCGATCAGCGCCACGTCGTCGGAGGCGGTGTCCACGGCCGTGTACGGCGTGCCCGGCGCCGGCCGTTTCAGCAGGTCGTCCGGGGCGTCACCGCCGTAGGTGGCGATCCGCAGCCCCGGTATCTCCGCCTTGGCGAGGTCGTCGACCGCGCGGATGTCGCACAGGGCGTGGCCCACCTCGGCCATCTCGCACATCGTGCGCAGCTCCTGCGGGCGCTGCTGGGCCAGGACGGTGACGGCGACCGCGCCCGCCTTCAGCACCGCCAGCCAGCAGGCCGCGAGCCAGGGGGTGGTGGGGCCGCGCAGCAGCACGCGGTTGCCGGGGACGACACCGAGGTCGCCGGTCAGCAGATGCGCGAGCCGGTCGACCCGGGCGCGCAGCTCGCCGTAGGTCCAGCCGGGGCCGGTCGCGGTGCGGAAGGCCGGGCGGTCGTCCGGCGGGCCGTGCAGCAGCTCGGCCGCGCAGTTCAGCCGTTCGGGGTAGCGCAGCTCCGGCAGGTCGAAGCTGAGCTCGGGCCACTGGTCGGACGGCGGGAGGTGGTCGCGCGCGAAGGTGTCGAGATGCGCCGAGAGGTTCATGGCGGTGCGCCCCCTTGCCTGGTGGGCTCCCTGGTGGGCTCGCTCGACGAGCGTATCGTGTTGGTGACGGCAGTCAACTGTGCGCGATACGGTCGGGGAGTGGCCCCGGCAGCCGCAGCCAGAGCGGCTCCGACAGCCGCGGGGAGAGAGGACGGCGATGCCCGCATTCTCGCTCGAACCGGAACAGACCGCCTGGTGTGCCGAGCTGCGCCTGCTGGCCGCCGAGCGGTTGCGTCCGCTGGCCGACAAGGGCGAGCCGGGCCAGGTCAACCGCCCGCTCGTGGCCGAACTGGGCAGCCTCGGACTGCTGCCCCGGCTGTTCACCTCCGGCGCCCTCGACCTCTGCCTGATGCGCGAGTCCCTCGCTCATGGCTGCACCGAGGCGGAGACCGCGCTCGCCCTCCAGGGCCTGGGCGCCCACCCGGTGCACGCCCATGGCACCCCGGCGCAGCGGGAGCGCTGGCTGCCAAGGGTGGGCGAGGGCACGGCCGTGGCCGCCTTCGCGCTCAGCGAGCCGGGGGCGGGTTCGGACGCGGCGGCCCTGTCCCTGGCCGCCGAGCCCGACGGCACCGACGGCTGGCGGCTGACCGGCGAGAAGTGCTGGATCTCCAACGCCCCCGACGCCGACTTCTGCACCGTCTTCGCCCGCACCACGCCCGGCGCGGGCTCCCGTGGCGTCACCGCGTTCCTGGTCCCCGCCGACCGCCCCGGCCTCGGCGGGGAGCCGCTCGACATGCTCTCCCCGCACCCCATCGGCACGCTGACCTTCGACGCCGTCCCGGTCACCGCCGACGACGTCCTCGGCGAGCCCGACCGGGGCTTCCGGGTGGCGATGGACACCCTGAACCTGTTCCGCCCCAGCGTCGGCGCCTTCGCGGTCGGCATGGCCCAGGCGGCGCTGGACGCGACCCTCGGCCACACGGCCCGACGGGACGCGTTCGGCGGGAAGTTGCGGGACCTGCAGACGGTCGCCCACCAGGTCGCCGAGATGGCCCTGCGCACGGAGGCGGCCCGGCTGATGGTCTACGCGGCGGCGACGGCGTACGACGAAGGCGCCCCGGACGTCCCGCGGCGCTCGGCGATGGCGAAGCTGCTCGCCACCGAGACCGCGCAGTACGTCGTCGACACGGCCGTCCAGCTGCACGGCGCCCGGGCCCTGCGCCGGGGCCATCTGCTGGAGCATCTCTACCGAGAGGTGCGGGCCCCGCGCATCTACGAAGGCGCGAGCGAGGTCCAACGCGGCATCATCGCCAAGGAGTTGTACGGCGAACTGCAGGCGTTGGACGGCGAACTGCAGGCGTCGGACGGCGAACCGGAGGCCGAGGCATGAGCATCGAACGAGTCGACCCGCCCGAACTGTCCCCGCCCACCGGCTTCTCCCACGCGGTCGTGGCCACCGGCACCCGGGTGGTGTTCCTGGCCGGGCAGACCGCCCTGGACACGGCCGGCGAGATCGTCGGCGACACCCTGCCCGAGCAGTTCGAGAAGGCCCTCACCAACCTGCTCACGGCCCTGAGCGCCACCGGCGGCACCCCGGCCGACCTCGCCCGCGTCACGGTCTACGCCACGGACATCGAGACGTACCGCGCGCACGCCCGCGAACTGGGCGCCGTATGGCGGAGGCTGGCGGGCCGGGACTACCCGGCGATGGCGGTGGTGGAGGTCGTACGCCTGTGGGACAAGCAGGCGATGGTGGAACTGGACGGCTTCGCGGTGCTGCCGTGAGAACTCACACGGCGGTGCTGCCGGGAGAACTCACGCGGCCATCGCGAGCGGTCCGACCGTCCCGCGGTGCGGCACGACCACGGAGCCGTCGGGCAGCAGCGCACCCGTGTCGTCGAAGACGATCGTCCCGTCGCACAGCAGGCTCCACCCCTGCTCCGGGTGGGCCGAGACCACGCGCGGAGCGTGTGCACCGGACCGGGAACACGAAGGCTGGTGAGCGTTCATGGCGCACCTCCACATAGGTTGGGCTCTTCGTATGGGTAGACCATGCTCCCGCGGTGAACTCATCGCCACGGGCGGCCCGTGAGTGTGACAACACGGGGACAACTCCCGGACGGTTCCCGGACGGTCGGGCCGGACTCGCCACCGAAGGAGTGACGGTCACGCGCGTGGGCGCGCGCGCCCGGTACTGGTGGAGCTCCCCGGAACACCGTTCACCTGGAAGGCCCCCCATGTCCGTACGCACCGCTCTCGGCGTGATCGCCGGTGCCGCCCTCCTCCTGCTCACCGCCCCCGCCGCCCCGGCGGACCCCTACGAGACGGTGACCGTCGACCCGACGGGCCGTATCGCCGCCGACGGCACCGTCACCCTCTCCGGCACCTACCGCTGCACCGGCGGCACGGGACCGGTGTTCGTCAGCTCCTCGGTGGGCGACGGCTCCTCGGTCCGGTACGGCATCGGCGGCACCCGCGCGATCTGCGACGGCACCGAGCGGCGCTGGGAGAACAGCGGCAAGCCGACCCCGGGCGCCGTCAAGCCGGGGGAGGCCCACGTCGAGGCGACCGTCATGGAACTGGACACGAGCGGCGGCCTGCCGCTGCCCGCCTTCCACGCGGCACGCGAGCAGGACGTCACCCTGGTCGAGAGCTGACCACCCCCGCACGGCCCGGGGGCCGTCAACGCACGTGCGGCCCCCGGCGACCACTGCGGCCCTCGGCCCCGGCGATCACTACGGCGCCGCGGGGGAACCGCCCGGCGCACTCCGTGGTGGTCAGATGTCCCGGAAGATCTCGATCTGCGCGCCGATCGAGTTCAGGCGTTCGGCGAGGTCCTCGTAGCCGCGGTTGATGACGTAGACGTTGCGGAGCACGGACGTGCCCTCCGCCGCCATCATCGCCAGCAGGACGACCACCGCGGGGCGCAGGGCCGGCGGGCACATCATCTCCGCCGCGCGCCAGCGGGTGGGGCCCTCCACCAGCACGCGGTGCGGGTCCAGGAGTTGGAGGCGGCCGCCCAGGCGGTTGAGGTCGGTGAGGTAGATGGCCCGGTTGTCGTAGACCCAGTCGTGGATCAGGGTCTTGCCCGAGGCCACCGCCGCGATCGCCGCGAAGAACGGGACGTTGTCGATGTTCAGGCCCGGGAACGGCATCGGGTGGATCTTGTCGATCGGCGCTTCGAGCTTGCTCGGGCGGACCGTCAGGTCGACCAGGCGCGTACGGCCGTTGTCCGCGTAGTACTCCGGCGTGCGGTCGTGGTCGAGGCCCATCTCCTCCAGGACCGCGAGCTCGATCTCCAGGAACTCGATGGGCACCCGGCGCACCGTCAGCTCCGACTCCGTGACCACGGCCGCGGCGAGCAGGCTCATCGCCTCGACCGGGTCCTCGGAGGGGGAGTAGTCCACGTCCACGTCGATGGTCGGCACGCCGTGCACGATCAGCGTGGTGGTGCCGATGCCCTCGACCCTGACGCCGAGCGCCTCCAGGAAGAAGCACAGGTCCTGGACCATGTAGTTGGAGGAGGCGTTGCGGATCGTCGTCACGCCGTCGTGCCGGGCCGCGGCCAGCAGCGCGTTCTCGGTGACCGTGTCCCCGCGCTCGGTCAGCACGATGGGGCGGTCGGGTGAGATCGCGCGGTCCACCCGGGCGTGGTACAGGCCCTCGGTCGCGGCGATGTCCAGACCGAACCGGCGCAGCGCGATCATGTGCGGTTCGATGGTGCGCGTACCGAGGTCGCAACCGCCCGCGTAGGGCAGCTTGAAGGCGTCCATCCGGTGCAGCAGCGGGCCGAGGAACATGATGATGGAGCGGGTGCGCACGGCCGCCTCGGCGTCGATGGCGCCCATGTCCAGCTCCGCCGGGGGCACCAGCTCCAGGTCGACACCGTCGTTGATCCAGCGCGTGCGCACCCCGATGGACTGGAGGACCTCCAGCAGACGGTAGACCTCCTCGATGCGCGCGACCCGGCGCAGCACCGTGCGCCCCTTGTTGAGCAGCGAGGCGCACAGCAGGGCCACGCACGCGTTCTTGCTCGTCTTCACATCGATCGCGCCGGACAGCCGACGGCCGCCCACCACCCGCAGATGCATCGGCCCCGCGTAGCCCAGAGAGACGATTTCGCTGTCCAGGGCTTCACCGATTCGGGCGATCATCTCAAGGCTGATGTTCTGATTGCCGCGCTCGATCCGATTGACGGCGCTCTGAGAGGTGCCGAGCGCCTCGGCCAGCTGCGCCTGTGTCCAGCCACGGTGTTGCCGGGCGTCACGGATGAGCTTGCCGATGCGTACGAGGTAGTCGTCTGCCATGAGGTTGAGGCTATCTCAGATATGAGATGGCGCCTCCTGAGGGGTCCGTCCGGGTGACGGGCCGTCAACGCCGCCTGGCGGTACGGGTACGACGCCACCCGAAAGGTCCGGGCAAATCCACCGATGTCGTACGACGTCCGGTGCTGCTGTGGGTACGCCGAGGGCCGTTCTTGCCGCCGGTCGTGATGGACCAGGAGCGCCGGTTGATGTTCAGCCGAACCCCGGGCAGGATTCGGAAGCTCTTGCGAAATGTGAGGGGCATGCTCGCCTCCCGTCGCAGGTGTACGGATGCCTTTCGGCTACCCCGACTTGGCGAACTGATGGCAGAACTCCACCGTTTCGTCGAAGGTGACCGTCGGCACGGGGTCGCCGGTGACGACGTACGCGTGCCGTGACACCACCCCGTACTCCGTCAGCAGTTCCAGCATTCCCGGCTCCGGGCACCGCCAGGTCAGCCGGGTGACGTTGTCGCCGAGGGCGTTGGCCAGATTGCTCCAGCCCTGTCCGTTGGCGCGCAGCTCGAACTCCGAGGACTCCATCACGCCGTAGTCGAAGGGGATGCTGCTCCAGTGGCCGAGGAGTGCCTCGTCCAGGCCGGTCCGCGGGTTCGCGGCGTCCTCCTCGGCGATCCGGCGCTGGGTGGCGATCTCGGGTCCGCCGAGGTCCACCACGCGCCTGCCGTGCAGGACGGCGCCGTACTCGCGGAAGTCGATGCCCACGTACGGCGTGCCGTCCCGCGCTATCGGGTGGACGTGGACCGCGTGCACGTCCAGCCGTTGCGGGAAGCTCCCGAGGTGGGCGCACACCGCGTGCCGCAACGCGTCGAACAGGTCGGGCAGATGCTCGGCCGTCCAGGCCGCGCGGGCCAGGTCGGCGTCGCTCAGCAGGGGGCAGCGCAGCGGGGCGCGCCCGGGGCTCAGGGTCGTCCATGCGTTCGTCGGCAGGGGGACCCAACGTGTCCAGCCGCTGGCATGCCGGTGGAAATCGCCTCGCTTCATGGTGGAAGGAGGACATCACACGGAGGCCGGGCATGACCATCCCGGCCCCATGTACTAGAGTTATCTCGACATCGAGATATCTGCCGAGGCGTACCGCAGCCGCCACCTTGGTAAGGGTTACCTAACTTAGCCTGACCTTAGCGGATCGGCCAAGTCGTCGTGGCGGCAGGATGCGGTGGGAACGCGCACATCAAAGAAGGAGACTGTCGTGTCGGCGAACAGCTTCGACGCCCGCAGCACGCTGCAGGTGGGCGACGAGTCGTACGAGATCTTCCGGCTGGACAAGGTGGAAGGCTCGGCCCGCCTTCCGTACAGCCTGAAGGTGCTGCTGGAGAACCTGCTGCGCACCGAGGACGGCGCGAACATCACCGCCGACCACATCCGCGCGCTCGGCGGCTGGGACTCCCAGGCCCAGCCCTCGCAGGAGATCCAGTTCACGCCCGCCCGCGTGATCATGCAGGACTTCACCGGTGTGCCGTGTGTCGTGGACCTCGCCACCATGCGTGAGGCCGTCAAGGCGCTCGGCGGCGACCCGGCGAAGGTGAACCCGCTCTCCCCGGCCGAGCTGGTCATCGACCACTCCGTCATCGCCGACAAGTTCGGCACCAACGACGCGTTCGCGCAGAACGTCGAGCTGGAGTACGGCCGCAACAAGGAGCGCTACCAGTTCCTGCGCTGGGGCCAGACCGCCTTCGACGACTTCAAGGTCGTCCCCCCGGGCACCGGCATCGTCCACCAGGTGAACATCGAGCACCTGGCGCGCACGGTCATGGTCCGAGGCGGCCAGGCCTACCCCGACACACTCGTCGGCACCGACTCGCACACCACGATGGTCAACGGCCTCGGCGTCCTCGGCTGGGGCGTCGGCGGTATCGAGGCCGAGGCCGCGATGCTCGGCCAGCCGGTCTCGATGCTCATCCCGCGCGTCGTCGGCTTCAAGCTGACCGGCGAGCTGCCCACCGGCACCACCGCCACCGACCTCGTGCTGACCATCACCGAGATGCTCCGCAAGCACGGCGTCGTCGGCAAGTTCGTCGAGTTCTACGGCGAGGGCGTGGCCGCCACCTCCCTCGCCAACCGCGCCACCATCGGCAACATGTCGCCGGAGTTCGGCTCCACCGCCGCGATCTTCCCGATCGACGACGAGACCCTGAACTACCTCAAGCTCACCGGCCGCTCCGAGCAGCAGGTCGCGCTCGTCGAGGCGTACGCCAAGGAGCAGGGCCTCTGGCTGGACCCGAAGGCCGAGCCGGACTTCTCCGAGAAGCTGGAGCTCGACCTCTCCACGGTCGTCCCGTCGATCGCCGGCCCGAAGCGCCCGCAGGACCGTATCGTCCTCGCGAACGCCGCCGAGCAGTTCAAGAGCGACGTCCGCAACTACGTCGACGTCGTCGACGAGGCCGGCCAGGAGTCCTTCCCGGCCTCCGACGCCCCGGCCGTCGCCCCGAACGGCGCCCCGTCCAACCCGGTCACCGTGACCGCCCCCGACGGCTCGACGTACGAGATCGACCACGGCGCCGTGACGGTCGCCGCGATCACCTCCTGCACCAACACCTCGAACCCCTACGTCATGGTCGCCGCCGCGCTCGTGGCGAAGAAGGCCGTGGAGAAGGGCCTGACCCGCAAGCCGTGGGTCAAGACCACCCTCGCCCCCGGTTCGAAGGTCGTCACCGACTACTTCGACAAGGCCGGTCTGACGCCGTACCTCGACAAGGTCGGCTTCAACCTGGTCGGTTACGGCTGCACCACCTGCATCGGCAACTCCGGCCCGCTGCCGGAGGAGGTCTCCAAGGCCGTCAACGACCACGACCTCGCGGTCACCTCGGTCCTCTCCGGCAACCGGAACTTCGAGGGCCGGATCAACCCCGACGTCAAGATGAACTACCTGGCCTCCCCGCCGCTGGTCGTCGCGTACGCCATCGCGGGCTCCATGAAGGTGGACATCACCAAGGACGCCCTCGGTGTCGACCAGGACGGCAACGCCGTCTACCTGAAGGACATCTGGCCCTCCGAGGCCGAGGTCAACGACGTCGTGGCCAACGCCATCGGCGAGGACATGTTCAACAAGTCCTACCAGGACGTCTTCGCGGGCGACGCCCAGTGGCAGGCCCTGCCGATCCCGACCGGCAACACCTTCGAGTGGGACGCCGAGTCCACGTACGTCCGCAAGCCCCCGTACTTCGAGGGCATGACGATGGAGACCACCCCGGTCTCCGACATCTCGGGCGCCCGCGTCCTGGCCAAGCTGGGCGACTCGGTCACCACCGACCACATCTCGCCCGCCGGTGCCATCAAGGCCGACACCCCGGCCGGCAAGTACCTCACCGAGCACGGTGTGGAGCGTCGTGACTTCAACTCCTACGGCTCGCGCCGAGGCAACCACGAGGTCATGATCCGCGGCACGTTCGCCAACATCCGCCTGCGCAACCAGATCGCGCCGGGCACCGAGGGCGGCTACACCCGCGACTTCACGCAGGCCGACGCGCCGGTGTCGTTCATCTACGACGCCTCGCAGAACTACCAGGCCGCCGGCATCCCGCTGGTCATCCTGGGCGGCAAGGAGTACGGCTCCGGCTCGTCCCGCGACTGGGCCGCCAAGGGCACCGCGCTCCTCGGCGTCAAGGCCGTCATCACCGAGTCGTACGAGCGCATCCACCGCTCGAACCTCATCGGCATGGGCGTCCTGCCGCTGCAGTTCCCGGCCGGCCAGTCGGCCGACTCGCTCGGCCTGACCGGCGAGGAGACCTTCTCCATCACCGGCATCACCGAGCTGAACGAGGGCCCCACCCCGAGCACGGTGAAGGTCACCACCGACACCGGTGTCGAGTTCGACGCGGTCGTCCGCATCGACACCCCCGGTGAGGCCGACTACTACCGCAACGGCGGCATCATGCAGTACGTGCTGCGGAACCTGATCCGCAAGTAGGTCCCGCTCCTGGAGGGCCGCACTCCCGGCGACGGGGGTGCGGCCCTTCGCGCCGTCCGGCGGAGCGCCACCGGGGCGCAGGACATCGGCGCAGCTCAGGTGGAACACAGGGTTCCCTCAGCGGACCGGGACAGCATCGAGACATGTCTGGCACCTGGGGGTCTCGAACCGGTCGGGTCCGGGTGCTCGTCGTCGACGACGAGCCCGGTCTCACCGAACTGCTGTCCGTCGCCGTCACCGAGGCGGGCTGGCAGCCCTACACGGCGCCGGACGGGTACGGCGCGCTGCGGCTCGCCCGCGCCTGCGCCCCGCACGCCGTCGTGCTGGACGGCATGCTGCCCGACCTGGACGGCCTCCAGGTGCTGCGCAGGCTGCGCGCGGAACGGCCCGACCTGCCCGTGCTGATGCTCACCGCGCGGGACGCGCTCGAACACCGCCTCGACGGACTCGAGGCCGGTGCCGACGACTACGTCACCAAGCCCTTCTCCCTGGAGGAGGTCGTCGTCAGGCTGCGCGGGCTGCTGCGCCGGGCGGGCGGCGAGCGCGCCCGCTCCGAGGACTCCGTACGCGTCCTCGGCGACCTCGTGCTGACCCGGGAGACCCGCGAGGTGCACCGCGCGGGCACCCCCGTCCGGCTCACCGCCAAGGAGTTCGAGCTGCTCGGCCTGTTCCTGGACCACCCGCGCCAGGTGCTCAGCAAGGCGCAGATCCTGGACCGCGTCTGGAGCGGTTCCTTCGACGGCGGCGGCAACCTGGTGGAGGTCTACGTCTCCAGCCTGCGCCGCAAGATCGACAAGGGCCGGGCCCCGATGATCCACACCGTGCGCGGCCTGGGCTACGCCATCAGGCCCGGGCAGGACGGCGGATGACCATGACCCGGCGCCCGCGCGCCCGCTCCATCCGCGCCCGTCTCGTGCTGTTCATCAGCGCCACCCTCGTCGTGGTGTGCGCCGCCATGGCCCTCACCACCGCCTTCGTGCAGCGCTCCGCCCTGCTCGGCCACCTCGACGACCGGGTCACCGACGCCGCCGAACGCAGCCTCGGCGGCGCCATGCTCGGCCCGGAGCTCACCGACGGCCTCGGCTTCCTCCACGAGAACGGCCACCCCGCGGGCCTCCTCGCCGCCCGGCTCGACGCGGACGGCGACATCCTCTCCGCGGCCGTCGTCGGCCGGGACGCCGCCCCGAAGGACCTGACCGCGGCCCAACGCGCGGCCCTGGAGGGCATCGCGGCCGACGGCTCCCGGCACACCCGGACCGTCCCCGGCCTCGGCACCTACCGCGTCGCCGCGCTCCAGGCCGACGGAGTGCGCGTGCTCACCGGGCTGCCGATGGACGACGTGCAGGGAATGATCAGCGGCATGGTGGTCGCCGAGGCCGCCGTCGCCGCGGCCGGACTCGTCGTCGCGGGCTGCGCCTGCGCGGTCGTGATACGGCGTCAGCTGCGCCCGCTCGGCCGGGTCGCCGCCACCGCCGTCGAGGTCTCCCGCGCGCCCCTGAACCGCGGTGAGGTCACCGCCCTCACCCGGGTGCCCGAGCGCGACACCGACCCCGGCAGCGAGGCGGGCCAGGTGGGTGCCGCCCTCAACCGGATGATCGACCACGTCGAGTCCTCCCTCACCGAGCGCCGGCGCACCGAGGAACGCATGCGCCGCTTCCTCGCCGACGCCAGCCATGAACTGCGCACCCCGCTCGCCTCCATCGCGGGCTACGCCGAGCTGATGAACCGGGGCACGGACCGCATCGAGCCGGTACTGGCCTGGCGGCGCGTCTCCGCCGAGTCCGCCCGGATGACCGGCCTCGTCGAGGACCTGCTCCTGCTGGCCCGCCTGGACGAAGGACGTCCGCTGGAGTCGGCCGAGGTGGACCTCGCGGCCCTGGTCGCCGAGGCGGTGTGGGACGCGCGGGCGGCGGGCGACGGCCACGACTGGCACCTGGCGCTCGATGTCGACGCCCCGGCCCTGGTCCTCGGCGACGAGGCGCGGCTCCATCAGGTGGTGGCCAACCTGCTGGCCAACGCGCGCGTGCACACCCCGTCGGGCACGCGGGTCGTGGCCACCGTGGAGACCCGGGGCGCCGACTGCGTCGTACGCGTCACGGACGACGGTCCCGGCATCCCACCGGCCCTGCTCCCCACGGTCTTCGAGCGCTTCACCCGGGCCGACGTCTCCCGCACCCGCGCCCCCGGCCGCTCCGGCGGCTCCGGTCTCGGCCTCGCCATCGTCGCGGCGATCACGACGGCCCACGGCGGCCGGATCGACGTGCACAGCGAACCCGGCCGCACCGAGTTCACCGTACGACTGCCCCTCGCGGGGGAGCCCCCGGCGGCGCTGTCAGGTGCGTACCGCGCGAGGAGCCGCTGACCGCGCGAGCAGCGACAGCAGGACCGGCAGCACGCTCAGCGTCATGCCCGCCGCACAGCGATCCGGAGCCCGAACTCGTAGGCCACTTCCCTGCGTACGTCGGGAATGACGATGTCGGCGGTCTCGACCGGACGCCCGCCGGTGTCGTGGATGATCCGCTCGATCCGGAGCACCAGATCCCCGAAACCGATCCCCAGGAGATGCGCCTGCTCCCGGGTGGCCCGGGCCGGACGCGGCAGCTCGACCACGGTCTCGATCTCCACGCCGATGGAACGCATGCGCCGGAGCACGCCCTTGCCCGGGAGCGGGCCCTTCTGGGTGCCGGCGCTGAGCCGCTGACTCGTGCACCCCTGCGCCAACCGTTTACTTTCGCGTCCCCCGGCGCTACTTTCCGCCTAGTGGGATGGGAGCGCTCCCACACTCGGTGGACCGGAACCCGCCCGGGGCGCTCCCATCCCACGCCTCCACGCGCACCCAACCCGTCCGGCCCGTATGCAGCCGTTCCCGGCACCTGCCCGTCACCGACTCCGGCGACGTCCCGGTGCGCGGTTGGGCGCTCCCCGGCGAGAGCAAGGCCCTCGGCTACGACCGCGCTCCGGGCGGACCCGGTGGGAGCTGAGCCGACGTCCACCGGGTCCGCGAGCCGGGCCGGCTACGGGGGAATGGCCGGTCCGGGTGGTGCTTGGTCTGGGGGAGGGAGATTTTGTGGGACGGAGAAGTGTGCGACAACGTTGTCGAGTCGCCCTGTTGATGATGTTACCGCTTCAACGGACAACGATGCCAACCCAGTTGCGGAGCAGAGCCGTCCGGGTGGCGGACGTGCGTGCCTGTGCCCGGGGCCGACGACGACCCGCCCTGGTCGACGATCCGACCGCCTACGTCGACCCGCTCATCGGCACCAGGAACGCCGGCCATGTCTTCCCCGGCGCCGTCACCCCGTTCGGCATGTTCTCCTTCAGCCTCGAGAACACCCGGGGCGACGCCACCAACACCGCCGCCCCCGGCGGCTGCCACTACGACGCCCCGGCGGCTCTGGTCCGCGCGGCCGGGCGGCATCCCCGGCACCCTCCCGCGCCGAACTCGTCCTCGGCTCGCCGCTGTTCCCCCGGATCGAGATCGACCGCCCGCGCGGCAACGACATCTCCGTCCGCGCGCGAGGCGCCGCCGCGGACGCGCCGTACATCCCTCCCTGAAGGTCAACGGCCTTACCAGCCAGAAGCCTGGGGGAGTGGTCCCGCCGACGCCCCGCCGTCCTTCCGCGAGGGTGAGCAGCCGTACCAGATGGGCGGCAGTACGAAGGTCGCCGTCCGGGCGCTGGCGATGAGCGGCGGCGGTTCGGGACCCGAGGTGCGCTTCCGAGTGGAGACACCCGAGGGTGTGACGGCGACACCCGCCGAGGGGACGGTCGTCGAGGGTGCGCGGGAGATCACCCTCTCCGCCGCCGAGGACCTCCGGCAGGGCTTCTACGACGTGAAGGTCGCGGTGGCGTCCTCCGCGCAGCCCGTGGCGCTGACCGTGGCCGCGCCGGGCATCCTGGCCGCCCCTACGACAACACGGGCGGCCAACGCCCAGAGCATCCAAGTGCCCATCGACACGCGCCGGTTGTCCTTCATCGGCAGCGTCGTCAACGGCAGCCGGCAGGCGGCGGCGATCGTCACCTACGCCGACGGCGGCACCGAGTCCGTTCCGCTCGGCCTCACCGACTGGACCGTCGGTGGCGGTGGCGGCGGCATCCGGTACGGCAACGAGGTTGTCGCGCGGACGCCGTACCGGAATGTCGCGGGCGCTGACCGGGACCCGGTGGCGTCGTACGTGTTCGCCACGAAGCCCTTCCCGGCACCCGAAGGCAGGACCGTCCGGAGCGTGACGCTGCCGCGCGACGTGTGTTCACGTTGGCCGTGGGCTGATCGACGCGGACGTCCCTCAGCCGGCGCAGTCGCTCGGCAAGTCATGCCGCCGCCGGAGTGATTGGCGGTGTTCCCGGTGACCTGGGTGAGGGCGTCGAGCACCGCGCTGCCGCCGGCATCGCTCTTGGTCGGGCCCCGCATGTCCTGGACGCTTCCGGCGGTGATCGCCGGCCGGCCGTCGAGTGGACCCGGATGCCGCCGCCGATGTCGTGGGTCCGCCCCCGCTGCGTACCGTACGAAGCCCGCTTCCCCGGGGCACGTCCACCAGGGTCGAGGAGAACCTCCCGTTCACCCTCGACCCGCTCGCCGTGGCGGTCCCGCCTCTTCAACCGATCGTGACGACACGGGCCCAGGACGGGGGCGCGTCCGGTACGTAGTCGGGGTCGTCCTCGTTCGCCGCGCCGGCCGGGCGGGGAAAGAGCCCTACGACGGTCCGGCAGGACGGCTGCTCGGACGGCCAGGGGGTCTGGCCGTCCGTCAGGGCGACGATCACGTCCGGGCGGGGCCGGGAGCGGAGGGCCGAGGCGAAGCCGGAGCGCAGATCCGTGCCACCGCCGCCGATCAGCTCGATGTCCTCGGCGCGGCAGATCGGCCCGGCGACCCCGGCCGCCGCGTCGCAGGAGATCACCGACACCAGATCGCGCCGACCGCCCACCGCGCGCGCCATCGCCGCCACCTCCAACAACGCGCTGCCCAGTTCGGCGTCGCTCACCGACCCGGACGTGTCGATCACCACGCAGACCCGCGGCGGGTGACGGCGCAGGCTCGGCAGCACCACCCCGGGCAGAGCGGCCGAGCGCCGGGACGGACGCCGGTAGCTGTGGTTCTCGCCCGCGCCCGGCGCACCGGCCGCGGAGCGCACCGCCGCGCCCAGCAACTGCCGCCACGGCTGCGGCGGATGAAAAGCCTCGTCGGCCCATCGGCGCCACCCCTCCGGGCTGTCACCCGGCCGGGCCTTGATCCCTTCGGCGACCCGGAACCGCACCGCGTCCCGTTGCTGCCTGGTCAGCCCGTGGGATCCGTCGGCCCCCAGCTCCCACGGCCGTGGCTGGCCGTGGGCACCGCCGCCGCAGTCCAGCCAGGCCAGGCCGGACAGCGACGCCCGCCGCAGATACTCCTCCATCAGCAGCCCGTCGGGCAGCCGCAGCAGGGAGGGGAGCACCGCCCCGGTGGGCCGGGGCAGGCCCTCGCCGTAGATGTCGTCGTTGATCTCGAAGTCGGCGGCGATGTTCAGCCGCAGACGCTCGCCGGGTCCGTCCTTCTCGTTCTCCCGCACGTACCGCTCAGCCCGCGCATGGTGGTCCCGGAGCAGATGGGAGACCTCGTGCACCCAGACGCCCGCCAGCTCCTCCACCGGGGTGCGCGCCACGAAGCCGGGGGAGACGTAGCAGCGCCAGTGCGCGTCGACCGCCATCGTCGGCACCGAACGGTCCTCCACCACCTGGAGCGCGAAGAGCGCCACGGCCAGGTACGGGCGGACCTCGACCGCGTGCAGCCGGGCGGCCAGCAACTTCTCCATGTCCAGCCGGAGTCCGGCCGGATTGTCCGGCCCGCCGCGCCCGCCCGGCGCCGCCCGCACCGGGCGCGGCGCGGGAGGAGGCGACATGGGCCGCGGCAACGGGCGCGGCGCGGCGCGGGACGAGGCTACGGCGGCGGGCTTCGGGCGCCGAGCGCCCCCGAGAGCCGACGCGGCGGCCGGATTCGGGCGGTGCGTGGTCCTGGTACTCGGCGGGGTGGCCAGGTCCGGGCGGTGACCGACCCCCGTACCCGGCGGGGTGGCCGGGTCAGGGCGGTGAACGGCCCCGGTACTCGGCGGGGTGGCCGGGTTCGGGCGGTGCGTGGTCCTGGTACTCGGCGGGGTGGCCGGGTCCGGGCGGTGACCGACCCCGGTACCCGGCGCGGTGGCCGGGTCCGGGCGGTGAACGGCCCCCGTGCCCGGCGCGGTGGGCAGGGTCGGGCGAGGCGGGGTCTCCGTGCTCGGTGCGCCGGCAGGCTGCGGGTGTCGCGTGGGCCCGGTCATCGGCGTGCCGCCGGGGTGCGGGCGGCCTCCACCGAGCGGGTGGCGCGTTCGGACAGGCCGACGATCGCCGCGAGTCGTTCCACCGCCTGCGGCACCTCCCAGTCGTCGCGCCGCACGGCCGCCAGTGCCTTGGCGGGGGCGACCAACAGGTCCGGCGCACCCGTCTCCAGGGCACGGACCAGCACCGCCCACCCCGCCTCCCAGCGCTCCCGTTCCGGCCGCGCTCCGACGGCGGCCACCACCGCCTCCAGCGCGGCCTGCCGAAGGTCACCCCGCTCCGGCAGCTCGGCGCGGGCCGGATCGGCGAGCAGCAGCTCCGGGTCCGGCAGGTCCATCCGGTCTAGGTGGGCGAGGAGTTCCAGACCGGGCCCGTCGCCCACCGCGCCCCGCACCAGCAGCGCCAGCACGTCCCGGGACACCGCGGCCGCCGTACCGAAGGCCAGCAGGGTCAGCGCGGCCTCCCAGCTCCGGGGCGAGGGCCAGGCGCCCCCGCGCCGGGTCTCGGTGCTCGGCAGCCGGTGGATCAGCGTCGGCCGGGCCTTCAGGAAGCCGCAGACCGCGCGCCGGGCGAAGGCCACCGCCTCCGGCAGCCGCTCCGGGTCCAGGTGGGGCAGCTCGGCCCGGGGCCAGACCCCGCCGAGACCCCGTACGACGACGTCCTTGTCGTGCACCCAGTACAGATGCACGAACCGGTTGGCCAGGGGCGGGCTCAGCTCCCACCCGTCCGCCGCCGACGCGCGCGGATTGGCGGCGGCCACGATCCGTACGCCCGGCGGCAGTTGCAGCGCCCCGACCCGCCGCTCCAGCACGACCCGGAGCAGCGCGGCCTGGACGGCCGGGGTGGCGGTGGACAGTTCGTCCAGGAAGAGCAGGCCCCGCCCGGCGCGCACCAGTTCCACGGCCCACTGCGGCGGTGCCATCGGAACGCCCCGCACCGCCGGGTCGTCCCCCACGATCGGCAGCCCGGAGAAGTCGGTCGGCTCGTGGACGCTGGCGATCACGGTGGTCAGCGGCAGATCCAGGGACTCGGCGAGCTGCGTCAGGGCCGCCGTCTTGCCGATGCCCGGCTCGCCCCAGAGCAGCACCGGCAGATCGGCAGCGACGGCCAGGGTGAGCGCTTCGAGCTGCTCGTCGGGGCGCGGTTCGGTGGTCGTGGTGCGAAGGAGGGTCAGGAGGTCGTCGGCGTGGGCGAGTTGGGGGTCGACGGGCAGCAGCGTGCGAGAAGTCATGAGGCATCACCTGGGTGTGTCGGAGGAACAGGACAGCCGCGAGGGCCGAAGAGGAAGAGGGGACGAGAACGTCCGGTCAGGAGGCCAAGCCGGTGCGGGGCCGGGTCCGGTGGGCGCGCTTGTTGCGCCATACCGGGGGTGTACGCCGACCGAGCCGGGGCGCGCCCGCGTCGGCCCCGCCACCGGCGGCGGGATGCACGGGGACGAGTCCCGACCGGAACAGGCCGTGCTCGATGCGGCCGGCCGCGGCCGACTCCAGCTCCTCCCGGAGCGGCCCGTCGCGCAGCATCGCCCGGGGGCCGAGCAGTCCTTCGACGACGGCCAGCGCCCCGGCGACATCACCGTGACCGAGCCGTTCCCGGACCGCCGGCAGCTCCTCCGGACTGCGGTGCACCGCGTCGATCGCCCGCAGACAGGGCAACGCGGGCCCGCCGAGCGCCACCAGCAGTTCCTCCCGGCGCAGTTCGGCCGGGTCGTGGTCGACCGCCGTCAGTACTCCGTCCCGCAAGGCGATCCGGTGCACCGCGCCCCGGCACTCCACCCGATGCGGATCGGTGGGTTCGGGACCCGGGCGGATCTCCGGCGCCAACCCGTACATCGGGAGGGCCGCGGCGACGAGCGGATGCAGCCGGTCGGCACTGATCAGTCCGGCCCGCAACAGCTCCAGGTCCGGCAGGACCCGGGCCGCCGCCTCCGGCAGCAGCGGAAGCGCCGCGACCTCCTGCGGCGGCAGCGCCCGGCGCACCGGCCGGACGGCCGGAACATGGCTGTCGTCAGGGGCGTAGAGCTCCAGCACCGCACGGCTGCGCGCGCCGAGCCGCACGGTGAAGGCCCCACGAGTACGGCCCTCGGACCGCAGCAACAGCTCGGCCTCGGCGGCCCAACTCGCGGTGGCCCAGCAGGAGTCGGAAGCCACAGGGCTCTCATGCCACCCCGCGGGCTCCCCACTCCGCCCGGCCGGTTCCCCACTCCGTGCGGCCGGTTCCCCGCTCCGCCCGGCCGGTTCCCCACTTCGCCCGGTCAGTTCCCCACTCCGCCCGGCCGGTTCCCCACTTCGCCCGGCCGGCTCCCCACTCCGCCCCGCCAGCTCCCCACTCCGCCCCGCGTCCCACAGATGCCGATGCAGATCGAGCCGGAACCGCCGGTCGGGATGCGGATGCGGATGGTGCCCGGGGTCGGCGCCGCTCCCTGACTCGTCCCACAGGGACAGTGACATCCGCTGCCCGGCGTCCGCCCAGGCGGGCGGCGTCCGCACCACCAGGCGCAGTGGACCCGGGTAATGGGCCAGGGAGAGGGTGAGGCCGGGCCGGAGCCGTCCGTCGGGGGCGATGCGGGGCATGTGCCAGCGCAGCAGATCCGGCGCCAGCCTGCGCAGATCGGCGCGGAGACGGTTGACGAGTTCGGTGCCGTGGCGGTGGCGCACGGCGCGCAGATCGAGATCGACGTCGACACGGGCGGCGGCGCAGGCACCGGCCCAGTCACCGGCCGTACGCCGGGCGGTCGCGGTCTCGATCATGGACGGCGGCACGGCGTACTCGCGTACGCGCTGCCACATCGACAGGCGGGTCGGAATCGCGGGCGCGAAGTGAGGTGCCATCAGCACTCACCTTGCGCGGACGATTCCCCCAATCCACGAGAGGAGAAGTTCTTCATCGCCCGCATCATAAGCACCGCGATCACGATCTGTCAGCAGGGATTCGCCCCGGCCGTCCGGCACCCCGGCATGTCCCGGGGGCGGCGTCACGCTCGACGCCGCCCCCGAGCCGTGCCCAAGGCTCCGTCACTTCAGGAGCCAACTCCGCTCAGTCCGCGAGCAGTTCGACCTCCGAGACGGTCGCCTCGCCGTCCAGCACCAGGCGGTACTTCGCGTACGTCCCCGGAGTCCGCACCGAGAACGCCCTGGTCTGCCGGTCCCATGCGAAGGACTGACCGGTCCGCCGGTCCAGCGTCGTCCACTCCGTCCCGTCGGCGGAGCCCTGGAGGGTCCAGCCGGTCGGCGCCTTCGCGCGGTCCGAGGAGGTCAGCGTGTACTGGACGCCCTTGGCCGCCCGCTGGGTCGGCAGGTCCACGGAGGTCACCGTCGCGGTGGTCGCGGAGGTGTTGTCGAACAGGGCGCCGTCACCCTTGAGCACGTCCGCCCGGGGGGTGGGCACCTGGTCGTCCCGGGTGATGGAGACGGGCGCCGCGTTCTTGCCGCTGCCCCAGGCAGAGGGCCGCGGACCCATGTCGAACTCCAGGACCCCGCCCTTGGCGAGCAGCTTGTGCGGCAGCGAAGTCGACGTCCAGGTCTTGCCGTTGACCTTCAGGCCCTGCACGTACACGTTGCGGGCGCTGTTCCTCGGCGCCTTGACGACGAGGTCCTCGCCGTTCTCCAGATGGACGGTCATCCTGGTGAACAGCGGGGAGCCGACCGCGTATTCGCCGCTGCCCATCACGAGCGGATAGAAGCCGAGCGAGGAGAACAGGAACCAGGCCGACTGCTCGCCGTTGTCCTCGTCGCCGTGGTAGCCCTGGCCGATCTCGCTGCCGGTGTAGAGGCGGGCGAGCACCTCGCGGACGTTCTTCTGCGTCTTCCACGGCTGCCCGGCCGCGTCGAACATGTACAGGGCGTGGTGGGCCACCTGGTTGGAGTGGCCGTACATGCCCATCCGCACGTCCCGCGCCTCGGTCATCTCGTGGATGACGCCGCCGTAGGAGCCCTTGAACTCCGGCGACGCCGTCTCCGGGGTGGCGAGGTACTCGTCCAGCTTGTCACCCAGCTTGCCGCGCCCGCCGTACAGGTTGGCGAGGCCCCGGCTGTCCTGGGGGGCCGTGAAGGCGTAGCCCCAGCCGTTGGTCTCGGTGTAGTCGTAGCCCCACACACGCGGGTCGTACTTCTCCGACTCCACCCGCCAGTCGCCCTTGAGGTCACGGCCCTGGAAGAAGCCGGCCTTGGAGTCGAAGAGGTTGACGTAGTCCTGGGCGCGGTTCAGGAAGTACTCCGACTCCTCCTGGTAGCGCTTCTCGCCGGTCTTCTTGTAGAGGGCCTGGCCCATCTTCGCGATGCCGTAGTCGTTGAGGTAGCCCTCCAGCGCCCACGACAGGCCCTCGTGCGTCTCGGTGCTGGTGTAGCCGAGGAAGGGCGAGGTCGCCATGCCCTTGCGGCCCACGCCGGACGACGGCGGCACCACGGTCGCGTTCTTCACGGCCGCGTCGTACGCCGACTTCGCGTCGAAGTCGACGCCCTTGACGTAGGCGTCAGCGAAGGCGACGTCCGAGGAGGTGCCGGTCATGAGGTCCGCGTAGCCGGGGGAGGACCAGCGGGAGGTCCAGCCGCCGTCCTTGTACTGCTGCACGAACCCGTCGACCATCTCGCCCGCCTGACCGGGTGTCAGCAGCGAGTACGCCGGCCAGGTCGTCCGGTAGGTGTCCCAGAAGCCGTTGTTGACGTACACCTTGCCATCGACGATCTTCGCGCCGGTGTGGGTCGGGGTGTCCGGGTTCGGCATCGGCGAGAACGGCGAGGCGTACTGGTACTTCGAACCGACCTTCTCGAAACCGGAGTTGGGATACAGGTACAGCCGGTACAGACTGGAGTAGAGGGTGGTCAGCTGGTCCGGCGTGGCGCCCTCCACCTCGACCTTGCCGAGTATCCGGTCCCACTGGCGCTGGGCCCGGTTCTTCACCGCGTCGAAGGACGTGCCCTCCGGGGCCTCCTGGCGCAGGTTGTCCTTCGCCTGGTCGACGCTGATCAGCGAGGTCGCCATCCGCAGGGTGACGGTCCTGTTCCCGGGCTTGAACCGCAGGTAGCCCTTGACCCCGGCCGAGCTGCCCTCCGTCACGGGCGCGTCGAACACGCCGTACACGAACAGCCGGGTCGCCCCCGTCGACAGCCCCGACTTCACGTCGGAGTAGCCGGTGAACGTCCCGGTCTCCTTGTCGAGCGTCAGCCCCGCCTGGTCGGTGACGTTGTCGAAGAGCACGCTCGCGTCGTCGCCGGGGTAGGTGAAGCGCATGACGGCCGCGTGGTCGGTCGGCGCCATCTCCGCCTTGAGGCCGTTCTCGAAGCGCACGCCGTAGTAGTACGGCCGAGCCGTCTCGTTCTCGTGCCGGAAGGCCAGCTGCCGGGCCTCACGGCCCAGCTCGGGCGTGCCGGACGCGGCGGACGGCATCACCTGGAAGGTCTGCCGGTCGCCCATCCACGGGCTCGGTTCGTGGCTCGCGCTGAACGCCTGGATCGTCGGCAGGTTGTCGGCGTTGTTGGACCGCGCGTAGTCGTAGAGCCAGCTCAGCGAGCCGGCGTTGGTCACCGGCGTCCAGAAGTTGAAGCCGTGCGGCACGGCCGTCGCGGGGAAGTTGTTGCCGCGCGAGAAGCCGCCGCTGGAGTTGGTGCCGCGGGTCGTCACCGCGTAGTCCGACAGATGCGCCTTCGGCCGCTCCCGCGGTACGGCCTTCAGCGCCACGTCGTCCAGCCAGCCCCTAAACTTCGCCGGGCCCTTGGGGGAGTCGTAGGCCACCAGGATCCGGTCGACGGTCTTGCCGGCCGCGACCGACCCGATCCGCGAGGCCACGTTGTTCCACTGGTTGACGTACAGGATCTTGGCGGCTCCCTGCCCCTGCGGGGTCAGCGGGAAGCCGTGCTGGTCGGTCGCCTTCAGATCGCTCAGATACGTGCCGTCGGTGAAGGCGAGGTCGACGGAGACGTTCGTGGCGTCGTAGTCGCGGTCCCCGTCCGCCATGGACGGGAAGATCCGGTACGACAGCTGGGTGTCGCGTCCGACGGCCACATCGACGTCGAAGACCTTGTTGTACGAGTACGCCCGGTCGTCCGAGGTGTGCCGGCCGGCGTAGCGCAGCGCCCGCTTGCCGGTGAAGCCGGCGCCCGCCTTCGCCGTCGGCGAGCCGGTCGGGCCGCGGTCGACGAGCGAGAGCATGTCCTGCGGGATCGGGTCGGCGCCCCCGCCCTTGGAGAACTGGACGTCGGCGAGCTGGAGTATGTCACCGCCGTTGTTCTTGGTGATGTTCAGCCGGAAATGCCGGTATTCACCGGGATTGGCGATGTCGTACGTCTTCGTCTGGAACGGCTCGGAGAAGGACTCCCCGGAGCGGGTGTCCACCGTGGTCCAGTTCGTGCCGTCCGTGGAGCCCTGGAGAGTCCAGTCCCGCGGGTTGCGCTCCTCGTGGTCGTTGGCCGACGTGAGCGCGTAGGTGACCACCTTGACCGGTGTGGCCAGGTCGAACTCCACCCAGCCGGTGGGGGTGAAGGTCAGCCACTTGGTGCTCGGCTCGACGTCGACGAGGTTCTCCTTCACCTCGCGGGCGCCGGTGTTCTCCCCGCTCGCGCGGACGTCCGTGACCTGATCGGTCACATTGCCCGGAATGCCGGTGCTGTACCCGCCGTCCACGCCGGCGGTCCGCTTGCTGCCGTCCGGCGCGGTGTCGACGGTGTTGAGCCAGTCCGGGGCCGGGTCGCCGGACTCGAAGGAGGAGCTGAACTCCCGGTCGGCGGTGGGGGCCTCGGGCAGGGCGACCGCGACGCCCTGGGAGCCCACTGCCAAAGCGAAGGCGGTCGTCCACGCGACCGCCGTGCCACGTCTGTGCCTCATCGGCGAACTCATCGGCAAGCACTCTCCCCGCGCTCTGGACAACGTTGTCAGCTTCGGTGCGCAAGGATTAGTTGTGGCTCAAGTCGCCTGTTGTGTCAAGGGTGTTGGCTGCGGCATTCGGGGGTGATGGCGCGGATATTTCCGTCAGGCCGTACACAGCCCGCTCATATTTCCGAGAGGTCTCAACTCGGAAAAGACCACCGGCCAACCTTGCATTCGATCTTGCTCCCCTGGCGGGAAGTGGACTATACCTGTCGGCGATTCACGGTACTTCCTGCATGACCCTGCTTGACCTGACCGCGGTGCCGGGGAGGATCCGGTTCACCGCCTGAGTCCTGGAGAAGGCGAGGACTTGAGCATGGGATCCAACACCGACCCGAACAGCACAGTTGTGGGCACGAACCGCCGCGATCTGATCAAGCGGTCCGCCGCGCTCGGCCTGATCTCGGTACCCACGATGAGCTTCCTGTCCGCCTGCGCGAGCGGCGGCGGGGACGAAGACTCGGGCACCGAGAACGAGGGCAAGACGTCGAAGGACAACCCCTTCGGCGTGAAGAAGGGCAGCAAGCTCGACGTCGTCGTCTTCAAGGGCGGCTACGGCGACGACTACGCCAAGGCGTGGGAGGCGTCCTTCAAGAAGAAGTGGGGGGTCACCTCGACCCACACCGGCACCCAGGAGATCACCGGCAAGCTCCAGCCGCGGTTCAACGCCAACACCCCGCCGGACATCGTCGACAACTCCGGCGCCCAGCAGATCCCGATCGACGTGCTCGCCAAGAACGGCCAGCTCCTCGACCTCGCCGAGGTCCTGGACGCCCCGTCGATCGACGACCCGGGCAAGACGGTCCGCGACACCCTGATCCCGGGCACGCTGGACGCGGGCATGCAGAGCGGCAAGGTCGTCGCGCTCAACTACATCTACACGGTGTGGGGCCTGTGGTACTCCGGCAAGCTCTTCCAGGAGAAGGGCTGGGAGCCGCCGAAGACCTGGGACGACTTCCTGGCCCTGTGCAAGGACGCCAAGTCCCAGGGCATCGGCGGCCTCGCCCACCAGGGCAAGTACCCGTACTACATCAACGTCGCCATCATGGACCTGATCGCCAAGACCGGCGGCCTGGACGCGATGAAGGCGATCGACAACCTCGACCCCAAGGCGTTCGTCGGCTCGGACGCCGCGACCGCCGCCGTCGAGGCGATCTACGAGGTCGTCGAGAAGGGCTACTTGATGCCCGGTACGAACGGCCTGACCCACACCGAGTCCCAGACCCGGTGGAACCAGTACAAGGCGGCCTTCATCACCAGCGGTTCCTGGCTGGAGAACGAGCAGCTGAAGCAGACGCCCGAGGACTTCGACATGAAGTTCCTGCCGATGCCGCTGCTGCCCGACAGCCAGCTGCCGTTCGAGGCGATCCGGGCCGGTTCCGGCGAGCCGTTCATCATCCCGGCCAAGGCGAAGAACCTGCCCGCGGCCAAGGAGTTCATGCGGTCGATGCTCTCCAAGGAGTGGTCGACGCTGTTCGCCAAGGAGGCGAACTCGCTGACCATCCTCCAGGACGGCGTGGACGCGAGCGTCCAGCTGCGTCCCGGCACCCAGTCGACCGTCGAGGCGTCCAAGGCGGCCGGCGAGAACACCTTCCGCTTCCTGTACACCGAGTGGTACAGCGAGATGAACACGGCCATCGAGAACGCCTCCAACGAGCTGATGGCCAAGCGCATCCAGCCCAAGGAGTGGCTGAAGCGGGCGCAGGCCGCGGTGGACAAGCAGGCCAAGGACCCGGAGTCCAAGAAGAACCGACGGGACTGATCTCGACCGACCGCACTCCGGGCCGGAGCGAGAACTCCGGCCCGGAACGGGACTTCAGGGCAGGAAACGCCAATGCGCAAAGGGCAGTACCGGTTCGTCGCGGGGTTTCTCTTCGTCCCCGTGGCGCTGTATGTGATCTTCGTGATCTGGCCGTACATCCAGACGTTCGGCTATTCGCTGACCGACTGGAAGGGTCAGTCGCAGACCTTCAGCTTCGTCGGCCTGGACAACTACGTGGCGTTGTTCAAGGACGACATCTTCATGAGTGCCATCTGGCACAACATCCTGTTCCTGATCTTCATCCCGGCGATCACCATTCTGCTGGCGCTGTTCTTCGCGTTCATGCTGAACGCGGGCGGGCGCGGGCGGGCCGGCGGGGTCTCCGGGGTCGCCGGATCCAGGTTCTACAAGATCGTCTACTTCTTCCCGCAAGTGCTGTCGCTGGCCATCATGGCGGTGCTGTTCGGCGCCGTGTACCGCAGCGACGGCGGCGGCATGCTCAACGGCTTCCTCATCAAGCTCGGTCTGGTCGACGAGGGCACCCCGGTGGAGTGGCTGAACGAGCCCAACATCGTGCTGTGGGCGCTGATGGCGGTGGTCGTCTGGCACGGCGTCGGCTTCTACCTGGTGCTGTTCTCCGCCGCCATGCAGTCCATCCCACGGGACATCTACGAGGCCGCGCTGATCGACGGCGCCGGCCGGGCCCACACCTTCTTCCGCATCACCCTGCCGCTGCTGTGGGACTCCGTGCAGACCGCCTGGGTCTACCTCGGCATCGCCGCGATGGACATGTTCATCCTGGTGTCGACCATGACCTCCGGCGACTACGGCGGCGGGCCCGACCACCACAGCGAGGTCATGGCGACGGTGATGATGCGCAACTTCCTCCTGTACGGCAAGAGCGGCTACGCCTGCGCCATGGGCGTGATCATGCTGCTGCTCACCCTGATCGTGTCCGTGGTCACGCTGCGCGCCACCCGCCGCGAGCGCATCGAGTTCTGAGCGGGGAGAGACGACGATGAGCGCACCCATCAAGGAATCCGCCCCGCCCACCGGGCGGCCCGCGGACAAGACCCCGGCCCGACCGGGCGACGAGCGCAGCGAGGGCGTCGTACTGAACGTCTTCTCGCACGGCTTCCTCGCCCTGTGGGCGCTGCTGATCGTGCTGCCGCTGCTGTGGCTGGTGCTCAGCTCCTTCAAGACCGACGTGCAGATCGGCTCCTCGGCCTTCGGCTGGCCGGAGAACTGGTCGTTCGACGTCTTCTCCCGGGCCTGGGACAAGGGCATCGGGGACTACTTCGTCAACACCGTCATCGTGCTGATCTTCTCGGTCCCGCTGACCATGCTGTTCGGCTCGATGGCGGCCTACGTGCTGGCCCGCTACCAGTTCTGGGGGAACCGCTTCCTCTACTACTTCTTCGTCGCGGGCGCGATGTTCCCGGTGTTCCTGGCGCTGGTCCCGCTGTTCTTCATGGTCAAACGCCTCGACATGCTGAACACCTACCAGGGCCTGATCCTGGTCTACATCGCCTACTCGATGCCGTTCACGGTGTTCTTCATGCACGCCTTCTTCCGGACCCTGCCGACGGCGGTGTTCGAGGCGGCGGTCCTGGACGGCGCCTCCCACAGCCGGGCCTTCTTCCAGGTCATGCTGCCGATGGCGAAGCCGGGACTGCTCAGCGTCGGCATCTTCAACACCCTCGGCCAGTGGAACCAGTTCATCCTGCCGACGGTGCTGATGCAGCCGCAGAGCGGTGACGATCCCGAGCGCTATGTGCTCACCCAGGGGCTCATCCAGCTCCAGCAGCAGCAGGGGTACGCCTCCGACCTTCCGGTGCTCTTCGCGGGCGTCACCATCGCGATGATCCCCATGCTGGTCGTGTACCTGTCCTTCCAGCGCCAGGTGCAGGCCGGTCTGACCTCCGCCACCTTGAAGTAACCCTCGGCAGTCGCTCGTACGCACGCCGTTCCCGTCCCTGGGAGCGGCGTGCGTCGGTGTGTCCAAGGCCCCGGATACTGTTCAACCTCTTGACGGGAGGCAACCCGAACGGCTCAGCTTAGAGTTCACTAGTTGGACATAGACGGGGCCTCGCTGAAGCGGTCCCGCGCGCAGGAGGTCGTCGTGGAGACTCCGGGGTCGCAGTCGTCGCTGCACCGAGCCAACCTGGAACGGGTCGTCCGGGCCGTACGGCTGGCCGGCTCGCTCACCCAGGCGGAGATCGCCAGGACGACGGGTCTGTCGGCGGCGACGGTATCCAATATCGTCCGGGAATTGAAGGACGGCGGGACCGTCGAGGTCACGCCCACTTCGGCGGGTGGCCGCCGGGCCCGCAGCGTCTCGCTGAGCGGGGACGCCGGCATCGTCATCGGCGTCGACTTCGGCCACGCCCACCTGCGCGTCGCGATCGGCAACCTCGCCCACCAGGTGCTGGCCGAGGAGTCCGAGCCGCTGGACGTGGACGCCTCCTCGACACAGGGCTTCGACCGGGCGGAAGAGCTGGTCAACCGCCTGATCGCGGCGACGGGGGTGGATCGCTCGAAGGTCGCGGGCGTGGGCCTCGGTGTGCCGGGTCCGATCGACGTGGAGTCCGGGACGCTCGGCTCGACCGCCATCCTGCCGGGCTGGACCGGCACCAAACCCGCCGAGGAGCTGGGCGGACGGCTCGGGGTGCCGGTGCACGTGGACAACGACGCCAACCTCGGCGCCCTCGGAGAGCTGGTCTGGGGGAGCGGCCGGGGGGTGCGGGACCTGGCGTACATCAAGGTCGCGAGCGGTGTCGGCGCGGGTCTGGTGATCAACGGGAAGATCTACCGGGGGCCCGGCGGCACAGCAGGTGAAATCGGACATATTACACTTGATGAGTCCGGCCCGGTCTGCCGCTGCGGAAACCGGGGCTGCCTGGAGACCTTCGCTGCCGCGCGCTATGTGCTCCCGCTCCTCCAGTCCAGTCACGGCACGGATCTCACCATGGAAGGCGTCGTGCGGCTGGCCAGGGACGGAGACCCGGGCTGCCGTCGGGTGATCGCCGACGTCGGCCGACACATCGGCAGTGGAGTGGCCAATCTTTGCAATCTCCTGAACCCGAGCCGGGTGGTCCTCGGCGGCGATCTCGCCGAGGCCGGCGAGCTGGTTCTCGGGCCCATCAGGGAGTCCGTGAGCCGGTACGCGATCCCCAGCGCGGCACGTCAACTCTCCGTTCTCCCAGGGGCCCTTGGAGGCCGTGCGGAGGTGCTCGGAGCGCTTGCTCTCGCACTCAGCGAGATGGGCGATTCGACCCTTTTGGACGGCACCCTGCACGCTGCGGCACCCGCCTTCACTTAGAGAACGGATGGCACCGTTGCCAACCCGTTAAGGATTTACTTCTTGACGTCGCACGCGTGGCCGAGTTGACTTCCAGCCACCTCGGCCGCAACGACGCGGCCTCGTCAGGGAGGTTTCTAGAGTGAACACGCGTATGCGTCGTGCCGCCGTCGCCGTTGCCGCAGGTGCAATGGCCATCTCGCTCGCCGCTTGTGGCAGCGCCGATGAAGCGGGCGACAACGGATCCACCGAGTCGAGCGCCAAGAAGGGCGACGACATCAAGGTCGGTCTGCTCCTGCCGGAGAACCAGACCGCGCGTTACGAGAAGTTCGACCGCCCGCTCATCGAGAAGAAGATCGGTGAGCTGACGAACGGCAAGGGCGAGGTCGTCTACGCCAACGCCAAGCAGGACGCCAGCACGCAGAGCCAGCAGGTCGACTCGATGATCACCAACAAGGTGGACGTGATCATCCTGGACGCGGTGGACTCCGCGGCCATCAAGTCCTCCGTGCAGAAGGCCAAGGACGCGGGCATCCCGGTCGTCGCGTACGACCGCCTGGCGCAGGGCCCGATCGACGCCTACACCTCGTTCGACAACGTGACGGTCGGCAAGACCCAGGGCGAGGCCCTCCTGAAGGCCCTCGGCGACAAGGCCAAGGACGGCCAGATCGTCATGATGAACGGCTCCTCCACCGACCCGAACGCCGCCCAGTTCAAGGAGGGCGCGCACTCCGTCCTCGACGGCAAGGTGAACATCGGCAAGGAGTACGACACCAAGGAGTGGAAGCCGGAGAACGCCAACGCCAACATGGAGGGCGCGATCTCGGCGATCGGCAAGGACAAGATCATCGGCGTCTACTCCGCCAATGACGGCATGGCCGGCGGTATCATCACCGCCCTCAAGGCCGCCGGCATCGACGACGTCCCGGTGACCGGTCAGGACGCCGAGCTCGCCGGTGTGCAGCGCATCGTCACGGGTGAGCAGTACATGAGCGTCTACAAGCCGTACGCCCCCGAGGCCGACGCCGCCGCCGAGATGGCCGTCGCGCTCGCCCAGGGCAAGTCGCTCGACTCCGTCGCCAAGGACAAGGTCGACAGCCCCACCAACAAGGGCATCCCGTCCGTCCTGGTCGACGTCACCTCGCTGACCCAGGAGAACATCAACGACACCGTCGTCAAGGACGGCGTCTACACGGTCGCCGAGATCTGCACCGCCAAGTACAAGGCGGCCTGCGAGAAGATCGGCCTCGAGTAATCAGCCGCAAGTCCCTTCCCCGGTAACGGAATTCGTCCTTGAATCCCGTTACCGGAAACTCCCGAAGGACTCGCAGGCTCCAGGCTCCCTCCGGCGCTCCGCGCATTCGACAGCCCCGCAAAGCTCGGCGCGGGGCGCCGGACGGAACTCCCCCTCATTCTTTGCACAACCTCCCGCCGGGTCAGGCGGCGAAGGAGATGGTTCACGTGTCCGCTACGCCCGTGCTGGCGTTGCGCGGGGTCTCCAAGCGATTCGGTGCCGTCCAGGCGCTCACCGACGTAGAGCTTGAGGTCCACGCCGGTGAGGTGGTCGCCCTGGTCGGCGACAACGGCGCCGGAAAGTCCACGCTGGTCAAGACGATCGCCGGCGTGCACCCCATCGATGACGGCGTCATCGAGTGGGACGGCAAGGCCGTAACGATCAACCGGCCGCACGACGCCCAGGCCCTGGGCATCGCGACGGTCTACCAGGACCTCGCGCTGTGCGACAACATCGATGTCGTCGGCAACCTCTACCTGGGCCGGGAAGTGCGCAAGCGCGGCGTCCTGGACGAGGTGGAGATGGAGCGCCGCTCCCGCGAGCTGCTGGACACGCTGTCGATCCGCATCCCCAGCGTTCGTATCCCGATCGCCTCGCTCTCCGGCGGTCAGCGCCAGACGGTCGCCATCGCCCGCTCCATGCTGGGCGAGCCCAAGCTGGTCATCCTCGACGAGCCCACCGCGGCCCTCGGTGTCGAGCAGACCGCCCAGGTCCTCGACCTGGTCGAGCGGCTGCGCGAGCGCGGCCACGCCGTCATCCTCATCAGCCACAACATGGCCGATGTGAAGGCGGTGGCCGACAAGGTCGCCGTCCTGCGCCTCGGGCGCAACAACGGCGTCTTCGAGGTCAAGTCGACCTCGCAGGAAGAGATCATCTCCGCCATCACCGGTGCCACGGACAACGCCGTGACCCGTCGTGCGGCGCGCAGCAATGGGGAGGCTCAGAAGTGAGCATCGACAAGACCTCCACGCCTCCCGAGGACCTCGCGGTGGAGAACCCCGAGGCGGCGCGCGGCTCCGACGTCGCCGTCGACCCCCGGCTGCTGGTGCGCGAGAAGGGCTTCGCGGGCTACGTCAGCGAGTTCAAGCGCAAGATGAAGGCCGGCGACCTGGGTTCCATCCCGGTCGTCATCGGTCTGGCGGTCATCTGGATCATCTTCCAGAGCCTGAACTCCAACTTCCTGACGGCCGGCAACCTGTCCGACATCTCCGTCGCCATGGTCGGCACGGGCATGATCGCCGTCGGCATCGTGTTCGTCCTGCTGCTCGGCGAGATCGACCTGTCGGTCGGCTCGGTCTCCGGTGTCGCGGGCGCCAGCTTCGCGGTGCTGAACGTCACCAACGGCATGAACGAGTGGCTCGCCTTCGTGCTGGCCATCCTCACCGGTACGGCCGCCGGCGCCATCCACGGCTTCTTCTTCGCGAAGATCGGCGTCCCCGCCTTCGCCGTGACCCTGGCCGGTCTGCTGTTCTGGAACGGCTTCATGCTCAAGATCCTGGGCGACAACGGCACCATCAACCTGGACAGCGACGGCATCGTCGCCAAGCTGACCAGCTACTACTTCTCCGATGTGGCCGCCGCCTACGGTCTCGCCATCGCCGCGACCGCGCTGTTCTTCCTCAGCTCCTTCTACGGCAACCGCCGCCGCGAGGCCGCGGGTGTGCCGTCCCGGCCGCTGAGCGACACCATCCTGCGCACCGTGCTGCTGGCGATCGTCTCCTTCGCCGTGGCCGCCGTCTACAACTCCTACAAGGGCCTGCCGCTGGCCGTGGTGCTCTTCATCGCGGTCCTGCTGCTGACGGACTTCGTGCTGCGCCGCACCGCCTACGGCCGCAAGGTGTTCGCGCTCGGCGGCAGCGTCGAGGCCTCCCGCCGCGCGGGCATCAACGTGGAGATGGTCCGGATCTCGGTCTTCGCGATCTCCGGCACCTTCGCCGCCATCGGCGGTCTGTTCATCGCGTCCAAGATCGCCTCGGCGAACCAGGGCGCCGGCGCCGGTGACCTGCTGATGAACGCCATCGCGGCGGCAGTCATCGGCGGTACCTCGCTGTTCGGTGGCCGGGGCCGCACGTGGAACGCCCTGCTCGGTGTTCTCGTGATCGTCTCGATCCAGTACGGCCTGGCCCTGGAGGGCATCGCCTCCCCGGTCCAGTACATGATCACCGGTGGTGTGCTGCTGGCGACCGTCGTCATCGACGCGGTCACCCGCAAGACCCAGAAGACCGCCGGCCGCGCCTAGCGCATCCCGTGAGACCTGTTGCCCGGTACCAATGGGGGTACCGGGCAACAGTCATGTCGTAGGAACGCCGCATTGTGGGTACAGCGGCTTGCGTGACCTACGACGCACCGCCCGGGCGCGGTCCGCGAAGACGGAACATTAGACTCGACAAGCCCGGCAACAGCTCGAACAGCTCTACTGCAAGGAGGCACGGGTGCCGCTGCTGACCCGCATCAGGGGACCGCGCGATCTGGACCGGCTCAGCCTGGAGCAGCTGGACCAGCTGGCAGAGGAGATCCGGACCTTCCTCGTCGACGCCGTGTCCAAGACCGGCGGCCACCTCGGCCCCAACCTCGGTGTGGTGGAGCTGACCATCGCCCTGCACCGGGTCTTCGAGTCGCCGAAGGACAAGGTGCTGTGGGACACCGGCCACCAGTCCTACGTCCACAAGCTCCTCACCGGCCGCCAGGACTTCTCCCGGCTGAAGATGAAGGGCGGCCTGTCCGGCTACCCCTCGCAAGGGGAGTCCGAGCACGACGTCATCGAGAACAGCCACGCCTCGACGGTCCTCGGCTGGGCCGACGGCCTGGCGAAGGCCAATGAGATCCGCAAACGCGACGACCACGTCGTCGCCGTGATCGGGGACGGCGCCCTCACCGGCGGTATGGCCTGGGAGGCGCTGAACAACATCGCCGAGGCCAAGGACCGCCCCCTCGTCATCGTCGTCAACGACAACGAGCGGTCCTACGCGCCCACCATCGGCGGCCTGGCGAACCACCTCGCGACGCTGCGCACCACCGACGGCTACGAGCGCTTCCTGAGCCGCACCAAGGAGATCCTGGACCGCACCCCGGTCGTCGGCAAGCCGCTCTACGAGACCCTGCACGGCGCCAAGAAGGGCCTGAAGGACTTCATCGCCCCGCAGGGCATGTTCGAGGACCTCGGCCTGAAGTACGTCGGCCCCATCGACGGCCATGACATCGAGGCCCTGGAGTCCGCCCTGGCCCGCGCCAAGCGCTTCGGCGGCCCGGTCATCGTGCACTGCCTCACCGAGAAGGGCCGCGGCTACCAGCCCGCCCTCCAGGACGAGGCGGACCGCTTCCACGCCGTCGGCAAGATCCACCCCGACACCGGACTGCCGATCGCCTCCTCCGGGGCCGACTGGACGTCCGTCTTCGGCGAGGAGATGGTCGCGCTCGGCAAGGAGCGCGAGGACGTCGTCGCCATCACCGCCGCCATGCTCCAGCCGGTCGGCCTCGACAAGTTCGCCAAGGCCTTCCCGGAGCGGGTCTACGACGTCGGCATCGCCGAGCAGCACGGCGCCGTCTCCGCGGCCGGCCTCGCCACCGGCGGACTGCACCCGGTCTTCGCCGTCTACGCCACCTTCCTCAACCGCGCCTTCGACCAGGTCCTGATGGACGTGGCCCTGCACAAGTGCGGGGTGACCTTCGTCCTGGACCGGGCCGGCATCACCGGCACCGACGGCGCCTCCCACAACGGCATGTGGGACATGTCGATCCTCCAGGTCGTGCCCGGCCTCCGGCTCGCCGCCCCGCGCGACGCCGACCAGGTCCGCGCCCAGCTCCGGGAGGCCGTCGAGGTCACGGACGCGCCGACCGTGGTCCGCTTCTCCAAGGGCGCCGTCGGCCCCGCCGTACCGGCCGTGGGCCGCGTCGGCGGCATGGACGTGCTGCGCGAGCCCGGCACCGACCGGCCCGACGTGCTGCTCGTCTCCGTCGGCGCCCTCGCGCCGATGTGCCTGGAGATCGCGGACCTCCTCGACAAGCAGGGCATCACCACCACCGTCGTCGACCCGCGCTGGGTCAAGCCCGTCGACGAGGCCATGGCCCCGCTCGCCGAGCGGCACCGGGTGGTCGTCACCGTCGAGGACAACTCCCGCGTCGGCGGCGTCGGCTCCGCCGTGGCCCAGGCGCTGCGGGACGCTGGCGTCGACGTCCCGCTGCGCGACTTCGGCATCCCGCCGCGCTTCCTCGACCACGCCTCGCGCGCCGAGGTCATGGCGGAGATCGGCCTCACGGCCCCGGACATCGCCCGCCAGGTCACCGGGCTGGTCTCCAAGCTGGACGGCCGGTTCGACCGTACGGCCGCGGAGGTCGACCAGGTGGAATCCGCGCGCGACTGAGTACCGCCGAATGGGCCGGTTCCACACCCCCTTTGCGGTGGTGGAACCGGCCCGTCCGTGTGACATCGCTTGTGTCAGGGCATACGCACCACGCCCCCTCTCGATCATGTCGAGGACGACAAGCGTCGGAGGTACGCCCATGAGCAACACCCTCTTCCGGACGAAGAAGGTCGAGCAGTCCATCCTCGATACCGAGGAACCGGAGCACGCGCTCAAGAAATCCCTGTCCGCGCTCGATCTGACGGTCTTCGGCGTCGGTGTCATCATCGGCACCGGCATCTTCGTCCTGACCGGCACCGTCGCCAAGAACAACGCCGGGCCCGCCGTCGCCCTGGCCTTCGTGGCGGCCGGCGTCGCCTGCGCGCTCGCCGCGCTCTGTTACGCCGAGTTCGCCTCCACGGTGCCGGTCGCCGGGTCCGCCTACACCTTCTCGTACGCCTCCCTCGGGGAACTGCCCGCCTGGATCATCGGCTGGGACCTGGTCCTGGAGTTCGCGCTCGGCACGGCGGTGGTGGCCGTCGGCTGGTCGGGCTACGTCCAGTCGCTCATGGACAACGCGGGCTGGGAGATGCCCGCGGGCCTGGGCAGCAGAGAGGGCGCCGACGCCTTCGGCTTCGACATCCTCGCCGCCGCACTCGTCCTCGTCCTCACCTTCATCCTCGTGCTCGGCATGAAGCTGTCGGCGCGGATCACCTCGCTCGTCGTCGCCATCAAGGTGACGGTCGTGCTGACCGTGATCATCGCGGGCGCCTTCCTGATCGACGGCGACAACTACGACCCCTTCATCCCGAAGACGCAGGCCGTGGAGGCGGGGGAGAGTCTCCAGGCCCCGCTGATCCAGCTGATGTTCGGCTGGGCTCCCTCCAACTTCGGCGTGATGGGCATCTTCACCGCCGCCTCGGTCGTGTTCTTCGCCTTCATCGGCTTCGACGTGGTGGCCACGGCCGCCGAGGAGACCAAGAACCCGCAGCGCGACATGCCGCGCGGCATCATCGGTTCCCTCCTCATCTGCACCGCGCTGTACGTCGCCGTGTCGATCGTCGTCACGGGCATGCAGCACTACAGCGAGCTGTCCGTGGACGCGCCGCTCGCCGACGCCTTCAAGGCCACCGGGCATCCCTGGTTCGCGGGCTTCATCAGCTTCGGCGCCGCGGTCGGCCTGACGACGGTCTGCATGATCCTGCTGCTCGGCCAGACCCGGGTCTTCTTCGCGATGAGCCGGGACGGACTGCTGCCGCGCTTCTTCTCCCACGTCCACCCGCGGTTCAAGACCCCGCACCGGCCGACCATCCTGCTCGGTGTGATCATCGCGGTGCTCGCCGGCTTCACCCCGCTGACCGAACTCGCCGCCCTGGTGAACATCGGCACCCTGTTCGCCTTCGTGGTCGTCTCGATCGGCGTGATCATCCTCCGCAGGACGCGCCCCGACCTGCACCGGGCCTTCCGCACCCCGTGGGTGCCGGTCATCCCGATCCTGTCGGTGTGCGCCTCGCTGTGGCTGATGATCAACCTGCCCGCCGAGACCTGGGTCCGGTTCGCGATCTGGATGGCCGCGGGCTTCGTCGTGTACTTCCTCTACGGCCGCTCCCACAGCCGCCTCGGGCGGGAGGAGCAGGCCTCGGTCGGCGGTACGGTGCAGCCTCCCCGAGGCGACGCGGAGTAGTCCGTTCTGTTTGACGCCCCGGCCCCGTATGTCCCGCTTAGGTAGGGACTGCGGGGCCGGATAGCGTGCACTTCCATGTACGCCGAGCCCTTCGCCCCGCAACGCTCCGTATCCGCGCGGCGAGCGGGCCACGGCTACTGGAGCCGCCTGCTGCCCGTCCTCGCGCTCCTGGCCTGCCTGACCCGCGTCCCGTCCTTCACACGGCCCCTGTGGAACCCCGACGAGGGCTATCTCGCCGTACAGGCCCGGATGCTGGCGGCCGGCGGGGAGCTGTACGAGACGGTCGTGGACCGCAAGCCGCCGCTCGTGCCGTGGCTGTACCAGGGCGCGTTCGCGCTGGCCGGCTCGGACTCGCTCACGTCGGTGCGGGTGCTGGCGGTGCTGGCCCAGCTGCTGACGGCGGTCCTGCTCGCCTCGCTGGCCCGCCGCCGCTGGGGCGACCCGGCGGGCCGCACGGCCGGGGTGCTGTACCTGCTGATCTCCGTCGGCCTCAACCCCGAGGACGCGCAGGCGGCCACCTTCGAGGTGTTCATGCTGCCCTGCACGGCGGCCGCGATGTGGTGCGCGGACCGGCGGCGCTGGGCCGCGGCCGGTACGGCGGTCGGCTGCGCGTTCCTCGCCAAACAGACCGGCGGGGCGGTCCTGGTGCCGGTGCTGTGGCTGTGCGGCGCCTCCTGGGGCGGGCTGCTGCGGCTGGGGGTGGGCGCGGCGACGCCGGTGCTGACCGCGGCGGTGCTGACGACGCCGGGCGGCTTCCTGTTCTGGACGGTCACCGGATCGGGGGCGTACGCGTCCTTCACGGGGTCCGAACTCCACGTCCTGGCCAGGGCGCTGACGAACACGGCGATCCTGACGGTGGCCTGCGCGGGCCTGCTCCCGGCGGTCGTACGGGCCGTGCGCACCCGGCGTACCGGGACGGCGGACGCCCTGCTGTGGCTGCTCTCGTCGGCCGGGGCGGTGGTGCTCGGCTTCCACTTCTTCGGCCACTACTACCTGCAACTGACACCCCCGCTGGCCCTGTTGGCGGCGGCGGCCCTGCGCGGCACCCGGGCCCGGAGCGCGGCGGCGGCCTCGGCCTGCGCCTGCGCCCTGTTCCTGGCCTGGGGCCTGCTCGCCCCCCGCCCGGAACTGACCCACGCCGAGCGCCTGGCGCGGGCGATCACCGCGCACACCGCTCCCGGCGACCGGATCCTGCTGTGGGGGATACACCCGGAGACGTACTGGCTCGCCGACCGCACCCCGGCGACCCGGTACCTGACGGCGGGCCTCCTGACGAACTACAGCGGCGGCCGGGACGGCCCGGGGGTGGGGGAGCGGTACGCCGTGGCGGGCGCCTGGACCACCTTCCGCACCGAACTGGCCGACCCCCCGGCCCTGATCGTCGACGACTCCCGCGGCAAGCCGTACGCCCCGGACCGGATCCGCCCGCTACGACGGCTGCTGGAGGGGTACGAGGAGGTGGCGACGGTGGGCGGAGCCGTGCTCCACAAACGCTCCTGGCCTCACGGCCGTACCGTCCGCGGTCCCGCCACCTCCGCGCCCAACTCCGTCACCCGCCGCCGCAGTTCCCGGTCCGCCGTCACCACCAGGCACGGACGTCCGTCCGCCCGGTCGGCGACCAGCCGCACCATGTGGTCGTCACCGCTCCCCGGCGCGGACTCCACGTGCACGCCGTCGACCGAAGGGACCCCCCGAGCCGCCCCCTCCACCACGAGCACGATCTCGACCGGCCCCGCCCGCCCCGGCACCCCGTCCGCCGCCAGCCGGTCCCGCAGGCGCTCCGCCGCCCCCCGCCGGTCCCGCCACCACCCGTCGGGCACCGACCCGACGACGTTCGCGGCATCGACGATCACCAGCAAAGGAGCCTCCATGGCCCCAGGGTCGCACGCGCTGCCAGGGACGCCCCCGTTTAAAGTGATCCGGTGAACGGCGACTGGCTCATACGCGGCCGAGACGGCCGCCTCAGCGTCTACTGGCACACCCAGGACGCCGTCCTGTGCCGTGCGGAACATGTCCCCGGCGGCAGCTGGGACGCGCCCCGCCGAGTGGGCGGTGACCAGAAGGTCCAGGCGGGCTTCGCCCTGGGCCAGGGCGCCGACGGCTACGCCCAACTGGTCGCCTGGCGGCCCACCCGTTCAGGTGAATCCGGCCTGGTGCACTCCACCCACTTCCGCCCCCGGCTCGCGGCGCTGGACTGGATCCCCATCGGCCACCCCAACAAGACCGGCGAGCGCACCGGCACCCCGGCCGTCGCCGTCGACACCGAGGGCCGCGTGTACCTCTTCGTACGCAATCGCGGCAAGGGCGTGCACACCATCAACCAGAAGGAGCGCGGCGGCTGGAACACCTGGCACGACCTGAAGGGCTCCAGGGTCGGTGAGGAACTCGTCGCCGTCAGCGCGGAGTCGGGCCTGGTCGAGGTGTACGCCGTCGGCCCCGCCGGGGTCCTGCGCTGGCTCCAGCAGGAACCCGGCGCCCGGCCGGTGGCGGCGGACCCGCTGACCGCCGAGGTCGCCCCGGGGACGCTCAGCGCGCTGCCCACCTCGAAGGAGCACACGACCCTCTTCTTCGCGGACCCCGACGGCATGCTGCACGCCTGGCGTCCGGACGGCGACCCGGTCCCGCTCATCGCCGTCGCGGGCCCGGGGCCGGTCTCCGCCGTCCGCTGCGTCCTGGGCGGTCACGACTGCACCCTGCTCGCCCAGCGCTCCTCCTCCGGCCGCGTGGCGTTCGCCGCGTATCCGACGGAGCGGGAGTCGGCGGGCCTGTGGTGGACGGAGTCGGGACCGGCGCTGCCGGTGGGCACCCGGGTCGCCGTGGCGGAGGACGCCGAGGGCCGGGTGGTGGCCGCCAGCCTCACCCCGGACGGCGTTCTGCGCCTGGCCCGCCAGAAGGACGAGCCGGGACTCGCGCTGGCGGCCTGGCAGACCGTCTGAGCGACGGGAAGAGGGCCCCCGCCGAGGCGGAGGCCCTCTTCACAGCCGTACGAGACGTTACGCCGGAACCGACGCCACACCCGGGGCCAGGAACTTCTTGCCGTTCACGCGCTCGGAGACACCCTCGCGGTCCAGGTACGGCGTGATGCCGCCCAGGTGGAAGGGCCAGCCGGCGCCCGTGATCAGGCAGAGGTCGATGTCCTGGGCCTCGGCGACGACGCCCTCGTCGAGCATGAGCCCGATCTCCTGGGCCACGGCGTCGAGGACGCGGTCGCGGACCTGCTCCTCGGTCAGGACGACATCGCCCTGCTTCAGCAGCGCGGCGACCTCGGGGTCCAGCTCCGGCTTGCCGGAGTCGTAGACGTAGAACCCGCGCTTGCCCGCCTTGACGACGGCCGCGAGGTTCGGGGAGACCGTGAAGCGGTCCGGGAAGGCCCGGTTGAGGGTCTCCGAGACGTGCAGACCGATCGCGGGACCGACCAGCTCCAGGAGCACCAGCGGGGACATCGGCAGACCGAGCGGCTCGATGGCCTTCTCGGCGACCTCGACCGGGGTGCCCTCGTCGATGACGTTCTGGATCTCGCCCATGAAGCGGGTGAGGATGCGGTTCACGACGAACGCCGGGGCGTCCTTGGTGAGGACCGCGGTCTTCTTCAGCTTCTTGGCGACGGCGAAGGCCGTGGCCAGCGAGGCGTCGTCGGTCTGCTCGCCGCGGACGATCTCCAGCAGCGGCAGGATCGCGACCGGGTTGAAGAAGTGGAAGCCGACGACCCGCTCGGGGTTCTTCAGCTTCGACGCCATCTCGGTGACCGACAGGGAGGAGGTGTTCGTCGCGAAGATGGCGTGCGCCGGGGCGACCGCCTCGACCTCCGCGAACACCTGCTGCTTGACGCCGATCTCCTCGAACACGGCCTCGATGACGAAGTCCGCGTCCGCGAAGCCCTCGGCCTTGTCCAGCACACCGGTGACCAGGGCCTTCAGGCGGTTGGCCTTGTCCTGGTTGATACGGCCCTTGCCGAGCAGCTTCTCGATCTCGGCGTGGACGTAGCCCACACCCTTGTCGACGCGCTCCTGGTCGATGTCGGTCAGCACGACCGGCACCTCCAGGCGGCGCAGGAAGAGCAGCGCGAGCTGGGAGGCCATCAGACCGGCGCCGACGACACCGACCTTGGTGACCGGGCGGGCCAGGTTCTTGTCCGGGGCGCCCGCGGGACGCTTGCCGCGCTTCTGCACCAGGTTGAACGCGTAGATGCCGGCGCGCAGTTCGCCACCCATGATCAGGTCGGCGAGCGCCACGTCCTCGGCGTCGAAGCCCTGCTGGAGGTCGCCGTTCTTGGCGGCGGCGATGATGTCCAGGGCGCGGTAGGCGGCCGGGGCGGCGCCGTGCACCTTGGAGTCGGCGATGAAGCGGCCCTTGGCGACGGCCTGGTCCCAGGCCTCGCCGCGGTCGATCGCCGGGCGCTCGACGACGATCTCGCCCTTGAGGACGGAGGCCGTCCACAGGAGTGACTGCTCCAGGAAGTCGGCACCCTCGAAGATCGCGTCGGCGATGCCGAGCTCGTAGACCTGCGCGCCCTTGAGCTGCTTGTTCTGGTTGAGGCTGTTCTCGATGATCACCGAGACGGCCTTCTCGGCGCCGATCAGGTTCGGCAGGATCGTGCAGCCGCCCCAGCCGGGCACCAGGCCGAGGAAGACCTCGGGCAGCGAGAACGCCGGGAGCGCCGCGGAGACGGTCCGGTAGCGGCAGTGCAGACCGACCTCGACACCGCCGCCCATCGCGGCGCCGTTGTAGTACGCGAAGGTCGGCACCGCGAGGCCCGCGAGGCGCTTGAAGACCTCGTGGCCGCCCTTGCCGATGGCCAGCGCGTCCTTGTGCTCCTTGAGGAGCTCGACGCCCTTCAGGTCCGCGCCGACGGCGAAGATGAACGGCTTGCCGGTGACACCGACGCCGACGATGTCGCCGTCCGCGGCCTCCTTCTCGACCTGGTCGATGGCGGCGTTGAGGTTCGCCAGCGAGGCCGGGCCGAAGGTGGTCGGCTTGGTGTGGTCGAAGCCGTTGTCCAGCGTGATGAGCGCGAAGCGCCCGGCGCCGAACGGCAGGTCGAGGTGGCGTACGTGCGCGGACGTCACGACCTCGTCGGGGAACAGCTCGGCCGCACCCTTCAAAAGCTCAGCGGTGGTGCTCACTTGTCCCCCTCGAAGTGCGGGTTCTCCCAGATGACCGTCGCGCCCATGCCGAAGCCGACGCACATGGTGGTCAGGCCGTAGCGGACCTGAGGCTGCTCCTCGAACTGACGGGCCAGCTGCGTCATGAGACGCACGCCCGACGAGGCCAGCGGGTGACCGAACGCGATGGCGCCGCCGTACTGGTTGACGCGGGCGTCGTCGTCGGCGATGCCGTAGTGCTCCAGGAACGCGAGCACCTGGACGGCGAAGGCCTCGTTGATCTCGAACAGGCCGATGTCGTCGATGGTCAGGCCCGCCTGGGCGAGCGCCTTCTCGGTGGCCGGGATCGGGCCGTAGCCCATGACCTCCGGCTCCACACCCGCGAAGGAGTAGGAGACGAGGCGCATCTTGACCGGGAGGTTGTTCTCCCGGGCGAAGTCCTCGGAGGCGATGAGGGAGGCGGTGGCGCCGTCGTTCAGACCGGCCGCGTTACCGGCGGTGACCCGGCCGTGGACACGGAACGGGGTCTTCAGACCGGAGAGGTTCTCCAGGGTGGTGCCCGGGCGCATCGGCTCGTCGGCGGTGACCAGGCCCCAGCCGGTCTCGCCGGCCTCGGGGTTGGTGCGGCGCACCGAGACCGGGACCAGGTCGGCCTGGATCTTGCCGTTGGCGTACGCCTTGGCGGCCTTCTCCTGCGAGCGCACGGCGTACTCGTCGGCGCGCTGCTTGGTGATGGTCGGGTAGCGGTCGTGCAGGTTCTCGGCGGTCATGCCCATGAACAGCGCCGACTCGTCGACCAGCTTCTCGCTGACGAACCGCGGGTTCGGGTCGACGCCCTCGCCCATCGGGTGGCGGCCCATGTGCTCGACACCGCCGGCGATGGCGACGTCGTACGCGCCGAAGGCCACGGAACCGGCGACGGAGGTGACGGCGGTCAGCGCGCCGGCGCACATCCGGTCGATGGAGTAACCGGGCACGGACTGCGGCAGACCGGCGAGGATGCCCGCGGTGCGGCCGATGGTCAGACCCTGGTCGCCGATCTGCGTGGTCGCGGCGATGGCGACCTCGTCGATCTTGGCGGGCTCCAGGCCGGGGTTGCGGCGCAGCAGCTCCCGGATCGCCTTCACGACGAGGTCGTCGGCGCGGGTCTCGTGGTAGATGCCCTTCGGGCCCGCCTTGCCGAACGGGGTGCGGACGCCGTCGACGAAGACGACGTCCCTGACGGTACGAGGCACGATGGCTCTCCTCCAGGGTGCGGGACTGCACTGCTGCGGCACGCATGCACTGAGCGCGCGCTTACGACCATGCTACTTATGAGTAACGTAGCTGCCCAGCCCCACGGGTCCAAGCGGCGAAGGTCACACCTCGGGCGGTGTCCCGCCCTCCGAAGACCTTGGCGTGATCTCGACGCCGCTGTGCCGCCGCGGGGTCCCGCCGCCGTCAGGCGGAGAGCGCGGCCACCAGAACGGGCGTCACCTGCTCCACCTGCCACGGCCGGGCCCCGTGTCCCGCGAGGGCGGCGCCCACCGTCTCGGCGTCCACCTCCAGGGGCGGCTCCCAGCACACCCGCCGCACGGTGTCCGGAGTGATCAGATTCTCCTGGGGCATGGCGAGCCGCTCCGCGAGCGCGGAGACCCCGGCCCGGGCGGCGGAGAGCCGAGCCGCTGCGGCCGGGTCCTTGTCGGCCCAGGCCCGCGGGGGCGGCGGCCCCGTCACCGGCTGCCCCGGCTGCGGCAACTGCGACTCGGAGAGCGTCTTGGCCCGGTCCACGGCGGCCTGCCACTGCTCCAGCTGACGCCGGCCCATCCGGTGGCCGAAGCCGTTCAGGGCGGCCAGCGCGTGCACGTTCGCCGGAAGGGCGAGCGCGGCCTCCACGATGGCCGCGTCGGAGAGCACCTTGCCCGGGGAGACGTCCCGCCGCTGGGCGATGCGGTCCCGGGTCTCCCACAGCTCCCGGACGACAGCGAGCTGCCGGCGCCGGCGCACCTTGTGCATCCCGGACGTCCGTCGCCAGGGGTCCTTGCGGGGCTCGGCGGGCGGCGCCGAGGCGATCGCGTCGAACTCCTGGCGGGCCCACTCCAGCTTGCCCTGCCGGTCCAGCTCCTTCTCCAGCGCGTCCCGCAGATCCACCAGCAGCTCGACGTCGAGCGCGGCGTAGCGCAGCCACGGCTCGGGCAGCGGGCGGGTGGACCAGTCGACGGCGGAGTGCCCCTTCTCCAGGACGAACCCGAGGACGCTCTCGACCATCGCGCCGAGCCCGACCCGGGGGAACCCGGCGAGGCGCCCGGCCAGCTCGGTGTCGAACAGCCGCGTCGGCACCATGCCTATTTCCCTGAGGCAGGGCAGGTCCTGGGTGGCCGCGTGCAGCACCCACTCCGTGTCGGCGAGCGCCTCACCGAGACCGGACAGATCAGGACAGGCCACCGGATCGATCAGCGCGGTGCCGGCCCCCTGCCGCCGCAGCTGCACCAGATAGGCGCGCTGTCCGTAGCGGTAGCCGGACGCCCGTTCGGCGTCGACGGCGACGGGTCCGGAGCCGGCAGCGAAGGCGGCGATCACCCGGGCGAGGGACTCCTCGTCGGCGATCACGGGCGGAATGCCCTCACGCGGTTCGAGCAAAGGAGTCGGTTCAGGGCTCGGAGCCCCGTCCGGCGCCCCCGTAACAGACGATCCGCCGTCGTCCGGAGGGGCGCCTCCGGTGGTTCGCAGTGGGCTGTCTGCTGCGGTCTCTTGGGCGTCGGTCACCTGTCAAGGGTATCTGTGTATGGACAGCGCCCGTCGACGGAACGTTCCGTCGACGGGCGCCTTGGGGTCGTAAACCAGTCAGGTAAGTGAATCGTCCGGCTCACGACGGACGGGGCAGGGACGGGGCGGGCCGTGGGCCGGTCCGTTCACGTCCGTGAAGGGTGGGGGCTCGGGGTCAGGGGTGGGGGCTCGGGTCAGTGGATGATGCCGGTGCGCAGGGCGACGGCGACCATGCCGGCGCGGTCTCCCGTGCCGAGCTTGCGGGCGATGCGGGCGAGGTGGCTCTTGACGGTCAGCGCGGACAGGCCCATCGAGACGCCGATGGCCTTGTTCGACTGGCCCTCCGCCACCAGCCGCAGCACCTCGACCTCACGGCCGGACAGTTCGCGGTAGCCGCCCGGGTGGCTCGGGGCACCCGGGGGGCGGCGGTGCATACGCGCCGCGGCGGAACCGATGGGGGCGGCACCGGGCCGGGTGGGGAGCCCGACGTTGGTGCGGGTGCCGGTGACGACGTAGCCCTTCACGCCCCCGGCGAGGGCGTTGCGGACGGCGCCGATGTCGTCGGCGGCGGAGAGGGCGAGGCCGTTGGGCCAGCCCGCGGCGCGGGTCTCCGACAGCAGGGTCAGGCCGGAGCCGTCGGGCAGGTGGACGTCGGCGACACAGATGTCACGGGGGTTGCCGATACGGGGGCGGGCCTCCGCGACGGACGAGGCCTCGATCACGTCGCGCACACCGAGCGCCCACAGGTGGCGGGTGACGGTGGAGCGGACGCGGGGATCGGCCACGACCACCATGGCGGTCGGCTTGTTCGGGCGGTAGGCGACCAGGCTTGCGGGCTGCTCGAGGAGAACGGACACCAGGCCTCCTGGGGGCGGGACGGCTTTGAAGGTCACAGACGTCTTCGGCACCGAACCCGGCATCCTTTAGAGAATGATCACGATCTAGTGAGTAACAATTGGTGCAATTCGGACGTACGGTCGATCGTTCGGGAACGAATCGGTTCGTTCGAGTGCCTGCTCGTGACTGAAAGTGGCCGTATCGACAAATACATGCCGATCGCTTCCCGGACACGAGCCGCTTCACTCGTCGTACTTGTGACAGTCGGCCGCGCTCCCGGCGCGACCGTGCTCCAGGCGCCGCCCTGCTCCAAGCGCCGCCGTGCTCCTAGCGCGACTGCGGTCCGCGCCGCTGCGGCAGCGTCACCACCGCCGCGTCGCCCGGGCCCGCCGGCGGCAGCCCGGCGATCTGCGCGAGCAGGTCCGCCCACGCCGCCAGATGCCCCGCGGTGTCCGGTACGCCGCCCAGGCCCTCGCGCGGGGTCCAGGACGCGCGGATCTCGATCTGCGAGGCCGACGGGCGTTCGGACAGACCGCCGAAGTAGTGCGAACTCGCGCGCGTGACGGTGCCGCTCGGCTCTCCGTACGTCAGTCCGCGGGCCTGCAGCGCACCGGTCAGCCACGACCAGCACACCTCCGGCAGCAGCGGGTCCGCCGCCATCTCCGGCTCCAGCTCCGCCCGTACCAGCGTCACCAGCCGGAACGTGCCCCGCCAGGCGTCGTGCCCGGCCGGGTCGTGCAGCAGCACCAGCCGGCCGTCGGCCAGGTCCTGGTCGCCGTCGAGGACGGTCGCCTCCAGCGCGTACGCGTGCGGGGCGAGCCGCTGCGGCGGGCGGGTGGCCTCCACCTCGATCTGCGGCCTCAGCCGGCTGCCGCGCAGGGCTTGGACCGCGGCCTGGAAAGCCGGCGGAGCCCCCGCTCCGCTTCCCTCCCGGTCCTCCTCCTGCGCGTCGTCCATCCCACCAGTGCCGTCCGACAGTCGTCCCTGAGCCGCAGCCATGCGGGAAGGTTAAGGGGAACCGAGCCGCCGCGCTGGCCTAGACACCCGCTCTGTTCCGTGCGGCCCGGGTGGGAACGGCCCACCCGCGCCGCCGTGCGAGACTTTCCGCGTGAGTGCACACGAGACGACGCCGACCGCCACGCACGACTCCGCCTTCCTCAAGGCCTGCCGCCGCGAGCCCGTGCCGCACACTCCCGTGTGGTTCATGCGGCAGGCCGGCCGGTCCCTGCCGGAGTACCGCAAGGTGCGCGAGGGCATCCCGATGCTCGAGTCGTGCATGCGCCCCGAGCTGGTCACCGAGATCACCCTCCAGCCCGTGCGCCGGCACAACGTGGACGCGGCGATCTACTTCAGCGACATCGTCGTCCCGCTCAAGGCCATCGGCATCGACCTCGACATCAAGCCCGGCGTCGGCCCGGTCGTCGAGAACCCGATCCGCACCCGCGCCGACCTGGCGCGGCTGCGCGACCTCACGCCCGAGGACGTCTCCTACGTCACCGAGGCCATCGGCCTGCTCACCCGCGAGCTCGGCGCCACCCCGCTGATCGGTTTCGCGGGCGCGCCTTTCACCCTCGCGAGTTACCTCGTCGAGGGCGGTCCGTCGCGTACGTACGAGAACGCCAAGGCGATGATGTACGGCGACCCCGAGCTGTGGGCCGAGCTGCTCGACCGGCTCGCGGACATCACGGCCGGCTTCTTGAAGGTCCAGATCGAGGCCGGCGCCTCCGCGGTCCAGCTCTTCGACTCCTGGGTCGGCGCGCTCGCCCCGGCCGACTACCGCCGCTCGGTGATGCCCGCCTCGGCGAAGGTCTTCAAGGCGGTCGAGGGCTACGGCGTCCCGCGCATCCACTTCGGCGTCGGCACCGGCGAACTGCTCGGCCTGATGGGCGAGGCCGGCGCGGACGTCGTCGGCGTCGACTGGCGCGTCCCGCTCGACGAGGCCGCCCGCCGGGTCGGCCCCGGCAAGGCCCTCCAGGGCAACCTCGACCCGACCGTGCTGTTCTCCACCACGCAGGCAGTCGAGACCAAGACGCAGGAGGTCCTGGACGCGGCGGCGGGCCTCGAGGGCCATGTCTTCAACCTCGGCCACGGCGTCATGCCGAACACCGACCCGGACTCGCTGACCCGGCTCGTGGAGTACGTCCACACCCGCACCGCGCGCTGACTCACCACGTCTCCCGGGGCCGGGCCCGTCTGCCGAAGAGCAGGCCGCGCGGCTCCGGCGGCGGTGGTGTGCCGGGCTTCAGCGGCCAGGCGAGCAGCATGCCCGCGAGGAAGCCCACGACATGCGCCGTGTACGCCACGGTCCCGGCGTCGGAGATGCCCTCGCCGGAGGAGTACACCGCCTGCAGCCCGAACCAGAAGCCCAGCACCAGCCAGGCCGGCAGCCGGAGCGGCAGGAAGATCAGGAACGGCACCAGGACCCACACCCTGGCCTTCGGATACAGCACCAGATAGGCGCCCAGCACCCCGGCGACGGCCCCCGAGGCGCCGATCAGCGGGTCTGTGGAGCCGTCGTTGAGCAGCGCGAAGCCATAACCGGCCGCGTAGCCGCAGACGACGTAGAAAACGAAGAACCGCACATGGCCCATGCGGTCCTCGATGTTGTTGCCGAAGATCATCAGGAAGAGCATGTTGCCGAGCAGGTGCAGCCAGCCGCCGTGCAGGAACATCGCCGTGAAGACCGACAGCAGGGGCGACTTGTCGTAGCCCGGCTCGCCGATGACACAGCCGGGGCCCTGCGGGCCGACCGCGACATCGCCGGTCGGCACCAGGCGGGGCAGCTGGTCGTGGATCAACTCCCGCGGCACCGCCGCGTAGTGGTCCAGGAACGCGTGCAGTTCACAGGTCTGGGCCAGACGGCTCGCCCCGGGCACCGTGAACGTGCCCGGCATGGCGAGGAACACGAGGACGTTGGCGGCGATCAGGCCGTACGTCACCCAAGGGGTACCGCGTACGGGGTTCACGTCATGGACGGGTATGACCACGATTTCCTTCTTCCCCGGATGGGGTCGGGGAATCGGTGAACACCGGTGTCCCCGCGCGCGTATGGCTTCTCAGCCGGGTCGACAACCGGGTCTACGTGAGGACGGGCGATGAACGATCGAGTTGCTCCTTCGATGCACGCGCTGCCTGATGGTGAGGCGGAGCTCTCCGTGGTGGTGCGGCTGCCGTGGGAGGACGTGGCGCGGCTCGGCCAGGAGGCCGGGCGGCTCGCCGCGCAGGCGGGGCGGCCGGTGACGCTGGACGAGGCGGTGAGCCACCGGCTGCGGACCGTGCGGGCCTCGGCCGCGCACGCCAGGCCGGGGACGACGACGGGGTCGGGGTCGGGAGCGGGGACCGGGGAGCAGCCGGTGGCCGCCGCCCAGCCGAGCGCCTCCGTGGCCTCGCTGCCGAGGATCAGCGGGACGGCCTAGGCACCCGCCGGGCCTCCCGGCCCGCGACCGCCTGCGAGCCCGCGACCGCCTGCGAGCCCTCGACCGCCCATGCGCCCGCGACCGCCTATGAGCCCGCGACCGCTTTCGTGGCCTTGCGGGCCGCCACCAGGACCGGGTCCCACACCGGACTGAACGGCGGGGCGTAACCGAGGTCCAGGGCTGTCATCTGTTCCACCGTCATGCCCGCGGTGAGGGCCACGGCGGCGATGTCCACGCGCTTCGCCGCGCCCTCCCGGCCCACGATCTGCACGCCCAGCAGCCGTCCCGTGCGGCGCTCGGCGAGGATCTTGACCGTCATCAAACCGGCGCCGGGGTAGTAGCCGGCCCGGCTGGTCGACTCCACGGTGGCGGTGACGTACTGCAGGCCCGCCCGGCGCGCGTCCTTCTCGCGCAGGCCGGTACGGGCGATCTCCAGGTCGCAGACCTTGCTGACCGCGGTGCCGACGACCCCGGGGAACGTGGCGTAGCCGCCGCCGGCGTTGGTGCCGATGACCTGGCCGTGCTTGTTGGCGTGGGTGCCGAGGGCGATGTACCGCTCCCGGCCCGAGACCAGGTCGAGGACCTCCACGCAGTCGCCGCCCGCCCAGATGTTCTCGTGGCCGCGCACCCGCATCGCCAGGTCCGTGAGCAGGCCCTGGTGCTCGCCGAGCGGCAGGCCGGCCGCGCGGGCCAGCGCCGTCTCCGGGCGGACCCCGATGCCGAGGACGACGACGTCCGCCGGGTACTCGGCGTCCTCCGTCACCACCGCGCGGACCCGGCCGTCGTCACCGGTGAGGATCTTGGTGACCTCGGCGTCGTCGACCATGGTGATGCCGAGGCCGGTCATGGCCTCGTGCACCAGCCGGCCCATGTCCGGGTCGAGCGTCGACATCGGCTCCTGGCCGCGGTTGACGACGGTCACCTCGTAGCCGCGGTTGATGAGCGACTCGGCCATCTCCACACCGATGTAACCGGCGCCGACCACGACCGCGCGGCGGCCACGCGTGCGTGCCAGCGTGTCGATCAGCGCCTGCCCGTCGTCGAGGGTCTGCACGCCGTGCACCCCCGGCGCGTCGGCGCCGGGCATGTCGGGCCGGATCGGGCGGGCACCGGTGGCGATCACGAGCTTGTCGTACGACGTCCAGGACTCGGCCCCGGAATCGACGTCACGCGCGCGTACCCGCTGCCCCGCCACGTCGATCTCCATGACCTCGGTGCGCATGCGCAGATCGATGTCCCGCGCGCGGTGCTCCTCGGGCGTACGGGCGATCAGCTCGTCCCGCTCCCGGACCTCGCCGCCGACCCAGTACGGGATGCCGCACGCCGAGTAGGAGGAGAAGTGACCGCGCTCGAAGGCCACGATCTCCAGTTCCTCCGCGCTCCTCATCCGCCGTGCCTGCGACGCCGCGGACATCCCCGCGGCGTCGCCACCGATCACGACCAGCCGTTCCCTCGTACCCCGCCCATGGCTCATGTTCATGCGAACACGCTACGGGCGCCGATCATTTCGGGCTCGCGTCAGTCCTCCTCGCGGCCGCTCGGTTCCGGTGCCCGGCGGGCCGTCGGCAGCGGGCCGAACGCGGTCGCCGCGGGCGCGGGCTCCGGGCGGCGGGCCAGCCGCGGGCGGACCAGCCACCACCAGAGCACGAACAGCAGGGCCGCCCCCACGGCGAACGGCAGCACCGCCGCGACCGCCATGACGATCCACCGCAGCATCGTCACGAAGGCGTCCCAGCCGCCCGTCAGCGCGTCCGCGACACCCGGGTCGTCGTCCTCGGCCACCGCCTTCCTCACCGGGGTCTCGGACAGCGAGAGGGTGATGGTGGCGAGGCTCGTGCGGTCCTTCAGGGAGGCCTGCTGGGCGAGCAGCGACTCCAGGTCGGCCTGGCGGGTGCTCAGCTCGCCCTCCAGGGTCACCACGTCGCTCAGCTTGGTGGCCTGGTCCATCAGCTCCCGGATCCGGGCCACGCTGGCCCGCTGCGACTTGATCCGGCTCTCCACGTCGACGACCTGCTCGGTGACGTCCTGCGCCTTGGCGGTGCGGTCGATCAGCTTGCCGGTGCCCTCGAGGTCGGCGAGGACGTCCGCGTAGGAGTCGACGGGCACGCGCAGGACCACCCGGGTGCGCTCGTTGCCCCCGCTGTCCCGGGTCGTGGTCTCGTTGCCGACGAAGCCGCCGGCGTTCTCGGCGGTCGTACGGGCCTCGTCGAGAGCCTTCGGCACGTCCTTGACCTGCACGGTCAGTGAGGCGGTGCGGATGATGTGGCTCGCGGTGACCTTGGGCGGGGCGTCCGCCTTGGCACCGGAGTGGCCGGAGTCCGCGGCCGCGGCGCCGTCCGCCTGGGACTTGGCGGCCTCGTTGCCGCCCGCGGAGTCGCCACCGGAGTCGGTGTCGGCGGCCCCGCTGCACCCGGTCAGCGCGAGGGCCGCGGCCAGCAGGAGACCGGCGACGGCATGGACGGGTCGTACGGAACGTCGTGATCGCATGAGGCGTAACCCCCCGAGGGTCGTGACGACTTGACGCTCCTTCGACGCCGGAGGGGTCCCGGACGTTGGGCCCGGCCGGTTCCGATGCGGTCACGGTCGGGACTCGGGCCGGGCACACGGCCGGGGCGCCTTGGGCCCGACGGCCCTGGCGGGACTGTCAGTGGTGTTTGAGAGAGTGGGATCATGCACGCAGCGGACATTCCAGCGGAACAGGCACAGGTCGTCGTCATCGGCGCCGGGATCGCCGGCCTCGCGGCGGCCCACCGGCTGGTGGGCGAGGGCAGACGCGTGACCGTCCTGGAGGCCGCCGACCGGATCGGCGGCAAGCTGCTGCCCGGCGAGATCGCGGGCGTCCGCGTGGACCTCGGCGCCGAGTCGATGCTGGCCCGCCGCCCCGAGGCCGTCGGTCTGGCCCGCGAGGTCGGTCTCGCCGAGCGCCTCCAGCCGCCCGCCACCGCCAGTGCCTCCCTGTGGACCCGAGGCGCCCTGCGCCCCATGCCCAAGGGCCACGTCATGGGCGTGCCCGGCACCGCCGCCGCGCTGGCCGGGGTGCTCTCCGACGAGGGCCTCGCCCGGATCGGGCGCGACGCCGAACTGCCCCGCACCGAGATCGGCGACGACGTGGCGGTGGGGGCGTACGTCGCCGAACGCCTCGGCCGCGAGGTCGTCGACCGCCTGGTCGAGCCGCTGCTGGGCGGGGTGTACGCGGGCGACGCCTACCGCATCTCGATGCGTTCGGCCGTCCCGCAGCTCTTCCAGGCCGCCCGGAGCCATGACTCCCTGACCGAGGCGGTCCGCGAGATCCAGGCCAGGGCCGCGACGGCTCAGCAGACCGGCCCGGTGTTCATGGGCATCGAGGGCGGCATCGGCAGGCTGCCGCTCGCGGTCGCGGAGTCGGTGCGGGCCAGGGGCGGCCAGATCGTCACGGGCGCGCGGGTGACGGAGCTGCGCCGCGACCAGGAGGGCTGGCGGGTCGTCACCGGCGACCGGACGCTGCGCGCGGACGCCGTGATCGTCGCGCTCCCCGCCCCGGCCGCCGCCGAGCTGCTGCGCGCCGAGGCCCCGGCCGCCGCGGCCGAGCTGTCCGTCGTCGAATACGCCTCCATGGCCCTGGTCACCCTCGCCTACCGCCGCGCCGACCTCGCCCTCCCCGAAGGCAGCGGCTTCCTGGTGCCGCCCGTCGACGGCCGCACGATCAAGGCCTCGACCTTCGCCTCCCAGAAGTGGGGCTGGATCGCCGACGAGAACCCGGACCTGCTCGTGCTGCGCACCTCGGTCGGGCGGTACGGCGAGACGGAGATCCTCCAGCGCGACGACGCGGGCCTCGTGGAGGTCTCCCGGCACGACCTGAAGGCCGCGACCGGCCTGGCCGCCACCCCCGTCGAGAGCCGGGTCACCCGCTGGACCGACGGCCTGCCCCAGTACCCCGTCGGCCACCACGCGCGCGTGGCCCGCATCCGCGACCACATCGGCCGCGTCCCCGGACTGGCCGTGTGCGGGGCCGCCTACGACGGCGTCGGCATCCCGGCCTGTGTCGCGAGCGCGTACGCGGCCGTCGACCAGATCCACGGCGACCTGCGCGCGGTGCGGGAACTCACCGCCCACCCGGTGCAGAGTCTGCACGGAGGAGCAGGAGAATGAGGGACATGAGTGACGACGCCCCCACCACCGAGTCCGGCAGGATCCCGAACAAGGGCAAGCTGGCCAAGGACCTCAACGAGGTCATCCGCTACACCCTCTGGTCCGTCTTCAAGCTGAAGGACGCGCTCCCCGAGGACCGCTCGGGCTACGCCGACGAGGTCCAGGAGCTGTTCGACCAGCTCGCGGCCAAGGACGTGACGATCCGCGGCACGTACGACGTGTCCGGACTGCGCGCCGACGCCGACGTCATGATCTGGTGGCACGCCGAGACCAGCGACCAGCTGCAGGAGGCGTACAACCTCTTCCGCCGCACCAGGCTGGGCCGCGCGCTGGAGCCGGTCTGGTCGAACATGGCGCTGCACCGCCCCGCCGAGTTCAACCGCTCGCACATCCCGGCGTTCCTCGCCGACGAGACGCCCCGCGACTACGTCAGCGTCTACCCCTTCGTGCGCTCCTACGACTGGTACCTGCTGCCCGACGAGGACCGCCGCCGCATGCTCGCCGACCACGGCAAGATGGCCCGCGGCTACCCCGACGTCCGCGCCAACACGGTCGCCTCGTTCTCGCTGGGCGACTACGAGTGGATCCTCGCCTTCGAGGCGGACGAGCTGTACCGCATCGTCGACCTCATGCGCCACCTGCGGGCGTCGGAGGCGCGGATGCACGTGCGCGAGGAGGTCCCGTTCTACACGGGCCGCAGGAAGTCGGTCGGCGACCTGGTCGCCGGGCTGGCCTAGGCACCCGCGTCCCGGGCGGGACGCGGCTCCGGACGCGGCGCGCACGCGGCGCGCCGCACCGGCAGCCGCCCCTCCAGCAGATAGGCGTCCACATAGGCGTTGACGCACTTGTTGGGCCCGCCCGCGATCCCGTGCGTTCCCGCGTCCCGCTCGGTCACCAGCACCGAGCCCCACAACCGGCGGTGCAGCTCCCGCGCCCCCTCGTACGGCGCCGCCGCGTCCCGCTCGGCCGCCAGGATCAGCGTCGGCGGCAGCTCACCCGGCCACGTCCGGACATCGAGCGGCCGCTGACGGGGCACGGGCCAGAACGCGCAGGGCAGGTTCGTCCACACGTTGTCCCAGGTCTCGAACGGCGCCACCCGCGCGAGCCGGGTGTTGTCCCGGTCCCACACCCTCCACTCGGTCGGCCAGGGCGCGTCGTTGCACTCGACGGCCGTGTAGACCGCCTTGCCGTTCTCCGCCTCGGCGGCCGCCTCCGTCACCGGCGACGCGATGTCGATCAGCGGCTGCGGGTCGCCCTTCAGATACGCCGACAGGGCCTCGGCACGGTGCGGCCAGTAGTCGTCGTAGTAACCGGCCTGGAGGAACATCCCCTGCAACTGCCCCGGGCCCACCTTTCCGCCCGCCGGCCGCTCGGCGAGCCGGGCGCTCGCCCGCTCGTAGCTGCGCAGCACCTTCGCCGGGGTGTCGCCGAGGCCGTACACCTCGTGGTGCCGGGCGATCCACTCCCGCAGGTCCGCCCAGCGGCCCTCGAACGCCGCCGACTGGTCGAGGTTGTTGCGGTACCAGACCTGTTCCGGGTCCGGGTTCACCGCCGCGTCGAAGACCATGCGCCGGACGTGCGAGGGGAAGAGGGCCGCGTACAGGGCGCCGTAGTACGTGCCGTACGACGAGCCCATGAACGTCAGCTTCTCCTCGCCCAGCGCGGCCCGCAGCACGTCCAGGTCCCGGGCGTTGTTGAGGGAGTGGTAGTGCCGCAGCGCGCTGCCGGACCGCTGGACGCAGCCGCGCGCGTACGCCTTGGCCTGCGCGACGCGTTCGCGCTTGTACGTCTCCGAGGGGTGCGTGGGCGCCGGCGAGGGGCCCTTGAAGAACTTCTTGGGGTCCTGGCACGACAGGGGCGCGCTGCGGCCCACCCCGCGCGGGTCGTAGCCGACGAGGTCGTAGGCCGCCCCGAGGCGCTTCCACTCGGGCAGGAAACCGATCAGCGGGAAGTACAGGCCCGAGGCGCCGGGGCCGCCGGGGTTGAAGACGAGGGCGCCCTGCCGCGGCACCCGGCGCTTGCTGTTGTGCGGGTCCTTGTGGGTGGCCCGCACCCGGCTGACCGTCAGCCGGATCTGCTTGCCGCGCGGATCGGCGTAGTCGAGCGGAACGCTCACCGTGCCGCACTGGAAGCCGCCCGGCATGTCCTGCTCCTCGGCGCAGGAGCCGAAGTCGACGCCGGCCGCCTTCGCGCGCGCGGCGGCCACCGCCGTGCCGCGCAGTTCGGCGAGACCGGGGACGTCCTCCGCGCCGGCGGCCGGACCGGCCGTGAGGGTGGTCAGCAGCAACGACCCGGCGGCCGAGTAGAGGGCGGGGGCTCTCATCGCGTGTCCCTTCGGTGCGCGGACGCATCAAAAGGGATGTTTCGTTCGGAGGTCGGCGAAGGCAAGCACCGCCCCGCCGGTGTCGGCACCAATGCCCCCTGCGCGCCCCCTGGCGCGTCAGCCGCGCCGTCAGCCGCGCCAGATGGGCTCGCGGTGCTCGAACGCCGCCCGCAGGTCCGGCTCCCCGATCGCGCGGACGCCGCGTACGGCGACCGTGGTGAGGTACGTCCGGTCGTCCGCGCCGCCCGTGTGCCGGGCGAGGGTGCCCAGCAGCCGCTGTCCGGCCGGGGAGGCCCAGCGCGAGTACGGGTGGATCTCGACGCGCGCGATGGCCAGGCAGCTCAGGGAGAGCGCCAGCGGCAGCCCGAACCAGAGGGCGACCAGATGGCGGGGCATGTCGGCGGCGCCCGGCATGAGCAGCGCGGTCGCGCCGAGCACGAGGACGGCCGCCGCGGCGAACTGCACCTGGCGGACCGCCGCCGCGATACCGGTGCGGGCTCCGTCGGGCACCGCGAGGCCCGCCCGCACGAGCCGTTCCGCGAGACTGCCCACGGCTTCCGCGCCCGCGGCGGCGTCCCGCACCGGGGCTATCCGGGACTGGCCCTCGGGCCCGATGGCGCCTATGACGGAGCGTTCGATGTCGTCCCGGCCGCGCGGGTCGACCACCGTCGCCCAGCCCGTGTGCGCGAGCAGCAGCCGCTGCTGGCGGGCCATGGAGACCAGGGTCAGGTCGGCGACCCGCCGGGGCCCGCCCGACAGGAACGCGGCCTCGTACAGCGTCAGATCGTGTTCGCGGCCCGCGTTCACGTCCGCGGCCGCCGCGTGTACGGCGGCCAGGCACAGCCGGGTGCAGGCGGTGCCGGCGACGGCCCAGGCCAGCAGCAGGAGAAGGACCCAGAACATGCCGTGTTTCTATGCCAAAGGCCTGTTTGAACGCCATGCCTTATTCACGATACGGACGGAGCGTTGCGGGGATGTGACGTTCCGGTCAGTCCTCCGGAGGCCGTCTCACCGGCGGCTCAGGGACCGCCGTATCCGCGCCAGCCGCGAGGGCGAACGCGGGGCCGGGCCCGAGCGGTCCAGCCACCACTCCCGCAGGTCCTCGCGGACCGTGGCGTCCAACGTCCCTTCGCGGTCCAGCAGTTGTCCGGCGAAGTGGAGCGCGTCGCGTCGATAGCCGCTGGTCATCGGGGTGCGCTGGGCGTAGGCGAGAAAGGTCGGACGGTACTTCGGGCCGAGGATCACGGGCAGTTCGGGCGCGACCTTCGCCACCACGTCCGCCCGCTTCCCGGCGAGCGCCCGCGCCTGCACGCCGAGGCGGGTGCGGTCGAACCCCTCGGGCACGGGCGTCCCGGCGACCAGCGCGGAGAGCAACGCGGTCTGGGCGAGGGCGAGACGGTCCCGGGCGGCGGGGGAGGCCGGTTCGACCTTGGTGGCGGGTGCGGCAGCGGCAGCGCACGCGGATGCGGATGCGGTCCGCGCGACGCCTCGGGGAGCGCCGCCCTTGTCGACGGCCGCCCGGATGTCCGCCAGCTCCCGCTCCAGCTCGGCAGGTTCCGGGAAGTTCTCGTCGCGCTCCAGCAGGACGCCGGGCGGCGCGATCCGGGAGGCCAGGTCGGTGAGGATGTCCAGAACGGGGCGCGGGACCGGGTGGGCGTGGCTGTCGTGCCAGACTCCGTCCCGCTCGAAACCGCCCGCGACATGGACGTACGCGAGGGCCTCCAGGGGGAGTTCGGCGAGCGCCACGGCGGGGTCCTCGCCCCGGTTGACGTGGTTGGTGTGCAGGTTGGCGACGTCGATGAGCAGCCGTACGCCGGTGCGGTCGGCGAGGTCGTACAGGAACTGCCCCTCGGTCATCTCCTCGCCCGGCCAGGAGATCAGCGCGGCGATGTTCTCGACGGCGAGCGGGACGGGCAGCGCGTCCTGGGCGATCCGGACGTTCTCGCACAGCACGTCGAGCGCGTCCCGGGTGCGCGGCACCGGCAGCAGATGGCCCGCCTCCAGCGGCGGGGAGGCGGTGAGCGGGCCGCCCGCCCGGACGAACGCGATGTGCTCGGTGACCAGCGGCGCGCCCAGCGCCTCGGCCCGCTCGGCGAGGGCGGTCAGGCGTCCCTCGTCGGGCCGGTCCGCGCCACCGAGTCCGAGCGAGACTCCGTGCGGGACGACGGTGACCCCGCGCTCGCGCAGCCGTAGCAGCGACTCGGGCAGATGCCCGGGGCACACGTTCTCGGCGACGACCTCGACCCAGTCGATCCCCGGCATCCGCTCCACGGCGTCCGCGATCTCCGGCCGCCACCCGATCCCCGTACCCAGTCGCCTCATGATCGTCCCCCTTCTTCACGCGCGTGGAAGGGGTATGGCCGCGCCCGAGGGCGGTGAATCCCCCGGGCCGGGGCTTCAGAGCAACATTTGAGGTTGGCCGCTAGCGCAGCGCCGGGTGATCGGCGACCACCGTGCACGAACCCGGGGCGATCTCCGTGAAGCCCGCGTCCCGGACGACGGGCAGGCCGCTCGTGGTCAGGCCCGGCCAGCGGTCCGGGGCGGCCGCGCGTACGGCGAGCGGGAAGCCCGCGTCCCGCCAGGCCGCGCGCTCCTCGTCGGACAGCTCCCACCAGGCGAGCTGGGCCCCGTGCCCGGCCTGGGCCATCGCCTTCCCCGCCGACATGCCGAGCTCGGGGTTGAGCCAGAGCACCGGCGCCGTGGCGTCCGCGGCCACCGGCGGCTCCGGGTCGTCGAGCTCGGTGCCGGATACCTGCAGCTTGGCCAGCTCCTTGGGCCAGCCGTCCAACGGCACCGGCGGAAACACCCGCACCTGAGCCGACTTCCCCGTCACGGTGATCCCGGGCAGGGCCTCGGCCCGCCGCCACTCGGCCCCGCGAGCCCGCCGTACGACCTTGCGAATCCGGGCGTCCTGCCAGTCCCGCACGGCCGAGGCCCATTCCCCGTCCCCGACGGACCGCTCGTCCGCGAGCATCACCAGCACGGCGCGGGCGGCGGTCTCCAGAGCGTCGGTCCGGGCGGGCGGAGCGTCCCGCTCGATACGGACGACGAGGGGCAGGACGAACTGGGGCGCGTCATCGCGGGCGTCGGTTTCATGGCTCACCCCTCCCAGTCTGCCAGTCCGAAGATCGACGCCCGACGCGGTACGACAGGATGACCGCATGCGACGCGATCTTCGTCTGGACAACGTGGGCCGCCGCTACGGCCTGCGCGGCCCGTGGGTCTTACGCGCGGTCACCCTGGCCGTGGCCCCGGGCACCCTGACTCGGGTGGAAGGAGCGAACGGCACCGGGAAGTCCACCTTCCTGCGCCTGCTCGCCGGCATCGACAGACCGACGGAGGGCCGCATCAGTGGCCGGCCGAGCACGGCCTACGTCCCCGAGCGCTTCCCCACGGCCCTCCCCTTCACGGCCCTCGGCTACCTCACCCACCTGGGCACGGTCCACGGCCTGTCCCGTGCGTCGGCCAAACGCGCCGCGGGCGACTGGCTGGAGCGCTTCGGCGCGGCCGGCTACGCCCGTACGCCCATGGCCCAGCTCTCCAAGGGCAGCAGTCAGAAGGTCGCCGTCGCCCAGGCCCTGCTCGCCGACCCCGAGCTGCTCGTCCTGGACGAGGCCTGGACCGGCCTCGACACCGACGCCCGCGCCGAACTGGAACGAGCCGTGGCGGAGCGCACCGCCGCCGGGGCATCCGTGGTCTTCGTCGACCACGACCCGCGCCGCCTCGCCGGAGTCCCGGACGTGATCTGCACGGTCCGCGACGGTGCCGTCGACCGCCGTACCCAGCAGCCGGCTTCGCCGGAATCCGGCCCGCGGAGCGTCGTCCTGGCCCGGGGCCCGAGCGGCGGAGCGCTCCCCGCCGAGGCCCTACGGCTCCCGCTCACGTCCATCGAGGAGACGACCCCGGGCACGTACCGCCTCGCGGTCCCCGCCTCCCACTCCGACGTCCTGCTCCGAGCCCTGCTGACGGCCCGCCCGCCGTGGCACGTGGTGGCCGTGGGCAGCGAGGACACCGAATGACAGCACTTCTGCGCTACCAGACCGCCCTGCTCCTGCGCTCCCAGCGCTGGCTGCCGCCGTTCCTGCTGTACGCCGTGTTCCTGGCCGTGGGCGTCCAGGGCGGCGAGCCGGTCCTGGACTCGCTCGGCTACGCGTGCGCGGCCCTGCTGCCGGTCGCCGCCTGGCTGGTACGGGTCTGCGTCACCAACGAGCCGCCCGCCGCGCGCAGTTGTGTGTCCGCGGCCGTGGGACCGGGGCGGGCGCACCTGGCCCCGCTCCTGGTGGCACTGCTCGCGGCGGCGCTCCTGGGCACCCTCGCGACCGTCGCGGTGACGCTGATCAGTGCCCCGACGACGGCCGACCACCGGACCGCCGTGCCCCGGCTGCCCGCGGGCGCCGCCGGACTGCTCGCCGCGTGGGTCTGCGCCCTGCTCGGCACGGCCGTCGGCGCTCTCACGAACCGGCCGCTGCTGCGCACGACCGGCCGCGCGGTGCCCGCGATGCTCCTGGCCGCCCTGCTGTCCGTGGTGATGACCGGCTCCCCGGCGCAGGCGGCGGTCAGCGGACTGGTCACCGGATCCCGCTCGGGCACGGTCCCGCTGCCTCTGCTCCCGCTGGCCGGGGCGGCCCTGTTCACGGCCGCGGCGATCGCCGCGGCCTGCGCGCTCAGCTCCCGCCGGTCACCCTGAGCAGGAGGTCCGCTCGGCCTCCCGCCACTCGCACACGGGACAGAACGTGATGCCCTTGTACGACTCCGGGTACTCGGTCGGCTCCCGGCACAGCACACACTCCGCGTACGGCGGCCCGTCCGCCTTGGGCGGCTTGGTCGCGTCGGCGATCGTGCAGTAGTCGCTATCGCTCATGCGTCCAGCGTAGGGCGATCAGCGCCGGTCCTGGGCGGCCCCGACCAGCTCGGACACCTTGACGAACCGGAAGCCCTGGCGCCGCAGCTCGGGCACGATCGTGCGGACGGCGCGTTCGGTGGCCGGGGCGGCGCTGCGAGTGCAGTGCATGACGACGACCGACCCCGGCCGCACCCCCTCCAGCACCTGCCGGGCCACGGCACCGGCGTCCGTGGCGAACGCGTCCCCGCTCACCACGTCCCACTGCACCGCGGTCACCCCGGCCGGGGTCAGCGCCTTCAGCGCCCGCCGGTCGTAACACCCGCCGGGGAACCGGAAGTACGGCATCGCGTCCGGCACCCCGGCCGCGCGGAAGGCGGCGTAGGCCCGCTCGACGTCGGCCCGCATCCGGCCCTCGGAGACGGTCGGCAGCCCGTAGCAGTCGTCGGTGAAGGCGTAGTGGCTGTAGGAGTGGTTGGCCACCTCGAAGAGCGGGTCCCGTCCGATCTCCCGTGCCTGCCGGGAGTACTCCTCGGCCCATCGTCCGGTCATGAACACGGTCGCCGGCACCTTCAGCTCGCGCAGCGCCGAGATCAGCCCCGGGTTGTCGAACCGCTCCCCACCCGCCGCCCGGGGCCCCTGATCGGCCGTCATGTCGGCGTCGAAGGTGAGGGCGACGGTCTTGTCCGGCGTCCGGGGACCGTTGCTGAAGACCGGCGTCAGACCGGCGGGCCCCGGTGCGAGCGTCGGCGGCCTCGACGGTGCCGCGGAGGTGGCGGACGGGGCCGGACGGGCGGCCCGGGGCGCCTCGGGCTCGGCCCCGCAGGCGGCGAGGGCGGTGAGCGCGGCACCGAGGACACCGACGGCGGTGACACGGCGTACGGAAGTGATCACCGTACGAACATAAGAGGATTAATCACCCATACCGGGTATGACGACTGCCGGGCGGGTGGATATCACCCGCCCGGCAGTCCGCGCAGCCGTTCCGTCTGCTCGCCGCCGACCCTGGTCATGCGCTCGAGATACCGCTCGACCACCGCGAGTTCGTCGTCGGTGAACTCCTCCAGGGCCTGGTCGAAGGCCTGGCCCGGGTTCTCCCAGGCGGCCTCGATCTCCGGGCTGCGGTCCGGGGTGAGGCGGACCAGCGTCTTGCGCCGGTCGTGCGCGTCCGGCCGCCGCGCGGCCGCCGTGACCGCGGTGCGGATTCCGTTCGGCATGACTGACCCCTGGGCGACATGATGGCTGCGTCACGCAGATTGTCCGTGACGGGCCGGGTGCCGGCTACCTCCGCCAGGGGCCCGTGACCGCGAAGGTCGTGCCCGGGGTGTAGCAGTTGACGAACATCGTCTCGCCGTCGGGGGAGAACGTGACCCCGGCGAACTCACCCCATTCGGGGGCTTCTGGGGTGCCGATGTTCTGTGCGTTGCGGGCCATGGCGTACACCTCGCCGTGCCGGGTGACCCCGTAGACGTGCTGGGCGCCGTTGCCGTCCTCGCAGACCATGAGGCCGCCGCTGGGGGCCAGGCAGATGTTGTCGGGGGACTCGCCGGGGAGTTGGACGTCCGTGCCGGGGCCGAAGACGATCACGAGGGTCAGCCGGCGCCGGGCGGGGTCGTAGCGCCAGATCTGGCCGTAGTGGTCGGCCGCCGAGCCCTCGGAGCTGCGGGCGAACGACGAGACGAAGTAGACCGAGCGGCCACCCCAGTAGCAGCCCTCCAGCTTCTGCGCGTGGGTGATGCCCCGGCGGCCGAAGTCCTGGAGCCGGATGGGGGTTTCGGCCGCCAGGGGGTCCGGTACGTCCGCCCACTCGATGCCGTCGAAGCTCGTGCCCGGCTCCTGGACCGACGACAGGTCCGGTACGCCCGGCACCCGCATCGCCTGGAGCCGGCCGCCCGCGCGCAGCGAACCGCGGCCGCCCAGCGGCCGGTCGGGGAGGAAGCGGTAGAACAGGCCGAACGGCTTCTGGAAGGCGTCCTCGGTCTCGTACACGATGCCCGTTCCCGGGTCCACGGCGATCGCCTCGTGCTGGAAGCGGCCCATCGCGGTGAGCGGTACCGCGCCGCTGCGGTGCGGGTCGGCCGGGTCCACCTCGAAGATGAAGCCGTGGTCCTTGGTGTAACCGTTGGTGCCTGCCTTGTCCTCGGTCTCCTCGCAGGTCAGCCAGGTGTTCCAAGGGGTCGGCCCGCCCGCGCAGTTGACGGCCGTACCGGCGATGGCGACCCGCTCGGACAGGACCCGGCCACGGGGGTCCAGGGTCAGCGCCGTACAGCCGCCCTTGCCCTCCGGGTCGTACGTCAGCCCCTCGGCCGTGGGGACGGGCAGCCTCGCGGTGTTGCGGTTCTCGTGGTTGCGGACCAGGTGGAGCCGGCCCTGGCGGCCGGGCAGGGCGGTCATGCCGTCGTGGTTCGAGGGCACCTTGCCCTCACCGGAGCGCATGGGGTCGCCCTCGCGGGACAGCACGCGGTAGCGGAAACCTTCCGGCAGGTCCAGCAGACCCTTCGGGTCGGGGACCAGCGGGCCGTAGCCCGTGTGACCCAGGGGTTGCGCCGCCGCGGTGCCGGCGAAGAGTTCGCCGAGACTTCCGGCGAAGCCGATCGAGACGCCCAAGGCGCCGGTGCGGGCGAGCAGTTGACGGCGGGTCTGATTGCCGTTCTCGGGCATGGCGGAACCTTCCTGCTGGCGGACAGGACTTTGGTGACGCCGTGTCTACCATCTGGTTCCGGCCAGGTGAACCACGCGCGTAGAGCGTGTTCACTTTCCTTCGCGGAGCTCCGGCGGGTGCTGGGCCTTCTCCAGGAAGCGCAACAGCTCGACCGGGAACGGCAGCACCAGCGTCGAGTTCTTCTCCGCCGCCACCGCCACCACCGTCTGGAGCAGGCGCAACTGGAGTGCCGACGGGGTGTCCTCCATCTGCTGCGCGGCCTCGGCGAGCTTCTTCGACGCCTGGAGCTCCGCGTCGGCGTTGATCACGCGGGCACGACGCTCACGGTCGGCCTCGGCCTGGCGGGCCATGGAGCGCTTCATGGTCTCCGGCAGCGAGACGTCCTTGATCTCGACCCGGTCGACCTGCACACCCCAGCCCACCGCCGGGCTGTCGATCATCAGCTCCAGGCCCTGGTTGAGCTTCTCGCGGTTGGAGAGCAGATCGTCCAGCTCGCTCTTGCCGATGATCGAGCGCAGGGAGGTCTGTGCCATCTGGGAGACGGCGAAGCGGTAGTCCTCGACCTTGATGAGGGCGCTCGCCGCGTCGATCACCTTGAAGTAGACGACCGCGTCCACCCGCACGGTGACGTTGTCCCGGGTGATGCCCTCCTGGGCCGGCACCGGCATGGTGACGATCTGCATGTTGACCTTGTGGAGCCGGTCCACCACCGGGACGACCAGCGTGAAGCCGGGCTGTCGCACATCGCCCCGGAGCCGGCCGAGGCGCAGGACGACTCCGCGCTCGTACTGCTTGACGACCCTGGCCGCCGCGGCGAGGTACACCGCGCTCACGGAAGCCGCCGTCGCGGCCGCCACCAGCAGTTCTTCGAGCATGACGACCTCCTCGTCCAGAGGCCTGCGAAGCGCCCTTCTTGTAACGATATGCCCGGCGCCCGGATTCAGGACACGTGCGGTCCGCGATCGGACGCCGGGCCGGTTCGCTCAGGTCAGGGCGCGGTGACCTTCACCGGTTCCGTATCGGCGTCGCTGTGCCGTTCCGCCCAGTTCTCCAGGGCCGTGCGGCAGGCGTGGTCCAGGTGGTGCAGCCCCGACAGGTCCAGCTCCACCGGACGGTCCTGGGGCAGTGCCTCCAGGCTGTCGAGGATCTTCGGCAGCCGGAGGAAGGTGGCGTTGCCCGACAGATGCGCCTGGACCGGGCCCGCTCCCTTGTCGACGATCTCCAGCTTGAGGTGCGAGGCCTCCCAGGCGGTCTTGGCGACCGAGAGGGCCAGACCGATCAGGACGCCCTCGAACATGTTCACCGCGACGATCGAGACGGCGGTGACCACGAGGATCAGTGCCTCACCCCGGTGCCCCCGCCACAGCGAGACGACCCCGCGGAAGGGGATCAGTTTCCATCCGGCGTGGACCAGGATGCCCGCCAGCGCGGGCAGCGGGATCAGCGCCAGCGCGGAGGGCAGCAGTGCCGCGAACAGCAGCAGCCACACGCCGTGCAGTACCCGGGAGGCCTTCGTCCGGGCGCCCGCCTGGACGTTGGCGGAGCTGCGCACGATCACCGCCGTCATCGGCAGCGCGCCGAGGGCGCCGCAGACCGTGTTGCCCACGCCCTGGGCCATGAGCTCCTTGTCGTACTCGGTGCGCGGCCCGTCGTGCAGCCGGTCCACCGCGGCGGCGCTGAACAGCGACTCGGCGGAGGCGATCAGGGTGAACGCCAGCACCGTGCCGAGCAGTGCCGGATCGGCGAGCTCCCCGAAGGCCTCGGCGCCGGGCGGCTGAATGGAATCGAGCAGACCCCGCACCTCCACACTGGCCGTCGGCAGATCGAGGACGAGGACCGCCAGTGTGGCCAGGACGACCGCGGCGAGCGCTCCCGGCACCATCCGCGCCTTCTCCGGCAGCCGCTTCCACAGCACCATCACCGCGACGGTGCCCGCGCCGACCGCGAGCGAGGCCAGGGCCTCGGTGTCGCCGAGCGCGTCGGCCGCCGCGCCGGGCAGCCCGAGGATCTTGTCGAGACCGGAGGCGGGTGCCTTGAGACCGGCCGCCGCGTAGAGCTGACCGGCGATGATCACCAGACCGATGCCGGCGAGCATGCCCTCGACGACGGACACGGATATCGCGCGGAACCAGCGCCCCAGCTTCAGGGCACCCATGGCCAGTTGGAGCAGTCCGGCGGCCAGCACGATCACCCCGAGCGCCGGCAGCCCGAACTCCCGCACGGCCTCGAAGACCAGCACGGTCAGGCCCGCCGCCGGGCCCGACACCTGGAGGCTGCTGCCCCGCATCAGACCGGTGACGATGCCGCCCACGATGCCGGTGACCAGGCCCAGTTCGGCCGGGACGCCGGAGGCGACGGCCACGCCCACGCAGAGCGGGAGCGCGACCAGGAAGACGACCAGGGAGGCGGCGAAGTCCTGCCGCAGGTGGGGGTATTTGGTCATCGCCGTGCTCACAGCGCCTCGAACGTGTCGGTGTCCGACCGGTGTTCGCGCACGGCACCGGTGTGGACCTCGTAGTACCAGGCGTGCAGGGTCAGTTGACGTTCCTTCAGCTTCTTCTCGATGAACGGGTAGGACCGCAGCCGCAGTACCTGGGCCAGGACATGGCTCTGCACGCCCTCGGCCACGGCCGGGTCCCCGGCCGCTCCGGTCGGGCGCGGGGTGGCGTGGGTGAGCCAGTCGCGCACGGCGGGCACGGCGTCCAGGTCGTCGCCGCGCACCAGCGCGCCGACGGCACCGCAGTGGGAGTGGCCGCAGACCACGATGTCGTCGACGCCGAGGACCTCCACGGCGTACTCGATGGTGGCCGCCTCGCTGGTGGGGTGCTCGGAGGCGTACGGCGGGACGATGTTGCCCGCGGTGCGCAGCTCGAAGAGCTGGCCGGGGCGGGCGCCCGTGATCAGGGCCGGTACGACCCGGGAGTCGGAGCAGGTGATGAAGAGGACCTGCGGGGACTGGCCTTCGGCGAGTTTGGCGAACTCCTCAGGGCGCTGTCCGAAGCTACGGGCGTTGTCGATGAGGGGCTGCATAGGTGATCCTCCTGGCGCGCGGCGATGGCGCGTCGGTGTGGGCAGGACACGGCGGAGCGGGACGTGGGGTGCCGCTGCGCCTCTCAGCGGCGGAAGACCTGGCCGGCCGCGCGTATGAATCCGGGCTTGGCTCTGGCCTGTGCATCACTGGGCGTGTGCGCTTGTGCGAAGGGTGCGCCGGGAGTGAAGAACCGGAGGAGGAGCGGGGCGGCGTCGAAGGCCGACATCACGCTCCAGGGGGTCGTACCTCGGAACATGCGCCCCCCTCCGGACAGTTCGCACCTCTTGTGCGCCCCAACACTTGGTCAACCGCTGGTCAAGAAACACGTTAACCCTGCAAAGTTGTTTGCAGGGTTAACTTAACGTTTCGTGCTGAAGAGAGCCTGAAATGCGCGCACGAATGGCGGGAACGGGCTCTTGACCGGGCTGAGTTGCCGGGCTAGGGGGCCTCGGTGAGTCCCTTCGCGTCCCGGGCCAGCGCGGTGAGCCGGGAGATCGCGCGGAAGTACTTCTTGCGGTAGCCGCCCTTCAGCATCTCCTCGCTGAAGAGCTGATCGAACGGCAGCCCCGAGGCCAGCACCGGCACTTCACGGTCGTAGAGCCGGTCCGCGAGCACGACGAGCCGCAGCGCCGTCGACTGGTCCGGAACCGGCTGCACGCCGGTCAGGCACACGGCCTTCAGGCCGTCGGTCAGGGCGCCGTACCGGCTCGGGTGGACCCGTGCCAGGTGTTCCAGCAGTCGCGGGAAGGCGTCGAGCGAGGCGCCCTCGGTGGCGTGCGCCGCCCTGGTCACCTCGTCCTCGCCGAACGGCGCCGGTGCCGCGGGCAGCCCGCGGTGCCGGTAGTCCTCGCCGTCGATGCGCAGCGGACGGAAGTGCGCCGAGAGGCCCTGGATCTCGCGCAGGAAGTCCGCCGCCGCGAAGCGGCCCTCGCCCAGCTTGCCCGGGAGGGTGTTGGAGGTGGCGGCCAGGGCGACCCCGGCGTCGACCAGCTTGCCGAGCAGGGTGGAGACGAGGACGGTGTCGCCGGGGTCGTCGAGCTCGAACTCGTCGATGCACAGGAGGCGGTGGCCGGAGAGCGTCTTCACCGTCTGCTGGAAGCCCAGGGCGCCGACGAGGTTGGTCAGCTCCACGAAGGTGCCGAAGGCCTTGAGGGAGGGCTCGGCGGGGGTGGCGTGCCAGAGGGAGGCGAGCAGATGGGTCTTGCCGACGCCGTAGCCGCCGTCGAGGTAGACGCCCCGGGGGCCCGCCGGGGTCTTGGGGGCCTTGGGCCTGCCGAAGCCGAGGAAGCCGCGCTTGCCGGTGCCGGTCGCGTGCGCTCCGCCGAGGCCGGCCGCGAAGGTCTCCAGCACCCGGACCGCCTCGGTCTGGCTGGGCTGGTTCGGGTCCGGGAGGTAGGTACCGAAGCGGACCGAGTCGAAGCGGGGTGGGGGGACCATCTCGGCCACCAGGCTTTCCGCGGGGACGTGCGGTTCTCTGGCGCAGAGGGAGATCGGGGCGGCTTCGGCTATGCGGGCGGTCACGGTTGTCGATTTTAGAGGGTGGGGGGAGGAGCGCTCCGTCCCGTGCCCGCCCCGCGCCCCTTCATGTCCGTTCCTCGTGTGAAATTTTCATCGGATACGTGTGCTTCCCTCCGTGGAACACTGCCCGCATGCGACGCCTGTTCCCTGTGACCGATCCGACAGCCCCCGACGCGAACGCCGACCGGGAGTGGGGTCTCGACGAGCTCGCCGAGGCCTACGCCTATCCCGGCTCCGACGAGCCCTGGCTGCGCGCCAACATGGTCTCCACGCTCGACGGGGCCGCCCAGTACGACGGCAAGTCGCAGCCGATCTCCAGCGCGGCCGACATGCGGATCTTCGGCACCCTGCGGGCGCTGGCGGATGTCGTGGTGGTCGGGGCGCAGACGGTACGGCAGGAGGGGTACCGGCCGGCCCGCGCGCGGGCGGAGTTCGCGGCGCGGCGGGAGGCCGCCGGGCAGGCACCCGCGCCGGCCATCGCGGTGGTCACGGCCGGCCTCGACCTGGACTTCTCCCTTCCGCTGTTCACCTCGCCGCTGGTGCCGACGATCATCCTGACCGGGGCCGCGGCGCCCGCGGAGCGGAGGATCGCGGCGGAGCGGGCGGGCGCGCGCGTGGTGATCGCCGGGGACGGCGCCGGGGTCGAGCCCGCCCGTGCCGTACGGGCCCTCGCGGGCCTTGGACACCGGCGGCTGCTCACCGAGGGCGGGCCCCGGCTGCTCGGGCAGTTCGTGGCGGCCGGCGTGCTCGACGAGATCTGTCTGACCGTGTCTCCGATGCTCACGGCGGGGAACGCGCAACGCATCGCCGACGGTCCCGCGGTGCCGGAGCCCCGCACCTTCGCACTGGTGTCCCTGCTGGAGGAGGAGGGCTTTCTCTTCAGCCGGTACGGGCGCTCCGGCACGGCGGCTTCGACGGCGTGATCCCGTAACGGCGGAATCATCCGTTCCGTTTAGCTTCCGGCGGGCACACTAAAACTCGCAGTCCCCGTGCGATCACGGGGCAGGATGGTTTCCGCAGGGCTTCCACGGCCCTGCAGGAGAAGGGGCGCCTGGTGTTCAGAAGCGTATTGATGATCGAGAAGGCCCTGACGTCCGCGGACGTGGAGTTCGTCACCACGTTGCACGGGGACGAGCCGGTCTCCTTCCACGTGCTGCTCCAGCCGCGCGGCGACCAGGCCGATCGCCTGCTGCGGGCCATCGACGACGTGGCGCTGGGGGAGCTGGACGAGGCGGCACGGGAGGGGGAGACGCCGGAGGGCGAGGAGGCGAAGGGGTTCGGGGAGCGCGCCCTGGAGGTGTCCCTCCAGGCGCTGCGGGGCTCCGGGAACGAGGCGGACGGACGGCTGATCGAGGATCACCCGCTGGACGCGCTGAAGTCCCTGGTGGAGGAGACCGGGGCGGACGAGGTGATCGTCCTGACCGATCCGCACTACGTCGAGGAGTTCTTCCACCGGGACTGGGCCTCCCGGGCCCGGCACAAGGTGGGAGTGCCGGTGCTGAAGCTGTTCTCGCACAGCAAGGCGTAGGTCCTCGGCGGGCCGTCGCACCCCATAGGCTGGGGGCACCTTCATCGTCGTACCGGATCTTGGGAGATACGCACATGGCACCCGGCCTTCCCCCCGCCATGGACCGACCGCACTTCATCGGCATCGGCGGCGCCGGAATGTCGGGGATCGCGAAGATCCTGGCGCAGCGTGGGGCCGTCGTGGCGGGCAGTGACGCCAAGGAGTCGGCCACCGCAGAGGCGCTGCGGGCGCTGGGCGCGACCGTGCACATCGGGCACGCCGCGCGGCACCTCGCCGACGACGCGAGCTGTGTCGTCGTGTCGTCGGCGATCCGGAGCGACAACCCCGAGCTGGTCCGCGCGGCCGAGCTGGGGATTCCGGTGGTGCACCGGTCCGACGCGCTCGCCGCGCTGATGGACGGGCTGCGGCCGATCGCGGTCGCCGGTACCCACGGCAAGACGACCACCACCTCGATGCTGGCCGTCTCGCTGAGCGCGCTCGGGCTGAACCCGTCGTACGCGATCGGCGGGGACCTGGACGCGCCCGGCTCCAACGCGCTGCACGGCGACGGCGAGATCTTCGTCGCCGAGGCGGACGAGTCGGACCGCAGCTTCCACAAGTACGCGCCCGAGGTGGCGATCGTGCTCAACGTGGAGCTGGACCACCACGCGAACTACGCCTCGATGGACGAGATCTACGAGTCCTTCGAGACCTTCGCGGGCCGGATCGTGCCCGGCGGCACCCTGGTGATCTCCGCCGACCACGAGGGCGCGCGCGAGCTGACCCGGCGCCTGGAGGGCGTGCGGGTGGTGACCTACGGCGAGTCCGCCGACGCCGATGTGCGGGTGCTCTCCGTCGTCGCCCAGGGGCTCAGGAGCGAGGTGACCGTCGTGCTGGACGGTCAGGAGCTCACCTTCACCGTCTCCGTGCCCGGCCGGCACTACGCGCACAACGCCGTCGCCGCCCTGGCCGCAGGCGCCGCGCTCGGCGTGCCGGCCGCGGAGCTGGCGCCCGCGATCGCCGCGTACACCGGCGTCAAGCGGCGGCTCCAGCTCAAGGGCGAGGCCGCCGGGGTGCAGGTCATCGACTCCTACGCGCACCACCCGACGGAGATGACGGCGGACCTGGAGGCCATGCGTGCCGCCGCCGGTGACGCCCGGATCCTGGTCGTCTTCCAGCCCCACCTCTTCTCCCGGACGCAGGAGCTGGGCAAGGAGATGGGCCAGTCGCTCGCCCTCGCGGACGCCTCGCTGGTGCTGGACATCTACCCGGCCCGGGAGGACCCGATCCCCGGGGTCACCAGCGAGCTGATCATCGACGCGGCCCGGGTGGCGGGCGCCGACGTGACGCCGGTGCGCGACAAGGGCGAAGTGGCGTCCGTGGTGGCGGGAATGGCGAAGCCCGGTGATCTCGTTCTCACCATGGGCGCGGGCGACGTGACGGACCTCGGCCCGCAGATCCTGGACCGCCTGTCGAAGTAAGGGGCTGAGGCTCATGTCGTACGACGTCGAGAAGCCGGACGAGCAGTGGCGCGCGGAACTGACGCCGGCCGAGTACGCGGTGCTGCGGCAGGCCGGTACGGAGCCGGCGTTCACCGGTGAGTACACCGACACCAAGACCGAGGGCGTGTACTCCTGTCGCGCCTGCGGTGCCGAACTGTTCACCTCGGCCACCAAGTTCGAGTCCCACTGCGGCTGGCCGTCGTTCTTCGACCCGAAGGACACCGACGCGGTGGAGCTGCTCAGCGACACCTCGCACGGCATGGTCCGCACGGAGGTGCGGTGTGCGCGGTGCGGATCTCACCTCGGGCATGTGTTCGAGGGTGAGGGGTATGCGACGCCGACCGATCAGCGGTACTGCATCAACAGCATCTCGCTGCGGCTGACGCCGGCCGAGGGCTGACGGGACTCGGAGGGCGTGCAGGGCTCATAGGGCACCCCAGAACGTACAGGCGTTCGAACTGAAGAAATCTGGTCGTTACCTGTTCCGGTTCGGGGTGCTTTTAGGGTGGTAGTTGTGGCGCGATCGTTCGAGTCGTTTCAGAGTCCGGCGACCGCCGAGCCGGCCGATTCCGCCGGCTCGGCCCCATGGGGTGCCGGCGGATCCCAGCTGAGCGCGCTGCGCTCGGCCGCCGCCCGGATCGGCACCACCCTGGACGAGGACACCACCTGCGCCGAGCTGACCCAGGAGGTCGCCAGGCAGGTGGGGGCCGCGGTGGCGGTGCTCCGCGACCGCGGCGAGGCCGGCTGCGAGTACCAGGCCGTCGTCGGCAACCCCGCGGTGCTGCCCGACCCCGGCTGGGCCGCCGAGGTAGCCCGCAGGACCGGCGAGAAGGGCGGCGCCGTACGGCTGACCTCCGGCGGCTCCCGGCCCGCGCTGTGCGTCCCGCTCGCCGTGCACACCCACCGCTACGGCATCCTGGTCTGCGCCCGCGAGGGGGCACCCTTCACCCACGCCGAAGAGGAACTGGTGACGTTCCTCGGCGAGCGCGCCGCCGCGAACATCCGGCACGCCCGCGAGCACGACGCCGTCAGCGGCATCGTCGGCAGGCTCCAGCGCGCTCTGCTCGCCGAACCCGGCCGCCCGCACCCCAACCTCGACGTGGCCATCCGCTATCTGCCGGTCGGCCGGCGCGCCCTGGTCGGCGGCGACTGGTGCGAGACCGTACGGCTGCACTTCGGCCGTACGCTCCTCGTCGTCGGCGATGTGATGGGGCACGACATGACCGCCTACCGGTCGGCCCTGCGCTACATAGCCTCCGCCGACCTCCCGCCGCACCGGGTGCTGCGCCAGCTCGACGACATCGCCTCCGCAGAGCCGGACCGCCGCCCGGCCACCTGCCTCATCGCCCGCGTGGACCCCGTGCGCGGCCTGGTCACCCTGGCCAGCGCCGGCCATCTGCCGCCCGCCGTGATCGACGCCGACGGCACGGTCTCGCTGATCCCGGTGCCCGTCGGCCCGCCGCTCGGCACCGGCCTCGGCGGCTACGAACCCGCCACCCACCGTCTCGACCCCTCCCAGGCGCTCGTGCTCTTCACCGACGGGCTCGTCGAGCGCCGTGGCGAGGACATCGACGCCTCCCTGGACCGGCTCGCCCGGCTCCGCTTCTCCCCCTCCACCGGGGTCCAGGACGTCCTCGACACCGTGCTCGCCCGCCTCGACGCCCGGCACGCCGAGGACGACGTCGCGGTCCTCGCCGCCCGCCTCCAGCACCGCTCGGGGCCCACCGCGCCGCCCTGACCGTCAGTGGCCGACCGGCGGGGTGAAACAGCCGGTCTCCAGGTAGGGCCCGTTGGCCGAGGCGCCGTAGTTCGACTCCTGGACGAACGCCGTGACGCAGGCGTCGGGATGGACCCACAGCCCGATCATGGCGCCCTCCGGGGTGACGTACTCACCGTTCTCGTACCGCGAGCGCAGCTCCCGCACCTCGAGGGTCCCGCCGAGCAGCTTGCCGCTTCGCGTCACGCGCCGCTCCTCGTAGCCGAGCCGGAGCAGGGCCGCCCGTACCGACTCGGGGTCCCATTTCCCCTGCTTCCACAGCTTCTCGAGCACCGGCTCGATGCGCGCCGCCTCCCGCCGGGCGTCCTCCTCGTGCGCGGCGGACATGTCCCGGGGCTGACGGTGGGCGTTGTTCTCGTTGTAGTGCGGGGCGCCGTCCCCGGCGCCCGGCTCGACGTACGGGGAGGCTCCCGAGGCGCTGGGCGTGGGCGTGGCCGCCGCGTCGGGGGACCGCAGCTCCCCGCAGGCGGTCAGGGCGAGACAGGGGGTCAGAGCGAGGGCAAGAAAGGCGCGGCGCAAGGGAGTCGAGGTGGCCATGGGGCGATTGTGCCGGGCCTTCCGCCGCGCCGGATGAGTACCCGTACTCAGTCAGAGCACCTTCCGGTGCACCAGCGCCGACAGCATGAGCACGCCCGGCACCAGCGGCAGCCACACCGTCAGGACGCGGTAGCCGATCACGGTCGCCGTGGCCGGGCCCAGGGCCGCGCCCATGGCGACCATCGTGAACACCAGGGCCGCGTCCACCGGACCGATCCCGCCCGGCGCCGGCACGGCCCCGACGGCGGTACTCGCGGCGAGGAACGCGAACACCATCTGCGCCCACGACAGCGGCAGCCCCAGCGAGGCCCCGACCGACGCCACCACGCCCGCCTGGAGCAACGGCGTGGCGGCCGCCCCGCCCCACAGCGCCAGCACCCGGCTCGGCATGGTGTGCAGCCGCCGGGCGTCGGTCAGCGCGGTGCGCACGAACCCGAGACAGCCGTGGCGCAGCGGCCGTACGAAGGCCAAGAGCAGGGCCAGGGTGGTCAGTACGGTGCCCACGATCACGCCGACCAGCAGCAGCGTTCCGCCGTCCGGGACCAGGCCGTCCAGGCGGATCAGCTCCGGGGCGGCCAGCAGCAGGCCGAGCAGGACGACCGTCTTCGCGATCGGCTTGACCAGGGAGTACAGGGCGAGCGAGGCGGCGGCCCGGGGCAGGGGTATGCCCTGGCCCTGGAGGAAGCGCAGGGTGACGGCGTGGGCGCCGATGCTCGCCGGGAGCACATGGTTGGCGGCGCCCGCGGCGAACTGGGAGGCGACCAGCAGCAGGGGCGGCAGCCGCTCGGGGAGCGCCCCCTGCCGGACCACGGCGGCGGCCACCCAGGTCAGACAGGTGAAGGCGACGCCGACCAGCAGCCACCAGGGATCGGCCGTGGTCAGCCGGGCGGCCCCGTCGTACAGGCCGCGCCAGTCGGCCGCGAGCCAGACGCCGATCAGCAGGAGCGGCAGGACGGTCAGCACATGGCGGGCGAGACGGGTGGGGGAGGGGGCGTACCAGCGGGCCGGGGAGGGGACCTGGGCGGCACTGGCGGGAGCGGCGGCGGGGAGCGGGAGAAGGGACATGGGGCACGTCGTCCTTCCGCGTCACGCCCACGCGGCGCAGGGCGGACGGATCTCAGGGCGAAGCAGTGGGGACGAGCGAAAGGTGCCCGCCCGACATGACGTCGCGGAGTCCTGAAACCGACGCTTCACCGAAGAAACGGAACAGGACGCGCGCCGCGCCCCCGCGGCGGCGTCCCGTGCGACACCGGTGATCATGTCCTGAAGGGGCCGCCCCGCGCCTGTGGGACGGCCCCTCCGGCTGTGATGTCAGACCTTGCGGCCCACTCCGCAGTACGCGTCGACGGCGACCTCGGCGGTCTGGGCGCCGGTCTCCTCCGGCCGCCACTTCGTGACCTGGACGACGCCCGGGTCCACCAGCTCCAGGCCGTCGAAGAAGGCGCCGATCTCCCCCACGCTGCGCACGTAGTACGGCACCGCGCCGCTCGCGTTGTACGCCTCCGAGGCGGCGATCATGCCCTCGCTGGTGGCCGTGCTGTCGCTGATCACCAGGTAGCTGCCGGCGGGCAGGCCCGCCATGAGCTGCCGCACCAGGTCGCGGGCCTGCGCGTGGTCGGCGACATGGCCCAGGGTGTTGAGGATCATCAGGGCGACCGGCTGCGAGAGGTCGAGGGTCTCCGCGGCGGCCTCCAGCACGGCCTTCGGGTCGTACAGGTTGGCGTCCAGATACGCCGTGCGGCCCTCGGGGGTGCTGGTGAGCAGGGCGTTGGCGTGGGCCAGCACGATCGGGTCGTTGTCGACGTACACGATCCGCGCGTCCGGGGCGACGCGCTGGGCCACCTCGTGGGTGTTGTCGGCGGTGGGCAGCCCGGTGCCGATGTCCAGGAACTGGCGGATGCCCTGCTCCCCGGCCAGATGGCGCACGGCACGCCCCAGGAAGTGCCGGCTGGTGACGGCCACGTCGACCAGGCCCGGGAAGATCTCCTTGATCTCGTCGCCGATCTCCCGGTCGACCTCGTAGTTGTCCTTGCCGCCGACGAAGTAGTTCCAGAAGCGCGCGGAGTGCGGCTTCGTCGTGTCGATGCGGGCGCGTATCTCCATCGACGCGCGGATCTGGGGATCGACGTCCGACACGGTGCGGCCTCCTGCGGTGGCTTCGTTGATCAGGTGGAGCCCAACTTAGGCGAACTGACTTTCGCCGTACGCGGCTTGGGCGGTTGAAGCCCCGCGGACAGTCGATTTTCGGCCACCTCGATCGCGGTCCCGGCACGGGCGCAGACGCCCCCCAGCGCGCTGTCGGCCGGTCGGGCGCACACTGGGAATGTGCTGTCGGTGCTCTCCAGGGGGTGTCGGCCGATGGACGAGGCACGGTGCGAGCGGATACGGATGTGGCGGTGGCGGCGCAGCCCGCTGAGGCGGCGCTGCGACCTGGTCGAGGCCTGGCTGGTGCTCTGCGGCTGGGTGCTGGCGCTGGTGGGCGGGGCGCTGGCGGGCCTCGTCGCGGTCGGCGTGGTGGAGCGGTCCGCCGAGGAGCAGCGGTCGCGCAGCCGGCAGGTGTCGGCGGTGCTGGTGGAGAACGCGGACGACAAGGTGCCCGCCCGGGTCCCGGCCGACTACCGGGTGTGGGCCACGGTGCGCTGGACCGGCCCCGACGGGCAGACCCACACCGACGACGCGCGCGTTGCCCCGAGGACCAAGGCCGGGGCCACGGTCCGGGTCTGGACCGACGGCCATGGCCAGGTCACGGCCGAGCCCCTGAGCGGCGGCGAGATCCGGCTGCACGCCGTCTCCGGCGGCACGCTGGCGGCGCTGTGCACCGCCGGTCTCGTCCTCGGCTCGGTCTGGGCCGTCCGGCAGTTCATGGAGCGGCGGCGGCTGGAGCAGTGGGCCCTGGAGTGGGAACGGATCGACACCCGCAACGGCTGGAAGACCGGCTGAGCGCGGTGCGGGACGTGTGGTCCGCCCCCGTCGTCCTGCTTAACGCGGCCCCGCCCCATGCGTTAGAAAGGCGTCAGAAACAACGCGGGGAAACGATGTCGGTCAGCCCGGTGCACGGCGCGGCGGAGAGCGGGGTACCAGGGATGGCGGGGCCGGACGTGTTCGTGGAGTACCTGGACGGCTTCCCCGGCATCCTCGCCGACGCCTCCGCGACGGGCCGCCGGCTCACCCGCGCCGAGCTCGACTCCCGCCGGGGCCTGGGCGAACGGGCCGCCGAGGCCGGGCTGGGACTGCGCGCCATGGTCGCCGCGCACCTGGCCGAAACCCGCGCGTACTGGCCGACCGGGAACTCCGCCGACGCCGTGCTCGCCGCCCTGGCTCAGGCCCTGGACGCCTTCGGCGAGGGCTACGAACGGGCCCAGCGGGACGCCGTACGCCAGGAGGAGGCCGCGCGCCGGGAGTTCGTGGACGATCTGCTGTACGGCCGCAGCGACCTCGGCCGGCTGGCGCAGCGCGCGGAGCGGTACGGGCTGCGGCTCTCGCACGCCCACGCGGTCGCGGTGGCCCGCGGGCGGACCGGCTACGACGACGGCGACCCCGTCCCGCGCGAGGTGGAACGCGCGCTGATCGGCCGGTTCGGGGACCGCAGCATCCTGCTGACCACCAAGGACGGCCGGATGGTCTGCATCGCCCCCGGCAACCAGGCCGAGGTGCTCACCCACTTCGCCAAGCACGCCCATGCCGCCACCGACGGCGGCCAGGTGGCGATCGGCCGCGCCCACCCCGGACCGGTGGGCGTCGTCCAGTCCTACGAGGAGGCGCTGAACGCGCTGGACCTCGCCGAGCGCCTGGAGCTCACCGAACCGGTGCTGCACGCCGCCGACCTGCTCGTCTACCCCGTGCTCACCCGGGACCGGCAGGCGATGGCGGACCTGGTGGCCAGCGTCCTCGGCCCGCTGCGGCAGGCCCGTGGAGGCGCGCGGCCGCTGCTGGACACCCTCGCCGCCTACTTCGACTCCGGCTGTGTGGCCGCCGAGGCGGCCCGCCGGCTGTCCCTCAGCGTCCGCGCCCTCACCTACCGCCTGGAGCGGGTCCGCCAGCTCACCGGTGCGGACCCGGCCGACCCGGTGCAGCGCTACACCCTGCAGACCGCGGTGATCGGGGCCCGACTGCTGGACTGGCCGGCCAAGCCCCTGTGAGCACCGCTCACCCGACGGTTCCGCTCGGGCTCGGGGCCGGGGTCGGCGTCGGGTTCGCGGTGTTGAGGTTCAGGTCCGGGCGGGGCTTGAGGACCAGGACCGGGGAGCCGGGCTGCGGCGGGGGCGGGGTGAGCTGTTCGTTGGGCAGCTTCGGTGACGAGGTCTGCTGGAAGTTGACCTGTTCGTAGTTGACCAGGCCCGTCTTCTCCAGCACGGTGATGTGGTCCAGGACCGTGTCGTTGGTCAGGTCCGCCAACTGCCGCACCAGCGAGTTCTGCGTGTTGGCCCGGATGCTGGCGACGGCCGGGAAGATCCGGCCGTGGGCGACCCGCATGATCGTGACCGCGGTGGAGTCGAACTCCTTGCCGGTCTTGGAGTCCGCGGTCGCCACGAACTGCTGCTGCTGCGGGCTCGGCTGGTTCGGCAGGGTGATGCCGAGGTCGGGCGCGATCTTGCGGCACAGCGCGTCGAGTCCGGAGTGGCCGACGAGCAGGTGCTTGCCCACTTCCTTCATCTCCGTGGTGGTGCCACGCTCCAGCGCCATCTCGCCCAGCGGGTACTCCCACAGCCCCGCCGCCCGTACCTTCACCACGAAGTCCCGGTCCGCCTCGGTGAGGGGGCCCCACTGGGTGTTGGCGATGATGCGGGACGTGTCGGACGAGGTGTTCTCCACCCCGAGCATCGCGGGGTACGCGAGGGCGGAGAGAGTGAGCACCAGGGCGCCGCCGACGAAGACGGTTCCCGCCGTGCTGCGCGAGATGCGCATCGGACCTCCTGTAGGCGAACGGCTCGGACAACAGGAGATACGGGCGTGTCGGGCGGAACAATCATCGTGACGGGCAAAATCTCTCCTCCGTCGGGCGTGTCCTGCGTCACACTCGCCCAGCGCTTCGGCCCCTTCACGGTGTGTTGTGATGTGGGTCACAAAGGGTCTAGGGTGAAAGCGCTCGAGGGAAGTGAGGCTTTTGTCCGTTGCCTGGGACGACATCGGCGGACTCGTCGATGCCCATCAACGCTTCCTCGCCGGAGTCCACGTCGACTCGGACGTCCGGGACGCCGTGCTGGCCTCCTGGAAGCGCTGCCGATCCGCGGGGCTCCAGCCGCACCGGCTGTTCATCCCGTACGAGCCCGACGTGGCGCTCGACGAGCGGTTCCTGCGCGCCGCCGAACCGGTTCTGCGCAAGCTCGCCGACACCCTCACCGACCTCGGCACGACTATCGCGCTCTGTGACGGGCAGGGGCGGATGGTCCAGCGGCTCGGCGGCGGCCGGCGCCTGCTCGCCCGGCTCGACGCGGTCAGCTTCGCCCCCGGCTTCGACGCCTCGGAGCAGTCGGCCGGCACCAACGGCGTGGGCACCTCGCTGGTCGAGCGCGGGCCCGTCCAGATCATCGGCCGGGAACACTTCGCCGACTGCCTGCAGCCCTTCGCCTGCGTCGGCGCCCCCGTCCGGGACCCGCTCAGCGGGCGGATCGAGGCGGTGCTGGACCTGACCTGTCTGCGCGACGACGGCGACCCGGTCATGCTCCGGCTGGTCCGGGAGGCCGCCCAGGCCATCGAGGCCCGGCTGCTGGGCCAGGCCACCGAGCGGGAGCGAGCGCTGCTCGCGGCTTACCGACGGGCCGGTCACCCGAGGGGCCCGGTGCCGGACGGCGGCGCCGGGCTCGACCGTATCGACCTCGCGGTGCTGCGCGAGCGGGCCGAGGCCCTGCTCGCCTCGCCCCACCGCACGCTGGACGAGGTGACCCTGACGGGAGGGCGGGTCGCCAGCCTGCTGCGCCGCAAGGTCGTGGGCGCGGCCGGGGAGAACGGCGTCGTCGTCGAGGCGAGGGTGCTCGGCGACACCGTGTCCCTCACCCCGCCGGCACCCCCGCCCCCACCGGTACCCGTGGTCCCGCCCCTCGCCGTCGCCCCCGCCGACGGAGGCGACGGACGGGTGGTGCTGGTCGGGGAGCCCGGGGTCGGCCGGCTGGCCGTACTGGCGCGCCAGCGGCTGGAGTTGCTGCACGAGGCCGGGGCCCGGATCGGCGCCACCCTCGACGTCACCCGCACCGCCGAGGAACTGGCCGAGGTCACCGTCCCCCGGTTCGCCGACTTCACCGCCCTGGACCTGCCCGACGCCGTACTGAGCGGCGAGGAGCCGGACCGGCTCGGGGCGGACGTGCCGCTGCGCCGCGTCGCCCTGCGCAGCCGCAACGACGAGCCGCGGCTCTACCACGTCGGCGACGGCTTCGCCTACCTCGCCTCCACTCCCCAGGCCCGCAGCCTGGAGAGCGGCCGGGCCGTGCTGGAACCGGTCCTGTCCGAGGCGAGCGGCTGGTTCGCGCAGGATCCGGTACGGCTGGAACGGGTGCTCGCCGCCGGGACGCACTCCCTGATCACCGTGCCGCTGCGGGCGCGCGGCGCCACCCTCGGCGTGGTCAGCTTCTACCGCTGCGGCAACCCCACGCCCTTCGAGGAGGACGACCTCTCCCTCGCCCAGGAACTCGGCGGACGCGCCGCGATGTGCATAGACAACGCCCGCCGCTTCACCCGCGAGCACAACACCGCCCTCACCCTCCAGCGCAGCCTGCTGCCCCGGGGCCGGCCCGAGCAGAACGCCGTCGAGGTCGCCTACCGGTATCTGCCCGCCCAGGCCGAGGTGGGCGGCGACTGGTTCGACGTCATCCCGCTCTCCGGCGCCCGGGTCGCCCTGGTCGTCGGCGATGTCGTCGGGCACGGGCTGCACGCCGCCGCGACGATGGGCCGGCTGCGCACCGCCGTGCACAACTTCTGCTCCCTCGACCTGGCCCCGGACGATCTCCTCACCCACCTCGACGACCTGGTGGGCCGCCTCGACCGGAGCGAGGGCTGGGACGAGGCGAGCGCCCCCGCCGAGACCGGCGGCATCGGCGCCACCTGCCTGTTCGCCGTCTACGACCCGGTGTCCCGGCGCTGCACCCTCACCCGCGCCGGGCACCCGCTGCCCGCCGTCGTCGCCCCCGACGGCTCGGTGGAGTTCGTCGACCTGCCCTCGGGGCCGCCGCTCGGCCTCGGCGGGATGCCCTTCGAGACGGCGGAGGTCGAACTCGCCGAGGGCAGCCAGCTCGTGCTCTACACCGACGGGCTCGTCGAGGACCGGCACCGGGACATCGACACCGGCCTCGACCGGCTCCGCGACGTCCTCACCCGTCCCGGCCGCGCCCCCGAGGACACCTGCGAGGCCGTCCTCGACGCCCTGCTCCCGGCCCGGCCCAGCGACGACGTGGCCCTGCTGGTCGCCCGCACCCATGTCCTCGGACCCGACCGGGTCGCCCAGTGGGACCTGCCGAGCGACCCGGCGGTCGTCTCCCGCACGCGGGCCGCGGTCACCGAGCAGCTCGCCGTCTGGGGCTTGGAGGAGCTGGCGTTCACCACGGAACTCGTCGCGAGCGAGCTGGTCACCAACGCCATCCGGCACGCCACCGGCCCCGTCCAGCTGCGCCTGCTCCGCGACCGCGCGCTGATCTGCGAGGTCTCCGACGGCAGCGGCACCTCGCCGAGGCTGCGCCGGGCCCGCAGCGAGGACGAGGGCGGCCGCGGCCTGTTCCTCGTCGCCCAGCTCACCGAGCGCTGGGGCACCCGCTACACCCCGCACGGCAAGGTCATCTGGACCGAACAGCCCCTGCCGTGAGACCTCGCCAGCAGTCACCACCCCGTCCACAGCAGGTGGTTGACGAGCAGTGCCAGCACGGCCTGTACGGCGAGCCAGGCCCGCGGGCCGGTCAGGAGCGCGCACGACGGCAGCAGCCACAGCGCGAACGGCAGCCAGATCCGTTCCGTCTCCGCCTTGCTCATCCCGGACAGATCGGCGACGAGCATCGCCAGCAGACCGGCGAACACCAGCACCCCGAGCCGGAACTCCGGCGTGCTCTCCCGGCGCAGCAGCGCCACCCCGGCCCGCCGCAGTCCCGCCGCCGAGGCGAGGCCCACCACGAGCACCTGGCAGGCGAGGTTGGCCCACACCCAGTAGGCCTGCGGCCGGGTGCCTCCGGCGCCTTGGTGGTAACGGGTGACCAGCAGGTCGTACGCCTCCCACCAGGAGAAACCGAGCGCGGTGAAGACGATCGGGACCACCAGGAACCCGACGGACGCGAACAGCAGTGGCCGCACCCGCCGCGAGCCCAGGAACAGCACCGCCGCCGCGAGGACGACGTAGAGCGTCAGGCCGTACGACAGATAGACCGTCAGGCCGAACAGGAGACCTGAGGCGAGGCCGGTCCGGCGCGGTCGGTGGCCCGTGACCGCGAGTGCCAGCAGTGCCACCGCCCAGGTGGCCACCGCCGCGAACCAGGCGTCGGCCGAGGCGCCCAGCCACACCGCGCCCGGCGCCAGCACCAGGAACGGCGCGGCCCGGCGGGCGAGCCTCTCGTCGGCCAGGGTGCGGACGGTGACGAGGATCGCGAGGGCCGCCGTGGCGCCGGTGACGATGCACCACACACCCGCCCAGGCCCCGCCGCCCAGACCGATCCGGTCCAGGTGGACGAAGGTGAGGGTGGCCGCCGGAGGATGGCCCGCGATGTGCGCGGGCCAGTGGTCGGGGGAGCCGATCAGGATGTGGTTCGTGAAGTCCCGCAGGGTGGCCGGGATGTCGTGGAAGCGGTCGATGACCTGGAGGTACTCGTACCGGGTCGTCAGCCGGCGGGCGATGCCGCGCTGCCAGCCGTCGACCAGGGCGAGCGAGAAGGTCCAGGCCGTGCCCGCGCCCCACACGACGAGCAGCAGCCCGCGCCAGGGCAGACGGGCGGCGAGGGGCGGGCCGTACGCCACCACCGCGACCGCGACGACGATCGCCGCCGCCGTGCCGGGGCCGACGTGCGGGCCCCAGTCCGCCAGCAGCGGCGGCCAGTTGACGAACAGAGTGCCGTCGCGGTGCTCGACCGCGGTGCCGACCAGGGCGGCGGTCGCGAAGAGCAGGGCGGCGGCCGTGGCGGCGTACAGGTCGCGGAGCAGGTCTCGGGAAGGGGTGCCGGGCAGATCGCGGGAGGTGTCACGGGGCAGGTCGGGTGAGGGTGCGCGGGTCACCTCTGCACGCTAGGGCGGCCGGCCTCGACCGGACGGCTGACAGGCGTGGACGTCAGAGATTCGTCATGGTTCGTGAGCCCTTCGAGGGGGTGCCCGCGGCCTACGGTCGGGGCATGAAACGGACTCCGGCACGGGCCCTGGAACGGTCTCCCTTCTCGCCCGGCTTCTGGCGCAGCCCCCTGCGCGGCCCCTGGCTCACCTCGGTGCTCGGCGTGGTCCTGCTCGGCGGGATCACGGTGCTGTTCGTGACGGGCCTGGTGTCGTACGCCGCCTACAACCCGGATCTGTCGCCGGTGAACGACAAGACCCCGGACAAGGGGATCCTCGGCTTCTACCTCTTCTCCTGGCCGACCGATCCGCACTGGCTGTACCGGCTCAACCAGGGCGTCCACGTCACCCTCGGCCTCACCCTGATCCCGGTGCTGCTGGCCAAGCTCTGGTCGGTCGTGCCGCGGCTCTTCACGCTGCCGCCCGCCCGGTCACTGGCCCACGCCCTGGAACGGATCTCGCTGCTGCTCCTGGTCGGCGGGGCGCTGTTCGAGTTCGTGACGGGCGTGCTGAACGTCCAGCTCGACTACCTCTTCCCGGGCTCCTTCTACCCGCTGCACTTCTACGGCGCCTGGGTGTTCTTCGCCGCGTTCGTCGCGCACGTCGTGCTGAAGACGCCGACGGTGCTGCGCAATCTGCGGCGGATGAGGGAGGAACGGAACGACCTCGTCCCCACCGCGCCGGCCGAGCCGACCGTCTCGCGGCGCGGGGCGCTGTGGTTCGTCGGGGGCGGCTCGCTGCTGCTGTTCGCGACGAGCGTCGGACAGAACTTCGACGGCCTGCGCTGGACGGCCGTCCTCGCCCCGCACGGCCCCGCCGACCCGGGCGACGGGCCGAACGGCTTCCAGATCAACAAGACGGCCGCCTACGCGGGGATCCGTCCGGCGGAGACCTCGGACGAGGCCTGGCGGCTGGTGGTCACCGGCCGCACCGGGACCGTCCGGCTCAGCCGCGCGGACCTGCTGCGCATGCCCCTGCACAACGCCGCGTTGCCCATCGCCTGCGTCGAGGGCTGGTCGACCTCCGACCAGTGGTGGCGTGGCGTACGGCTGCGCGACCTCGCCGCGCTCGTCGGGTACGACGATCCGCCCGACGTGTTCGTGGAGTCCCTGCAGCGGCGCGGCGCCTTCCGCAGCGCCGCCCTGCGGGCCAACCAGGCCGCCGACCCGCGTTCCCTGCTCGCCCTGTTCGTCAACGGCGAGGAGCTGTCCCCCGACCACGGCCACCCGGCCCGGGTCATCGTGCCCGCGGCGCCCGGGGTGCTCAACACCAAATGGGTGGCCCGGCTGACGTTCGGAGACCTGTGATGCGCCGGATCCCGTGGGGAAGTCCGTTCCAGATCCTGCTGCTGGCCTGCTCGTTCGCGCTCGCCGGATACGCGGGGGTGCGGCTGCTGGACGGGGACGACTGGCTTCAGATCGCGCTGTGGTTCGTGGGCGCGGCCCTCGTGCACGACCTGGTGCTGCTGCCGCTGTACGCGGCGGCGGACCGGGCGCTCGGGACGGCGGCGGGCCGGCATGTCATGTACGTCCGGGTCCCCGCCGGCCTGTCGCTGCTGTTGCTGCTCGTGTGGTTCCCACTGATCGCCGGCCGGGTGTCGGAGCGCTACAGCTCCGTGACCGGACTGTCCCCGGACGGCTTCCTCGCCCGCTGGCTGCTGGTGACGGCCGTGCTGTTCGGGGCGTCGGCGGTGCTGTTCGCGCTGCGGTTGCGCAGGGCGGCGAAGGAGCGGCCGCCGGCCGTCCACTGACCCACGGCACGCCAGCCGGCCCGGCCCGCGTGCCGCAGCAGGGCGGGGGTGCCGAGGCGGGCCCACGGGAACGGGGTCCCCTCGGCGCCCCGGGCGTCCGTGACATGCACCAGGGTCCTCTCGTCCAGGTCGAGCCCCGGCACGGTCTCCACGATCAACAGGCCGCCGGGGCACAGGATCCGGGCCATCCGGGCGAGGAGCGCGCCGGGATCGCCGCCGATGCCGACGTTGCCGTCGATGAGCAGGGCGGTGCCCCAGCGGCCCTCGCCGGGGAGCGGGTCGAAGACGGAGCGGTGCAGGGCGGGGGCGCCCAGGTGCTGGGTGCGGGCCACGGCGGCGGCGCTGACGTCGATGCCGAGGGCGGGGCGGCCCTGCTCACCGAGGGCCGCCACCAGGCGTCCCGGGCCGCAGCCCACGTCCAGGACGGCGCCCTCGCAGTGCCGGAGCACCTCCATGTCCGCCGCGTCCGCCCGCCCGCACCAGCGCTCTATGTCCAGGGGGAGCAGCCGGCCGTCGGCCCTGCGCAGGAACAAGGGCCCGCGGCCGGTGCGCAGGGCGTGGGTGTAGGGGTCGGCCGACCACGTGGGCGTGGGCGGGGTCCGGGTGCCGGGGGTCATCGGCGGCCCACCGCGGTGAGTTGCTCCAGCAGAGTGGCGAACCGCCCGCCGGGCGCCTGCTCCGCCACCGCGCGCGCGTCGGCCGCGGTGTCCACGTCCCGCAGCACCGGAAGGTCCCGCACCCGCAGACCCGCGAGCCGGTCCCGCTGGGCGGCGCCCGTGTACGGGGTCGACATCGGCACGCCCCGCAGCAGCGCGGGGTCCGGGTCGGCGAGGCCCAGGGCCCAGAAGCCGCCGTCCTCCGCCGGGCCGAAGCAGGCGTCGCAGGTCGTGAGGTCCACCGTGAGGAGGGGCGGGGTCACCTGGGGGGTGTCCATGCCGATCAGGAGCGCGGGCCCGTCGCAGGCGCCGAAGGCCGCGGCCAGACGTTCGTCGAGGCCGCCCGCGCTCTGCGGTACGACATCGAACCCCGGTGGGAGCCAGGGGCCGGGTGTCCCGTCCAGGACCAGGACCCGGCGTCGCGCGGGCGTGGCGGCCACGACGTCCAGCGTGTCCGCGAGCGAGGCCGCCGCCAGTGCCGCCGCCTCCTCGGGGGTGAAGGGAGGCGTCAGACGGGTCTTGACCCGGCCCGGCCGCGGCTCCTTGGCGATGACCAGGAGCGTGACAGCTGCCGTCATGCGTGGGCCTCCCGGTCCGACAGCACGCGGCTCATGTCCCGTACCGCCTGCCACGTCCCGCGCCAGGTGCCGGTGACCTTCGAGGCACCCGTGCGCGGGCGGTAGGGGACGTCGTACTCGGAGATCCGCCAGCCCTCGTCCGCCGCGCGCACGACCATCTGGAGCGGATAGCCGCTGCGCCGGTCCGTGAGACCGAGCGACAGCAGCCCCTCGCGGCGGGCGGCCCGCAGCGGGCCGAGGTCGTGCAGGCGCAGGCCCGTGCGGCGGCGCAGCAGGACGGAGAGCGCGAGGTTCCCGGCGCGGGCGTGCGCCGGGAAGGCGCCGCGGCCCTGCGGACGGCGGCGGCCGAGCACCAGGTCGGAGTCGCCCGTGCGGACCCGGTCCACGAACGGGACCAGGTCAGCGGGGTCCAGGGAGGCGTCGCAGTCGCAGAAGCAGACGATGTCGGCGGTGGCCGCCGACAGGCCCGCGTGGCAGGCGGCGCCGAAACCGCGCCGCTCCTCACGCACCACCGTCGCGCCGAGCGCGCGGGCGATCCCGGCCGAGCCGTCCGTGGAGCCGTTGTCGACGACGAGCGCGCGCCAGCCGGGCGGGATGCGCTCCAGCACCCAGGGCAGGGCCTCGGCCTCGTCGAGACAGGGGAGTACGACGTCGACGGACGGCGGGTGCGGTTCTGCGGCGGAAGAGGTCGTCACAGCGTTCACCCTACGAGTGCAAAAAGGGCATATCGGGCCTCGACTGCTTACGAAACAAGGACGTCAACAGGGGAGGGGCCCGTCCGCGCGCGCGTGGTGCGAGGCTGGCGGCATGGAACAGCAGCAGCCCCGGGTCCTCGTCGTCGACGACGACCCGACCGTCGCCGAGGTCGTCTCCGGGTACCTGGACCGGGCCGGATACGTCGTCGACCGCGCGGGTGACGGCCCGGACGCCCTCGCCCGGGCCGCCGAGCACTGGCCGGACCTCGTCGTCCTGGACCTGATGCTCCCCGGCATGGACGGCCTCGAGGTGTGCCGCCGGATGCGCGGACGCGGACCCGTGCCGGTCATCATGCTCACCGCCCGCGGCGACGAGGACGACCGCATCCTGGGTCTGGAGGTGGGCGCCGACGACTACGTCACCAAGCCCTTCAGCCCCCGCGAACTGGTGCTGCGCGTCGAGTCCGTCCTGCGCCGGTCCCGCCCCGCGCAGCCCTCGGGACCGCTGCGCGCCGGGGGTCTTTCGGTCGACCCGGTCGCCCGCCGCGCGGTCAAGGACGGCACCGAACTCGCCCTCACCATCCGCGAGTTCGACCTGCTCACCTACTTCGTGCGGCACCCGGGCCGGGTGTTCGGCCGGGAGGATCTGATGCGCGAGGTCTGGGGCTGGGACTTCGGCGACCTGTCGACGGTGACGGTCCATGTGCGGCGGCTGCGCGGCAAGGTCGAGGACGACCCGGCCCGGCCGCGGCTGATCCAGACGGTCTGGGGCGTCGGCTACCGCTTCGACGGCTCCGGCTCCGGCTCCGGCCCTGACGGCTCCGGCTCCGGCTCCGGCCCTGACGGCTCCGGCTCCGACCCTGACGGCTCCGGCTTTGACGGCTCCGGCACTGGCTCCGACGGCTCCGGCCCCGGCTCCGACGGCCCCGGCGCGACGGAGGGCGGCCGACCGTGAACGACACGCTCCTCATCGCCCTGTGCGCCTTCCTCGGCGCCGCCGCGGCCGGTCTCGTCGGGGCGGGTGTCCTCCGGCTGATCCGGCGGCGGTCGCTCGCCGTGCACCTGACCGCGGTCGCCGCCGTCGCCGTGACCGCGATGCTCGCGGGCACCCTCGTCGTCGCTCAGGCCATGTTCCTGTCCGAGCACGACCTGAAGGTCGTCACGCTGGTCGTCGCCATGGCCGCCGTGGTCTCCCTCGCCACCGCCCACCTGCTGGGCCGCTGGGTGGTCGCCCGCAGCCGCGCCCTCGCGCTCGCCGCCCGCTCCTTCGGCGACGGCGGCGCCTTCACCTCCCCCGACGGCCCAGCGGCGGCCGAACTGGCCGACCTGAGCCGCGAGTTGGAGGCCACCAGCGCCCGGCTCGCCGAGTCCCGGGAGCGGGAACGCGCCCTGGAGACCTCGCGCCGGGAACTCGTCGCCTGGATCTCCCACGACCTGCGCACCCCGCTGGCCGGGCTGCGGGCGATGTCCGAGGCCCTGGAGGACGGGGTCGCCGCCGACCCGGACCGCTATCTGAAGCAGATCCGCACCGAGGTGGAGCGCCTGAACGCCATGGTCGGCGACCTCTTCGAACTGTCCCGCATCCACGCGGGCGCGCTGGCCCTGAGCCCCACCCGGGTCTCGTTGTACGACTTGGTCGGCGACGCGCTGGCCGGCGCGGATCCGCTGGCGCGGGAGCACGGGGTGCGGCTGATCGGCGACATGGTGGACCCGGTGCCGGTCGAGGTGGACGGCAAGGAGATGAGCCGGGTGCTCGGCAACCTCCTGGTCAACGCGATCCGGCGGACGCCGTCCGACGGGACGGTCGCGGTCGCCGCCGAGCGCGACGGCGCGGGTGTCGTGCTGTCGGTGACGGACGGCTGCGGCGGGATTCCCGAGGAGGACCTGCCGCGCGTCTTCGACACCGGGTGGCGGGGCACGGACGCGCGGACCCCGCCCGCCGGGGCGGGACTCGGCCTGGCGATCGTCCGGGGCATCGTGGAGGCCCACCGGGGCAGAGCCACGGTACGGAACATCCCCGGGGGCTGCCGTTTCGAGGTGACGCTGCCGGCGGCGGAGGGCTGAGGCGTCACTCGGTCCGCGCGAACTCCCGCATCCCGTCCTCGAATCCGACCTCCGGCTTCCACCCCAGCCCGTCCCGCAGCCGGGCGGAGTCGGCGGTGATGTGGCGTACGTCGCCGAGCCGGTACTCCCCGGTCACCACCGGCTCGGGGCCGCCGTACGCGCTCGCCAGGGCGCGGGCCATCTCGCCGACGGTGTGCGGCTCCCCGCTGCCGGTGTTGCAGGCGACGAGCGCGCCCGCGGGCGAACCGGCCTCCAGCGCCGCCAGGTTGGCCGCCGCCACATCCCGTACGTGCACGAAGTCCCGCCGCTGACGGCCGTCCTCGAAGACCCGGGGGGCCTCGCCACGGGCGAGCGCGGACCGGAAGAAGGAGGCGACCCCGGCGTACGGGGTGTTCCGGGGCATGCCCGGGCCGTACACGTTGTGATAGCGCAGGGACACCGCCTGACCGTCCGTCACGCGTGCCCAGGCCGCCGCCAGATGCTCCTGCGCGAGCTTGGTCGTGGCGTACACGTTCCGCGGGTCGGCCGGGGCGTCCTCGCCGACGAGCCCGGGCGCCAGTTCCTCCCCGCACTCCGGGCAGCGCGGCTCGAACCGCCCGGCGTCCAGATCGGCGACTGCCCGCGGCCCCGGCCGTACGACACCGTGCCGCACGCAGGTGTACCGCCCCTCGCCGTACACCACCATCGACCCGGCCAGCACGAGCCGCCGGACGCCCAGGTCCGCCATGGCCGTGAGCAGGACGGCCGTACCGAGGTCGTTGCGGGACACGTACTCCGCCGCGTCCCCGAAGCCGGTGCCCAGCCCGACCATCGCCGCCTGATGGCAGACCGCGTCGACCCCGGCGAGCGCCCGCCGGACGGCGTCCGGATCCCGTACGTCCGACTCCGGATCGGCGCGGACGTCGTACACCACCGGCTCGTGCCCCCGCTCCGCCAGCACCCGCACGACCTGCGACCCGATGAACCCGGCACCGCCGGTGACCAGTACACGCATGGCCCCACGCTAGGACGGCGACCGGGGTTTCCGGCGCCCCGCCACCCGGCATGTCACGGGTCCGTAAGGTCCGCCCGGTCCGAGGCCGACGGGAGCGTCACCGTGAAGACCGTCGAGCCCGGTTCGCTCGTCAGGTCGATCGTGCCGCCGTGGGCGCGGATCAGCGAGGTCGCCACGGCCAGGCCCAGGCCGCTGCCGCCGCGGTCGCGGCTGCGGGCCTTGTCGACGCGGTAGAAGCGGTCGAAGACGCGGGCGCGGTCGGCCGCCGGTATGCCGGGGCCGGCGTCGGCGACCCGGATGCGGGCCGTGTCCTGGGCGACCGACACCGTGACCGAGACCTCCGTGCCCGGCGGGGTGTGCACGGCCGCGTTGGTGAGGAGGTTGTCCAGGACCTGGCGGACGCGCTGCGGGTCCACGCGGGCGGGCAGCGTCGACGGGCCGGGAGGCCGGGTCAGCGGATGGTCCGGGTGGCTCGCGCGGAAGGCGTCCGCGGCCTCCGCCACCAGTTCCACCAGGTCCGTCTCGCGAGGGCGCAAGGGGGTCTCCACCTCCGCCGCGTCCAGGCGGGCCAGCAGCAGCAGGTCGTCCAGCAGGAAGCCCATGCGGGCCGCCTCGGCGCGCAGCCGGGCCAGGTGCTTGTCGCGTTCCTCGGGGGCGTTGGCGGCGGCGTACTGGAAGAGGTCCGCGTAGCCGCGCACGGACATCAGCGGGGTGCGCAGTTCGTGCGAGGCGTCGGCGACGAAGCGGCGCAGTCGCTGCTCCGCCTCCGTGCGCACCGCGAGGGACTCGTCGATGTGTTCCAGCATCGTGTTGAACGCGGTCCGCAGCTCCTCCACCTCGGGCCCGCCGCCGCGCGCGGCATGCCGTACCGGCAGCCGCGCCGAGTCCGTCAGGTCGTGCGAGGTGATGCCGCGCGCGGTGTGCGCCATGTCGCTCAGTGGCTGCAGACCGCGCCGCAGCAGGGACCGTCCCGCCACCACCAGCGCCAGCAGGGCCAGTCCGAAGGTGACCGCCTGGATGGTGATCAGCTGCCCCACGGTGTCGTCGATGTCGTCCATCGGCGCGGCGCTGACCAGGACCACCCCGGGCTCCACCTCGCATGCCCGCAGCCGGTACCGGCCCTCGCCCTTGAGGTCCTCGGTGCGCAGCACCTCCGCGCCGGTGGCGACCCGCTCCTCGGCGACGGTGGTGAACTCGTCGACGTCCTCGGGCAGATCGGTGGCCACCTCGGGCCTGCGCAGTTCGGGGGCGCCGGCCGAGACGTCGTACACGGCGTAGTACCAGCGGTAGTACTTCTTCCCGGACAGTGTCCCGTGGTCCGCGATGCTCTTGGACTGGGCGACCTGGGCCTGCGCCAGCTGGGTGTCGAGCTGGGCCGAGAGATAGTCGCGCATGTACGTCGTCAGCGCGGTGCCGACCACCGCGAACACCACCAGGGCCAGCGCCCCGACCCCCAGCGCGAGCCGGGTGCCGAGCCGCAGTCCGCCGTACGACCCGCGCAGCCGCCCGATCACTCCGCGGCCTGCCGCACGACGTACCCGAAGCCCCGCACCGTGTGGATCATCGGCGGCCCGGTGTCGTCGAGCTTGCGGCGCAGCCGGCTGACGACCAGCTCGACGACGTTGGAGCGGCCGCCGAAGCCGTACTCCCAGACGTGGTCGAGGATCTGCGCCTTGGTCTGCACGGTCGGCGACTTGCGCATGAGGTAGCGCAGCACCTCGTACTCGGTCGGGGTGAGCGTGAGCAGCTTCTCGCCGCGGCGGACCTCGCGGGTGTCCTCGTCCATGGTCAGGTCGCCGACCCGCAGCACCGAGCGCTGGAAGCCGGGCCCGGCGCTGCGCCGCAGCACGGTCCGCAGCCGGGCCATCAGCTCCTCCACCGCGAACGGCTTGACCAGGTAGTCGTCGCCGCCCCGGGTCAGCCCCGCCACCCGGTCGGCGACGCCGTCGCGGGCGGTGAGGAACACCACCGGCACCATCGTCCCGGAGCGGCGCAGCCGGTCCAGCACACCGAAGCCGTCCACGTCCGGCAGCATCAGGTCGAGCACGACGATGTCCGGACGGAACTCGGCGGCACGGCGCAGCGCCTCCTCACCGGAGTTCGCGGTGACCGCTTCCCAGCCCTCGTAGCGGGCGACCGTCGCGACGAGGTCGGCGATCGGCGGATCGTCGTCCACGACGAGGAGTCGTACTTTTTCCACCCGCTCATACTGCTTCACCCGGCCCTCCGCACCACAGCCCCGTCGTGCGTCCCCTGTCACATCGATAACCACTTGAAAGACGTACGACAGGTGATCGACAGCTTCACCCGGCCAAGCTCGGTACCCCGGCCCCTGAAACCCCCATGAGGAGCTGCCGCCCGTGACGACCGTCCAATCACCCCCCACGCCCCCCACGGCGATACGCCCCAGGGTGGTGGCCCGCACCGGCCTGTACGCCGTGCTGGCCGTGAACGTGGCCGTGGTGACCTACTTCTTCGTCGACGCGGGCTTCGGCGCCTCCAACGCGCTGCTCGTCCTCGGCCGCCTCGCCGGGCTCTACGGCGCTCTGCTCATGGCGTTCCAGCTGCTGCTGGTGGCCCGGCTGCCGTGGCTGGACCGCCGGATCGGCATGGACCGGCTCACGTCCTGGCACCGCTGGATCGGCTTCGGCATCCTGTGGACGCTGCTCGCGCACGCCGTCTTCATCACCTTCGGCTACGCCGACTCCTCCGGTCTCGACCCGGTCAGCCAGCTGGTCGACCTCGCCGAGACCGTCGAGGGCGTGCTGCGGGCCGTCGCCGCGCTGGTGATCATCCTCGTGGTCGGCGCGGTCTCCGGCCGCTATGCCCGGCGCCGGCTCGCCTACGAGACGTGGCACTTCATCCACCTCTACACCTACCTCGCCGTGGTGCTGGCCTTCACCCACCAGGTCGCGGTCGGTACGACCTTCACGGCCTCGTCGGCGGCCACGACGTACTGGTACGCCCTGTGGGGCGTCGCCCTCGGCTCGGTGCTGGTGGGCCGTGCCGTCCTGCCCCTGTGGCGCAACCGGCGCCACCGGCTGCGCGTCTCGGCGGTCGTCCCCGAGTCCGACGACGTGGTCTCGGTCTACATCACCGGACGCGACCTGGACCGGCTGCCCGCCCGCGCCGGACAGTTCTTCCTGTGGCGGTTCCTGACGAAGGACCGCTGGTGGCAGGCGAACCCCTTCTCGCTCTCCGCCGCCCCCGACGGCCGCACGCTCCGGCTCACCGCCAAGGCGGCCGGCGACGGCAGCGCGGGCCTGCGCCATCTGAAGCCCGGCACCCGGGTCTTCGCCGAGGGCCCCTACGGCGCCTTCACCGCCCTGCACCGCACCCGCCCCGAGGCCGTCCTCATCGCCGGCGGCGTCGGCGTCACGCCCATCCGGGCGCTGCTGGAGGAACTGCACGGACACGCGGTCGCCATCTACCGGGTCGCCGCGGACCGCGACGCCGTCCTCTACGACGAGCTGCGCGAACTGGCCCTCGCCAAGGGCGCCGAGCTGCACCTGGTGACCGGGCCCGTCCACCCGGACAAGCTGGCGCCCGCCGAACTGGTCAGGCTGGTGCCGGACATCGCGGACCGGGACGTCTTCCTGTGCGGACCGCCCGCGATGATGACCGCGGTCCTGGGCAGTCTGCGCGAGCTGAACGTGCCCAAGCCGCAGGTCCACTTCGAGCGTTTCAGCCTGGCGGGATGAGAGGGACACCGTGAAGCGAGCCATACCCGTCCTGGTCCTGACCGCCGTCGGTCTGGTCCCGCTGTGGCGCTACGAGCCGTCGACGGACACCTCGTCCGCCACGGCCGAGGCCGCGGCCCCCGCCCCTTCGGCGACCTCGTCGTCCGGTTCCTCCGCCCTGGTCGTCGAGGGCACGGTGGTGAACACGGAGAAGGGCCCCGTGCAGGTGGAGCTGACGTACGAGGGCGATGAGATCGCCTCGGTGCGGATGCTCCAGCAGCCCAATCATCCGCAGACGACCGCCGCCGTGCCGAAGCTGATCGAGGAGACGCTGGCGGCGCAGAGCGCGGACATCGACACGGTGTCCGGGGCCACGATCACGAGCGAGGGCTACAAAGAGTCGCTGCAGGCCGCGATCGACGAGAAGGGGGCGGCCGCGTCGGCGTCGCCCTCGCCCACCGAAGCCGCCTCCGAGGCCGTCGCCGGATCCACCGTGAACACGGAGAAGGGCCCCGTGCAGGTGGAGGTGACCTTCGAGGGCGATGAGATCGCCTCGGTGCGGATGCTCCAGCAGCCGAATCATCCGCAGACGACCGCCGCCGTGCCGAAGCTGATCGAGGAGACGCTGGCGGCGCAGAGCGCGGACATCGACACGGTGTCCGGGGCCACGATCAC
>NZ_JBWKCI010000019.1:94243-156223 GCF_056436565.1 Streptomyces sp. NPDC043726
CACGAGCGAGGGCTACCGGGAGTCCCTCCAGGCGGCCCTCGACGCGAGGGGCTGAGCGTGCGCCGAGTCGAACACGTCATGGGGTTCCCGGTCTCGCTCCGGGTGGACGACGAGCAGGTACCCGGTACGGCCGTGGACGCCGTCTTCGCCTGGCTGCGCGAGGTCGACGAGCGGTTCAGCCCGTTCAGGGCCGGCAGCGAGGTGTCCCGGCTCGACCGGGGCGAGATGGGCCCCGGGGAGGTCAGTGACGACCTCGCCGAGGTCCTCGGCCTGTGCGAGGAGTACCGGGTGGCGACCGGCGGCGCCTTCGACGTACGGCTGCCGGGGCGGGGCCTCGACCCCTGCGCGGTGGTGAAGGGCTGGTCGGTGCAGCGTGCGGCGGAACTGCTGCGGGCGGCGGGGGCGGCGCGCTTCTGCCTCAACGCCGGTGGTGACGTGGTCGCCGCGGGCGGTCCCTGGCGGGTGGGGGTACGGCATCCCGACCACGCCGACCGGGTGTGCGCCGTCCTGGAGGTGACCGACGGGGCCGTCGCGACCTCCGCGCTCTACGAGCGGGGCGCGCACATCCTGGACGGTCGCACCGGACGTCCGGCGACCGGTCTGCTCAGCGTCACGGTCGTCGCGGAGTCCCTGACGGTGGCGGACACGACGGCCACGGCCGCCTTCGCGATGGGCGAGGAAGGGATCGCGTGGGCGTCCGCCCGCCCCGGGTGCGAGGTGTTCGCGGTGGACGCGGGGCGACGGGTGTTCCGGACGGAGGGACTGCCGGTGGCGGCGGGTACCGTCACGGCCTGACGCCGGTCACCGTCCAGGCCCGGGCCGGGAGTTCGATCGAGCCGTCCGGGTCCCGGGGGAGGGTCTCGGCGAGGGCGTCCCGGAGGCGGTCCCGTCCCTCCGGCGGCAGGTCGGCGACGTAGCCCGCGGCCGGGCCCTGGCCCGAGAGGAACGGGGACCACAGGTCGGCGAGGTCGGTGAAGGCGGTCTGGACGACGACCGGGGTGACCCGGACGTCCTCCAGACCGGCCGCCGTCCACAGCGCGTGCAGCGGGTCGGGCCGGCACATCGGGAACCGGCGCCCCTCGTCCAGTTCGGCCGCCGCCGGGTCCGTCGCCGCGGCCGCGTCCCAGAAGCGGCGCAGCAGGCCCATGCCCTCCGCGTAGTCCCAGACGTACGCGGCGACCCGGCCGCCCGCCCGCACCGCCCGGACCATCTCGGCGACCCCCTCGGCGGGCTCGGGCAGGAAGTTCAGCGCGAGCCCGCTGACGGCCACGTCCCACGCACCGTCAGGCACCGGCAGCGCCCGCGCGTCCGCCACCACGAACCGCACCGGACCGTGCGCCGCGTCCCGGGCCGTCGCCACCAGCTCGGCGGACCGGTCGCAGCCCAGCACCAGCGCCGGCCGGCACCGGGCGGCCAGCACCGCCGACAGCGCCCCCGTCCCGCACCCGACGTCCAGCCAGCGCAGCCCGTCCGCGTTGCCCGCCAGGGCGGTGAACCGCTCGGCGACCTTCCGGCTCCACCGGCCCATGTAGCGCTCGTAGGCGGGCCCGGCCTGCCACACGTCGAACCGCTGCTGCTCGCTCATGACTCCACCATGCGGGACGCGGCCCTCTTCGGCCGACATCCCGGGCACCCGGCGACGAACGGGTCGTCCCCGCCACGACCACCGCCCGGGAGCCCCGGACATGGCGTCGGCCGCCCTCCGACCCAGGCTGATCACGCCACGCACCCGCCAAGGCCCCGCAACACAGGCGGTCTAGACTCTCCCCGCAACGGCCTGCTCAATCCCGGCCGGAAGCGGGCGACTTCTGCCAGACCCGAAGGGTATTCGGCGTTTTGATACGGATAGATTCAGTCACCAAGCGGTACCCGGACGGCACGGTGGCGGTCGACCGGCTGTCGCTGGAGATACCCGACCGCTCGATCACCGTCCTCGTCGGACCCTCGGGCTGCGGGAAGACCACGACCCTGCGCATGATCAACCGGATGGTCGAGCCCAGCGAGGGCACCATCCTCCTCGACGGCAAGGACATCCAGCAGCAGCCCGTCAACACCCTGCGCCGCTCGATGGGTTACGTCATCCAGAACGCCGGTCTCTTCCAGCACCGCACGATCCTGGACAACATCGCCACCGTGCCCCGTCTGCTCGGCTGGGGCAAGGAGAAGTCCCGGGCCCGGGCCCGCGAGCTGATGGACCGGGTCGGCCTCGACGGCGCCCTCGCCAAGCGGTACCCGTACCAGCTCTCCGGCGGCCAGCAGCAGCGCGTCGGCGTGGCCCGGGCGCTCGCCGCCGATCCGCCGGTCCTCCTCATGGACGAGCCCTTCTCCGCCGTCGACCCGGTCGTCCGCAAGGGCCTTCAGGACGAACTGCTGCGCATCCAGGCAGAGTTGGGCAAGACCATCGTCTTCGTCACGCATGACATCGACGAGGCCGTCAAGCTCGGCACGATGGTCGCCGTGATGCGCACCGGCGGCCGGCTCGCCCAGTTCGCCCCGCCCGCCGAACTGCTCACCGACCCCGCCGACTCCTTCGTCGAGGACTTCCTCGGCACCGACCGGGGCATCCGGCGGCTGTCCTTCTTCCCCTCCGCGGGAATGGAGTTGCTCACCGCTCCGATCGTCGCGATCGACGCCACCGCCGAGCAGATCGCCGCCCGCGACACGGCCGACGCCCCCTATCTCCTCGTCACGGACCTGGACGGCAGGCCGCTCGGGTGGGCCGAGCCGAAGGAGCTGACCGCGGGCGCGATCGACCCGGCCCGACTCCTGCCGTACGGACGCCCGTTCGCGCAGGGCACCGACTCCCTGCGGGCCGCGCTCGACTGCGCGGTGCTCTCGCCGACCGGCTGGGCCGTCGCCGTGGACGCGGAGGGCCGGGCGGCCGGAGTGGTCTCGCAGCAGACCATCGGCGAGGCGATCCGGGGCGCCCACGCGAACACCGTGACCACCGTGCAGACCGCGAAGACGGAGAAGGCCGCGCGATGAGCGAGCTCTTCGACATGCCGAGCGACCTCCAGAACAGCTACCTCGGCCTGGTCGGCCTCCACCTCCGCGAGGCCCTCCTCCCGGTGCTGGCCGGACTGCTGGTGGCCCTGCCGATCGCCCAACTCTGCGTACGGCTGCGCTGGTTGTACCCGCCGGTGCTGTGGGTGACGACCGTGCTGTACGCGATCCCGTCACTGGCCTTCTTCGTCATCCTCATCGACTACACGGGCCTGTCCGAACTCACCGTGATGATCCCGCTGGCCGTGTACAGCCTGGTCGTGCTGGTCCCGGCGATCGTCGACGGCGTCCGCTCGGTGCCGCAGGAGACCCTGGCCGCCGCCACGGCCATGGGCTTCGGGCCCGTACGCCGCTACTTCCAGGTGCAGTTGCCCATCGCCGCCCCCGCGATCATCGCGGGCCTGCGGGTGGCGACGGTGTCGAGCATCTCCCTGGTCAGCGTCGGCATGCTGATCGGCAACCAGGGCGCGCTCGGCAACCTGCTCAACAGCGGCATGATCTACCACCAGGACCGCCTGATCTGGCTCTCGGTCGTGGGCACGGCCGTCCTCGCGACCCTGGTGGACGCGGCCCTGATCGTCGTACGCCTGCTGCTGACCCCCTGGATGCCGAGGAAGGCCGCTCGATGAACATCCTGAACTACATCGACGCCTTCTTCAGCGACAGCGCCCACTGGGAGGGCTACGACGGCATCCCCACCCGGGCCGCCGAGCACATCGGCTACACCCTGATGGCGCTGGGCATCGCCGCCGCCATCGGGCTCCCGGTCGGCCTGCTCACCGGGCACACAGGCCGGGGCGGCAACACCCTGGCCCTCATCGCGACGGCGGGCCGGGCGCTGCCCAGCTTCGGCCTGATGGTGCTGATGTTCGTCCTGCTTGGCCTCGGCATGGCCCCGGTGATGATCCCGCTCGTGGTCCTGGCCATCCCCCCGATCCTGGTCACGACGTACGAGGCGATGCGCTCGGTGGACCCGGCCCCCGTGGACGCGGCCCGCGGCATGGGCATGGCCGGGACGGAGATCCTGTTCCGGGTCGAACTCCCCGTCGCGCTCCCCCTGATCCTCAGCGGCCTGCGCTCGGCGGCCATCCAGATCGTCTCGACGGCGACGATCGCGGCCTACGTCAGCTTCGGCGGCCTCGGCCGCTACATCGTGGACGGCCTGTACCAGCGGGACTACGAGAAGGTCGTCGGCGGCGCGACCCTGGTGGCGGCGATGGCCCTGGCGACGCTGGGGCTGTTCTGGGCGGTGGCGCGGCTGACGGTGTCGCGGGGCGTCCGGCGGGCCGGGATCGGCTAGTCAGGCCTCGGTGCGGGCGAGGGCCTGCTCCAGGACGACCAGCAGGGCGTCCCGCACCGAGCCGCGCTCCCGGGCGTCGAACACCACGACGGGCACGCCCGCGCTGACGTCGAGTGCCCAGCGCACATCGTCCAGCTCGTGCTCCACCTTCCCGTCGAACGCGTTCACCGCGACCGCGAACGGGATCCCCTTGTGCTCGAAGTAGTCGACCGCGGCGTAGCAGTCGTCCAGGCGCCGGGTGTCGACGATGACCAGGCCGCCCACCGCGCCCTCGACGAGGTCGTCCCACATGAACCCGAACCGCTCCTGTCCGGGCGTCCCGAACAGGTAGAGCTTCAGCGTCGGATCGATGGTGATGGTCCCGAAGTCCATGGCGACCGTGGTGGTCGTCTTGCGGGGAGTGTGGGACAGGTCGTCGACGCCGGCCGCGACCTCCGTGATCGCGGCCTCCGTGGTGAGCGGTTCGATCTCGGAGATCGAGCCGACCGCGGTCGTCTTGCCGACCCCGAATCCCCCCGCGATCACCATCTTGACCGGCAGCGGCGGTCGTACGGCGGCAGCCGGTTCAGTCGTGGTCACGGAGTACCCCCCGGGAGTCGGGGATGGCGCGCAGGCCATCGATCACTCTTCGCAGTACGGATGAATCGTGGACGGCCTCGGAGTTCGGCACATGCACCGTCAGCCGCCCCTCGGCCCGCAGATCCTCCGCGAGCACCCGGACGACGTTCAGATGCAGCCGCAGCCGCGCGGCGATCTCCGCGATGGACTGCGGCCGCCGGCACGCCGCGACGATGTCGTGCTGCTCGAAGGAGAGCAGCGGGAGCGCGTCGAGCCCCTCGGCGGTGGCCACCACCTGGGTCTCGACGGGCATCGGCCGGCCGGACGCGCTGGGCGCCACCCGGCCGGCGGTGACCAGGAACGGCCGTACGGCGGGGGCGGGGCCGACCGGGTCGGGGCCCGGGGGTGGGGTGCCGTCCGCCATGGGGTCCGTTCCGTCCTTCAGGGCCCGGTCAGCGCGCCGACGCGGCGCCGACGCTGTTCTTCAGCTCCAGCACCAGCTGCGGGCTGAGCGCGGTGCCGGCGCGGTTGGCGAACAGCGTCATCTCGTAGGCGATGTTGCCCAGCTTGGCCTCCTTGTCGGTGACCACGCCGAGCACGGCGCCGCTGCCGATCGCGGAGACCAGGACGTGCCCGCCCTCCAGATCGATGATCACCTTGTTGAGGCCGCCCAGGCCGTAGTTGCCGGAGGCGCCCGCGGCGAGGCTGGTGATGCCGGAGACGATCGCGGCCAGCCGCTCGGAGTCGGCGTGCTCGCGCAGTTCGGACACCGCGATCAGCAGCCCGTCGGAGGAGACGGCGATGGCGTCGACGACTCCCGCGGTCTCGGTCGCGAAGCGATTCAGCAGCCAGGTGAAGTCGGCTGCGGCGGCCTGGAGTTCGGCCGGGGTGGTGCCTCCTGCCGGAGTGCCACCTGTCGACGTACTCACTGCTCCGCTCCTTCCGGGAGGTGGTTCTGGTCCTGCTCTTCGGTGGTCTGGATCTGCTCGAAGGTGCCGCTGTCCCGGTGCGCCCGCTCCACGGCCGCCTCGAACTCCTCCAGCGCGGACCGTACGGCGTCGGCGTCGGCGGGGCGGGCGGTCCGGGGCAGGACCGGCTGCGAGGAGGTGTCCTCGGCGGAGCGCAGGGTGGCCCCGCGGACCCGGCGGCGCAGCGGGCGGGAACCGGAGTCGCCCGCGGGCGCCGCGTCGGCGTGCGCCCGAGTGGAGGCTTCCGGCTGCCCGGCGCGGGCGTGATCCGGGGGCGGCGGTACGGCGGTGGCGGCGGCCGTGGGGGTGGTGGTGGCCGTCTCGGGGGCCGTGGGTGCGGCGGCTGTCTCCGGGGCGGGACCCACGCGGCGGGGGAGCGCGCCGGAGTCATCGGCCGCGCCCTCGCGCCGGGGGACCCGGCGGGGGAGCGGACCGGAGTCGTCGGCGGCGGCGGGGAGGGGCCCCGAGCCGGGCGCCTCGGCCGCCTTCGTGGCCGGCGCCGGCACGGCTGCCGTCGGCAGCAGCAGCGCCGCCGGGACGTTCACCTCCGCCGTCACACCCCCGCCCGGCGTCCGGGTCAGCGTCACCGCGATCTCCCAGCGGCGCGCCAGCGTGCCGACCACGAACAGCCCGAGCACCTTCGTCGGCACCAGGTCGAGCCGCTCGCGGCGGATCAGCCGGGCGTTCTCCTCCGCGAGGCGCTCGGCGCTCATGCCGAGTCCGTGGTCGGCGATCACGATCGACGCGGACCGCTCGTCCGCACCGGTCGCCACCGTCACCTCGACCGGGGAGCCCGCGGGCGAGAACGACACCGCGTTCTCCAGCAGTTCGGCCACCATGAGGGTCAGGTCGCCGATCACGTCCGGTTCCACCGCGGCCTCGGAGCGCGCGGTCAGCCGTACCCGCTGGAAGCCCTCGATCTGGCCGAGGGCGGCGCGTACGACGGTGGTGAGCGCGAGCGGGCCCGAGCCGAGGCCCGACTCCCGGATGCCGGCCAGCAGCATCAGGCTGTCGGCGTTGCGGCGCAGCCGGACCGCGATGTGGTCGATGCTGTACAGCCGTTCCAGCAGCTCGGGGTCGGTCTCGCCGCGCTCCACGGCGTCGATCAGGGAGAGCTGGCGGGTGGTCAGGTTGCTGACCCGGCGGCCGACGTTGCCGAACATCTCGGCGACGTTGCGGCGGCTGAGCACCTGGCGTTCCAGCAGGGCGGCCGCGGTGGTCTGGACGCGGTTGAAGGCGTCGGCGAGGTCGCCGATCTCGTCGCGCGCGGTGACCGGCACCTCGCGCAGCCGCGGCGGTCCGTCGTCCTCGGCGTCGTCGTCGGCGACCCGGGCCAGCTCGCGGTCGGCGACCTCGGCGACCTCGCGGGCGGCGCCGGTGAGGGCCTGCACCGGCCGTACCACCGAGCGGCGGACCGCCACCGACAGGGCGAGCCACAGTGCGAAGCCGAACAGGGCGAACCCGAGCAGCAGTCCCGCGCGCCAGGCGGCGTCGTCGGAGGCCGCGTCGGCGCGGTCGGCGATCTGGTCGATGAGGGAGGCGGTGACGCCGAGGCGGATCTCGGCCTGCTCGCGGTAGGCGGGGTAGGAGTCGAGGGCCGCCCGGAACGCCTGGCGGATCTCGGCGGGGGAGTCGGCCTGGAGGGTGCTGGGGTCGATCTGCAGCTCGGCGTACTGCCGGCCGATGACGGCCTGCGGGGAGCTGTGCTCGATCCCGCGCAGCTCCTCGGCCTGCTCGGTGGTGGCGAACCGGGCGAAACGGTCCGCCTGGTAGGTGTACACCTCGTACGAGCCGACCGCGCCGATGAACTCGATCAGCGCGTTGGAGTCACCGGTCGTCGCCGAGAACACGCCGGTCTCGAAGGCGCTGTGGGCGGCGTCGGCGCGCAGCAGCGAGTCCAGGAGGTTGCCGGTGAAGGTGGCCGCCAGGGCCGTGTTGCGGTCCAGGCCGAGGCCGTCGATGACGCCCTTGGCCGCGTTCGTGTAGGCCGGGTCGATGTTGTCGGCGGGCAGATAGCCCTGCTCGATGGTGTCCCGGAGGCTGCCCAGCGCGCTGATCTCCTTCAGCGCCCGCGCCTCGGTCTCCGGCAGCCGGTCGCCGAAGGTCTCCCGGACCTTGGTCACCTGGGCGTCCACCGCGGCCTGCGCCCGGTCGTAGCCGTCGGTGGCGGGGCGGGCCGCGCCGTCGGCGGCCTCGTGCCGTACCGAGAGCAGGATGGCCTGCTGGTGCTCGGCCTCCACCCGGTCCACGAGGGTGGCGACCTCGGCGCTGTCCCGGACCAGCCGGGCCGCGTCGGAGGCGGCGGAGGACTGGTCGAGCTGGTCGCTGATGAGGTACGCGAGCAGGGCGGCCACCACGGCGAGCGGCACGCCGACCAGCAGATTGAGCTTGCGGCGGAAGGGCCAGCGGTCGGCGAGGCGCCGGAATCCGGAGGAATCGTGGGTCGCGGTGGACGACGCGTCCACCTCGTTCGTGGACACCATTCCTCCTCGATTTGGGCTCCAGGCGTCAACTGCGGGGAGACTATCGCCTCTTGAGGCAAACGTCGTCACATACGATCACAACCGATTACGCATTGAGGCCAATCGGTGACCCGAATTCCCTTGACTGACCAAGAAGCCGCTGGATTGGATCAGTTCAGAACTGGAGAACTGCCGTCCGCCCAACCCCTCAGTCCGGAACGGGAATCGTGACTTCTACCGCCCCACGCAGCAGGTCCATCGTCGCGCTGGCCGCCGCCGCGGCCCTGCTCGCGGGATGTGGCTCCTCCGACGACGAGAACGACAACCCCCTGGCCGGGGACAAGGCGAGCGGCGACACCGTGGTCGTCGGCTCCAACAACTTCGCCGAGTCCATCCTGCTCGCCGACATCTACGGCGAGGCCCTGAAGGCCAAGGGCGTCAAGGTCGAGTACAAGCCCAACATCGGCAGCCGCGAGACCACCTACGGCCTGCTCAAGAACGGCTCCATCACGGTCCTGCCCGAGTACAACGGCTCGCTGCTGGCGTACCTGGACCCGAAGGCGGAGCAGAAGAGCGCCGACGCGGTGAACGCGGCGGTGCAGACCAAGCTGGACAAGAAGCTGACGCTGCTGGAGTCCTCGCCCGCCGAGGACAAGGACTCCGTGAGCGTCAACGCGGCGACGGCGAAGAAGTACAACCTCACCGCCGAGTCCACCCTCGCGGACCTCAAGGACATCGCGCCCGAGATGGTCATCGGCGGTTCGCCCGAGTTCCAGACCCGGCACCAGGGCCTGGTCGGCCTGAAGGACGTCTACGGCGTCGAGTTCAAGTCCTTCAAGGCGCTCGACGCCGGCGGTCCGCTGACCCAGGCGGCCCTGACGAAGAACACCGTGCAGGCCGCGGACATCTTCACCACGGACCCGACCATCACCAAGGAGAAGTTCGTCGTCCTCCAGGACCCGGAGAACCTCTTCGGCTTCGCCAACGTGACCCCGCTGGTCTACAAGTCGGGCCTGCCGCAGGAGGGCGTCGACGCCCTCAACGCGGTCTCCGCCAAGCTCGACACCAAGACGCTGCTCGACCTCGACTCCCAGGTCCAGCTGGAGAACAAGGACCCGCTCGACGTGGCCAAGGAGTGGCTGAAGTCGGTCGGCCTCGGCTGACCGAGCGGCGTCAGTACCCGACCTGGAACGTCGCGTCCTGCCGCTCCGTCGCTGTGGAGACCGGATCGATCCGCAGGGCGTAGTCGTAGTGACGGACGTACCGGGTCGGGTTGTTGTACGACCGGAACGACGTCCAGGACGCGTCGGCCAGCCCCGCCGTACGGTAGAAGGTCGCGTCCCCGGCGAAGGACGAGGTCCCGTCGTTCACGTCCAGGCGCAGGTTGTAGCTGTAGTGCCGCAGGTAGCGCGTCGGGTAGTTGACCGACTGGAACGACACCCCGGCCGCGTCGGCGAGCCCCGGCACCAGCTTCCACTGGGAGTCGGGGTACGGATCGAAGGGGTACGCGTCGATCCGTCCGGCGAAACCGCTGTGCCGGACGTAACGGTCCGGGAAGTTGTACGACTTGAGCCGGTTCCAGGCGGGTGCGCCCCACCGGGTGAGCAGGTTGGTGTACTCGGTCGAGGTGATCGGGTGGATGCCGCAGTGCTTGGAGTTGAGGGGCTGCGTGTACAGCCTCTGGTCCACCGGCGTCCAGGTGCCGGAGGCGAGGTCGCCGGACTGCCAGGCGTAGAAGACGCCGTTGGGTGTGTAGGTGTCTCCCCAGAGGAACCAGTTGCCGGACGTCAGTGACCTCACGACCGTCGGCGCCTCGGTCCCGCCGTGCGCGACCGGCGTGCTGAACGGCGTGAAGCTGCCCGGGTCGAGGGTGGACGAGCGCGCCCCGACGAGGGTCTGATCCCTCTTGTAGTAAAGGTAGTTGACGCCGTTCACGCCGACGGTGAGGTTGCCGTCGATGACGTCGTAGCCGGGATCGAAGAAGACCTGCGGGCCGGTCGTCGTCCGGAAGTCGGTCGTGTAGCTCACCATGATCACGTTGTGGCCGCTGCTGTTCACCGACGAGTAGAGGATCCCGTACTGCCCGCGCCCCGCGTCCCAGTAGGCCTCCGGGGCCCAGCTGTGCGTGGTGGTCATGTCGTGCAGCTTCAGCAGCCGGTAGCCGGTGAAGGAGCGCAGGTCCACCGAGTCCCAGACGTGGATGTACACGCTGGTGCGGCTCCAGTCGGTGCCGCTCAGATCCGTCGCCAGCACGACGAAGGTGCCGTCCCGCTTGCGCAGCACGAACGGGTCGCGCAGTCCGCCGGCTCCGGCGGTCGGGGTGACCACGGGGGCGTTCTGGTTCAGCGGGGTCCAGCGCAGACCGTCGGTGCTGACGGCCAGGTGCAGGCCGTAGTTGGCCTCCAGCATGGTGTTCGACTCGGTGAAGTAGGCCATCACGTACGCCGAGTCCGCGGCGTGCGCGGTCCCGGCGCCGAGGGTCAGCGCGCCGGTCGCGGCCAGCGGGGCGGTCGCCGCCAGGCCTAGGAGTGTTCTGCGGGACAGAGCGGTCATGGGGACTCCAGGAGCGGTCACGGCCGATGCGGGGAATGTTCGGTATGGCGAACGCAGTTCGGTGGAGCGGTCAGAAGGTAGGGGCGTGGCAGGGGTACGTCAATGAGGTGGACCGCGTTGGCCGGTTTCCGTCGTGACGGTCGGCGGGGGAGCCAGGTTCAGGCGGGCTCCCCCGCCTCCCGCCGTACTCCGCGACAGCGTTCGAGGAAGTTACCCGGGGTTACATTTGAGGGTCAAGGGAGTTGTGGAAAAAGGATGTCGAAGATGTGTCACTTCGGGGGGCGCGGTTCAGCGCCGTCGAAGGCGTACGGCCAGGGCGGCGCCCCCGGTGAGCGCCAGCACCGCGGCGGCGCCGCCCGCCAGCAGCGGGGCCGAGGGGCCTGAGTCCGCGTCCGCCTTCGTGACCGCCGTACGGCGTTCGTCGACCGAGGCCGGTGAAGGGGAGGGCGCGGCGGACGAGGGGGAGGGCGGGGGCGAGGCCGGAGTCTTGCTCTCCCGCTCCACCGCGCCCTCCTTCTCGGCGGGTTCCTCCTTCTCCGCCGCGCTCTCCTTTCCAGTGGCTCCCTCGCTCTCCGGGAACACCACGTCCGAGCACGAGTAGTACGTGTCCGGGGTACTGCTGTTCTGCCACACCGTGTACAGCACATGACGCCCCGTCCGGTCCTTCGGCAGGGTCGCCGGGATCCGGTAGGCGCCGTCCGTGAGCGCCGGGTCGCGCACCTCGGCGAAGGGCTTGTCCGGCAGGTCGGACCAGGTGAGCGGACGGGTCGGGTCGTAGCCCTGCTCGGTGAGGTACAGGCGGAACGTGCCGGTGTGCGGGATGGTCGAGACGTAGCGCATGGTCAGGGCGGCGCCCGGCCGCAGCCGGGTCGAGGGCCAGTCGGCGCGGGCCAGGTCGAGGCCCCGGTAGGCGGGCAGGCCGCCGCTGCACAGCCGGCCGTCGGGGACGGTCTGCCGGTCCCGGCCGTTCACGTTCGCGATCCGCAGGTTGTCCCAGGCCGTGAAGGGCGCGCCGTTCGCGGCGACGGCCGCCCGGCACGCGGCCCGCGCCGCGCTTCCGCCCTCGGGGGAGCAGGCCATGACCCGGCTGACCGGATCCGTGGGCGCGCCGTGCGCGGCGGCCGGGGTCGCGGCCCAGAGGGCGAGCAGCGCGGGGGCCGCGGCCAGGGCGGCGCGCCGAGCGCGGGTCCGGGTCATGTGACGGGTCTCCTCGGCCGGTCCGGATCGGTCCGCCGCCGAGCCGTGCTGGGCCGGAACGGGACCGTCTGCTTCTGACCAGTACGGGCGCGGAGCCCGGTGCGTTCAGCCGGTGCGAGCCCGTGCAAAGACGGACACAAGCGGTCAACCGATGGACGCCGAGGGTTGGTTTCCGGCCGGATCGAGGGTTTCCCCTGTATCCCTATGACCAGCTGTTTGCCTATCGTTCCAGCACAGCCGACCCACAGGTAACCCCGGACGGGTCGGTCCCCACGCCTGGCCGGGCCGTCGCACCGCTTTTCGGTTCTCCCCCCCCTCCGCTTCGAGGACGAAGCGCATCGACCGCCGCTCCGCGCTGCCCGGAGTACGGCCACGAAAGGCAAAGCCCTTGCGTACCTCTCCCTCCGTGCGACGGAAGCTGATATCCGTCGCCGCGGTCTCCGCCGCGCTGTTCACGGCCGCGACCGCCTCGGTCGCCGTCGCCCAGGATTCCGCCGCCCCCCAGGACGCCCCCGCCACCCGCACCGAGGCCGCCCCCGGCGCCCCGGCCGAGCGTCTCATCGTCGGCTACAAGTCCGGTGCCGCCGAGGCGAAGTCGAACAAGGCCGCCGACGCCGACGCCGTCGCCAAGGGCAAGGAGGCCGGCGAGAAGCTGGACTTCGAGCGCCGCCTCGGCACCGGTGCCGCGCTCGTCGACCTCGGCGAGGACCTGACCAAGGCGGACGTCGCCGACGTCATCGCCGAGTACCAGGCCGACCCGCAGGTCTCCTACGTCGTGGCGGACCGGCTGAACAAGCCGCTGGCCACGCCGAACGACACCGAGTACACCAAGCAGTGGGACCTGTTCGAGACGACCGCGGGCATGAACGTGCCGGGCGCCTGGGACCTCGCCACCGGCACCGGGGTGACCGTCGCGGTGATCGACACCGGCTATGTCGCCCACTCCGACCTCGCGGCGAACATCGTCGGCGGCTACGACTTCATCTCCGACGCGACGGTCGCCAACGACGGCGGCGGCCGGGACAGCAACCCGGCGGACCCGGGCGACTGGACCGCGGCGAACGAGTGCCAGTCCGGCGACCCGGCCTACGACTCCTCCTGGCACGGCACCCACGTGGCCGGAACCATCGCCGCGGCCACCAACAACGGCAAGGGCGTGGCCGGTGTCGCCCACGGCGCGAAGGTCTCCCCGCTGCGGGTCCTCGGCAAGTGCGGCGGCTACGACTCCGACATCATCGACGCCATCACCTGGGCGTCCGGCGGGACCGTCTCCGGTGTCCCGGCCAACACCAACGTCGCCAAGGTCATCAACATGAGCCTCGGCGGTGGCGGTGCCTGCACCACCGCGACCCAGAACGCGATCAACGCCGCCGTGAACCGCGGCACCACGGTCGTCGTCGCGGCGGGCAACAGCAACGCGAACGCGGCCAACTACTCGCCGGCGAGCTGCAACAACGTCATCAGCGTCGCGGCCGCCGACCGCCAGGGCAACCGCTCCTACTACTCCAACTACGGCACGGTCGTCGACATCGCCGCTCCCGGCGGAGAGACCAACTCCGTCACCACCAACGGCATCCTGTCCACGCTGAACTCCGGCGCGCAGGGCCCCGGCGCGGAGAGCTACGAGTACTACCAGGGCACCAGCATGGCCGCCCCGCACGTCGCGGGTCTCGCCGCGCTGATGAAGTCGAAGAACTCCGCGCTGACCCCGGCCCAGATCGAGTCCGCGATCAAGACCAACTCGCGACCGCTGGCCGGTACCTGCTCGGGCGGCTGTGGCGCGGGCCTGGCCGACGCGGCCAAGACGGTGCAGGCGGTGAGCGGGTCCGGCGGCTCCACGGGGGGCACCACCTTCACCAGCACCTCGGCCGTCGCGGTCCCGGACAACGGCACGATCGAGTCCCCGATCACCGTCTCCGGCCGCACCGGCAACGCTCCCTCGGCGCTCCAGGTCGGCGTGGACATCACCCACACCTACCGCGGTGACCTGGTCATCGACCTCGTCGCCCCGGACGGGTCGACGTACCGCCTGAAGTCCGCCAGCTCCTCGGACTCCGCGGACAACGTCAACACCACCTACTCGGTGAACGCCTCCGCCGAGGCCGCGAACGGCACCTGGAAGCTGCGGGTGCAGGACACGGCGGCGCAGGACACGGGCACGCTCAACAGCTGGAAGCTGACCTTCTGAGCGAGCCGGACAGGTGAACCCTGAGGGTTCCCCAGAGCGGACGGGTCGGCCGGTGCGGATGGGGCATCGGCCGGCCCGTCGTCATGCCCGGCCCCGGAAGGCCTCCAGATGGTCGAGGGCCCATTGGCGGTAACTCCCCGCGGGCCGTCCCAGCAGCTCCTCGACCGTCGGATCCACCTGCGCCTTCGCCCCGGCCCGCCCTCGTGCCGCGCTCTCCGCGAGCGCCTCGGCGATCGGCGCCGGATACCGCCCGAGCAGTCGGCGCAGGGCCTCCGCCTCGGTCAACTCCTCGAAGCCCAGCGGCCGTTCCAGCAGTTCCCCGAGGATCTTCGTCTGGTCCTCGGCGCTGATGGCCTCGGGGCCGGTGAGCGCGTACGCCCGCCCGGTATGGTCCTCCGGGTCCAGCAGCGTCAGTGCCGCCACCTCGGCGATGTCCCGTGGGTCGATGGTGGCATTGACCGCGGTCCCGCCCGCCGCCCGGACGACACCTTCCGCGCGTACGGAGATGGCCCAGCCCAGCGTGTTGGACATGAAGGCGCGGGGGCGCAGCAGCGTCCACAACAACCCCGATTCGCGCAGCAGTTGCTCGTTGCGCCGCTGCCAGGCCGTGATCAGGTCCGCGGCGTCGGGGTCGGTGACCGCCAGCGCCGACAGCTTCACCACCCGCCGTACACCGGCCTCGCGCGCCGCCGCCACGAAGTGCTCGTCATGGGCGTGGGTCAGCGGATTCGCGGTGACCAGCAGTGTGGACGTCACTCCGGCCAGCGCGGCCCGCAGACTCGCCGGATCGTCGAAGTCGCCGCCCACGACCTCAACTTGGGGCCCGGCGAGGTCCGACGCCCGGTCCGGCCGACGGGTCAGCAACCGCAGGGGTACGGTGCCGCGCAGCCGACGGGCGACGAGACCGCCGACGGTTCCGGTCGCTCCGGTGAGCAGGATCATGGTTCGGCCCCCTGCATCAGCTCGGCCTCCTCCTCGATCGCGGCCAGGATCCGCGCGCCCCGGTCCGGGGCGGTGTCCAGCCGGCCCAGCAGCCCCGGCACGGCGATGCTCGGCAGGATGTGCGCCCACATCACCGAGAGGCGGTGCGCGAGATCCTCCCGCCCGGTCAGCGCCCGGGACATCAGCTGAATGCCGGCGAAGGACCCGACCAGCAGCTCCACCGTCTCCCGCGGCACGACGGTGGGCAGCAACTCACCCTGCTTCTCGGCCTCTTCCAGCAGGTCGACCAGATGGTCCGCCCACTGCCGGAACGGTCCGCTGTGATCGACGCCCGGTGGCGTGGCCTGGTCCACGGTCAGGCGGACACTGCCCTGCAGCAAGGGGTTGTGCAGCAGCCGTTGACCGTAGACGAAGCTCATGTCCACCATCTCCTGGAGCTTGCACGGCTGCGGCGGCACCGCACCGAAGGGCACCTGCTCGTCCAGTACGGCCTGGGCGAGAGACTCCTTGGAAGGGAAGTGGAAGTACAGGGCGCCCTTGGTGACTTCGGCCCGCTCCAGCACCATGGAGATCGTCGTCGAGGCGTAGCCGTGCTCGTCGAACACCGCGCCCGCGGCTTCCAGGATCGCTCTGCGCGTCCTGATGGCGCGTTCCTGCTTCGCCATAAGGGGCCCTCCGAAGCGCCGAGTTGACCGGATGGCCCACAGTACGACGGCCCGGACGCGTACCGATCCTGGTCACCCTGGTCTCATTGAAAACAAACCGGTCGGCTCGTACTCTAGCGCTCACGGCACGGGCACCTCGCCGTCTGTCAACACTGTCGGGGGAGCCAGGGAGAGACATGCCTCATATGCCGCGACTCGCCGATTTCCCTACGGCGTCCGAGGCGCTCACGACCACCGTGCCCCGCCAGCTGGTGCACCGCGCGGCTGTCGCCGAGACCCTCCTCACCGGCTGGCGCCGGATCGGGGCCGACCGCTTCGACGTCGCGGCGCAGTGGCCGCGGGCCCACCAGTTACACGTGTCGAGCGACCGTACCGCATATGAGCCGCTGCTCGTCACCGAAACCGTCCGGCAGAGCGGAACCCTTCTCGCCCACACCGAGTACGACGTACCGCTCGGCTACCGGTTCGTGCTCCAGGAGTTGCGCGTCAGCACCCGGCCCGAGCACCTCGCCGTGGGCCCCGCGCCCGCCGAGGCGGCCGTCGCCGTCGAGATCTTCGACGTCCGCCACCGCGCGGGGCGCGTGGCCGCGTTCCGCCTCACGGCGGGTGTGGCCATAGAGGACACGCAGGTGGCGAGCGCCTACTTCGCCGCGTCCTGGACCAGTGAGGCCGTCTACCGCAGGCTGCGCGGCGGCCGTACGGCCACCGCCGACGCCGTGCCCCTCCCGCCGGCCGGACCGCTGCCGGCCCTGGTGGGCCGTACCGTCCCCGCCGATGTCGTCCTCGCCCGCCCCGACCGCCCGGGGCGCTGGCAGTTGCGAGTAGATACCGCACATCCCGTTTTCTTCGATCATCCCCTCGATCACGTCCCCGGCATGCTGCTGCTGGAGGCGGCCGGTCAGGCGGCCCGGGTCGTGGGTGGCGGGCGGTGCGCGCCGGTGTCGTTCCACGCGACCTTCGACCGCTACGCCGAACTGGACCAGCCCACATGGATCGAGGCGGAGCCGGGTCCGGAGGGTCAGGTCCAAGTCGTCGGCATCCAGGGGGACTCGGCAGTCTTCGCATGCCGGGTGGGTATGGTCGTCCGGTGAGTTATTGTGTACGGGGAGTAAAAAACAAACGGCATGACCCGTTCTTTTCCGCCCCAGGAGAGTCCAGCCGATGGCGAGGCAGTTACGCGCTGAACAGACCCGCGCGACGATCATCACCGCTGCCGCTGACCTGTTCGATCGTCGCGGCTATGAATCGACCAGTCTGAGCGACATCGTCGAGCACGCCCAAGTCACCAAGGGCGCCCTGTACTTCCACTTCGCGGCGAAGGAGGACCTGGCCCGCGCGATCATGGAACTGCAGTCGCAGGCCTTCCGGCAGATCGCCGGGGAGATGGAGGTGCGCGGCTACTCCTCCCTGGAAGCGCTGATGCGCACGACGTTCGGGATCAGCCGCATGTCCGTGGAGGGGCCGATCCCGCGGGCCGGGCTCCGGCTGGCCACCGGGGGAGTGGCGGTGAAGGCCCCGCTGCAGCACCCCTTCACGGAGTGGCTGGACATCGCGTCCCGCAAACTCGTGGGCGCGGTCAAGGAGTCGGACGTCCATCCGGACGTCGACATCGACGCCGCGGCCCACTCCCTCGTCTGCTTCTTCGTGGGCACCCGGGTGGTCGGCCGCTCCCTCGAACCCGTCGCCCGTCAGCCGCGGCGGGTCGCGGAGATGTGGCAGTTCCTGATCCGCGGCATGGTCCCGGTGCCGCGCAGGCCGCGCTATCTCACGCTGGCGAACCAGTTGGAGCGGGAGGCCCGGATGGGCTGAGGCGGGACGACCGAGGCGCGGTACGGTCGGCCGTATGCACGACACCCCGCCTGTCATCCTCGGCGACGAACCCGGGTCCTTCCCGCACTCCGTCCTCACCGAACGGCACCCGGCGATCATCCGTCAGGTGCGCGAGGCCTTCCCGTACGGGCCCGAGCGGCGGGCCGCGCTCGACGTACTCCTCGACGAGTGCACCAAGGGCGTCATCGAACCGCTCCCCGCCGACGCCCACGACCGGGACCGCTGGCAGGAGTGGGGCCTCGCCGAACACACGGGCCGCCCCTGGACCGCCGTACCGTGGCTGTGGGCCGAGAGCTGGTTCTACCGCCGGCTCCTCGACGCCGTCGCCTACTTCGCCCCCGGCGCCTGGCAGGGCGTCGACCCCTTCCGCCCCGCCAAACTGGCCGAGCTCGACTCCGCGGAGACGGACGAGGAGCTGGCCGCGCTCGACGGCCTCGCCGAACTGTCCCCGCAGGAGCGGGACCGGGCCCTGCTGCACGGCTCCCTGTGGGGCAATCGCGCCGACCTCGGCTTCCGGCTGTCCGACGCGGGCGGTACGACGCCGGCGGGCACCCCGCCCCTGGTGGCCGACGACAGCACGGCCCTGTGGTCCCTGCTGACGCCCGCACCCCTGCTGTGTCTCGTCGCCGACAACGCGGGCCGCGAACTCGTCCCCGACCTGCTGCTGATCGCCCACCTCCTGAACACCGGGCGCGTCGAGCGGGCCGTGCTGCACGTCAAGCCGTACCCGTACTTCGTCTCCGACGCCACCCCGGCCGACGTACTCGACGCCCTGCGCCGGCTGAGGTCCTCGACCGGCGCGGCACGGTCGTACGGCGAGACGCTGTGGGCGGCGCTCACCGACGGCCGGCTCACGGTCCGCGCGCACCCCTTCTCCTGCGCGCCCCTGCCGTACGAGCGGATGCCCGGCGACCTCCGCGAGGAGCTCGCGCGGGCCACGCTGACCGTCCTCAAGGGCGATCTCAACTACCGCCGTCTGGTGGGTGATCGCAGGTGGCCGCCGACCACCGACTTCACGGACGTCACCGCGTACTTCCCCGGCCCGGTCGCCGCCCTGCGCACCCTGAAGTCCGAGGTGATCACCGGCCTGGACGCCGGGACGGAGGCCGCCCTGACCGAGGCCGAGGGACAGCGCTGGCGCACCAGCGGGACCCACGCCCTCGTCCAGGTCAACGCACCTGCACGGGAAGCGACTTGATGCCGTTGATGAAGTTCGACACCAGCCGCACCGGTGGGCCCGCGCCGCGCAGGACCGGCAGCACCCGCAGCGCCTCCCGGTACAGCACCCGCAGTTGCAGCCGGGCGAAGTGCGCGCCCAGGCAGACATGCGGGCCGTCGCCGAAGGAGACGTGCGGATTCGGCGCGCGGGTCAGGTCGAGCCGGTCGGGCTCGGCGAAGACCCGCTCGTCGCGGTTGGCGGAGGCGTGGAAGACGACCACCTTGTCCCCGGCGCTGATCCGCCGCCCGGCCAGTTCGGTGTCCTGGTCGGCGGTCCGGCGGAAGGTCAGCACCGGCGGATGCCAGCGCAGCAACTCGTCCACGGCGGGCGCCAGTTCGATGTCGCCGGCGCGCAGTCGGTTGTACGCCCCCGGGTGCTCGGCCAGCGTCAGCAGTCCGCCGGGTGCCGCCGAGCGCACGGTGTCGTTCCCCGCCACGGTGAGCAGGAAGAAGAACATCTCCAGCTCGGGGCCGGTGAGTTCGGCGTCGTGCGCGAGGATCGTGAGTACGTCGTCCGCCGGGTAGCGCCTCTTGTACACGGCCAGTTCGCGGGCGTAGTCGAACATGTCCCGCAGCATCGCGGGGGAGCGCGGGTTGACCGGCCTGCCCGCCCGGTCCAGCACCGGCTCGCCGGACTCGTCCGGGTCCTGGTAGCCGATGACCCGCCGCGTCCAGTGCAGCAGCAGCCCGCGGTCCCGCTCCGGGACGCCGAGCAGGTCGGCCAGGTTGAGCAGGGCGTAGTCGTCGGTGACGGCGGTGACCAGGTCGACCGTGCCGTCCCCTTCTCCGGCCGTCTCCAGGGCCTGCGCGAACAGGCTCTGGGCGCGCTTCTCGGCGACCGCGGTGAAACGGTCGACGCGGCCCGGCGTGAAGGCCCGGCTGACCAGCCTTCTCAACCGGCCGTGCTGCGGCGGGTCCTGATTGAGCATCATGCGCCGGATGAACGGCAGGTCCGCCGGGTCCGGGTCCCGGATCTGGGTGGCGCCCAGATGGGAGGAGTACGTCAGCGGGTCCTTGAGCACCTGGACCACGTCCGCGTGCCGGGTCACCGCCCAGAAGCCCGGCCCCGCGGGCCAGCCCAGCACCTCGGGCTCGTCCTGCCAGGCCACCGGGTGGTGGTCGCGCAGGACGCGGTAGGCGGCGTGGGGCACGCCGGTGGCGTACTGCCGGGGATCGAAGACGTCGGGGACGGGCGGGGACGGCCGGAAGGTCACGCCTCCTCGCCCTCGCGCGCCTCTGCCGCGGCCGGCGCGACCGGCCCTCCCGGCGCCGCCTGTTCCGCCGGATCGTCCGGCTGGTCCATCCCGTCCGGCTCGTCCATCCCGTCCGGCTCGTCCTCGTCGTCCGAGTCGAGGAAGGCCTCCACCATCTGGATCAGCTCCAGCGGCGTCTCGTCCATCGCGTAGTGCCCCGCCGAAGTCAGCTCCCGCACCTCGCCGTACGGATACCAGCGCCGCCAGGTCTCGCGCAGCAGCGCCGCCGACAGCGCCGGGTCGAGGCGGCCCGTGACGGCCAGCGCGGGCACCCGGGCGCCCGCCACCTCGGCGTGGAAGTCCTCCCCCGCCCAGGAGTCCAGCCAGGACCGGAACGCCTTCGGATCGCTGACCGCGAGGGACCGGCCGACCATGCGGTTCAGCCAGGCGGCGGGGCGGACGCCGCCGGTGGTGAAGTCGATGATCGCCCGCCGGTTCTCCGCCATGTGGGCCGCGTCCGCGAACAGTTCCCACTGCTCGGCGGGGAGCGGCAGCCCCGAGGCGGGCACCGGGGAGACCCCCACGATCCGGCGCAGCCGCCCCGGCGCCAGGGCCAGCAGCCGCTGGGCCACCGCCCCGCCCATCGAATGCCCCACGACCGAGAACCGCTCCCAGCCGAGCCGGTCGGCCAGCTCCAGCAGGTCCTGCGCCGCCTCGGCCGTCGAGTACGCCCCGACGGCGTCCTTCGCCTCGCCGTAGCCGCGCAGATCGACCAGCGCGTAGGTGAAGGACGTCACGTCGAGATCCGGCAGGACGCTTGCGTACGCGGACCGGTCGGCGAACCAGCCGTGCACCGCGAACACCTTGTGGGCACCGTCGCCGTGCAGCTCGTGCGGGAGCGTGAAGGAGGTCATGCGCTTACGGTGGCCCTCCCGCCCTGGCTCGGCAAGAGCACGGGATTCAGCGGACGTACACGTCCTGCCACACCAGCCGGTGGTCCGACGTCGGGACGTTCGACCCGCCGCCCACCAGCCGGTACAGCGGATCGGCCGACGTCGGCCAGAACACGCCGTTGGCGCCCGGTACCAGTCCGCGCGAGGGCAGGACGTAGTCCACGCGCAGATTGCCGGGGGCGTTGTCGTTGAAGTCCGCGGTGTCGTACGCCGGATCGCCGCTGTGCGAGGCGTTGGCGCCGCCCTGAAGCGATGCCGCCTCGGGCGCGCCCGCGCTCGCGGGCGGGGTGAGGGGCGGGCGGACCGCCGGGTGGTCCAGCAGCAGCCGGATGGCGTGGTCGTAGCTGTCCCCGTCGAGCGGATCGGCGTTCTGGTCACCGGCCAGCACGAAGCGCGCTCCCGGCCGCAGGCCGCCGCGCACACCCCGGTCGTCGTAGAGGTAGGCACCGCGCCTGCGTCCGCCGACGTAGTCGGCCCACAGCCGGATCTCGTCGTGGTTGCGGCGGCCGTTGCGGTCCTCGGGGCCGTCGAAGGTGGGCGGGGTGGGGTGCGAGACCAGGAAGTGCACCGTCTCGTGGCCGATCCGCACCGGTACGTCCCAGTGGCTCTTGGAGGAGAGCCGGAAGACGGCCGTCGCCTCGGCGCTGTAGTAGCCCGGGGGCATCAGGTGGCCGGGCATGTCCTTCCACAGGAAGCGCTGGAAGGTGCGCACCGCGCGGGTGTGGATCGGGTACTTGGACAGCACGACCATGCCGTACTGCCCGGGGAACCAGCCGTACCCGAAGGCGTCCTGGCCGTACGCGTCCGAACCGGGCGTCGTCACCGCGCCGTTGCGGCCGTCCAGGTCCACGCCGGAGGCGACACCGGTGTTGACCGGGGCGGTGAAGTGGTACGGGTAGCGCACCGGCCGCGCCCCGCGCTGACCGACGGCGAGGTAGTTGTCGAGGAACAGCCGGACCGCGGCGCCGCCCGCGACGTAGTCGAACTCGTTGATCAACAGGACGTCGGGGTCGACCCGTTGGATCGTCTCCGCGACATTGCGTGCCTGGGTGTTGTCCGGCGTGGACAGGTCGGCGACGAGCGCGCCCTCGGCGGATCGGTTGAGGGAGGCGTTGAACGTGGCGAACCGGACGGCGCGGGAGTGGCGTTCGGCGGCGGAGTGGCGTTCGGTGGCCGAGGCGGGCCAGGCCGCCGTGCCGGCCAGCGCCGCTCCGGCGAGCGAGGCGAGTGCGGTGCGGCGGGAGAGGGATCCGGTCTGGTTCATCGGGACTCCGGCTGGGAGGGGACGCGAGAACTTCCGTAGTCTGCGCGCGTAGAGGTGAACGCCACAAGGGCCCCTGGGAGGCCGCCGGTTCATCCCGGATTCACGCGATGGTGTGATCATGTCCCGGCGCACGGATGGCTGTACGGGCCACCGGGTAGTGCCCGGCCATGACGCAGCAGCCCTTCGAACTCCCGCACTTCTACATGCCGTATCCCGCGCGGCTCAACCCCCACGTCGAAGAGGCCCGCGCCCACTCGACCGCCTGGGCGCGCGAGATGGGCATGCTGGAGGGATCCGGGATCTGGGAGCGGTCCGACCTCGAGGCACACGACTACGGCCTGCTCTGCGCCTACACCCACCCCGAATGCGACGGCCCCGCCCTCTCCCTGATCACCGACTGGTACGTCTGGGTCTTCTTCTTCGACGACCACTTCCTGGACATGTACAAGCGCACCCAGGACCGCGCCGCCGGCAAGGCCCATCTCGACCGGCTCGCGCTCTTCATGCCCATGGACGACGCGACGCCGATGCCCGAGCCCCGAAACCCGGTGGAGGCCGGCCTCGCCGACCTCTGGACGCGCACGGTCCCGGCGATGTCCGCGGGCTGGCGCCGCCGCTTCGCCGTGGCCACCGAGCATCTGCTCAACGAGTCCATGTGGGAGCTGTCCAACATCAACGAGGGGCGGATCGCCAACCCCGTCGAGTACATCGAGATGCGCCGCAAGGTGGGCGGCGCCCCCTGGTCGGCGGGCCTGGTGGAGTACGCCCGTGCCGAGGTCCCGGAGTCGGTCGCCGGTTCCCGGCCCCTGCGGGTGCTGATGGAGACCTTCTCCGACGGCGTGCACCTGCGCAACGACCTGTTCTCCTACCAGCGCGAGGTCGAGGACGAGGGCGAACTCAGCAACGGCGTCCTGGTCCTGGAGACCTTCTTCGGCTGTACGACCCAGGAGGCGGCGGACATGGTCAACGACGTCCTCACCTCCCGCCTCCACCAGTTCGAGCACACCGCGCTCACCGAGGTCCCCGCGCTGGCCCTGGAGCGGGGCCTGCCCCCGGACGAGGTGGCCGCGGTCGCCGCGTACACCCTGGGCCTGCAGGACTGGCAGTCCGGCGGCCACGCCTGGCACCTGCGCTCCAGCCGGTACATGAACGGACGCGCCCGCTCCACCGACCCCTGGGACGGCCTCACCGGGCCCGGCACCTCCGCCGCCGACGTCGGCGCCCTGCTCGCCTCCGCCGGGGCCATGGGGGCACCTCCCACGCCCTTCGGACAGTGGGGGAGGCTGCGCGCCTACACACATGTGCCGTACCAGAAGGTCGGGCCGTCCGTGATCCCCGACATCCACATGCCCTTCCAGGTCGAGCTGTGCCCGCATCTGCCGGGCGCCCGGCAGCGGCTCACCGACTGGTGCGGGCGCATGGGCTTGCTGGCGGAGGGTGTCTGGGACGAGGACAGGCTCGCCGCCGCCGACCTGGCCCTGTGCTCGGCCGGCATGGATCCCGACGCGACCGAGGAAGCCCTCGACCTCAGCGCGGCCTGGCTCGCCTGGGGCACCTACGGCGATGACTACTACCCCCTCGTCTTCGGCCGTCGCCGCGATCTGGCCGCCGCCCGGCTCACCACCCGGCGCCTCGCCGACTGCATGCCCGTCGACGGCGAGGCGGCCCTCGTCCCCGCCGGCGCCATGGAACGCGGACTGGTCGACCTGTGGGCGCGGACGACCGCCGCGATGACGCCCGAGCAGCGGCGCACCCTCAGGGACGCGGTGAACGTCATGACCGAGAGCTGGGTGTGGGAGGTGTCCAACCAGCTCCAGCACCGCATCCCCGACCCGGTCGACTACCTGGAGATGCGCCGCGCCACCTTCGGCGCCGACCTCACGACGGCCCTGTGCCGGATGGGTCACGGCCCGGCGGTACCACCGGAGGTCTACCGCAGCGGTCCCGTGCGCTCCCTGGAGAACGCGGCCGTCGACTACGCCTGCCTCGTCAACGACGTCTTCTCGTACCAGAAGGAGATCGAGTACGAGGGCGAGATCCACAACGCGATCCTCGTCGTGCAGAACTTCTTCGGCTGCGACTACCCGGCCGCCCTCGGTGTCGTGCACGACCTGATGACCCAGCGGATGCGGCAGTTCGAGCACGTCGTCGCCCAGGAACTGCCGGTGGTGTACGACGACTTCGGCCTCTCGGCCGAGGCCCGTGACGCCATGGGGGCGTACGTCTGCGACCTCAAGAACTGGATGGCGGGCATCCTGCACTGGCACCGCGAGGTCGACCGCTACAAGTCCGAGCACCTGGCCCGCCGAACCCACGGCTTCCTGCCGGACCGGCCGTCGGCTCTGCCGGCCCTGCCGGTCGGCTGAGTCAGGGGCTGACGTCCCGCACGCGCTCGGCGGTCTCCTCGGCGAGCTCCCGGACACCCTTCGCGGGGAACTCCGAGAGCTCGCCGAGTATCGCGTCGGCGGCGGTGAGCAAGGTGCGGGCCTGCTCCGCGAGGTCCGGGTCGGCGTGGCTCGCGTCGGCGAGGGCCCGGGTCAGGGCGTAGTGCTCCTGGGCGATGAAACGGCCGAAGTTCGCCCGGGCCCAGTGCCGCAGGGAATCGTCGCCCGGGTCGGCCAGGAGGCCACGTATCGCCGCCAAAGTGTCCATGGCCTGGGGAAGTTGTCCGCACAGGCGCTCCAGCCGGGCCTGGTCCACGCGGGCCGAGATGCGGTCCCACGCCGTCTCCTGGAGCGTGGCGTACAGCCGTCGCGCGCGCAGCGCCTGGGGCAGGTCGCCGGCCCGCTCCAGTTCTCCGGCGATCCAGCTGATCCGTCCCGTCTCCCACCGCGCCGGATCGCCCGGCTTCAGCAGGACGCTCTGATCCAGGAAGATCTCGTCGAGCGCGCGGATCAGCGCCACCCGGGCCAGCTCGGTCATCCCCTGGTCCAGGGCGAGTTCGGTCCAGGTCGTCAGCGCCTCGTCCGCCGGATCCGCGCCGAACAACCACTCGTCCAGCTCCTCGGCCCACCGCACCAGCTCGGCTGCCTCCGCGCCCGGCCCGGGCATCTCGCTGAGGCCGCAATGGGTGTCGAAGTCCGTCTCCCGGACCTCGTGCAGCAGCGGCAGATCGGCGACGTCCCCGTGCCGCCCCACGAGGACGGCGGCGAGCCGGAGTTCGTCCGTCATCGACGACTCCCTCTCGCGCGACAGCAGATGCCTCAGCAGCTCCAGGTCACCGTCGGCCCGGTCGAACTGCGCGGCCCGCAGGACGAGTCGACGCCGTACGGGATCACCGGCCACCGTGTCCCACCCGGCGCGGGTGCCGTCCGCCCGCAACCGGGCCAGGTCCGCGCGACCCGGCGCCAGCACCGGCTCCCACAGCGGTGGCCGCGGGTGTTCGTCCAGCAGCCGGTAGGCGAACCCCTCCTCCTCGGTGAGCAGCACGAAGTCGGGTTCGGTGCGCAGGAGCGCGGTGTGCAGCCGGGTGACCAGCTCCACCGGGGACCGCTCGGGGAGACCCAGGGCGGCCCGGAGTTCGGCCCGGACCGCGTCGAGGTCGTGGTACTCGCGCAGTTCCGCCTCGTGCTCCGCGAACCGGGCGAGAATCGCCCGCTCACCGTCGGCGGGCGAGAGATCCACGAAATCGAACCAGCCGGGCAGACCGATCACCGTCTCCAGCGCCTCGTCGACACTCGAGCCGATGATCCCGGCCCCGCCCTCGGAGTCGGCGTACAGCACCGATCCGTCCGCGCACACGAAGTACGTACCGCCCGCGCCGGTGCCCGCGACGACCTCCAGCGGGCCGCCGGAGGCGAGGCGGACCGGCTCGACATGGCCATGGGACGCGCGGCGCGGGTCGAAGTCGAAGGGGGACGCGGCCAGTTCGGCCAGGCGCGGGTCCTGGCGCAGGATGCGCAGGGCGTGATCGGTCATGTCACAGAACGTAACAGCCCCCACTGACAACGGACTCCGCGAGCCCGGCTCAGGCGGGCTGACGTGCGTGTTCGACGGCGGCCCGGGCCCACGCCGTCACCATCGGATGCGGACGGGAGCCGTCGCCGGACAGCTCCGGCTGGAAGAGCGAGGCCAGGAAGAAGGGGTGGCCGGGCAGTTCGGCCAGCCGGACCCCGCCCTCCTCGTCCCGCCCGGAGAAGCGCAGGCCGTGCGTGCTCAGCGTGTCGAGGTGCCGGGCCGGGCCGTACGCGCAGAAGTAGCGCTCCACCGTCCGCTCCGAGCCGAGGACGGACTGCGCGAGCGAGTCCGGCTCGACCACGACCACGCCCTCGTGACCCACCAGCGAACAGGCCAGCGGCGCGATCAGCGGCTCCTTCGCGGACGGGTCGTTCTCCGCGTGCGCCGCGCCGGTCAGCCCGCAGACCGAGCGGGCGAACTCCAGCAGCGCGTGCTGGAACCCGGCGCAGGTCCCGAGGAACGGGATGCCCCGCTCGCGGGCCGTGCGGATCGCCGCGAGCACTCCGGACTCGCTGCGGTACGGGCCGCCCGGCACCACCCACACCGCGTCGAAGCCGTCCACCGCGCCCGGCTCGCCGGCCTCCTCGGACGGGATCCAGTACGCGTCGAGGACCAGCCGTTCGCGGGTGGCGAGGGCGTCCAGCAGCAACGGGATCCGGGTGTGGGACACGACATTGGGGGAGCGGTCGCCGACCAGGGCGATCCGTGCGCAGGTCTCGGTCATGCCCCTCATCCTGGGCGCCGGGCCGAGTTCACGTCCAACGATGATCCCTGCATCATCGATAAGCGGAGCTGATGACACCCTGGCCGTCATGGACCCGCATCTGCTGCGCACCTACGTCACCGTCGCCCGCCTGTCCTCCTTCTCCGAGGCCGCACGCGCCCTCGGCTACACCCAGTCGGCGGTGTCCCAGCACATCGCGGCCCTCGAACAGGACCTGGGCACCCCGCTGCTCACCCGGCGGCCCGTCGCCCCCACGGCGGCGGGCGAGCGCCTCCTGGAGCACGCGGGTCCCCTGCTGCTGCGCCTGGACGCGGCCCGCGCCGACGTCGTACGGATGGCGGGCGCGCCCGCGCACGGGCTGACCCTCGCCGCAGCGCCGACCGCCCTCGGCCCCCGGGTCCTCGCCGCGCTCCCGGCCGCCGGGGTGACCCTGAGGACACCGGCCCGGGACGAGATCCCGGCGGCCGTCGCCACCGGCACCGCCGACCTGGGCCTCGTCGACGGCCTGGCCGCCCCCAGCGACCCGCTGCGGCTGCCCGACGTGGCACCGCTCACCACGCGCGGGGCGGGTGAGGAGCCGGTGTGCGTGCTGCTGCCCGAGACGCATCCACTGGCCCGGCGCCCCGGTCTGCGCCTCGGAGATCTCACCGACGCCCGCTGGCTGGACGCCCCCGACGCGGGACTGCCGCTCGCGCACCTCCGCGCGGCCTGCGGCGGCCAGGGCTTCCGCCCGTCGCTGCGCTACGAGGGCACGGACGTGCGCGTCCTCGCAGCGCTGGCCGCCGCGGGGCACGGCTTGACCCTGCTGCCCTGGTCTCTCGCGACCGGGGTCCCGGGCGCGGCCGCCGTCCCGGTCACCGCACCGCGGCTCGTCCACCGCACGGAGCTGGTGCACGCCGGCTCGCTCCGGGGAGCGGCGCAGGAGCTGGCGGCCGCGCTGACCTCCCGCGCGGGAGGGGACTTCCGCCTGTGACGCCGGGTCAGTCTCACTCGTTCGTGGCACGTCGTGCGCCGGCGCCCCGGGTAGTCCTCCAGCCGGAGACGATCCCCAGTGCTCCGGCCGGAGGCGAGCCATGGAACAGACCGCGTTGCGTCCCAAGCCGATGCCCGGCCAGGAGCCCGGCGGCGGCACCCGGGCGGCAGCCGCCCGGCGCCCGCACGCCGCGCGCCGGCGCGGACGCCGGCTCAGGACCCTGCTGTTCGCGCTGTTCGTCGGCGCCGTCCTGGTCCTGTCCGGCGTCGGACTCGGCACGGTGGGCGCCACGGTGATCGGCATGAGCAAGCTCGCCGAGCTCCGGAAGGCGCCTCCGCCGCCCGGCACCCGCTCGGCCCCGGTGGAGCCCCGGCCCACGCTCGTGGCGACGCCGGGCCCGACCGCCGAGACCGTCACCGCGACCCTCGGCGTGGAGGCGGTGGACGCCGAGAAGGCGGGCGCCGAGGTCGTCGGCGTCCATGTGCCCGGGCCCGGCTATTCGGCGGGCCTGGTCCGCGGCGACGTCCTCCTCGTCTTCGGCACGACCCGGGTCGACACGGCGGCCGATCTCGCCCGCGCGGTGGCCGAGGCCCGCCCCGGCACCGAGGTCACCTTGACGGTGCGTCATGAGAGCGGCGGCTATCAGCAGCTGACGGTTGTCCCGGGCGTCGTCACCTGAGGACCCGTGCCCCGACCTCACCGGTCACTCAGGTCCCGTAAAACCACTGTCCCCAAAGGCGCGCCCAGGCCACCATGGGCCCCATGCCGACCACTCTCGCCCCCGACGGCGCCCCGCACCTGCCGGTGGGGGCACTCGGCGTCCGGACGGCCCTGGACGGATGAGACCGGCTCCGCCGACCGGCTCGCGCCGCCCCCGCCATGCGGGCAGGATGCTGCCCGTCACCTTCACTCGCCCAGGGAGGCCCGGATGACCGCCCGTACGCCCGCTCCCTTCACCGCCGACGACTACCGCGCCCGGATGGAGCGCGCCGCGCGGGCGGCCGCCGACGCCGGTCTCGCCGGGCTGCTCGTCGCGCCGGGACCCGACCTGGTGTGGCTCACCGGCTACGCGCCGCACGTCAGCGAACGGCTCACGCTGCTCGTCCTCGTCCCCGGTCAGGACCCCGCCCTGGTCGTCCCCGCGCTGGAGGCCCCCGACGCCGCGAAGGCGCCCGGCGGGCCCGCGCTGGCCCTGCGGGACTGGACCGACGGCAAGGACCCCTACGCCGCCACCGCCGCCCTGCTCGACTCCGGCGGCCGGTTCGGCATCAGCGACAACGCCTGGGCCGCGCACCTGCTGGCCCTGACCCGCACCCTGCCCGGCACCTCCTACACCTCCCTGACCGAGGCCCTGCCGATGCTCCGGGCCGTCAAGGACACGGCGGAACTGGAACGGCTGGCAGCCGCGGGCGCGGCCGCTGACGCAACGTACGAGGAGATCCGGAAGGTTCCCTTCGCCGGGCGCGCGGAGTCCGACGTCGCCGCGGACCTGGCCCGGTTGCTGCGCGAGCACGGGCACACCACGGTCGACTTCACCATCGTCGCCTCGGGGCCGAACAGCGCCAACCCCCACCACGACACGGGCGACCGGATCATCGAGCGCGGCGACATGGTCCTCCTCGACTTCGGCGGCCTCCTGGGCGGCTACGGCTCCGACACCTCCCGCACCGTGCACGTCGGCGAGCCCACCGACGAGGAGCGCCGGATCCACGCGATCGTGCGCGAGGCCCAGGAGGCGGGCTTTCGCGCCGTACGGCCCGGCGTCGCCTGCCAGGAGGTCGACCGGGCCGCCCGCGCGGTGATCACGGACGCCGGCTACGGCGAGTACTTCATCCACCGCACCGGCCACGGCATCGGCGTCACCACGCACGAACCGCCGTACATGATCGAGGGCGAGGAACAGCCCCTCGTGCCAGGGATGTGCTTCTCCGTGGAGCCGGGCATCTACCTGCCCGGGCGCTTCGGGGTCCGGATCGAGGACATCGTCACGGTCACCGAGGACGGCGGACGGCGCCTCAACGACACGACCCATGAGCTGGTCATAGTGGACTGAACGGCCCTCAGCAGTCCCTGCATCCCCTCCAGCGACAAACGGCGCGACCCATGACCCAGGCACCGACACCCACCGCGGACACCGTCCGCCGACTCGTCCGCTCCCTGCTCAAGGAGGGCGCGGACGACACCGCAGGACCCGAGGTCCGGCCCGTCGCCGCGGGCGGCGCGGCCGCCACCTGGTGGGTCGGCACCCGCCATGTGCTGCGCCTCGCGCCCGACCGCGAGGCCGCCGTCCGCCAGCGCCGCGAGCTGCGGCTGCGCGACCTCGTCCGCCCGCACGTCCCGGTCGCCGTACCCACGAGCGTCGCGTACGGCGAGTGGGCGCCGGGCCTGACCTACACGCTGGACACCAAGCTGCCCGGCGGCTCGGCCGAGGTGCACGACGTGTCCGCCCTCGGCGAGGCCGACCTGGCCGGGCTGCTGACCGGGCTGCGCGAGGTCCCCGTGCGGCAGGCCGAGTCGCTCGGTGTGCCGCGGACCGGACCACGGTCCCTGGAAGGGCTGCGCCGGGCCGCCGAACGCGCCGCCGCGCGCCTCTCGGCGGCCGACGAGTTCGACCCCACCCGGCTGCACCAGCTCACCCCGTCGGCCGCCGTCCAGCTCGCGGCCCAGCCCGGCAGCGCCGTCCTCGTCCACCACGGCCTGACCGGCGAGCACCTCGTGGTCAGCGCCGACGGGCGGGTGCGCGGAGTCCTCGGCTGGACCGACACGGTCGTCGGCGACCCCGCCGAGGACATCGCGGGGCTCGCCCGGGCCGTCGGCTCCCCGGCCGCCGTCCGCGCCGCCACCCTGGCCGGCTACGGCGCCCGGCCCTGCCTGCGCGGCCTGTGGCTGGCCCGCTGCGACACCGTCGTCCGCCTCGCCGAGTCCCTCGACGGCACGGACCGAGGCCCGCTGCCCCAGCTGAGGCACCAGCTGGAGCTGGCGTGGGAGGCGATCCTGCTGGAGCGGGTGACCGAGCTGCGGGAGGGCGACGACCCCCCGGAGGGCGAGACCTGAGCCCGGTCACGCGGCCCGCCTTCCCCACCCCCGGCTCACTCCTGGAGCAGCACCACGCACGATTCACCGGGCAGGTGCAGCTCTCCCTCCTCGCCGGGTGCCTCCACGGGCTCCCACGCGGCCAGTACGCGCGCCTGACGGGGGCCCAGCGGGATGCGCGCCGCCTCCTTGCCGAGATTGACGGCCACCCGCACGTCCCCCCGCCGGAAGGCGAGCCAGCGCTGTTCCTCGTCGTACGCCACCTTGATGTCGGCGAGGTCGGGGTCGGTGAGGTCGGGCTGCTCGTGCCGCAGGGCGATGAGCCGGCGGTACCAGGCCAGCACGCGCGCGTGGGGCTCGCGGTCGGGCTCGGACCAGTCCAGGCAGGAGCGGTCGCGGGTCGCCGGATCCTGCGGGTCGGGCACGTCCTCCTCGGCCCAGCCGTGCGCGGCGAACTCCCGGCGTCTGCCCCGCCGTACCGCCTCGGCGAGTTCGGGGTCGGTGTGGTCGGTGAAGAACTGCCAGGGCGTGCCGGCCGCCCACTCCTCGCCCATGAACAGCATCGGCGTGAACGGCGCGGTCAGCGTCAGCGTGGCCGCGCAGGCCACCAGGCCGGGGGAGAGGTTCGCGGCGAGCCGGTCGCCCTGGGCGCGGTTGCCGACCTGGTCGTGGGTCTGGCTGTACCCCAGCAGCCGGTGCCCGGCCACCCGCGAGCGGTCCAGGGCGCGCCCGTGGTGCCGCCCGCGGAAGCTGGAGTACGCGCCGTCGTGGAAGAAGCCGCCGGTGAGGGTCTTGGCGACGGCGGCGAGGGGGGAGCGCCCGAAGTCGGCGTAGTAACCCTGGGACTCGCCGGTCAGCGCGGTGTGCAGGGCGTGGTGGAAGTCGTCGTTCCACTGGGCCTGGAGCCCGAGCCCGCCCGCCTCGCGCGGGGTGATGATCCGCGGGTCGTTCAGGTCCGACTCGGCGATCAAAAACAGCGGCCGGCCCAGATCGCCCGCGAGGGAGTCGACCGCCGTCGACAGCTCCTCCAGGAAGTGGCACGCGCGCGTGTCGCGCAGCGCGTGCACCGCGTCCAGCCGGAGTCCGTCGAGCCGGTAGTCGCGCAGCCACGCCAGCGCGCTGCCCACGAAGTAGTCGCGCACCTCGTCGGAGCCGGGCGCGTCCAGGTTGACGGCGGCGCCCCAGGGCGTGTGATGGGTCTCGGTGAAGTAGGGCCCGAAGACCGGCAGGTAGTTGCCCGACGGACCCAGGTGGTTGTGCACGACGTCGAGGACGACTCCGAGGCCGAGTTCGTGCGCCCGGTCGACAAACCGTTTCAGCGACTCGGGTCCGCCGTACGGCTCGTGCACCGCCCACAACGAGACCCCCTCGTACCCCCAGCCGTGGCGGCCGGGGAAGGGGCACAGGGGCATCAACTCGACGTGGGTGACCCCCAGTTCGACGAGGTGCCCGAGCCGCTCGGCCGCCGCGTCCAGGGTGCCCTCGCGGGTGTACGTGCCCACGTGCAGCTCGTAGAGGACCGCGCCCGGCAGCGGGCGTCCGGCCCACTCGGCGCGCCAGACGTACCGGCCGTGGTCCACGACCGCGCTCCGCCCGTCCGGCCCCTCGGGCTGACGGCGCGAACGGGGGTCCGGCAGCACCGGACCGTCGTCGAGCGCGTAGCCGTACCGGGTGCCGTCCTCGGCCTCCGCCTCCCCCCGCCACCAGCCCTCTCGCTCCGGATCGCGCTCCAACGCGCGGGTGGTGTCCTCCCCGCAATGGAGCGTCACACGGTCGGCCTGCGGTGCCCACACCTCGAACTGCACGGACGGTTCCCCTTCGTCTGCTCACCGTGATGTAGCCCCGTCCATGGTGCTGCAAACGAGATCAATCCGTTTGTGAATCTTCCCTTTTACGGTGGGTGTCGTCGGTACGCGCGCGTGGCGGCCGTTCTCCCGTTTTCTGGACACCCCGGCGCGGCTGACCGACAATCACGAGCGTGACGTCGTCTTTCGAGTTCAACACGTACCCCGCGCGGCTCTCCGACGCGGAGCGCGACAAGGCGCTGCAGGTGCTCAGGGACGGCGTCGCCATGGGCCGTCTGTCGCACGAGACGTTCATCCGGCGCATGGAACTCGCCCTCGTCGCCCGCCGCTCCGACGAGCTGCTCGCCCTCACCGCCGACCTGCCCCAGGAGAGCCGGCTCTCGCGTCTGGTCTTCGGCACCGTCGAGGCGGTCTCCGGTTTCGGCGTACGGCTGCGCAGGGCCTGGCAGGCCGAGCGGCTGCCCAAGCTGCTGCTGCCCCACCCCGGCGGCGGCCACCCGCTGCGCATAGGACGCGACCCGGCGAACGGTCTGCGGCTGACCCACGACACGGTCTCCCGGGTGCACGCCGAGCTGACCCGCCAGGGCGGCATGTGGGTGCTGCGTGACCTCGGCTCGACCAACGGCACGACGGTGAACGGCCGACGCGTCATCGGGGCGGCCGTCGTCCGCGAGGGGGACCAGGTCGGGTTCGGGCAGATGGCCTTCCGGCTCGCCGCGAACTGAGCCAAACCTTATCTCTGGCCTTGGCTTTACCGGGTGCGGTGGGGGAAATCCCTTTGCATGCAGGGGTGTTGACGTGCCGCTGAACTCGTGACTGACTGTGCGTACCCCATGCACATCAGGTGAATCGACGGCACCGGCACGCGGAGGTGCGCCCTGCTCCCGCTCCTCCGCTACCCGACCGTCGACGAACTCGGCGCCCGGGCGGCCGCGCTCGTCACCCGCCACCCCGCGCAGGCACGGCTGCGCCGCGTCGGCACCTCCCGCGCGGGCACCCCCCTGTGGCTGCTCTCCGTCGGCCACGGCAGCCGGCACGCCCTCGTCGTCGCGGGACCGCACGCCAACGAACCCGTGGGCGGCGCCACCGCCCTCCGGCTCGCCGAGCACGCCCTCGCCGACCCCCGCCGCCACGAGCGCGCCGACGCCACCTGGAACCTCCTGCTCTGCCTCGACCCCGACGGACTGCGCCGCAACGAGGGCTGGCTGCAGGGCCCGTACACCCTCGACCGCTACTTCCGCAACTTCTTCCGGCCCGGCTTCCTGGAACAGCCCGAATGGCTGCCCGACGGCCCGGAGAGCGTGGCACTGCCCGAGACCCGCGCCCTGCTCGCCCTCCAGGACGAACTGCGGCCCTTCCTGCAGTGCTCCCTGCACGGCGTCGACGTCGGCGGCGGCTTCGCCGAACTCACCCACGACCTGCCCGGCTTCCCGCGCCGCCTCGCCCAGACCGCGGCCCGCCTCGGCATCCCGCGCGAACTGGGCCCGTACGACACCCTGTACTGGCCTCGCCTCGGGCCCGCCGTCTACCGGATCCCGCCGCCGCGCCGGGGCGACCTGGCCGCCGCCATCACCGAGGCCGCCGTCGAGTCGACGTGGTTCCACCCGCACCGGTACGGCACGGTGACCGCTGTGGTGGAGGCACCCATGTGGGGCGTGGCCGCGGTGGAGGACGACACCACACCCGCCGACGCGGCCACGGTCCTGCGCACGGTCAGCCGCACCCTGCGCAACGACTCCCGGCTGCTGGCGCGGCTCCTCGGGCGGATCCGCCCTCACCTGCCCGCCACCCCCGACACCGTGCGGCTGCTCGCCCCGGTCGACGATTATTTACTGGTCTGCCCCGGCCTCGCCGACGCCTGGGACCCCGACTTCGCCACCGTCGACGCCCAGCCGCTGCCACCCCTGAGTACCGGCCACCTCGCCACCCTGCGCATCGCCGGCCGGCGCCTCGCGCTGCGCACCGCGGGGCTGCTGCACCGGCTCGTCACCGACGCCGGGCGCGACCCGGCCGGTGCGCTGCCGGAGCTGGACCGGCTCATCGAGGCCTGGTGCGCCGACTACCGCGACGGCTGCGGGGCGCGGTGGATACCGGTCGCGCGGCAGGTCGAATACCAGTCCCGTGTGGTGCTCGCCGCGTTCGACCTGGCGGCGCGCCACACGCGCGGGGAGTCCCGTTCGGGTGAGCCGGGGTGGGGATCCGAGGCCGCCGTGCCGATGCATCGGGAATGACACACTCCACCACAGTGAAGGCGGGACGGGCCGGTGTCCGGGGCGTCCTGCTGGCCGCGGCCTCCCTGCTCGTCCTCGCGACGGTTCCCGCGCAGGCCGTCGAGCGGGAGAGCATCCCGGGCAACTGGCTCTACCTCACGCTCACCAAGGGCAGTGCCCAGTCCAGCGACACCCGCGGCACCCTGCTGATGTGCGACCCGCCGCAGGGCCACGCGCGGGCCGCCGAGGCCTGCGCGCAACTGACAGCGGTCGACGGCGAGATCGACCGCATGGCGGCGCGGGACACCGTCTGCCCGATGATCTACGCCCCGGTCTCGGTCCGGGCGAGCGGCGAGTGGAACGGCCGCCAGGTCGAGTACCAGCGGCAGTTCGGCAACACCTGCGAGATGGGGGCGCTGACCGGGGCGGTGTTCGCGCTGGACGAGTGACGGCGGCGCGGCGGCGCCGCGCACGCGCGCGTGGCGGGCCGGTGCTCACGCCGCCCGGTCGCGCGCGTGCCGCGCCGCCGCCACGACCGTGCGGGACTGGTGCTCGACCTGGTGCTCCAAGGGCACCCAGCGCGCCCGGAACCGCCGTTCGAAGGAGCAGCTCCAGGACGCCACGAGCCGCTCCAGACCCGGTGCCGCGCGGTCGTCGGTCTCCTGCAGCACCCGCAGCAGCATGGCCGCCGCCCGCAGCGGCAGCCGGCGCGCGAAGGCGTCCACACTGCCGATGTACGCGCGCGTGTTGTCGGCCGGCACCGTGTGGATCCAGTCCGCGGCCAGGCCCGGCACCAGCTCCAGCGCCCATCGCGCGGCCCGCAGCAGCGGCCCGTCGACGCCGTCCAGCCGGGGCAGCGCCTCCGTGAGCACGCGCTCCACCTCCAGCGCGTCCCGCACCAGCCGGCCCGCGAGCCGCCGCATCGCCGCGGCCGGCGCCGGATGCGGCACGGGGTCGTCCACCAGGTCGCTGGCCCACATCGGCACCTCCACGACCGCGGTCAGACCGCCGTACCGGTGCACGTGGTGCCAGGTGCTGTGCCGGGCGTCGTCCGGCATGCTCGGGTACGCGGCCTGGGTCCCCGGCGCCGGCATCACATGCACGCCCGGCCCCGAGGCGGGCCAGCCCGCCGCGTCCGAGGCGCCCGTCTCCACCGGGATGTTCAGCTCCGCCGCCGACTTCGCGAACGGCTCGGCGAGCCCCGGCACGTCCTTCGTCAACTGCACCCAGCTGCCGCCCAGGTCGGTGCCGTGCAGGGTCGCCTGGAGGTAGGGGCGCACCTCGTCGATGACGCCGGTGAGGGCGAGCGTCTCGGGCGGCAGCCGGTCGGGCGGGAGGACGGCGGGGGACCACTCCGGCTGCTCGGGTCCCGCGGGCCGGAAGAAGCCGAGGTGGTAGTCGAAGAGACTGCGGGGCGCCGGGGTGACGTGCAAGTGCGCCCCGTCGGGGTCGGCGCACAGCAGGAAGTGCCAGGAGGTGTCGGCGCGTAACGCCCGCTCGTGCAGGACGCGTTCGGCGAGCGCGAGCAGGGTACGGCCGCCGGTCGGTTCGTTGGCGTGGGCGCCCGCCACCACCAGCACGGCGGTCCGGGACCGGCCGACGGACAGCAGGTGGAGGGGGCGGCCCGCCCGCGACGCACCCACCTGCCGCAGAGTGCACAGGCCCGGTCGCTGGGCAGCCAACGCCCGGGCCGTCGAGACGACTTCGGTCACCGTGGGGTAGCGCAGCTCCGGCAGGAGACTCACCCCCGTCACATCCGCCCGGCTTCGCAATCCGCAGTACCCCACGGTCGCAGTGCACTGTCAAGGACACCCAGGGGGAGGCTCCAGGGGGCGCCCAGGGGCATTCGCCGGCCGTGGACAGGGCGGGTGGTGCGGGCGGGGCCCGTGGGAGACCCGACGGCCGGGAATCGGCTGGGAGCACCGGGCGCGGGAGGGAGCGGCGTCGGTCGTTCCCGTGCGCCGCCCGGTCGTGGTCGGCGCCGGGGGCGGGCGCGGGTGTGTGCCGGTGGCGGGGCGGGTGCCGGGGCGCACGACGAGAGGGCGCGCGCTGAGCGCGGCGCGACGCGGGTGCGCCCGGAGCCTGCTCGGGTCCGCCGCCGGCGTTCGTCTCCCCCCGGGCCCCTGCTCGTGCGCCGCCCGCGTTCGTCCCGCCTCGCCCCTGCTCGTGCGCCGCCCCTGCTCGTCCCGCCCCGCCCCTGCTCGTCTCGCCCCGCCCTTGCTCGTGCGCCGCCCGCGTTCGTCCCCCGCCCCCTCAGACCCGCTCCAGCAACACCACCGGAAGTCGTCCGAACAGTTCCTCCACGCGTGCGTGCCCCGTGAACTCCCGGTCCGGTGCCAGGACGTCGACCCAGTGGCCCGGCGGCAGCGCGAGCCGTGTGTCCCGCCAGCCGCCCGCCTCCGCCAGCCGCAGCGACAGCCGGGTCACGGCGGTGACCACCTGCTCCGAACGCGCGAACGCCACACAGTGCGCCGCCGCCGGACCCTCCGCGGGCAGCGGGACGTACGTCGCCGCGTCGCCGAAGACCGCGGGGCGGCGGGCCCGCAGGCGCAGGGCCGCCGCGGTGACCTCGTCCTTCTCGCCGGGCTCCGCGGGCGGGAAGCTCACCGGACGCCGGTTGTCCGGGTCCACCAGCGCCCGGTACTCGCTCTCCGTGCCCTGGTACACGTCCGGCACGCCTGGCATCGTCAGGTGGACCAGGGCGGTGCCGAGCACGTTGGCCCGGATGTGCGGCGCCAGCCGCTCGCGCAGGGCGGCCACACGCTCGCCGGGCGGGCCGCACGGCCCCGCCGCGACGAACGCCGCCACCGCCTCCTCGTACGGCGGCTCCTGCTCCGTCCAGCTCGTGAACAGCCCCGCCTCCCGCACATGCTTCAGCAGCGCCCCCTGCACCCGCCCGGCCTCCGCGTCGGGACCGAGCCCGAAGACGGTCTGCCAGGCGGCCCACGCCAATTGCGCGTCCGGCACGCCCTCGCCGGTGCGGGTCACCTCGGCCAGCACGTCGGCCCACCACGCGGGGCACTCGGTGAGCACCGCGAGCGCGGCCCGCACGTCGGCGCTGCGCTTGGTGTCGTGCGTCGACACCACCGTCCCCGTCGCCGGCCAGTCGCGCTGCACGCGCGCGCAGTAGGCGTGGAAGTCCTCCGGGGACATCGCGGGAGCCCCGGGGTTCCCGCCCACCTCGGTCGCCGACAGCAGGGGCACATAGCGGTAGAACGCCGTGTCCTCCACGGACTTGGCCCGCAGCGCCCCCGCCGTCTGCGCGAACCGGGTACGGAACTCGACCTGGTCGGGCCCGTCCCCGGCGCGCCCCAGCACCAGATCGCGCGCGGCGTCGACCGCGCCCGCCTCCTCCGGGACCACGAAGGCGAGCCGCGCCTCGGCCGCCGCCTCCTCGGTGACGACGGCGGCCGGGTCCCCGGAGGCGTACGGCCGGTACACCTCCAGCCGGACCAGGAGCTCCTGGAGGGCGGTGCGCAGCGCCCAGGGCGCCCGGTCGCGCAGCGCGGGCTCCAGCGACGTGGCGCACACCCGGTCGGCCACTCGCGTCAGCCGGTCGGTCTCCGCGGCCAGTTCATACGTGACGACCTTGTACGCGGCCCGCCGTACCGTCGCCTCCCACTGCCCGCCCCGGTCCGTCTGCGGGGCCGCGAACCGCCGGTACTGGCCGAGCAGTTCCCCGCACCCGGCGGGGTCCGTGAAGAGGCCGTCGATGTGCCGCAGGGCGTCGTAGCCGGTGGTGCCCGCGACCGGCCAGGCGGCGGGCAGGTGCTCGCCGTCCGCGAGGATCTTCTCCACGACCGTCCAGCGGCCCCCGGTCGCCTCGTGCAGCCGCCGCAGATAGGCGTCGGGGTCGGCGAGCCCGTCGGGGTGGTCGACGCGCAGCCCGTCGATCACGCCCTCGTGCAGCAGGGCCAGGGTCTTGTCGTGCGTGGCCTCGAACACCTCCGGGTCCTCCACCCGCACCCCGATGAGCTCCGAGATGCTGAAGAACCGGCGGTAGTTCAGCTCCGTACGGGCCAGCCGCCACCAGGCCAGTCGGTACCACTGGGCGTCCAGCAGCTGCGGCAGCGGCAGTTCCCCGGTGCCCTCGCGCAGCGGGAACTCCTGGTCGTAGTAGCGCAGGACGTCGCCGTCGACCCGCAGCCGGTCGAGCTCCTGGCCGAGCGGGCCGCCGAGCACCGGCAGCAGCACCTGCCCGCCGAGCACCTCCCAGTCGATGTCGAACCAGCGCGCGTAGGGCGACTTCGGGCCCTCGCGCAGGACCTCCCACAGGGCGCGGTTTTGGCGCGGCGCCATGGCCATGTGGTTGGGGACGATGTCCACCACCAGGCCGAGCCCGTGCTCCCGCGCGGTGCGCGACAGCGCGCGCAGTCCCTCCTCGCCGCCCAGTTCCCCGCGCACGCGCGCGTGGTCGACGACGTCGTAGCCGTGCGTCGAGCCCGGCACCGCCTCCAGCACGGGCGACAGATGCAGGTGCGAGACGCCGAGCGAGGCCACATAGGGCACCGCCTCGGCCGCGGCAGCGAACGGGAACTCGGGCTGCAGCTGCAGCCGGTACGTGGCCGTGGGCGCCACCGGGTCAGGTCGCTCAGGTGTCATGGAAACGTACGTACCCGCCCTGCCGCGCTTCGTGTCATCGTCCGCTCCACGTGCCCCCGCACGCGTGGCTAGCGTCGAGCGATGGGATCTGTGGGACACGGCGGCACGCTGGGCACGTACCGCGAGGTGATCGGTCTGACCGGGCCGTTCCTGCCGGGCGTGTCGTTCCTCGGGCGGCTGCCGACCGCCACCATCCAGTTCGGCAGTGTGCTGCTGGTCGCCCGTACGAGCGGCTCGCTGGCCGCCGCCGGTGTGACCGGCGGGGCGCTGGCGATCGGGCAGGTGGTGTGCGGCCCGCTGGTGGGCCGGCTCGCGGACCGGCACGGCCAGCGCGCGGTCGTGCTCGGCTTCTCCCTCGCCAACGCCCTCGCGATCACCGCGCTCGTGGCCGGGGCGCTCGCCGGACTCGGCATGCCGTGGCTCGCGCTCCTCGGCGCCTGCGCGGGCGCCAGCGTGCCGCTCGTCGGCCCGCTGGCCCGGGCCCGGCTGGTCGCCCTCGCGCGCCGGGAGAAGGCGCCCGAGCCGGTCGTCGGCGCCGCCCTGTCCTTCGAGAGCACCCTGGACGAGATCTCCTTCGTTCTGGGCCCGGCCCTGGTCGGTCTGGCCGCGGTCCTGGCGCACCCCGCGCACGCCCTGATCGCCGCCGCGCTCCTGGTCGCCGTGTGCGGCAGCGGCTTCGCCCTCCACCCGACGGCCGCGCTGACCCGCTCGGCGGCCGTACGCCGTACCGGAGTCCGTGGACGCATGCCTCGCCCGGTCCACTCGCTGCGCGCCGCCCTCGCCCTCCAGGGCGCCATGTTCGGCGCCTGCCAGGCGGGCATCACCGCCCTCACGGAGCGGCTCGGGCGGCCGGAACAGGCGGGACTGGTGTACGCCGCCATGGGGGTGATGAGCGCCGTCGCGGGACTGGCCATGGCCGCCGTGCCCGCGCGCGTGGGACTCACGGCACGGTGGCGGACGGCCACCGCGGCCGCGTGCGCGCTCTCGCTGCCCCTGCTCTGGACGGAGTCACTGATCGGCCTGTACGCGACGGTCGTCGTCCTCGGGGTCGCCTACGCGCCCCACCTGATCACGGTGTTCGGGCTCACCGAGCGGGTGGTGCCGCCCGGGCGGCTCGCCGAGGCGATGGCCGTCGCGACGAGCGCCCTGGTGGGCGGCCAGGCCCTCGCGGTGGCCGTCACCGGCCGCCTCGCCGAGACGTACGGCCCCACCGCGGCGTTCGGGGCGGCGAGCCTTGCCGCCGCCCTCGCCTGCGCCCTCGCGCTGGCGGCACCCGCGGCGCCGTACGCCTCGTACGACGCCGAGAGCCACCCGCGCGCGGGCACCCGCTCACAGGCCGACAGGGCCTAGACGGGCCGCTGGAGCACCACCATGCTCCGGTCGACCAGGGTCAGCCGGTCCCCGGCCTGCACCTTCGGGCCCGAGCCCGCCGCGACGCCCTCTCCGCGCGCGGTGTCCACGACCACCTGCCACTGGCGGCCGTGGTTGACCGGCACGACGAAGTCCAGGGTCTTCGGGGAGGCGTTGAACATCAGCAGGAAGGAGTCGTCGGCGATGCGCTCCCCGCGCGGGCCCGGCTCGGAGATCGCGTTGCCGTTGAGGAACACCGTCAGGGCCGACGCCTGCGCCGAGTTCCAGTCCCGCTGGGTCATCTCCTTGCCCGGCGGAGTGAACCAGGCGATGTCCGACAGCTCGTCGTGGGTGCCCTCCACCGGCCGCCCGTGGAAGAAGCGGCGCCGGCGGAAGACCGGATGGTCCCGGCGCAGCCACACCATCGCGCGGGTGAAGTCCAGCAGCTCGGTGTCCGCCTCCTCGCCCTCGGGCCACTTCAGCCAGGCCAGCTCGCTGTCCTGGCAGTAGGCGTTGTTGTTGCCCCGCTGGGTGCGCGCGAACTCGTCGCCGTGGCTGATCATCGGCACGCCCTGGGACAGCATCAGCGTCGCGATGAAGTTGCGCCGCTGGCGGGCCCGCAGCTCCAGCACCTCCGGGTCGTCGGTCTCGCCCTCCGCCCCGCAGTTCCAGGACCGGTTGTGGCTCTCGCCGTCGCGGTTGTCCTCGCCGTTGGCCTGGTTGTGCTTGTTGTTGTACGACACCAGGTCGTTCAGCGTGAAGCCGTCGTGGCAGGTGACGAAGTTGATGGAGGCCAGCGGGCGGCGCCCGTCGTCCTGGTACAGGTCGGAGGAGCCGGTCAGCCGGGACGCGAACTCCGCGAGCGTGCGGGGCTCGCCGCGCCACAGGTCCCGTACGGTGTCGCGGTACTTGCCGTTCCACTCCGTCCACAGTGGCGGGAAGTTGCCCACCTGGTAGCCGCCCTCGCCCACGTCCCAGGGCTCGGCGATCAGCTTCACCTGGGAGACCACCGGGTCCTGCTGCACCAGGTCGAAGAAGGACGACAGCCGGTCCACCTCGTGGAACTGCCGGGCCAGGGTGGCCGCGAGGTCGAAGCGGAAACCGTCCACGTGCATCTCGGTGACCCAGTACCGCAGCGAGTCCATGATCAGCTGCAGGACGTGCGGGGACCGCATGAGCAGGGAGTTCCCGGTGCCCGTGGTGTCCATGTAGTAGCGGCGGTCGTCGGTGAGCCGGTAGTAGGAGAGGTTGTCCAGACCCCGGAAGGACAGCGTCGGGCCCAGGTGGTTGCCCTCGGCCGTGTGGTTGTAGACGACGTCCAGGATCACCTCGATGCCGGCCTCGTGCAGCGCCTTCACCGCCGACTTGAACTCCAGGACCTGCTGGCCGCGGTCGCCCCAGGACGCGTAGGCGTTGTGCGGGGCGAAGAAGCCGATCGTGTTGTAGCCCCAGTAGTTGTTCAGGCCCATGTCCACCAGACGGTGGTCGTTCACGAACTGGTGGACCGGCATCAGCTCCAGCGCCGTCACCCCCAGTGCGGTCAGGTGCTCGATGACGGCCGGGTGGGCCAGCGCCGCGTAGGTGCCGCGCAGTTCCTCCGGCAGTCCCGGATGGCGCATGGTGAGGCCCTTGACATGGGCCTCGTAGATCACGGTGTGGTGGTAGTCGGTGCGCGGGCGCCGGTCGTCGCCCCAGTCGAAGTACGGGTTGACCACGACCGACGACATCGTGTGCGGCGCCGAGTCCAGGTCGTTGCGCTCGTCGGGCGCGTCGAAGTGATAGCCGTACACCTCCTCGCCCCAGCTGATGGAGCCGCTGACCGCCTTCGCGTACGGATCGAGGAGCAGCTTGGCGGAGTTGCAGCGCAAGCCCCGCTCCGGGGCGTACGGACCGTGCGCCCGGAAGCCGTACCGCTGACCCGGCATGACGCCGGGCAGGTACGCGTGCCGGACGAACGCGTCGCTCTCCCGCAGTTCCACCGCCGTCTCCGAGCCGTCGTCATGCAGCAGACACAGCTCTACTCGGTTCGCGGACTCCGTGAAGACCGCGAAGTTGGTGCCGGCGCCGTCGTACGTGGCACCGAGTGGATACGCCTCTCCAGGCCAGACCTGCATGCACACGACTCTTTCAGGTGGACCGCGCCGTCGGTGGCGCCTTGGCTCCGAGTCTCCCCGAAAGTGATGGAACCACCTATGACTTACGCCCCTCTTACCGGGCGACCAGGCATACCCGGTATGCCGAACCAGTGGGGCAATCACATACTCCCGGGGACCCAGGGGGAGTAGGGGGAAAAGACGTGCGCAACACAGTGCACCGCCATCTGGGCAAGGTGGTGGCCGGTGCGGCCATAGCGTTGGCCGGGACCGCGGCGATGATCGCCGTGACCCTGCCCGGGACGGCGGGGGCCGACGACTCGGGCGACAGGAACACGACGGGGGCCCAGCAGGCAGGCGAAGGACAGGGCCAGACGCAGGGACAGGCCGGGGACCAGGCCGTCGCACCCGGCGTCGTGGAACAGGCGCCCGCCGAGGGCGACAAGGGCACGGGACGCGACCCGCTCACCGACGGCGAGCTGGAGAGGGTCGAGCGGATCGCCCTGAGCCGGCAGCTGGTCAACGCCAGTGAGGACGTCGAAGGGGACCGCGGTCCGCAGCAGCTCGGCCTGGAACTGGCCGAGCCCGAGGCGGACGAGCTCGACGACCCGGGCGCGCCGCGGCGAGCCGAGGTCACCTTCTACGACTACAAGGACGACACGCTCGTCACCCGGACGGTCAACCTCGACACCGGCAAGGTGGAGCAGACCTCCACCCATCGGGGCGTGCAGCCGCCGCTCAGCGCCGAGGAGGAGGCCGAGGCGGCACGACTGCTGCTCGCCGACCCGCAGGCCGCGGGTCTGAAGGGCGACTACAAGGACGCCACCGGCAAGGAGCTGACCTCGCCGGACCAGCTCCAGCTGAACAGCATGATCTTCAAGGCGGATCCGGGCATCCGGCCCGCCGCGCTCGCGGACTGCGGCAAGCACCGCTGCGCGACGCTGACCCCGAAGGTCACGAACGGGCCGTGGATCGACGCCCGGCACCTGGTGATCGACCTCAGCGCTCGCAAGGTCTTCGCGATCGACCGCGGCTGAGCCAGTCCGTTCGCTTTTCCTACTTGCACCCCCTGTAAGGGAGTCGTTTCTTCATGCGCGTCACCAGAATCAGCCGTGCCCGCAACCGGTCGGCCCTGGCGCTCGCCGTCGCCACGCTGGCCGCCGGCGCGACGACCGGAGCGGGCCCGGCCACCGCCCAGAGCAAGACCGCGCCCCAGGGGCAGCCGAGGAGCGCGCCCGCGGCGGCCGCCGAGTGCAGCACGGCCTACCGGATCGAGCAGAAGCTCTCCACCGGCACCACCTGGCGGATGTGCTGGCGCTTCGAGAGCAAGGCCGGCATCGTCCTGGAGGACATCTCCTACCAGCCGCCCGGCGAGGCCGCGCCGATCAAGGTCCTCAACAGCGCCAAGCTCGCCCAGATCCACGTGCCCTACGACGACGGGCGCAGCGAGTACAACGACCTGACGCGGTACAACTTCGGCAACGGCCTGATGAACATGGCCGCCGGTGAGTGCCCCGGCGGCACCATCAAGACGGTCAAGGTCCAGAACCCGTCGTACTACGAGGACGGCAACATCAAGGGCCTGTGCACCACGACCCGCGCGCGGGGGCACGCCTACCGCTTCCTCAACGCCAACCAGGACAACAAGGTCTACCAGAAGCAGGGCAAGGACCTGCTCGTGTACACCGTCAACAAGGTCGACTGGTACGAGTACATCACCGAGTGGCGTTTCCAGGACGACGGCACCCTCACGATGAACGTCGGCGCGACGGGCAGCCTCTCGCCGTACGACTACGACGGCGGCGACGGCCGCAGCTGGCCCATCGGCAAGGGCTCCGCCGCGAAGGCGGACAGCCACAGCCACAACGTCTTCTGGAAGCTCGACTTCGCGCTCGACGGCTCCTCCAAGACGAAGGTCGAGCAGTACGACTCCAAGGTCAGCCCGCCCGCCGGCGCCGGCGACGGCCCGACCACCAAGACCACCCGCACCAAGGTGACCAAGGAACTGGCCGGCGACCTGAAGAACCTGCGCTGGTGGCGGGTGGTGAGCACGGCCGGCAAGAACAAGGACGGCCACCCGCGGTCGTACGAACTCGTCCCGGGCCCCACCAGCAAGTACGCGGGACGCGGCTTCACCAAGCACGACGTGTACTTCACCGAGTACAAGAAGTGCGAGAAGTACGCCAGCGAGAACATGCCCGGATGCGGCGCCGGAACGGGGGAGTCCGTCGACCAGTTCGTCAACGGACAGACGCTCACCCGCCCCTCGGTGTGGATGAACATCGGCTTCCACCACATAGCCAGGGACGAGGACCAGCAGCCCATGCCGGTCCACTGGCAGGGCTTCTCCATCGCCCCGCGCGACGTCACCGCTATGAATCCGCTCACTCCGCCCGCGCTCGCCGACCAGAACGGCGACTGGAACAGCGGTAGTTGAGCAACGACCCTGTCCATCCTGCTGCACCGCCGACCGCTCCCGGAGTACCCTTCCTTGATCGTTGACACGGGGAGTGCTCGGGGGAGCGGAAGGCGGTGCGCGGGTGGGCTCGGGAGGGCTGGAGTTGCCCCCTGGTGACGAGGGTCACGAGGGGAACTCCGCAGACGTCCCGCCCGGCACGGTGTCCCTGGCGCGTCCCATGGACGCGGGCGTCGGCGCCATCGGACCGGAGCTGGACTGGGACGCCGACGCCTGGCGCGAGGTACGGACCCGCGCCCAGCGGGCCGGCCGGGCCTACATCTGGCTGAACCTCGTCGAGCAGCGGCTGCGCGCGGTCGTGGCCGCCGTGCTGCGCCCCATCTACGAACCCGTCCACGGCGACGACTGGGTGGTCGCGGCGGCCGGACCCGCCGGGCAGGAATGGGTGCAGCGCGCGGTCGCCGTACGCGAAGTCAGCCGCCGCAAGGGCTACTTGCTGGACCCGGCCGACGACAACGTCCTCAGCTTCCTGACGCTGCCGCAGCTGCGCGAGCTGATGGTGCAGCACTGGCCGTGCTTCGAGCCCTACGTCGACGAGCGCCGGGACGTCGAACTCGCCCTGGACGAGCTGGAAGTGACCCGGAACGTCGTCTCGCGCAACCGGGCGCTGTCCGAGGCGGTCCTGAACCAGGCCGAACGCGCCTCGGCGCGGCTGCTGGAGATCCTCGGCGCGGGCGGCGACGTCCCCTCCGCGCGCCGGCTGCCCGTGGACGCGGTCGAGGACCTGGTCGGCGACCGGTACGGCGACGTGGTGGCCGTCCACTCCGACCGGGTACGGCTGTTGCGGCAGTTCCCGGCCGAGGACATCTTCGGCGGCGCCCGGCGGCTGGACGCCATCGGCATCGGCCTCAACCTCCTGGTGCAGAACTTCTCCGGCCGGCGCCTGGTGCGGCTGGCCGAGTCGGGCTGCCGGGTGCGGCTGCTGTTCCTGAACCCGGCGTCCAGCGCGGTGAAGCGGCGCGAGCGGGAACTGGGCCTCAAGCGGGGCGAGCTGAGCCGCTCGGTCGAGATGAACATCCTGCACATGCGCCGGGTCCGCGCCCGGCTGCGCGACCCCGGGGCCTTCGAGATCCAGGTCTACGACGAGACCCCGCGCTTCACGGCCTATCTGGTCGACGGCGACGGCTCGGACGGCATCGCGGTCCTGCAGTCCTATCTGCGCCGGAGCCGGGGCATGGAGGCGCCGGTGCTGGTGCTGCGCGGCGGGAACCGGGTGGTCAAGCCGGGCGACGTGGACGACGGCGGGCTCTTCCCCACCTATCGCGAGGAGTTCGAGGTGGCATGGGCTGATTCGAGGCCTGTGTCCTGAATCGACCTTGATGTCGGCGCGCCAACCCCGATGTCGGCGCGCTAAGCGGAACGCGCTCCTCTGATTGTCAGTGGCACATGGGAAGGTGGAGGCCACTGGGGGAGAGCACCACCAAGAAGGGGGACCGCCCATGGGCTGGCACCGTGAGCTGCTGATCGGATTCGACCTGGAGACGACCGGCACGGATCCGCGTGAGGCACGCATCGTCACCGGAGCCGTGATCGAGGTCAGGGGCGGCCAGGTCCTGGGACGCCGGGAGTGGCTGGCGGATCCCGGCGTGGAGATCCCGGCGGAAGCGGTGGCGGTGCACGGCATCAGCAACGAGCGCGCGGCCACCGAGGGCCGCCCCGCGGACCAGGTGGCCGACGCCATCGCGGACGTCCTGGCGGGCTACTGGAAGACGGGCGTCCCGGTCGTCGCGTACAACGCCGCCTTCGATCTGAGCCTGCTCTCCGCCGAACTGCGGCGCCACGGACTGCCGTCGCTGCGCGACCGGCTCGGCGGACACGACCCCGCGCCCGTGATCGACCCGTACACCATCGACCGCTGGGCCGACCGCTACCGCCGCGGCAAGCGCAACCTGGAAGCGGTCTGCGCGGAGTACGGCGTCACCCTCGACTCCGCCCACGAGGCCTCGGCCGACGCCCTCGCCGCGGCCCGGCTCGCCGGTGCGATAGCCGACCGCCACCCCAAGATCGCGGCCCTCGGCCCGGCGGAACTGCACCGCCGCCAGATCGAGTGGTACGCCGAGTGGGCGGCGGACTTCCAGAGCTTCCTGCGCCGCAAGGGCGAGACCGAGGCCGTGATCGACGGCACCTGGCCGCTGCGGGAGCCGGCCGACGAGACGGTCTGATCACTCGGCGGGACGGGCGGTGTACTCGGGGGGTACGGGCGAGTTGTCCGGCGGGACGGGCGGTGTACTCGGCGGGACGGGCGGTGTACTCGGCGGGCTGGGCAACTTATCCGGTGGGGCGGGCAAGTTGCTCGGCGGAGCGGGCGAGTTGTCCGGCCGGACGGGCGAGTTACTCGGCGGGATCCGCCATGTTCTCGGCGGGGCCCGCGATCCGTTCGATCCGTGGCTCCGCCAGCCGCGCGTAGTCGGCGCCGGAGACCATCAGCGACCGGTCCAGCCGGGCCGCGTTGAAGTACAGCTTCGGCTGGGCCACCACCTCGGGATCGGCGACCACCTCCAGCTCGGGGTCGAAGCTGAACGGCAGCACGGTGCCCGGCACCGAGCGGGCCAGCCGCTCGGCGGTCTCCGGGTCGCTGAACCCGGCGTAGCGCGCCGCGTACAGCTCCCGTACGGCGTCCAGGTCGACCCGGCGGTCCCCGGGGACGACCGCGAGGACGTGCCGTGTGGTGCGGCGGTCCACCTTCACCCGCAGCACGATGCACTTCGCCGCCTGGGAGGCGGGGTGACCGCGCAGCGCGCAGACGGCCTCGGTGGCGCCCTCGGGCGCGTGGTCGAGGAGCCGGTAGTCGACGGAGGAGGAGTCGAGCAGGGAGATCAGGTGGTGGTAAGTGGCGTGCTCGGACATGCGGGATCCCGTTCGGTGCGAGGAGTGGGCGGCGGCGGCGTCCGTGGCGGAGGCGGTGGTGCCGTGCGGTGGGCGCGCTCCACGGACTGCCCCCAGTACGTGCCGGTGAGCATCAGCGCCGCTCCCAGGCCGGTGAGCGCGGTGAGGTGCTCGCCGCCGAGGGCGATGCCCACGGCCACGGCCCACAGCGGCTCGGTGCCCAGCAGCAGGCTGGCCCGGCTCGCGGAGCTGCGCTGCACGGCCCAGGTCTGCGCGAGGAAGGCGAACACGCTGCAGAACAGGGCCAGATACACCAGCTGGGTCCAGGTCGCCGAGTCGGCGCGGGCCAGCGTCGGCAGTCCGGCCCCCGCGGCGGGCAGGAACAGAACCGTGCCGACGAGGGTCTGCACCGTCGTCAGATGCAGCGGACGGACCGCCCGTCCGACGGTGAGCCGTCCGACCAGGACGACATGGCCGGCCCGCACCACCGCCGCGCCGAGCATCAGCAGGTCGCCGAGGCGCGGCGCGTGGAAGCCGTTGCCGGACATCAGCAGGGCGACGGCGAGGACGCAGACGCCGGTGGCGGCGTAGAAGGCGCGCGGCAGTCCGCCGGAGCGGCCGGCCCGGTCGAGGAGGGGGGTGAGCACGATGGTCAGGCTGATGATGAGCCCCGCGTTGGCGGCGGTGGTGTGGGCGACGCCGTACGTCTCCACGATCAGCACCGCCGCCTGGGTCAGACCCAGCGGCACCCCGGCGCGCAGTTCGTCGCGGGTCCAGCGGCGCGCGCCGCGCCGGGACAGGACGAGGCCGAGACAGGCGAGCGCGGACAGGGCGTAGCGGGCGAACAGCACCAGCAGGACGGGCAGGGCGGCGGTGGCCGTCTGGGCGGAGAGATAGCTCGATCCCCAGACGACCGCGACCAGGAGGAGTACCGCATCGGTACGGCGGACGTCGGACACGTGCCTACGGTGCACCGATACGTCTCTGAAGCCCAGTAGCAGTTTCTAAAAGGATCTTTTAGCACTCCTACACTGAGAGGATGGACGAACGGCAGCTGCGGATCCTGCGGGAGCTGGGCGAGCTGGGCAGTGTCACCGCCGTCGCCGAGGCGATGCTGGTGACGCCGTCGGCGATCTCCCAGCAGCTCAGGCTGCTCCAGCGGGCGATCCCGGTCCCGCTCACCGAGCGGCAGGGCAGGCGGTTGGTGCTGACCGACGCCGGGCAGGCTCTGGCGGGGGCCGCCGTGGAGGTCGAGACGGCGCTGGCGCGGGCCCGGGGCAGCGTCGAGGAGTTCGTGGGACGGCCGGACGGGGAGGTGTCGGTGGCCGCCTTCCACAGCGCGGGCGGCACCTTCTTCCCGCTGTTGCTGCGCGCGCTCGCCGGACCGGACCGACCGGTGCCGAGGCTCGCCGACGAGGACGTGCCCCAGGAGGACTTCCCGCGGCTCACCCGGGAGTACGACATCGTCCTCGCCCACCGCCTGGACCACGCCCCGCCCTGGCCGGACACGGTCACGGTGACCACGCTCCTGCGGGAGCCCCTGGACGTGGCCATGCCCAGGGACCACCCCTTGGCCGCCAAGCGCCGCGTCACCCCGCGCGATGTGGCCGACGAGCCCTGGATCACCGTCCACGACGGCTTCCCGGTGCTGGCCACGATCGACGCCATCGCGGCGGCGGCCGGGCGCCGGCTGCGTCTCGCCCATCGCATCAACGAGTTCGCGGTGGCAGCCGAGGTGGTGGCGGCCGGCGGAGGGATCGCCCTGATGCCCCGCTGGACGACCCGCCCCCACCCCGCCCTGACCCTCAAGCCGTTGAGCGGCGTGCAGGCGAGACGCCACATCGACGCCCTCTACCGACCCGAACGCACGGCGAGGAAGGCGGTGCGCACGGTCCTGGCCGAACTCCGCCGCGCGGCCCGGTCGGTCCAGGCCGCCGACACCTGACGCCGCCCGCGGGAGAAGGAGCCGACCAGGGCCCGGCAGGCTCAGAACGGATACCAGCGCACCGTCTCGTCCCCGTCGCGCAAGGAGGCCACCCGGCGGCGGAACTCCTCCAGGGCCTTCGGGTTGCTCGGCGCGTGCTGCGCCACCCAGGCGCAGCTCGCGGTCTCCCGGGCTCCGCGCAGGACCGGGCAGCCGTCCCACTCGCGCACGTCCCAGCCGTACGCGGCGACGAAGGACTCGTAGGCCTCGGCGGGCAGGCCGTAGCGGTCCCGGGACAGGGCCATCACGACCAGGTCGTGCTCCCGCAGGTCGGCGGAGAAGGTCTCCAGGTCCACCAGTACGGGCCCGTCGGGGCCGACGTGCACGTTCCGGGGCAGCGCGTCCCCGTGGATCGGCCCCCGGGGCAGGCGCGGGGTGAGAGCGGCCGCGGCCGCCGCGAAACCGTCCCGTCGCGCGCGGAGGTAATCGGCGTCCGCGGGGTCGATCGCGTCGCCCGCGAGACGCAGCCAGCGCTCCACTCCGCCGAGCAGGTCGCGCGGCGGCAGAGCGAAGGAGGGCGCGGGCAGGGCGTGGACGACCCGTAGCAGTTCGGCCACATCGCGGGGCTCCGCCGGGCGTACCGGATCCGGCAGCCGGTGCCACACCGTCACCGGGTGCCCCGCCACCAGGAGCGGCTCGGGCGCGGCGGCCCGGACCGCCGGTACGCCCGCCTTCGCCAGCCACACCGCGATGTCGAGTTCGCGCCGGGCCCGGTCCATCAGCTCCGTGTCCCGGCCCACCTTGACGACCAGGTCACCGGCGGCGAACACCGCGTTCTCGCCCAGGGCGAGGAGAGCCGCGTCCCGTGCCGGACCGGGCAGCACGTCCGCCGCGGCCAGTACCTCCCGGGCCCGCATCTCGTCCATCGTTGGCCTCCATGTCGCCCTCGGTGCGTGGTCATCCGTCGGCCAGTCTCGCATTCGCACAGGTAGGAAGGTGTGCGCGGGCCCTTGACGGCGCATACACCTGTCACGACCATGACCAAACCCAGTCCGAGATCGCCACGAGCCGTGCGAGGAGCCGATCACGTGACCTTGGTGACCGCGACGAAGCGGTCGGCACCAGGCGGGCCGCCCCGCGCGGGCGGAGCCTGGTTCCTCGTGCTGCCCGCGCTGCTCCCGATCCTGCTGCTCAGCGTCGGCCCGCTGCTGTACGGCATCCTGCTGGCCTTCACCGACTCGCAGTCGGGCCGTACCCAGCCCACCCAGTGGATCGGCGGTCTCAACTTCCGGGACCTTCTCCAGGACACCCTGTTCTGGGAGTCGTTCCGGATCGGCCTGGTCTGGGCCGTCGGGGTCACCGTCCCGCAGTTCCTGCTGGCGCTCGGGCTCGCCCTGCTGCTCAACCAGGACCTCAAGCTGCGCTGGCTGGCCCGCGCCCTCGCGATCATCCCCTGGGCCATGCCGGAGGTCGTGGTCGGGGTGATGTGGCGGCTGGTCTACAACCCGGACGCCGGAATCCTCAACGAGACGATCCGCGACCTCGGCCTCGGCGACGGACGGGACTGGCTCAGCGGCCTCGCCACCGCCCTGCCCGCCGTCATCGTCGTCGGCGTCTGGGCCGGGATGCCGACTACGACCGTCGCCCTGCTCGCCGGCCTCCAGAACACCCCGCGCGAACTGCACGAGGCCGCCGCCATGGACGGGGCGGGCGCCTGGCGCCGCTTCTGGACCGTCACCTGGCCCGCGCTCCGGCCGGTCGCCCTCGCGATCACCGCGCTCAACCTGATCTGGAACTTCAACTCCTTCGCCCTGGTCTACGTCCTGACCAGCGGCGGCCCCGGCGGCCGCACCCGGCTGCCGATGCTCTTCGCCTACGAAGAGGCCTTCCGCTACGGCCAGTTCGGCTACGCCGCCGCGATGGGCTGCGTCATGGTCGCCCTGATCTCGATCCTGCTCGCACTGTTCCTGGTGGGCAGACTGCGCGGAGGTGCGAAGGAATGAAGACCAGCGCCACGGCCCGCGTGGGCCAGTACGCCGCCCTCCTGGCCTACCTCCTCTTCCTCGCCTTCCCCTTCCTCTGGCTGCTCTCCACCGCCTTCAAACCGCCCCGCGAACTCGGCAGCCTGCACCCCACCTGGATCCCCGAGAACCCCACCCTCGACAACTTCCGCCAGGCCTTCGACGAACAGCCCCTGCTGGAGGCCGCGGCGAACTCCCTGATCGCCGCCGTCTGCGCCGCGCTGATCGCCGTGACAGTCGCCACCCCCATGGCCTACGTCATGGCCCGGCAGCGCACCCGGCTCGCGCGCGCCGCGACCGGCTGGGTCGTGGTCAGCCAGGCGTTCCCGCTCGTCCTGGTGATCATCCCGCTGTTCCTGGTCCTGAAGAACCTCCGCCTGATCGACTCACTGTTCGGGCTGATCCTGGTGTACGTCGTCTGGGCGCTGCCGTTCGCGCTGTGGATGCTCGTCGGATACGTCCGTGCCGTGCCGGCCGAGCTGGAGGAGGCGGCCGCCGTCGACGGAGCCGGGCGGCTGCGCACGCTGGTCTCGGTGACCGCGCCGCTGCTCGCGCCGGGCATCGTGGCGACCGGCCTGTTCGCCTTCGTCACCGCGTGGAACGAGTTCTTCTTCGCGCTGGTACTGCTGAAGACCCCGGAGAAACAGACCCTTCCCGTGATCCTCACCCACTTCATCGGCGCGGAGGGCGTCGCCGACCTCGGCCCGCTGGCCGCCGCCGCCTTCCTCGCCACCCTTCCGTCCCTGGTCGTCTTCGCGGTCGTCCAGCGCCGGATCACAGGCGGCATGCTCGCGGGGGCGGTGAAGAACTGATGGGCTGTCAAAGGGCTGTGCGCGCACGCTGGATCATCGTCCTGCTCCTCCTCCTGGGCCTCCTGGCCGGCTGCACCGGCGGCTCCTCGGACGACGACGGCCGTGTCACCCTCCGCTTCCAGTCCCTGGCCTGGCAGGAGGAGTCCGTCGCGGTCAACAAGGAGCTCGTGGAGGAGTGGAACGCTAGCCATCCCGACGTCCAGGTCGAGTATGTACAGGGCAGTTGGGACAGCGTCCACGACCAGCTGCTCACCGCCTTCGAGGGCGGCGAGGCACCGGACATCGTCCACGACGCCTCCGACGACCTAGCGGACTTCGCATACGGCGGCCACCTCGCCGAGCTGACCGACCTGCTGCCCGGCCGCCTCAAGTACGACATTCCGCAGCGCAGTTGGCGTACGACGACCTTCGGGGACGGCGTCTACGGCGTGCCGTTCCTCCAGGAGCCGCGCGTACTCATCGCCAACGCCACCAGGCTGAAGGAGTCGGGCGTACGCATCCCCACCCCCGAACGGCCCTGGACCTGGCCGGAGTTCCGGCGGATCACCCAGGAGCTGAGCGGCGCGGGGAAGTACGGCGTGGCCTGGCCGCTGAAGGAGCCCGTCTCCGCCACCCTCAACCTCTCCCTGTCGGCCGGCGGACAGCTCTTCCACCGGGACGCCGACGGCAAGGTCGAGGTCCGCTTCCAGGCCCCCGACGAGGTGGTCCCGCGGACCATCCGCGACCAGGTCAACACCGATGACAGCGCCTCCGGTTCGACCCTCGGCAGCGGCGGCTCGGACACCCTGCCCGGCTTCTTCGGCGGCCGGTACGCCATGGTCCCGCTCGGCTTCTCCTACCGTCAGCAGATCGTGCAGCAGGCGCCGGAGGGCTTCGACTGGCAGGTCCTCCCCGCCCCGGCGGGCGCGGACGGGCTCACCCAGGGCGTCAGCCCGCAGACCCTCTCCATCGCCGCGGACAGCCCGCACCAGCGGGAGGCCGCCGAGTTCATCGACTTCCTGCTCCGGCCCGAGAACATGGTCCGGCTCGCCCTCGGCGACTGGATGCTCCCCACCGGCACCGAGGCGCTGAAGGACCCCGCCCTGCACACCACCAAGCACGACTGGGCCACCGGCACCGCCCTCGCCGGGCATCTGCGGTCGGCGCCCGCCCAGTCCGTACGGGGCTACCCGGAGTGGAAGGACAAGGTCGCCACGCCCGCGCTCCAGGAGTACTACAGCGGGGCGATCGGCCTGGACGACCTGCGCGAGCGGCTGGAGGACGACGGGAACCTGGTCCTGGCCCGCTACCAGCGGTGAGCACCTGTCGTACGACGAGCATCCGTCGTACGACGTCGAAAACCAGTTGTCCGTCCCCGGCCCGCCCTCCTAACGTGCCCTGCGTGGGAGCCTTCAACGCGATCTTCATCTCCGGTCTCGGCCGGGGCTGCACGCACGCCATCCGGATGCGTCGTGGCCTCGGAACCCTGACCGGCCCGGGGAGCCGCACCCGCTGACGTCAGCGCGGGCGCGGTAGAGCCTCCGTCTCCTCTTCTCTGTCTTCCGGTCAGGGCCTTCGGCTGCCCATTTCCCCTGTCACGGAAGACAAGGACCGCAGGCCATGGCCCGCTCCACGCACGTTTCCCGCGCGCTCTCGCAGAACTTCCTCGCCGACCGCGCCACCGCCCAACGCTTCGCCCGGCTCGCCGTCCCGCCCGGCCGCGGAGCCGGTCTGGTCCTCGAAGTGGGCGCGGGAAAGGGCGCGTTGACCGCCGTACTCGCCCCTCGGTGCCGCGAACTGCGCGCCTACGAGATCGACGCCCGGCTGCTCCCCGCACTGCGCGCCCGCTTCTCCGCCACGCCCCACGTCCGGGTCCTCGGCGGCGACTTCCTCGCTCTGCGACCGCCGCGCACCCCCTTCTCGGTCGTCGGCAACGTCCCCTTCTCGCGCACCGCGGACATCGTCGACTGGTGTCTGCGCGCCGCCACCCTCACGGAGGCCACCCTGATCACGCAGCTCGAATACGCCCGCAAGCGCACCGGCGACTTCGGGAGCTGGACCCTGCTGACCGTCCGCAGCTGGCCGCGCCACGAGTGGCGGTTGGTCGGACGCGTCGATCGCACCCGGTTCCGGCCCGCGCCCCGCGTGGACGCGGGGATCCTGCGCATCGAACGGCGCCCCGCGCCCCTGCTCGACCGCGCCGGGTACGACAGCTGGTGCCGCCTGGTCGAGCTCGGGTTCTCCGGGGCCGGCGGCTCACTGCACGCCTCCCTGCGCCGGGCCCGGCCCCGGAGCCGGGTGGACGCCGCGTTCCGGGCCGCCGGACTCGATCCGAGGGTGCTGGTCGGCGAGGTCCCACCGGAGCGCTGGCTGCGGCTGCACGAGGCGCTGGGGAGCCGTCCGTGCACCTGAGCCGACTGACGTCGCTGCCGCTGAGCCGCATGACTTGGCCGCCCTACGAGCCGGACGACCTCCCGGCTCCCGAGCCGGACGACCTCCAGACTCCCGGGCCTTTCGGGTTGCACGAGACGTCTCGTCTCGTCTACTCTCATCCCCATGACCTCACCCGCGCACATCGCCATGTTCTCCATCGCCGCCCACGGTCACGTGAACCCGAGCCTGGAGGTGATCCGTGAGCTCGTCGCGCGCGGGCACCGGGTCACCTACGCGATCCCGCCCGTGTTCGCCGACAAGGTCGCCGAGACCGGCGCCGAGCCGAAGCCGTGGAACTCGACCCTGCCCGGACCCGACGCCGACCCGGAGGCCTGGGGCAGCACCCTGCTGGACAACGTCGAGCCGTTCCTGGCCGACGCCATCCAGGCGCTGCCGCAGCTCGTCGAGGCCTACGAGGGCGACGAACCGGACCTCGTCCTGCACGACATCGCCTCCTACCCCGCCCGGGTCCTCGCCCATCGCTGGGGCGTTCCCGCGATCTCGCTCTCGCCGAACCTCGTCGCCTGGGAGGGCTACGAGGAGGAGGTCGCCGAGCCGATGTGGGCCGAGCCCAGGAAGACCGAGCGGGGTCAGGCCTACTACGCCCGCTTCCAGAACTGGCTGGCGGAGAACGGCATCACCCAGCACCCGGATCCGTTCGCCGGCCGCCCGGACCGCTCGCTCGTGCTGCTCCCGAAGGCGCTGCAGCCGCACGCCGACCGGGTGGACGAGAAGGTGTACACCTTCGTCGGCGCCTGCCAGGGCGACCGCACCGCGGAGGGCGACTGGCGGCGGCCGGACGATGCCGAGAAGGTCGTGCTCGTCTCGCTCGGCTCGGCCTTCACCAAGCAGCCCGGCTTCTACCGGGAGTGCGTCGAGGCCTTCGGCGAGCTGCCGGGCTGGCACCTGGTGCTCCAGATCGGCCGGCATGTCGACCCCGCCGAGCTGGGCGACGTACCGCCGAACGTCGAAGTGCGGTCGTGGGTACCGCAGTTGGCCGTGCTCAAGCAGGCCGACCTGTTCGTCACCCACGCCGGCGCCGGCGGCAGCCAGGAGGGAATGGCCACCGCCACCCCGATGATCGCCGTACCGCAGGCCGTGGACCAGTTCGGCAACGCGGAGATGCTCCAGGCCCTCGGTGTCGCCCGGCAGTTGCCCACCGAGGAGGCCACGGCCGAGGCCCTGCGCGCGACGGCGCTCGCCCTCGTCGACGACCCCGAGGTGGCCCGGCGGCTCAAGGAGATCCAGGCGCAGATGGCCGAGGAGGGCGGCACCCGGCGGGCCGCCGACCTCATCGAGGCCGAACTGCCCGCGCGCTGAACACAGTCGAGGGCCCGTCGACTCCCCCGTGAGTCGACGGGCCCTCCGTCCTTACCGGGTCACGCTCAGACCGGGACGCGCTCCCCCTCGTCGTCCAGCGCCTTGCGGGTGACCACCTCGGGCGTCTCGTCGTGCGTGAGGTCCGGCAGCCGGTCCAGCCACTTCGGCAGGTACCAGTTGCGCTCACCGAGCAGCGCCATGACCGCCGGGAGCAGCACACCCCGGATGATCGTCGCGTCGATCAGCACCGCCGCCGCGAGGCCCACGCCCATCTGCTTCATGGACTGCATGGACAGCGTGCCGAAGATCGCGAACACGGCGACCATGATGACCGCGGCGCTGGTGACGACACCCGCCGTGGTGACCACCCCGTGCTTGATCGCCTCGTTCGTCGTACGGCCCTTCAGCCGCGCCTCGCGGATCCGGCTGACCACGAACACGTGGTAGTCCATCGACAGGCCGAACAGGATCACGAAGAGGAACAGCGGCAGCCAGCTGATGATGGCGCCCACGCCCTCAGCGCCCACCAGGGACGCGCCCCAGCCGTGCTGGAAGACGGCGACCAGGATGCCGTAGGCCGCGGCCACCGACAGCAGGTTGAGCGCGATGGAGGTGATCGCGATCGTCAGCGAGCGGAAGGACAGCAGCATCAGCAGGAAGGCGAAGACGACCACGAACGCGAAGACCGGGACGACCGCTCCGGCCAGCTGGTCGTTGAAGTCATGGCTGCCCGCGACCTGTCCGGTGATGGGGGCCTCGAGGCCGTCGACCTTGCCGAGGGTGGCCGGACGGACCTCGTCGCGCAGCTTCTCCAGGTTCTCGCCCGCCTTGTCGAGGTCGGAGCCGCCGACCAGCGGGACGTAGACGAACGCGAGGTTCTGCGCGTCGTGCAGCTTGATCTCGACCGGGCCGCGCGAGGCACCCGAGTCCACCGCCTCCTTCTTGAAGTCGGCGAGCGCGCTCTGCACCTCGGGGGCGTTGATGTCCTCCGCCTTGACGACCACCTCGGCCGGCTCGGAGCCGCCGGGGAAGGCGTCGTTGACCCGGTTGTAGGTCTGCACGATGGGCAGCGAGTCGCCGAACTCCTGGTCCAGCGTGAGGTTCTGGGTCTTCATGCCGACCGCCGGAGCGGCGACCGCGAGCAGCGCGCCCGTCGCGACGACCACCGAGACGACCGGACGCTTCAGTACGGCGCCCAGGACGGTCGTCCACAGGCGGCTCTCCTTGTTGACCTGCCCACGGTTGCGGCGCAGCTTGCTCTCGGGGTGCAGGTAGGGGATACGGCCCTTCTCGACCCGGTGGCCCAGCAGCGACAGCATCGCCGGAAGCACGGTCACCGAACCGACCATGGCGACGGCCACCACGATCAGCGAGGCCAGGCCCATCGCCTCGAAGTCGGCGATCCCGGTGAACAGCATGCCCGCCATCGCCACACACACCGTGACACCGGAGACGACGATCGCCCGGCCACTGGTGGCGGCGGCGATCATCAGCGCCGTCTGCGGGTCGCGCCCCGCGGCCCGCTCCTCGCGCTCACGGCGCAGGTAGAACAGGCAGTAGTCGACGCCGACGGCCAGACCGACGAGCAGCATCACCGAGTTGGCGACATCGCCCATTGGCATCACATGGCTGACGATGCCCATCAGACCCATCGTCGCCATGATCGCGGTGATGGCCAGCAGCACCGGGAGCAGCGCGGCGACGAGCGCGCCGAAGGCGATCAGCAGAATGCCGAGGGCCACGGGCACGGCCGAGTACTCGGCCTTCTTGAAGTCGTCACCGAACGCGTCGTCGAACGTCTTCATCATGCTGGCGGAGCCGATCTGCTCGATCGTCAGCTCCGGATGGTCCTGCTGGACCCCGGCCACGGCGTCCAGCACCGGCTCGACCCGCTCGGCCGCGGTCTCCGCGTCCCCCCGCATGTCGAACTGGACCAGCGCGCTGCGGCCGTCCTCCGAGACGGTGTCCGTGTCGTACGGGGAGGTGATGTCGGTGACCTTGCCGGTCTCCTCCACCGCCTTCATCACCGCGGTGACCGCGGACCGGAACTCGGCGTCGGTGGCCTTCAGGCCCTGGTCCTTGGCCTGGACGAGGACGGTCTCCCCGGCCGGCTCCTCGATCCCCGAGTCATCGATGATCTGTGCGGCGGTCTTCGTCTCGCCCTTCAGCGACTGGCTCTCGTCGACGTCGACCCGGCCGGCCGCCGAACCGAGTCCCATCGCCAGGACGACGAACAGCACCCAGATGCCGACGGCAGCCCATCGGTGCCGGGCGCTCCAGCCGCCGGCCCGGGCGGCCAGGCCCCGCACCCGTATGTCTCCGTTCCCCATGACGGGCTTGCCCCCTTGTGCGCGGTGGCAGCCCCCTGCCGCCACCTTTCGTTTCGAAGGTATGGGGCGGATAAAGGCATCTCGTCGTGCTGCCCGGTGAAGTGAACCGGCCGAGAATCATCCCCTTGGACCCCGCCTTCTCCCCACTGGGGAGGAGGCGGCCCCTTACATCTATTTGGCGCGACTTTGTCATGACGAAGCTCATTGCACAGCCTTGTTGAATAAGTCACAGCCGCGTGCAGCGGTTGATCGACAGCCTCCGGATCGGCCAGAGTTCAGCGCAGTCCGCCGCGCCGGACCGGCCGTCGTGCCCACCCCCACGGGGCACGACGGCCGCCCTATGGTGTGCGCATGACGACGACGTATGCGGCGCTGCTGCGGGGGATCAACGTGGGCGGCGCCAAGAAGGTCCCCATGGCCGAACTGCGCACCCTGATGACCGGACTCGGCCTGGACGACGTACGCACCTACCTCCAGAGCGGCCAGGCGGTCTTCACGGCCGGGCGCGGCGACGCCGAGTCGTGGGCCGGTGAGATCACCGAGGCGGTGGCGGACCACTTCGGCTTCTCGGTCGACGTCATCGTCCGCGACCACGCCTATCTGGCGGCCACCGTCGAAGCCTGCCCGTTCCCGGCCGCCGAACTGGAGGGCAAGCAGCTGCACGTCACGTACTTCTCCGCGCCGGCCGACGCCGAGCGCTTCGAGGACATCGACCGGGCCGCCTTCCTGCCCGAGGAGTTCCGGTTCGGCGACCGCTGCCTCTACCTGTACGCGCCGGACGGACTCGGCCGCTCCAAGCTCGCCGAGCAACTCGCCAAGCCGCGCCGCACCAAGGGCGTGATCGCGACCACCCGGAACTGGAACACCGTGGTCAAGCTCATGGAGATGACCGGCAGTTGAGTGTGCGAGGCTCGTCCCATGCGCTACATCATCATCGGGGCGGGAGCGGTCGGCGGGGTCATCGGCGGACGGCTCGCCGGGGCGGGACACGAGGTCGTGCTGGTGGCGCGCGGAGCGCACCTCACGGCCCTGCGGGAGGCCGGGCTGCGGCTCAGGGTGCCGGACGGCGAGCACGTCCACCGGCTGCCCGCGGTCCAGGGACCGGACGAACTCGGCCCGCTGCGCCCCGACGACGTGCTCGTCCTCGCCGTGAAGACCCAGGACACCGCGGCCGCCCTCGGGAGCTGGGGCCCGGCCCCGGTCGAGGGCGGCGGTACGGCGGCCGAGCGGCTGCCCCTGCTGTGCGCGCAGAACGGCGTGGAGGGGCAGCGGATCGCTCTGCGGCTCTTCCGGCGCGTGTACGGCGTCTGCGTCTGGCTGCCGGCGACCTTCGTCGAACCCGGCGTCGTCTCCGCGGCCGGCACCCCGCTCACCGGGATCCTCCACCTCGGCCGCCACCCCCACGGCACCGACGACCTCCTGCACGAGATCTCCGCCTGCCTGGAGAAGGCCCACTTCGAGGCGCCGGTCGTGGCGGACGTCGCGCGCTGGCAGTACGCCAAGCTGCTGGCCAACCTCGGCAACGCGCTCGAGGCCGTCAGCGGGCCCGTGGCCGACGAGGCGGCGGTCGCGCTGTACGAGAGGGTGCGCGCGGAGGGAGTGCGGGTCCTGGACGCCGCCGGGATCGACCGCGCGAGCGTCGAGGAGCAGCAGGCGGTCCGCGGTGACAAGGTCACCCTCGTGCCGCTCGACGGCGCCCCGCGCCGAGGCGGCTCGTCCTGGCAGTCACTGGCCCGGGGGACCGGCACCATCGAGGCCGACTACCTCAACGGCGAGATCGCCCTCCTCGGCCGCCTGCACGGCGTACCGACCCCGCTCAACGAACTCCTCCAGCACCTGGCCGGCACCTTCGCCCGCGAGGGCCGTACGCCGGGCTCGATGCCGTTGGAGGAACTGCTCAGGCTGGCCGACGCCGGCACGTCGGCCTGAGCGGGTCAGGCGCCGAGCGCCGTCAGGACCGGTACCCGGGCCGCGTCGTAGCGCTCCAGCAGCAGGCGGGCCACCTCCGGCGCCGGGCCGAGGACGTCGGCCAGGACGTCCGCCTCGGCGGCGCCCCGGGCGATGCGGTCCGGCAGGAAGCCGGGCGCGAGGACGTACGGCGCGACGGCCACCCGCTCGCAGCCGAGGGCGCGCAGCTCGCGTACCGCGTCCTCGGTGCGGGGCAGGGCGGCGGAGGCGAACGCGGGCCGCACGGCGCACCAACCGGTGTGCCGCCACTCCCGCGCGATTTCTGCGATCACCGCGCTCGCCTCCGGATCGGTGGACCCCGCCGAGGCCAGCACGACCCCGGTCGAGGACTTGTCGGCGGGCGTGAGGCCCGCCTCGTACAGCCGCCGCTCCAGCGCCGTCAGCAGCAGCGGGGACGGGCCGAGCACCTCCGCCTGCCGGATGCGCAGCTGCGGCGGCGCGTCCCGCAGGACGGCGGGGATGTCGGCCTTCGCGTGGAAGGCGCGGGTCAGCAGCAGGGGCAGCGCCACGACCTCGCGCACGCCCTCCGCCGCCAGGGACTCCAGTACGCCCTGCACGGACGGGATGTTGAAGTCCAGGAAGCCGGTCTCCACCCGCAGTCCGGGGCGGGTCGCGCGCACCCGCCGTACCAGGGCGTGCACGGTCGCGGCGTGCCGCGGGTCGCGGCTGCCGTGGGCGATGACGAGAAGGACCGGCATGGTGTACCTCAGCTCCTCGCGAGCAGACCGCGGCTGCGCAGCACCCGCCGCTCCAGCGGGCTGAAGATCAGCAGGTCGATGGCGATGCCGACGAGCAGGATCAGGAAGATGGCCAGGAACACCTGGGACATGCTGGCGTTGTTGCGGCCGTT
>NZ_JBWKCI010000020.1:0-137541 GCF_056436565.1 Streptomyces sp. NPDC043726
GGGAGGCGGCGGGCGGCGGTGCGGAAGGTGCCGTGGGGCTGCTGGGGGGTGCCCTCGGAGCGGGGGAAGAACTCGTACCAGGAGCCGTACAGGGCCCGTTCCCGCTCGACCAGCAGGGGCAGCGGGTCGGAGGCGGTGACCAGCTCCCGCAGCGGATACCGCGACAACACCTCGTGCACGTCGGGCCGGAAGGCGGCGGCCAGCCGGGACACGACCGGGAGCGAGTCGTCCAGGAGGGACCCCGCCGCACGGATGAGGACCTGACGCTGGTCGGCGGGCACTCCGGCCGCCGCGCGCTCCAGGAGTTCCGCGCCCTCCTCCAGGACCACTCCTACGTCGATCCCGGCCGGCACCTTGATCCGGGCCTTGCGGCGCCAGGTGGTCACCGGGTCGCTCCAGGCCTCGACCTGGAACGTCCAGTGCCCGGTGGCGGTGGGCGTGACGTCGGCGCCCCAGCGGTCGGTGCCCGGCGCCAGTTCACGCATCGGCGTCCAGGGGCCCGGCCGGCCCTCGGGATCCCGCAGAACGACATTGGCGGCCACGGCGTCGTGCCCCTCGCGGAACACGGTCGCCGAGACCTCGAACGTCTCACCCACGACCGCCTTCGCCGGGCGCCTGCCGCAATCCACGGCCGGCCCCACATGCCGTACCGGGATGCGGCCGATGGCCGCGGTTGCCTTCATGGTCTCCTCCGCCGTAGTCGTGGCCGGACCCCCTCAAAGGGCCCGGCCGGGGATTCAAGCTGTGCGGGAAGGGGTCTACCTTCCCGCCCGGGAACGCCGCTTGGTGCTCGGTGGACCCCGTCGCGCGGCGCGGCCGGGACGGGGTCGTTCGCTCTGCTCACGCAGATAGGTGCCGAGGCTGGTGCGCAGATAGCGCTCGGCGGCGTCCGCGGCCTCGCGCGCGCAGCGCTTGCCCATCAGCACGCACAGCGTGTAGCCCGAGTCCTCGAAAGTGGCCCGTACCGCGCTGTCGTTCGGGGACGCGAGCATGACGCGTTCCCAGGCCCGGTAGCGCCCAAGCTGGCGGGCGACTTCGGCTTTGGCCGGTAGCAACATGACGCCGTTCACCTCTCGGGATTCATGGCAGGCCACCATCGCGGACGCGGGGGGTGGCGTTGCGGAGACACACGGATGGGCATGGGTCTTCACTCATGGTGCACGTGTGACGACCCAGCGTCTTGTTAGAGCTTCAACTATGTCGCGGTTGCTCTTGGTGCTCGTGTTGCACGAATGGCGTAGCACTCTCACTCTTGAGGTGACTCTGAAGCGAACAATGCTCACGCTTCGCGTTCGGGGCCCGTCCCGCGGGGACGGGGAAGCGCCGAGCCTCGCCGGTGAGGAGCGAACGAGATGAAGACCGCAGTGCCCTGCTACTACCACCTCGACGTGGAAGTCAGCCCGGAACGGGTCGGACAGGTCAGGCGCATCCTGGCCGCTCACCTCAGGTTCTGGGATCTGGAGAACCTGGTGGAGCCCGTCTGTGGCGGTGCCGAACTGCTGCTGACCGCCATCGACGAGCACGCCACGGACAAGAACACGTCGATCGAGATGTGGTGGAACGGCCAGCACCTGATCACGGCCATCGGGGACAACGACCGCGAACTGCGCCCGGACCTGGAACTGCGCGGCTGCCTGGAGCAGATCGCCGCGATCAGCGACGGCTGGGGCTGCTGCGCCACGGACACCGGAAGCAAGGTCATCTGGTTCTCGCAGCGGGCCCGCGCCGGCGAGCGCGTGCCGCTGGTCCCGACCGCCCCGGCGCCGAGCCTGCGCGAGGTGCTTCAGGTACCCCGTGAGGTCCGGACCGCCTCGCTGGCGGCCCCGGCCGACGCTCCCGAGCGGCTGCTGGAGGAGGCGCGGTGACGGCGCGCGAGAACCGCGCAGGGGTGCCCGTCTGGAGCGGGCACCCTTACCCGCTGGGCGCCGCCTACGACGGACAGGGCACCAACTTCGCCCTGTTCAGCGAGGTCGCCGAGCGCGTCGAACTGATCCTGGTCGACGAACGCGGCCGGCACAGCTCGGTCGAACTGACCGAGGTCGACGGGTTCGTGTGGCACGGCTATCTGCCCGGCGTCGGCCCCGGCCAGCGCTACGGCTACCGGGTGCACGGACCCTGGGCCCCGTCCCTCGGCCACCGGTGCAATCCGGCGAAGCTGCTGCTGGACCCGTACGCCCGTGCGGTGGACGGCCAGGTGGACAACCACGCCTCCCTCTTCGAGCGGGCCCCCGAGGGACCCGCCCCGGGCGACAGTGCCGGGCACACCATGCTCGGCGTGGTGACCGACCCGTACTTCGACTGGGGTGACGACCGGCCGCCCAGGCGGCCGTACGCCGACACCGTCATCTACGAAGCCCATGTGCGCGGCCTGAGCCGCACCCACCCGGACGTCCCGGCCGAACTGCGCGGCACCTACGCCGGGCTCGCCCACCCCGCGGTCGTCGGGCACCTGACCTCGCTGGGCGTCACGGCCGTCGAGCTGATGCCGGTGCACCAGTTCGTCCAGGACGGCGTGCTGACCGACCGGGGCCTCGCGAACTACTGGGGCTACAACACCATCGGCTTCTTCGCCCCGCACAACGCCTACGCCGCGCACGGCACCCGGGGCCAGCAGGTCAGCGAGTTCAAGTCGATGGTGAAGTCGCTGCACGAGGCCGGTCTCGAAGTGATCCTGGACGTCGTCTACAACCACACGGCCGAGGGCAACGAGAAGGGCCCCACCCTGTCCTTCCGGGGCATCGACAACGCCTCCTACTACCGGCTGGTGGACGGCGACTGGACGCACTACTACGACACCACCGGCACCGGGAACAGCCTACTGATGCGGCACCCCTACGTGCTGCAGCTGATCATGGACTCGCTGCGGTACTGGGTCACCGAGATGCACGTCGACGGCTTCCGCTTCGACCTCGCGGCCACCCTGGCCCGGCAGTTCCACGAGGTGGACCGGCTCTCGGCGTTCTTCGACCTGATCCAGCAGGATCCGGTGATCAGCCGGGTGAAGCTGATCGCCGAGCCGTGGGACGTCGGCGAGGGCGGCTACCAGGTGGGCAACTTCCCGCCGCTGTGGTCGGAGTGGAACGGCAAGTACCGGGACACCGTGCGCGACTTCTGGCGCGGCGGCGAACACACCCTCGGCGACTTCGCCTCCCGGCTGACCGGCTCCGCCGACCTGTACCAGCACAGCAGGCGCCGCCCGCGCGCCAGCGTCAACTTCGTCACCGCGCACGACGGATTCACCCTGCGTGACCTCGTGTCGTACAACGACAAGCACAACGAGGCCAACGGCGAGGGCAACCGGGACGGCGAGAGCACCAACCGGTCCTGGAACTGCGGGGCCGAGGGGGAGAGCGCCGACCCGGCCGTGCTGGAGCTGCGCGCCCGCCAGCAGCGCAACTTCCTCGCCACGCTGCTGCTGTCGCAGGGCATCCCGATGCTCTGCCACGGCGACGAACTCGGGCGCACCCAGGGCGGCAACAACAACGCCTACTGCCAGGACAACGAGGTCTCCTGGATCGACTGGCGGCTCACGGAGGAGCAGCGCGAGCTCGCCGACTTCACGCGCTACGTCATCGAGCTGCGCACCGCTCACCCCGTGCTGCGCCGCCGCCGCTTCTTCCGCGGCGAGACCGTCACGCACGCCGGCCAGCCGCTGCCCGACCTGGTGTGGCTGCTGCCGGACGCCGGGGAGATGACGGAGGAGGACTGGCAGCGCTCCGACGCCCACTGCGTCGGCGTGTTCCTCAACGGAGACGCCATCGCCGAACCGGACCCGTGCGGCCGCCCGGTCGTGGACGACTCCTTCCTGCTCCTGCTCAACAGCTACTGGGAGCCGGTGGAGTTCCAGCTCCCGGACCCGGCGTACGGCGAACGCTGGACGACCCTGATCGACACGGCGAACCCCGAGGGCGCCCCGGACGAGACGGAGCACAAGGCGGCGACCACGATGACGGTCACCGACAGAAGCCTCGTGCTGCTCTCCCGTCCGTCGCGGTCAACACCCTAGGAGCGCGGGGCACGCAGCGAGTGCCCCGCAGGCGCCTATTCGGTCCTGCGGGGCACTCGCTGCGTGGGTCACCGCTCTCGTCGCGACGTGACCGTGAACTGCGCGCCGTCCGAATCCCGCAGTACCGCCTCGTCCTCGGTCTTCGACAGGACGCTGCCGCCGTGCTGCTCGGCCGTGCGGGCGCACGCGGCGACGTCCCGGACGGCGAAGTGGACCTGCCAGTGCGGGCGGATGGTGGGGTCGGGGGCGGCGCCGAGAGCCCCGGACTCGATCCGGGCCACGATGTCTCCCTGACTGCGCAGCACGACCTCGCCGTCCTCGTAGTGCACCTCGCAGCAGCCGGGGCGCTGCGAGGCCCAGTCCAGGACCTCGCCGTAGAAGATCGCGGAGTCGAAGGCGTCGCGGGTGTGCAGCCGGATGAAGGCCGGGGCGGAGCGGCGCCAGGTCTCCCAGTCGCCGACCAGCTCGCCCTCCCAGATCCCGAAGGTGGCGCCGTCCCGGTCGGCGAGCAGCGCCGCGCGGCCGGGCGGGAAGGAGAGCGGTCCGACGGCCGCCGTGCCGCCGCGCTCCTGCACCCGCGACACGGCGTCGTCCGCGCTCGGCACGGCGAAATACGGCGTCCACGCGACGGCCATCTGCCACATCGTGGCGACCGCGGCGATCCCGGCGACGGGCACGCCGTCGGCCAGGGCGATCCGGAAGCGCTCGCCGAGCTTGCCGGTGCGCCAGCGCCAGCCGAAGACGGCGCTGTAGAAGTCCTGGGTGGTCTCCAGGTCCCGGCTGGTCAGGCTCACCCAGCAGGGCGCGCCGAACACGGAGTGCGTGGAGACCACGTCCTTCGTGCCGCTGGGGACCTTCGTGTCGTGATTCATGGCTGTCGCGTCCTGGTCTCGCCGGGCCGGCGGCCACCGGCGTCTCTTCCCAGTGTCCGGCCGTCACCCCTTGCGGCGCCTGCCGAGTACCCCGGCCGGTACGCCGAAACAATGATGATTCCACCCACCACGCAGTGGCATACCGCTGCACGAGTGACGAGGATGGATGCGTGACCCGTGTACCCCGCGAGCCCGCCGACGAGACCGACCGGATCTCCGCGTTGGAGCAGGAGGTCGACCAGCTGAAACACGCCGTCGCCTCGCACGCCGTCGTGGACCAGGCGATCGGCATGATCGTGGCCCTCGGCCGGGTCGCCCCGGAACAGGGCTGGGCGGTTCTGAAGGACGTGTCCCAGCACACCAACATCAAGCTCCGCCGGGTGGCGGACCTCATCCTGGTCTGGGGCCGCGACGGGGAGATGCCCCCGCAGATCCGCGTCGAGCTCGAGGAGGCGCTCGAACGTCACGGCCCGACGCAGATCCCGGGGATGGCCGAGGACCTCTAGGGCGCCTTGACGAGCAGTTCCTCTCGCAACTGGGTGAAGCAGCCGCTGAGCAGCCGGGAGACGTGCATCTGGGAGATCCCCAGCTGCTCGGCGATGCAGCTCTGGGTCATGCCGCGGAAGAACCGCAGATAGAGGATGGTGCGCTCGCGCTCGGGCAGTCGCTCCAGGCAGGGCCGGACAGCGACCCGGTCGACGACGACGTCGAAGGCGGGATCGGGTCCGCCGAGGGAGTCACCGAGGGCGTAGCCGTCGGTGCCGGGCATCTCCGCCTCCAGCGACAGCGCGGAGAAGCAGTCCAGGGCCTCCATCCCCGTGCGCACCTCGTCCTCGGTCAGCTCGGTGAACTCGGCGATCTCCTGGACGGTGGGGGCGTGCCCCTGGGAGGTCTGCGACAGCTCCTTGGTGGCCTGCCGCACCCGGTTGCGCAGATCCTGGACCCGGCGCGGCACGTGCAGGGTCCACATGTGGTCCCGGAAGTGCCGCTTGATCTCGCCGGTGACGGTCGGCACCGCGTACGCCTCGAAGGCGCAGCCACGGGCGGGGTCGTAGTGGTCGACGGCCTTCACGAGCCCGAGCGCGGCCACCTGGTACAGGTCCTCGAGGGCCTCGCCGCGTCCCTTGAAGCGGACCGCGATGCGCTCCGCCATGGGCAGCCAGGCCTGGACCAGCCGGTCGCGGAGCGCCTTGCGCTCCGGCCCCTCGGGCATCCGTGCGAGCCGTGCGAAATCCGCGGCGGTATCGGGGGCGTCGTCGTGCGGGTGCTGCTTCGTTCTGCCGGTGGCGGACATGAAGCGCACCTCCCTCAGCAGGTGCTGGATAGGACAGTCACCGTGGGAGGCGCGGCTCGGACCACGCGAAGCGACATCCGGGGCCCTTCGACCGGGCTCCCACGGACGTGCCTCCTGTCCGAAGCACTCCTAGAGGATTCCCGGCCACGACCGCGTCAAAACAATTGCCCCGATTTAAGCGAATATGGTGCACAATCCGAAGTCGGTCGAATCCGGTGCGTGAGAGTCACCCGGGAACCGGGTCGCGGACGTGATGTGCGGCACGCTCGTGTTCCCGCCTTTCGGGCCCGTGCGACCGATAGTGCCTGGGCAGCGCTTGATCAGCGATCAAAGCGGGTGAATGCGCTGGCCACAGCGCATTCCGCTCATTTGACAGTGGTCCGAGCGCACAGATAGGAAGCAGCTCTCTGAGGTCGAAGAGGTGCAGTGTGTGCGAGCCGAACGTGGTCGGGGACTGGCAGGAGTACGACGAGCATGCCGGTCTGCGCGTCCGCGTCCACCGTCTGGAGAAGGCCGAGCCTCCACGCGGACGTGACGACGCCGCCGAGGGCCTGGCCTACTTCTGCCTGCGCGTGACGGTCGAGAACCGCGGCGAGCGGCACTACGGCATCCACCTCGAGGACGGCCAGCTCGACGTGCGGATCGGCACGGACGGCGAGGGCGCCTTCATCGACTGGCGCAATTCGCAGTTCATCGAGGGCTTCGACGTCTATCCGCTGCGCCGGGCCACCGCCGTGCTCTACGCGGCCGGAGCGGACGAGAACCTCAGTCAGATCGACGTGCAGATCCAGCTGCGGGTCGACGAGGAGTGGACCGAGCGCAGGCTGTGGGCGGGCGGCATCGGGCTGTCCGAGGGTCCGTCCCACGCCGGCGCGGGACGGGAGTGCCTGGCCCACCAGGTGAGCAATTTCCTGCGCGACCAGGCCGAAGAGGGCACCGCCTGACGCGAGCGCCGCGCCCGGCTGCGGGACGCCCCCGCCGCAAGGCGGGCTGCCCCCGTCTCGGCGCGGGCTGTCCCCGCCTCAGCGCGGGCTGCCCCCGCCTCAGTGCGGGATGCCGTCGATGATCTCGCGGGCACCCTGACGCAGCAGCGCCACGGCGACCGAGGTGCCGAGCGTGGCCGGATCCAGTCGCCCCGCCCACTCGTGGGCGTTCAGTCGCGTCTTGCCGTCCGGGGTGAACACACAGGCCCGCAAAGCCAGTTCCCCGCCGTGGTCCACGCGCGCGTAACCGGCGATCGGGCTGTTGCAGTGCCCCTGGAGGACATGCAGGAACATCCGCTCGGCGGTGGCCTCCCGGTGGGTGTCCGGATCGCCGAGTCCGCTGACGGTGTCGATCAGCTCGCTGTCGCCCTCCCGGCACTGCAGGGCGAGGATGCCCGCGCCGATCGGCGGCATCATCGTCTCGGGGGAGAGGATCTCGCTGATCACGTCCTGCCGTCCGATGCGCTCCAGACCGGACACCGCGAGCAGCAGCGCGTCGGCCTCTCCCGCGCGCAGCTTCTCCAGCCGCCGGTTGGCGTTGCCACGGAAGGGCACGCACTCCAGATGCGGGTGGGTCGCGGCCAGTTGGGCGATGCGGCGCACCGAGGAGGTGCCGACGCGGGTGCCGTCGGGCAGTTCGTCCAGGGTGAGCCCGTCCGGATGGATCAGGGCGTCCCGGATGTCGTCCCGCTTCAGGAACGCGGCGAAGACGGTGCCGGCCGGCAGCGGCCGGTCGGCGGGCACGTCCTTGACGCAGTGCACCGCGAGGTCGGCCTCCCCGGCCAGCAGGGCGGCGTCCACCTCCTTGGTGAACGCCCCCTTCCCGTCGACCTTGGACAGATCGCCCATCCACTTGTCGCCGGTCGTCTTCACCGGCACGACCTTGGTGCGCACCCCGGGATGCAGTGCCGTCAACTCGGCGCGGACGCGCTCCACTTGGGCGAGCGCCATGGGCGAGTCGCGGGAGACGATACGGATCAGTTCGGGGACGGACATGCCGCCACGATAGACCTTCCGATCACGGCTGCCCTGCCGTACCGCTCGATTCCCGTCGCTCAGGACAGGCTCCACTCGAAGGGCCAGTGGTTGGTCTCCCAGTGCTCGGGCAGGGCGGCGATGTTGTCCGGGGTGCGCACCAGGCTGCGGTGGCGCACCAGTTCACGCCGTTCGGCAGGGGTCAGCAGCGCGTCGACGCCGTTGTCGGGCACGGAGTCGACGTCACCCTTCTCGCACACGTTGACGAAGTCACCCTCGGGCGTGCGCACATCGACCCGGAAGTCGGTGCGCCACTGCGAGTTGTGTCCCCAGCCGTGCGAGAGGTCCTCGGTCGGCCGGTGCCGGCGCAGGTACGTCCAGTACAGCGGCGCCCGGTCGGCCACCCCGCGTTCGGCGTGCCGGGCGCCCGCGCGGATGCGTACCCCGGCCCGGCCGAACAGCAGATGCCCGTGCCACAGCCCCGGCCAGACGACCTCGGTGACGCTGATCGGCTCATCGGGGTCGTCGGCCTGCTCCACCTCGACGATCTCGTGCAGGAACGGATCGAAGACGGCCGCGTCCTCGAACGGCGTCATGCCCAGCCGGGAGAACAGCTCCCGGTACCGGTCCGCCGTGACCGGCGGCCAACGGACCGCGGGCCCTTGCTGGAACGACAGCAGCAGCACGTCGCTGACCCGGCTCAACGCGTACAGCTCCCACAGCAGCTCCTGGCCCCGCTCGGGGTCGAGTTCGCCGCCCGGTGTCCGGGGCAGCAGCGCGACGTTCTCGGCGAGGGCACTGACGTACGGCGTCCCGGCGCGCCGGAGCCACGGCTCCACCACCTCCGGGAACGCGTCGGGCCCGGTGTGGTCCTCCAGCGCGTGGAACAGCTCCCGCGCGTCGACCCAGGTGTCTTCCGTCTCCATGCGCGCACGGTAGAGGCGGCGGGGCCGCAAGATCCATGTGTTTACGGCGCTCCGCGGCCCCGCGCGAGCACCGCGAGGGCCCCGGCCGTGAGGAGGCCCGCGACGAGGAAGGTGCCGCGCACCCCGAGCGGGCCGAGCAGGGCGCCGCCGAGGAGGGCGCCGACGGCCACGCCCGCGTTGAAGGCGACCGAGTTGGCGGCCAGGGCGGATTCGGTGCGGCCCGGGGCCACGTGCAGCACCTGGCTCTGCGAGGCCATGAAGGCGGGGCCCACGGACGCCCCCAGCAGCATCAGCAGCGCGACCGTCGCCACCTGGCTGTGGCCCGCCGTGTACAGGCCGAGCAGGGAGATCAGCTGGGTGGTGACCGGTACGGCGAGCGTGGCGCGCGGGAACCGGTCCAGGAGCGGCCCGGCCACGGTCACCCCCGCAAGGCCCGCCGCTCCGAAGGCCAGCAGTACGGCGCCCACCGCGTCCTCGTCGAATCCGCTCACCTCGTCCAGGAAGGCCGCGATGTAGGTGAAGGCGGTGAACACTCCCGTCACCGACAGGGCGGTGGTGGTCACGACGACCAGGAAGCGGCGCCGGTCCGGGGCGAGCCCGTAGGCCGAGTGGCTCTCCTGCGGGCGGGAGGTCGGCAGGAACACGGCGACCGCGACGAGCGACACCAGTGCGAGCGCGCCGAGCACCGCGAACGGGGTCCGCCAGCCGGCCTGCCCGCCGAGCCAGGTCCCGGCCGGCACACCGAGCACCGTGGCCAGCGAACCCCCGACCGACAGCAGGCCGATGATCCGGCCGCGCCGCTCGGGCGGGTACAGGCCGACCGCGACCGGCCCCATCACCGACCAGTACAGCGCCTGCGCGAGCGCGGTCGTGGCACGGGCCCCGGCCAGCGGGCCGTAGGAGACGACGTCCAGGGCCGAGGCCCAGCTGGCCGCGGCGAGGAGGCCGAGCAGGACGACGAGCAGATGGCGGCGGGGCACCGCGCGGGTGGCGTGGGCGAGAGGGAGCGACACCACCACGACGGTGAGGGCGTAGCCGGTGACCAGCAGCCCGGCCCTCGGCAGCGAGACGCCGAGGTCCTCGGACATCCGGGGCAGCAGCCCGACGGGCAGGTTCTCGGTCGTGTTGAAGGTGAACGCGGCCAGCATCAGCGCCGCGACGACGGCGCCTCTGCGCCAAGCCGCGGTGCTTTCCACGGCTGTTGATCGGTGGTCGGTCACCGGGCCACCCTGCGGGGCCCGTGACGGCGCCTCTACTCTTTCGTCCCAGGCCGAATCGAGGTCGGCGACACGAGGGAGGCCGTCTTGCCCCTGACCCTGGACCTGGGCACCGCCGACCTGACGCGCTGCCGGTTCGCGATCTCGCCGCTGTGCCAGACCCACGAGGCGCTACGACTGCTGCGCCGCCCGGCCCGCCACGGCTACCACCGGAGCTGGCTGCGCCGCGTCCGCCGTACCGTCGCCGGACTCGATCTGGCTCCGCTGTGGCTGTTCATCCCGCGCCCCGGCGGCTACACACCCGACTTCCTGGGACCGCCGCCGGTCGAGCCGTACCCCCGGATCGAGGACGAGCTCGCGCGGATGCGCGCCACCGACCCGGCCCTCGCGCACGCCGAGATGGCCCGCTCACTGGCCTGTACGCCCGGACTGGCGGCCTCGCCCCAGGGGCGCGCGGCGCTCGACGACCCCACCGCCACCGTGCGGCGGCTCGCCGATCTCACCGAGCGGGCCTGGCACGCCCTGCTCGCCCCGGACTGGCCGCGCCACCGGGCCGTGCTGGAGGCCGACATCGCCCACCGCTCCCGGCAGGCCGCCGGCGGTGGGCTCGACGCGCTCCTCACCGGCCTGCATCCCGGCATCGGCTGGTCGGGGCACACCCTCACACTGGGCATGTACGGCGACCTCGTCGACGCCCAGCACGCCGACGGGCGTGGTGTGGTGCTGATGCCGAGCGTGTTCGTGTGGCCGGACGTGGTCAGCGGCTTCGCCCGCCCCTGGCAGCCCACCGTCATCTACCCGGCGCTCGGCATGGGCCGCCTGCACGACCCGGCGCCGCCGGGCCCGCCCGAGGCCCTGGCCCGGCTGCTCGGCCACCAACGCGCCGCGATCCTCGGTGGGTTGACGGCCCCCGCATCGACCACCGAACTCGCCGCCCGGCACGGCCTCGCCGCGTCGACCGTCTCGGCCCATCTGTCGGCGCTGCGCGAGGCCGGCCTGCTGACCTCCCGGCGCGAGGGCCACTATGTCCTGTACGGGCGGACCGACTTGGGCGACAGTCTGGTCAGGGGACCAGCGGCTCGCTGAGCTCGATCGCCCGCTGCGCCGCGGCGAGCGCCATGTCGTCGCCGACGTCCAGGGCCGTGTCGGTGAGCTTGATGACGTGCTCGTCACCGTGCGCGAGGGCCCGTTCCATGACCTCCTCGGCGGTGAGCCGGGCGGACGGTTCGTAGGCGACCGGCGCGTCGGGGCCGTACATCGCCGTGACGGCGGCGGACGCGGTCCAGGCCGCGCGCAGGCTCGGTGCCCACAGCTCGCGGGGCAGCGAATCCAGTGTGCGCAGCACGGCGTTGGGCGCGGTCGCCGCGTGCACGAGCATCGTCGGCTCGCCGTGGCCGTGGGTGGCGTAGCGGTGGGTCGTGGCGCGGACCAGTTCGGTGAGCCGGGCCCGTGCGGTGTCGGGGTCGGTGACGTCGTCCGCCCAGCGGGGCAACCCGTGCACGGCGGCGAGGCGGTTGAGGAAGCCCACATGGCCCTTCGGGATGGTGGGCACGGCGTCCAGGGACGCCAGGGCGGTCGGCGCGCCCGGCAGTACGGCGACACCGGTCACCGGCTGGTGGCGGGCCGCCCAGTAGCCCAGGGCGTGCGCGAGTTCGGTGCGCCGGGGCGCCGACTCACCGGCTTCGAGGGCGCGTACGGCGTGGCCGGCCCGGATGACGACGTGTGTCGCTCCGCCGTACATCCCGGGCAGCAGGCGCGGCCACCACTCGGCGAGGACGTCCCGCCAGGGGCGGTCGGCGAGGGTGCGGGAGAAGTGGTCCGTCCAGTCCGCGATCCGGCGCGGATCGCCCAGCGCGGCTTGCCAGTTGTCGTCGGTGACGGGGGCCGTGCGGCCGGGGAAGTCCTCCAGCCTGTCCCGGTACAGGTCCACCCAGCGGTGCACGTCCCCCGCCCGCCCGTGCGCGGCGAGCGCCTCGACGACCATGGGCGCGTGGTTCGTCAGCCAGCCCTCCCGTTCGGGGCCGGCGGCATGCAGGCGTTCCAGGGCTTCTTCGAGCTGTCCGCTCGTGTCGACGGTGTCCATGACGAGCACGCTAGACACCGCCCGACGGCACCGGATCGGGCCCGGGGCGGAGGCGCCGCGCGGCGCTGGTCCTAGGTCCTGCCTGACCCCGGGCCCGAGGGCCTCACGCGTACGGGTCGAAGGTGATGCCCGACGGCTTGGCGGAGGAGAGGTGGTTGCCGAAACTGGCGTCCTTCAGGCCGAAGTTGGCGCTGCCGAAGTTGTACGCCACGAGCTTGTCGCGGATCCCGGAGGGGTAGCCGTTCCAGCCGACCAGCGGCGGGTACTGCCAGGTGCCCTTGTGGTTCTCCGGCGGCTCGTCGTTGGAGTTGGCCAGCCGGAAGCAGTGTGTGCTGATGCCGTCCTTGTGGTACACGATCTTGGCGTGCGTGCCCTCGAAGCGGACCGAGGACGCCGCGCTCACCGTGAACGAGCCGTGGTTGGACGTCGAGACGTACTTGACGGAGCCGCTCTGCACCCAGATCACGACGTGCTCCCAGTCGTGCCGGTGCCCGCCGATGCTGGTGCCCGCGAGGGCCTGGTCCTTCTCGAAGTACAGGCCGTACAGGTAGGCGCACCAGCCGTTGTTGCACTTGTAGCGCGAGTAGCTGTTGGTGTTGTCCAGGTCCGAGGCGTCACGGCAGTTGCCGTTGAGGGCGCCGGTCGGGTTCAGGCCGCCGTTGACGGTCCCGTCGGCACTGATCGCGGGCGTGGCGTAGCAGCCGTCCGTGTCGTAGTCGAAGGCCGGCTGGTACGTGAACTCGGCGGCCTCGGCGTTGGCGGGCAGGGCCGGCGGCGGGGCCGCGAAGGCGACGGAGGGGAAGGCGATGACGAACGCGGCGGCACCGGCGAGACCGGTGAGCCATCTCCTGGCGTGCTTCTTCGACGACGATGACGACACTGCGTCCTCCTCGGGGCGCGGGCGCGGCCCAACGGCTGTGGGGGAAAGGGAAGTTCGACTTCCCGACGGCGACGCTCAGCTTCCCGAGTTTTCATGTCCGCGCCAAGAGGGGGCAGGCGTCCGAGTGGTTACGGACACCCCAATACTTGGATCATGGCTGTGAGCCGGGCATGTCCGCCGAGGACTCCTCCGGCGTGAGATCGGGCCGCAGCCGCAACCAGGACGGCTGCCGCAGCAGCCCGGCCCGGGTGCGGGTGCTGAATCGCACCTCCCCGACGAGCCGGGGCACCACCCAGCGCGCGCCCGGAACCGCGGGCACGGGATCGAAGGGGCACACGTCCGTCTCGGCGGCCCGGAGCAGCCCGGCCAGCTCCCGGCGCTCCTTCTCGCTCCAGCCGGTGCCCACCCCGCCGGCGTACCGCAGCCGCCCCTCGGCCCGCTGACCCACCAGCACCGCGCCCGGCAGGCCGGTGATCCGTCCCTTCCCCGGCAGCCAGCCGCCGACGATCACGTCCTCGCTGCGCATGTTGCGGATCTTGATCCAGTTCCGGGAGCGCACCCCGGGCTCGTACACGGAGTCCAGCCGCTTGCAGACCAGCCCCTCCAGACCGTGCTCGCGCGTGGCCTGTAGCGCCTGCTCCCCGTGGCCCACGAGCGCCCCGGGCGTCGACCAGTGCGGCCCGTCCAGGCCGAGCCCCTCCAACCGCTCGCGGCGCCGCAGATAGGGGAACCGGATCAGGGATCGTCCGGCGAGATGCATGACGTCGAAGAACACCAGATGCGCCGGCACCTGCGCGGCCCGGCGCGCCGCCCGGCCCGGTGCGTGGGCCAGCCCCATCCGGGACTGCAGCAACTGGAAGTCGGCGCGCCCGTGCTCGTCGAGGGCCAGCACCTCCCCGTCCAGCACCGCCGGGGTACCGCCCAGCGCGCCGCCCAGCGGCCGCAGTTCGGGGTAGGCGGCGGTGACCTCCTCCCCGGAGCGGGCCCGCAGGACCAGGCCCCCCTTCCCGTCGAGGTAGGCCACCACTCGCTGGCCGTCCTGCTTGGTCTCGTACGCCCAGCGCGCGTCCTGCGCGACGGGCGGCAGGGCGCCGGGGGTGGCGAGCATCGGAGGGATCAGCGGCAGGCTCACGGGTGAGTTTTCGACGGGCGGGCCGTCCGCCACGCCCCGTGGCCTCGGGTTTCGCCTGAACGGCCGCCGCGTAGGCTGCTGCCCCTGAGCAACCGCCGCACGGCGGACCCGCGCCGGTCCGAGGGGCCCGCCGGCGCGGGCTGACGCGAGGGTCCCGGTCTGGTGATGAGCATGGCAGGCAGGGCGGTCCGGGCGGAGCAGGTCAGCGCGACCCGGGAGCTGATCCTGACCGCGGCCGAGCGGCTGTACGCCGAGCGCGGGGTGTTCGCGGTCTCCAACCGGCAGGTCGGCGAGGCCGCCGGGCAGGGCAACAACACCGTCGTCGGCTACCACTTCGGCACCAAGACCGACCTGGTCCGCGCCATCGTGCGCAAGCACGCGGTGCCCATCGAGGAGCTCAGGACCGCTCAGGTCGCGCGGGTCACCGGCTCCACGGAGCTGCGCGACTGGGCGGACTGCCTGGTCCGGCCCGTCTGCGAGCACCTGGGCGCGCTCGGCAGCCCCACCTGGTACGCCCGCTTCTGCGCCCAGGTCATGACCGACCCGGCGCTGCACCGGATGATGTCGGAGGAGGCCCTCGCCTCACCGGCGCTGCGGGAGATCGTCAGCGGCCTGCGCGGCAGTCTGCCCGACCTGCCCGATGACATCCGGGCCGAACGCGGCGACATGGCACGCCATCTCATCGTCCACATGACCGCCGAGCGGGAACGCGCGCTCGCCGAGAGCGCGACCACACCCCGCACCGACTGGCAGGACGCCGCGACCGGGCTCGTCGACGCCCTGGTCGGCATGTGGCAGGCCCCGGTCACTCCGAGGGGCTGACCGTAGGTGGCCGGGGCCCGGTGCCGTGCGCACGGCACCGGGCCCCGCTCACGCGTCAGCGGGCGATACGGATCCGGGTGATCTGGTCCTCACCGCCCGCCCCGGCACCGGACTTGTCCACCACGTAGGCGGTACGGCCCTCGACCTCGACGTGGTTGGGGTTGGCGCCGGTGGCGATCGTCTCCACGACCTCGCCGGCCCTCGGGTCGACGACGGTGACGTTCGCGGCGGTGCGGTTGACCACCAGGACGTCGCCCGTGCGCTTGTCGGCGGCGACGGACAGCGCCCCCGCGCCCGTGGCCACCGTCTTCGTCACGGCCCCCGACCTGAGGTCGACGACCGAGACCGTGCCGCCGGTCTGGTCGGCCGTGTACGCCGTACGGCCGTTCGCGGACAGCGCGACCGAGATCGGGCCGTCACCGGCCGGCACGAACCTCGGCGTGTCCGACTTCGCGGAGACCTCGATGATCCGGTCGCCGTTCAGGTCCGAGGCGTACACCGTGCCGGTGTCCTCGTTCACGGCGAGCCCGGCCGGACCGGAGCCCTCGACGGTGACCCGCCGCTTCTCCTCGAAGGTCTTGGAGTCGAAGGCGACCAGGGTGCCGTCGCCGAAACCGCTCGCCCAGACGGTGTTGTGCTCGTCGTCCACGACGATCTCGCGGGCGTGCGCCACGTTCGGCAGGGTGGCCAGGTGCGCGCCGGTCCGCTGGCTGTAGACGGCGACCGAGTTGTTGCGCGTGTTGGTCACCCAGACCGTGTTGTGCTCGTCGTCGACCGCGACGCCGTACACGGCCTCCCGGGCGCCCGTCGCGGTGTCGGTCACCGGCGGGGTGATGGTCTCCTCGACCGCCAGGGTGTCGGGGTCGACCTTCAGCAGGCTGGTGGTGGTGACCGGCGGACGGCCCACGGAGACGGTGACCCAGAGGGCGTCGTTCCGCTCGGAGTACGCCGACTGGTACAGGCCCTTCACGAGCGGGGCCGTCGTCACGGTCGAGCCACTGGTCCCGGCGGAGGCGGTGCCGGCCAGCGCCACGGTGGTGCCGGCGGTGAGGGCGACGGCGACGGCTGCCGCGAGGGCGGTGCGCTTGGATGCGGACATGGTGAAGGAACTCCTTGTTGAGAGAGTGGTTGAGAAAGGGGGAGAGTGGTCAGTTGGCCGCGGAGGTGCGGCGGCGGACGACGAAGAGGGTCGTGGCCGCGGCTCCGGCGGCTCCGCCCGCCGCGGCGGCAGCCGCGGACCAGGCGATCGTCGCGTAGGACGTGGGTGCCTCGACGGTGGCGGCGGCGAGGGTCTGCGCCGCCGTATCGGGTGCGGTGGTGCCGGGTGCGGTGGTGGCGGACGCCTGCGCGCCGCCGGTGTCCGCGCCGGTCACGGTGAACTCGACCTTCAGCGAGGTCGGCGGGTTGGGAGCGAGGAAGCGCAGCCAGTGCGCGCCGGTCGTGGTGTCCGCGGGGACGGTGACGTCGCCCTCGTAGGAGCCGCCCGCGTCGGTCTTCCACTGGCCGAGGATCGCCTCGTCGTCGAGCTTGATCGTGAGCTGTTCGGAGGCGGGGAACTTCGTCACCTTGAAGTGGAGCTTGCCGCCGGGCTGCACCTGGCTGGCGGTGATCTCGGCCTTGGCGCCCGCCGAGTTGGTGGCGCTGGCCGGGGCGCCGGAGGCGGCCGGTGCCGGTGACGAGGAGCTGCCGCTCGTGGCCGTGGCGGCGGTTCCCGAGGTGACGGTGAATCCGGCCTTCAGGCTCGTCGGCGGGTTGGGGGCGAGGAAGCGCAGCCAGTGGGCGCCCTTCGCGGTGTCCTCGGGGACCGTCACGCTGCCGGAGTACGAGCCGTCCGAGCCGATCGTCCACTGGCCGAGGAGGGTCGCGTCGTCGAGCTTCACGGTGAGCTGTTCGCCGGCCGGGAAGCCGCCGACGCGGAAGGAGACCTTGCCACCCGCCGCGACCTGCGAGCCCGCGGTGATGGTGGCGGACGTGGCCGAGGTGCCGGTGCCGCCGCCCGTGCCGCTTCCGGACCCTGATCCGGAGCCGGACCCGCTGCCCGACCCGCTCCCGGACCCCGAGTCGCTTCCGCCGTCCCCAAAATCCCCTCCGCTCGACGAAGAGGTGACGGTGATGTCGGCCTTGAGGCTGGTCGCCGGGTCCGGGGCGAGGAAGCGCAGCCAGTGCGCGCCGGCGGAGGTGGCCGCCGGGACCGTGACCGTGCCCGAGAAGGTGCCGTCCGCCTTCACCGCGCCCGTCCACTGGGCGAGGATCTCGCTGTCGTCCAGCTTGACGGTGACGTTCTGGCCCTCGACGAAACCGGACAGCTTGAAGGAGACCTTGCCGCCCGCGGCCACCTTCGCGCCGCTGGTCAGCTTCACCTGAGGGTCGGCGGCCGGGGTGGACGGCGTGGGCGTGGGAGTGGGCGTGGGCGTGGGAGTGGGCGTGGGTGTCGGCGTGGGGCCGGCGGCCGTCACCGTCAGAGCCTCGCTCTTCACGCTCGTCTGCGGCGCCAGGAACCGCAGCCAGTGACCACCGCCGACGCTCGCGTCGGCCGGGATCGTCACCGTCCCCGACACGCTGCCGTCGTCACCGATCGCGAACTGCTTCAGCAGCGTGGTGTCGTCGAACTTGACGCTCAGCGTGGCCGCGGCGGGGAAACCGGTGGCCGTGAACGACACCTCGCCTCCGGGCGCCACGGACGTCGTACCCAACGCGACGGCGGGCGCGGCCGTGTCGGCCGCGAGGGTCACCTTGCCGGTGAGATCCGTGCCCGTCGAGCCCACGAGGGGGACGGACAGGGCGCCCAGGCCGAGGGCCGCGCCGGCGGTGGCGACGAGCACCCGGTTGAGGGCGGGTCTGTGAGAGGTCATGACAGAGGTCACTCCTGGGAGATGAGAGAGGGAATCGAGTGAAGTTAGGCTTGCCTAATCGAAAGAACCGTCGCGCCATCCGGAGTCCGCCCACATGCCCGTGCCCGCGCCACCGAAGGACACCCCGAACCACCCGCCCCGCCTGGCGCGGCCGCACCCGGTCCCCCGGCTGGACGAACCGGCCCGCCCGCTGCCGACGCCGGACGGTGAGGCGCAGTTCTGGGCAGAGGTCCGGCTCCGGGGCACGCCCTGGACCGGCCCCGACCCGCTGGGCGACCCCGGCCACCGGGCCGTGACGTTCCTGTGGCGCGGCGGCCCCACGACCCGTGCCGTCCAGGTCCTGCCGAACAAGCTCGGCGACCCCCGCGCCCCCGAGGGCAACCTCATGGGACGCGTCCCCGGCACTGACGTATGGCACTGGACCCTCCGTCTGCGCCACGACTGGCGCGGCACGTACGACGTGTACGTCGACGAGGGCGACGGCCCCGACCCCGGCACCCCCGGGTACTGGCAGTGGCTGCGCACCCGACGCCGCGTCGATCCGTTCAACTCCCGCACGCTGCCCCACCGCTGGGACGGCGGCCCGGTGTCGTACGCCGAACTCCCGGCCGCTCCCCGGGTGGTGGAGCGGACGGACGTCGCACGCGGCACCGTCACCGAGCACGAGGTCGACAGCGCGCAGCTCGGCGCCCGGCGCCGCGTCTGGCTGTACGAGCCGCCGACGGGCACGGCCGGGAAGGCGCACACAGCAGGGGGGACACGCACCTCCGGGAAGCTGCCCGTCCTCGTGCTGCTCGACGGCGACCACTGGCAGCCGCGGCTCGGCCTGGCCCACCTGCTCGACACCCTGATCGCGGAGGGCAGGATCCCGCCCGTCGCCGCCGTCCTGCCGGACGCCGTGGACGAGCCCACCCGCTGGGCGGAACTGTCCTGCCGCCCCGAGTACGTGGCCTTCCTCGCCGAGGAGTTGCTGCCCTGGGCGGCGGCCAGGCTGCCGCTGACCGACGATCCGGCTCGCACCGTGATCGCCGGGCAGAGCCTCGGCGGGCTCACCGCGGCGTACGCCGCCGTCCTCGCGCCGCACCGGTTCGGCAACGCCCTGGTGCAGTCGGGCTCGTTCTGGTGGCCCGTCGGCCCGGACGCGGAGTGGCTGACCGGGGTCGTCGCCGGGCTGCCCCGGCTGCCGGTGCGCTTCCGGCTCTCCTTCGGCGAGCAGGAGTGGGTGGCGCTGCCCGCGGCCCGCAGGCTGCGCGACACGCTCCGGACCCTCGGCTATCACGACTCCTCCTACCGGGAGTTCAACGGCGGACATGACTACCTGTGCTGGCGCACGGAACTGGGCGACGGACTGGCGGAGTTGCTGGACCGCTGACCACGCAGGCCGCGGCCCAGCCCACCGGCACGTCGACGTCGGCGAAGGCCCAGCCCCGCGGCCCGGCCGGAGCCGGCCCGGTCCCGACGTACACCTCCCGCAGCGCCCGCAGGGACAGGCCCTCGCCCGTCGCCTTGAGGAACGCCTCCTTGCGGGTCCAGCAGCGAGCGAAGGCGCCGACCCGCACCCCCGGAGGCAGGGTCCGCAACTGCGCCCGCTCGGACGGGTGCAGCGACCTGGCCGCCTCCTCGGCCAGCCGCGGCTCGGGGACCCGCTGGACGTCGACGCCCACCGGTGTCGGGGCAAGGCCCAGCAGGGCGAGTCCGCCCGAGTGCGAGAGCGAGAAGTGCAGGCCCGTTCCCGCCGGGCCGGCCACCGCGGGCCGGCCGTGCGGGTCGCCGCAGTGCGGACAGGGCTGCCGGATCAGCCGCAGCGCGGGAGCGGCGAGGCCCGTGTAGGCGCTGAGCACCCGGCGCAGCGCGCTGTGCGCGGCGACGTACAGGGCTCGTTCGGCCGGTCGGCGCAGCGCCGCCGCACGGCGCCGCTCGCCCGCGTCCAGCACGGACTCGTCCAGGGGCGCGCCCGGCTCCGGCGCCCGTACGACCCACAGCAGCGGGCCGTGCGCGAGCCGCGGGGGCCGCAGTCCCGGGCCCCTGACCAGTACGCGGGGGGTGAGCAGTGCGGTCATCGCGTGTCCGCCTCGAGACGGGCCGCGCAGGCCGCGTGCGGGGCCGGCCCGAGGCGTGCCGTCCAGCCGTCCGGCACGGCGCGCCAGACCGGCCACAGGGACAGCAGCCCGGCGGGGTTCTCCAGGACCAGGTGGCTCGCCCGGTCCTCGGCCTCCGGGTCGAAGGGTCCGGTCATGCGTCGAGCTCCTTGAGGCGGTTGGTGAGGTGCTGGGCGACGGCGTCGAGGTGGCGGTCGCGCAGGAGCTGCGGATGGGTGCAGTCCAGGTCGTGGTTGTCGACGGCCCCGCTCACGTGCGGGCGCCAGGCCTCGACGGTCAGCCAGTCCTCCGGGCGCGGGGCGGCGGCCGTGAAGAACAGCACGTCGCCCTCGTAGCGGCGATGGTGGTGCGCGCGCATCATCCGGGCGTGGTTCGGCACGATGTCGACGATCCGGGACAGGGTGTGCTCGGACAGGCCCGCCAGCGGGCTGCCCGCCCGGCGCAGTGTGGCCAGGACGTCGTCCCGGGTGCGCTCGCCCCGGCGGTCGAATCCGGCCATGCGCAGCACCGCGGTCAGGGCGTCGCCCTCCTCCGGGGCGGGCCGTTCCCGCCACTGCTCGGCGGGGAACGCGTCCAGCAGCGCGAGGAGTTCGACCCGCTCGCCGGCCTCCTGGAGCAGCACGGCCACGGTGTGCGCGAGCACCCCGCCGACCGACCACCCCAGCAGCCGGTACGGCCCGCGCGGCCGGACCTCGCGGACGCGCCGCACATAGTCCTCGGCCTCCTCCTGGAGGCTGTGCGGCAGCGGCTCGTCCCCGGTCAGGCCACGCGCCTGGATGCCGTACACCGGCTGCTCCGGACCCAGCCGTGCGGCAAGTCCCGCGTAGCACCAGGCGAGTCCGCCGGCCGGATGGATCGCGAACAGCGGCGGCCGGTCTCCCGTGGCGCGCAGCGGCAGTACGACGTCCAGGGCGTCCGCGGCGGCCGGCCCCGCGTCCTGGAGGCGGGCGGCCAGTGCGGCCGGGGTGGGTGCCTCGAACAGCGAGCCGATGGTCAGCGCGGTGCCGAACTCCTCCCGGATCCTGGCCACCAGCCGTACCGCGAGCAGGGAGGTGCCGCCCAGATCGAAGAAGGCGTCGTCGGGGCCGACCCGTTCCACCCCCAGCACCCGGGCGAACAGGAGGGTGAGCGCCTCCTCGCGGGCGGTCGCCGGGCGCCGTGCCGACGCGCCGCCCGCGAACACCGGCGCGGGCAGCTCGCGGCGGTCCAGCTTGCCGTTCGGGCTGAGCGGGAACGCGTCGAGCGCGACGACCGCGGCGGGCACCATGTGCTCCGGCAGTTCCCGCGCGAGGGCCGCCCGTACGGCGACGGGGTCCGCCGTGCCGGTCACGTACCCGACGAGCCGGTCCTCGCGGACCAGCGCGCAGGCACCGTCCACGCCCGGGTGCGCCGCCAGCGTGGCCTCGATCTCGCCGAGTTCGATGCGCTGGCCGCGCAGCTTCACCTGGTGGTCGGTCCGGCCCAGGTACTCGATCTCGCCCGCGTCGGTCCAGCGCGCCAGGTCGCCCGTGCGGTACATACGGGTCCCCGCGGGACCGAAGGGATCGGCCACGAAACGGGACGCCGTCAGTTCGGCCCGGTTCAGATAGCCGTCCGCCAACTGCCGCCCCGCCAGGTACAGTTCGCCCGGCACTCCGGGCGGACAGGGCTGGAGCCCGGCGTCCAGGACGTACAGGCGGGTGTTCCACACCGGCCGCCCGATCGGCACCGGCCCGGACGCCCCGGGGGCACAGGCGTGGTACGTCACGTCCACCGCGGCCTCGGTCGGGCCGTACAGGTTGTGCAGCTCCACACCCGGCAGCAGCCGCCCGAAGGCGTGCACGGTCTCCCGGGGCAGTGCCTCACCCGAGCAGAACACCCGGCGCAGTCCGCCGCACCCGGCCGCGGCGGGCTCGGACAGGAACACCTGCAGCATCGACGGCACGAAGTGGCATGTGGTGACGGCCTGTTCGCGGATCAGCCGGGCCAGGTACACCGGGTCCTTGTGGCCGCCGGGCTCCGCGACCACCAGCGTGGCGCCCTCGCGCAGCGCCCAGAAGAACTCCCAGACGGACACGTCGAAGGACGACGGCGTCTTCTGCAGCACCCGGTCCCCGGCGCCGAGCCGGTACTCGTGCTGCATCCAGCGCAGCCGGTTGTCGATCGCCCCGTGGGACACCACCACGCCCTTGGGGCGGCCGGTGGAGCCGGAGGTGTAGATGACGTAGGCGGGATGCGCGGGCGTCAGCGCGCGCGCCGGTTCCACCCACGGGTACGCCGAGACGTCGAGGCCCTCCAGGACGACGGCCGGGGTCCCGGCGTCCGCCGGCAGCCGGCCGGGCCGATCGGTGATCGCGCACACCGGCGCCGCGTCCTGGAGCATGTACGTCAGCCGCTGCGCCGGATAGTCCGGGTCCAGCGGCAGATAGGCCGCCCCCGCCTTGAGCACCGCCAGCAGCGCGACGATCAGCTCCGTCGAGCGCGGTACCGACACGGCCACGACGGATCCCGGGACCGCGCCCATCGAGCGCAGGTGATGGGCCAGCCGGTTGGCGCGGGCGTTGAGTTCCGCGTACGTGAGCGTGGTGTCGCCGTAGCTCAGCGCAGGGGCGTGCGGGGTCCGTGCCGCCTGTGACTCGATCGGGCCGATGAGGGTGGTGGGCGGGAGTTCGATCGCGGTGCGGTTGAACTCGTCCAGGACCAGGGCCTGTTCGTCCGGTACGGCGATGCCGTGGGCGGCGAGCGGCAGCTGCGGGTCGGCCTGTGTGAGCCGCTCCAGCAGGTGCGTGAACCGGGCCTGGTGCGCGGCCAGTTCGGCTTCGCCGTAGAGCGCGGGGTTGCCGTCGTGGTCGATGCGCAGGCCCCGGCCGTCGGCGCGGTCGTAGACGTTGACGGTGAGGTCGTCGACCGGTCCCGCGGACAGGTTCCGGGCGGTGGCCGGGGCACCGGCGAAGTCCACGCCGTAGTCGAACGGCATGACGTTGACCAGCGGGCCCACCAGGCCCCGTGACTCGCCGAGCAGCCCCAGGTCGCGGCGGATGTCCTCGTAGCGGTAGCGCTGGTGGCGGCGCGCCTCGCGGATGCCGAGCACCACCTGCCGGACCAGCTCGGCGAAGCTCGCCTCGGGGGAGACGGTGAGCCGGAGCGGCAGCACGTTCATGACCATGCCGGGCACCCGCAGGGCCGCCGTGCCCATCCGGCTCATCATGGGCAGGCCGAGCACCACGTCCGACCGGTCGGTGGCGCGCGAGGTGTACAGGGCCTGGGCCGCGATCAGGACGTCCGGCCAGGTGGCGCGGAGCCGGGTGGCCAGGTCACGCAGGCGTTCGGTGGCCTCGGGCGCCAGATGCGTCGTACGGCGTCGGAAGGTGCGGGAGGGCAGCGCGCCGCGGCCCGCGAGCCGGGGTGCCTCGGGGCGGTCGGCGAACGCCTCGGCCCAGTGGGCGCGGTCGGCCGCGAAGGCGGCTGAGTCGCGGTAGGCGGCGTCGTCGGCCACGAGGTCGGCGAGGGCGCCGAAGGTCCGCGGGCCGGGTTCGTGGCCCCGGGCGAGCGCGGAGTAGACCTCGGCGGTGCGGCGGACCAGCAGGGAGTAGCCGTAGCCGTCCATCACGAGGTGGTGGATGCGCTGGTACCAGAGCCAGCGCCGCTCGCCGACGGGGAAGAGGGCGTGGCGGAAAAGCGGCCCGGCCGCCAGGTCGCAGGGTTCGGCGAGGTCGGCGCGCATCCAGGCCTCGGCCTGCTCCTCGGTGCACGGGTCGTGCACGGTGAGCGGCAACTCCACGGTGGCGCACAGGTGTTGGCGAGGTCCGTCGGGGCCGTCCTCGACGACGACGCGCAGCGCCTCCGCCTCCTCGGTGACCCGGCGGAGCGCGGCGGCGAAGAGGTCCGGGTCGAGCGGACCGTCGATCGTGAGGCACTCGGCGGTGTTCTGCGCGGGGCTGCGCGGATCGAGGGCCTGCGCGAACCACATGCCGGACTGGGCGGCGGTGAGCGGATGGACGGTCATACCGCCCCCAGCAGCCGGGCCCACGCGTCCACGGCCGGCTGTTCGGCCAGGTCGGCGAAGTCCGCCTTGACGCCGTGCTCGTGGCGCCAGCGTTCCAGCAGCGCCATGACGCGCACGGAGTCGAGGCCGTGGTCGACCAGGTTCTCGTCGACGGGGATGTCCTCGGGGTCCTCGCCGAGACAGTCGGCGACGTCGGCGCGGATCCGCTCGACGGTCAGGGTCCTGAACACCGCGTCGGTGGTGGTCACGACCGCGCAGCGCCCTGCCGCCCAGCGCAGGGCCATGTCGTGGTCGGCGCGGGAGAAGTCGGCCACGGCGTCGGCGACGACGAAGGCCTGGACGTCCCGGCTCCACGCGTCGGCGGCGGTCATCAGTACGCCGATGTGCGCGTACACGCCGACGACGACGAGCTGATCGCGGCCCGACTCCCGCAGCAGCGCCTCGAGTCCGGTGCGGACGAACGCGCTGTACTTCCATTTGGTCAGCACCGTGTCCCCGGGTGCGGGGGCGACGGGCGCTGGCATGGCGAGGGCTTCGGGGTCGTCGGCGACGCCGGGCCCCCAGAAGTCGAGCTGGAGTCCGCGCTCCTCGGGCGTCTGGCCGCCGCGCTGGGCCGAGTAGACGACCGGCACCCCGAGCCGGCGGGCCCGTGCCAGCAGCCGGGCGGTGTTGTCGAGCAGGCCGGTCAGGGGCTGCGCGTCGGCCGGGAACGCGGACAGGAAGTGCTGTTGCAGGTCGTGCACGAGCAGCACGGCGCGAGCCGGATCGACGGTCCAGGACACGCGGCCCGCGGGCAGCTCGTCCGGGGTCGGGAGCGGATAGGGGGTGATGGCGGGGAGTGCCATGAGGGAGAGGGCCTTTCAGTGCTGCTCGGCGGCGGACCGCAGCTGCTTCTTGCTGACCTTGCCGACCCCGGTGTGGGGGAAGGCCGAGACGAACTCGACGAGGTCGGGGACCTTGTAGGCGGCGACACCGCGTTCGCGCACGAACCGTTTGACGGCGACCGGCTTCAGCGGTTCGGCGCCCTCGCGCAGGATCACGTAGGCGAGGGAGCGTTCTCCCAGGTACGCGTCCGGCACGGCGACCACGGACACGTCATGGACGGCGGGGTGGGCGAGGATGATGTTCTCGACCTCCTCCGGCGCGATCTTCTCGCCGCCCCGGTTGATCTGGTCCTTGGCCCGCCCCACGACGACGAGGTGTCCCGACGGGGTGCGGCGCACCAGATCGCCGGTGCGGTAGAAGCCGTCCTCGGTGAAGGCCTTCCGGTTGTGCTCGGGCGCCCGCCAGTAGCCGCGGATGGTGTACGGGCCGCGGGTGAGCAGCTGGCCCGTCTCACCCTCGGGCACGTCCTGCCCGGTGTCGTCCACGATCCGGATCTCGTCGTCCGCGGAGATCGGGCGGCCCTGCGTCGTGACGACGGTCTCGAAGTCGTCGTCCAGGCGGGTGTAGTTGACCAGACCCTCCGCCATGCCGAAGACCTGCATCAGCCGGCAGCCCAGGGCGGGCTCCAGCCGGCGTGCGGCCTCCTCGCTGTACTTGGCGCCGCCGACGAGCGCCAACTCCAGCGAGGACAGGTCGTGTTCGGTCCCCGTGGCGGCCTCGGTCCACACCAGGGCGAGCGGGGGCACCAGGCCCGTCATGGTGATCCGCTCCCGCTCGATCAGCGGGAAGACGGTGGCCGGGTCGGGCTTCGGCGCCAGCACGACGGTGCCGCCCGCGTACAGCACGCCCAGCCAGCCGGGAGAGCTCATCGGGAAGTTGTGGGCTGCGGGCAGCGTGACGAGATACCGGGTGTCCGCGTCCACCCCGCAGATCTCGTTGGAGCCCCACAGCGAGTAGAGGTAGTCGTCGTGGGTGCGCGGGATCAGCTTGGACACACCGGTCGTGCCGCCCGACAGCTGCAGGAACGCCAGCTCGTGCGGCGCGGGTCCGGCGAACGGCCCGGCCGGGTCGCACGGCACCTCGGACAGCGGGGTGTGCTCGCCCGGCTCGCCGGCCACGAACACGTGCCGCAGGCTCGGCGCCTTCTCCCGCACCCGCGTGGCGAGTTCCCGGTGGTCGTAGCCGGCGTGCACATCGGGGACGACGTAGGCGACGGCCTCGGTGAACGAGCAGAAGTGCCCGATCTCCGTGTCGCGGTGCGCCGGCAGCGCGTAGACGGGCAGCGCGCCGATGCGGAACAGGGCGAAGACGACCTCGACGAACTCGCCGATGTTGGGGAGCTGGACGACGACCCGGTCGCCCTTGGCGATCCCGCACGCGGCGAATCCGGCGGCCAGCCGGTCGGCGCGGGCGTCGAGTTCGCCGTACGTCCACGTGCGGCGCTCGGGCGCGGGGTCGATCAGGGCGATGCGGTCGGGGTGCGTGGTGGCGCGCTCGCGCAGCATGCCGCCGAAGGTCTCGCCCCGCCAGTAGCCCGCCGCCCGGTAGCGTTCGGCGAACTCCGGGGGCCAGGTGGGCGCGTCCACGCCAGGGGTGATCGTCACAGCGCGGCCCCCACCGCGTGCAGGAAGGTACGGAACTTGGCGGCGGTCTCCGCCGTCTCGGCCGCCGGTGAGGACGCGGCGACCACACCGGCGCCGGCGAAGAGCCGCAGGGCGCGGCCCTCGGCCTCGGCGCAGCGGATCGTCACCACCCACTCGCCGTCGCCGTCCGCGTCCTGCCAGCCGACCATGCCCGTGTACGGGCCCCGGTCGAAGGGCTCCGACTCGGCGATGACGGCACGGGCCACGTCGGTCGGGGTGCCGCACACGGCCGGCGTGGGATGCAGCGCGGACGCCAGGTCCAGCGCGGTCGTGCCCGGGTCGGCCGGCTCACCGGTGACGGTGGTGGACAGGTGCCACATCGTCGCGGTGCGCACCAGGGTGGGCCGCTCGGGCACGTCCAGGCGCGTGCAGTACGGCGCCAGGGCCTCGCGTACGGCGGTCACGACGACGGCGTGCTCGTGCAGGTCCTTCGCCGACTCCAGCAGCGCCACCGCCCGGCGCACGTCCTCGGCGAGGTCACTGCTGCGGGGCGCGGACCCGGCCAGCGGGTTGGCGGTGAGCCGGCCGCCCTGCCGGGCGACGAGGAGTTCGGGGCTGGCGCCGATGAGGGTGCGGCCGGGACCGCTCGGCACGGCGAAGGTGTAGCCGTCCGGGTCGCGGTGGGCCAGCGCGCGGAGCATCGCGGCCAGGTCGGGCGCGTGGTCGGAGGTCAGTTCCAGGGTGCGGGCGAGGACGACCTTGTCGAACTCCCCGGTCCGCATCCGGGCGACGGCGGCGGCGACGGCCTCGCCGTACGCCTCGGGCGAGGGCACCTCCCGCACGCGCCAGTCGGGGCGTCGCTCGGCCCGGGGCAGGGGCAGCGCGACGAGCGGGTCCTGGCGCAGCGGCGGCGCCCAGTGCACCACGTCCGGCACGGCCAGGGCGGGCTCGGCGTCGGGGGCGAACGGCAGCGACCCGACGACGACCGGCGCCGGTGCGCCGGGTCGCCGCAGCGCGCCGAGGACGTCACGCACCCGGTCCGTCAACGGACCGCCGGTATCGGGTATCTCGGCGCTGGTGCCGCGGCCGAGCAAGGTGCGGTGGGGTGTGGCGAGGAAGCGGTCGGTGGCGGGCCGGTAGGCGTCGAGGAGGGAGGTGGCCGCGCCGGGGGTGACCGGCGGGGCGTCGGGTGCGTGCACGGTGAGGGACATGGGTGTCTCCGGTGCTGGGGTGGGGGGACGGCACGAAGGGGGGGCGTCAGGCTCGCAGGGTGGCGCCGCCGTCGACGTAGAGGTCGTGCAGGGTGATGTGGCGGGCGCGGTCGGAGGCCAGGAAGACGACGGCGTCGGCGATGTCGGCCGGGTCGGCGATACGGCCGAGCGGGATGCCGGTGCGGTAGGCGGCGAGGTCGCCCTCGATCACGGTGCGCGCGGCGGCGGTCTCGTCGGTGGAGGCCCACAGGGCGCGTTGCATGTCGGTGCGGGTGGAGCCGGGGGAGACCGTGTTGCAGCGGACCCCGCTGGCGGCGACCTCCAGGCCCAGGCATTTGCTGAACATGACGGCCGCGGCCTTGGAGGCGGCATAGGCGGCCATGCCCGTACGGGGGATGCCGGCCGCGTTGGAGGCGACGGTGACGATGCTGCCGTGTCCGCGTTCGGCCATCCGGCGGGCGGCGGCGCGCGAGACGTGGAACACGCCGGTCGCGTTCACGGCGAAGGTGGCGGCCCAGTCCTCGTCGGTGAGGTCGACGACGTGGGAACCGCGCAGGATTCCGGCGACGTTGACCGCGATGTCGAGCGGTCCGAGGGTGTGCTCGACCTCCTCGACGAGCTTCTCCACGGCCGTGGCGTCGGTGACGTCGAGGGTGCGGGCGGCGACCCGGTCGCCGTACTCGGCGGCGAGCGCCTGGACGCCGTCGGCGCTCACGTCGGTGGCGATGACGCGGGCGCCCTCCTCGACGAGGGCGGTGACGACGGCGGCGCCGATGCCCCGGCCCGCCCCGGTGACGAGGGCGAGCCGTCCGTCGAGCGCGGCGCTCATGAGGCGAGCGCCTTGGTCACGTCGTCGAGGACGACACGCGCGGCCAGGGGGCCGCCGGCGCTGTTCCAGGCGGAGCCGTCGATCACGACGACCTGGCCCTCCTGCTGCGCGGTCAGCCGGGAGAAGTTGGGTACCTTCCGCGCCTCCGCGTAGGCCGTCTCGCCGGTCGCGGTGTCGCCGAGGGCGCCGAAGAACAGCCAGTCCCCGTCGATGGTGGACAGCTTCTCCAGGCTCACCGGCTCGCTGTGCCCGGTGCCCGTGCCCTGCTGGTTCTTCGGGCGGTCCAGGCCGAGTGCGGTGAGGGTGGAGCCCACGTGGCCCACGCCCCGGCCGACGACCGAGGGGGCGCCGTTCTGCCAGCGGATCACGCTGACCACCGCGCCCGCGTTGGCGCCGAGCTTTTTCTTCGTCGCGGCGACGTCGGACGCGAAGCCGTCGAGGAGTGCGGTGGCCCGGTCCTTCTTGTTGAGCGCGTCGGCGGTGGCGGTGAAGGCCTTCTTCCAGTCCTCGTTGAGCTTGGCGGTCACCACGGTCGGGGCGATGGCCTGGAGCTTGCTCACTTCGCCCTTCACCGCGGTCGTCTCGTCGAGCAGGATCAGGTCCGGCTGGAGCGCGGCCACTTTCTCCATGTCGGCCTCCGCGACGGTGGCGACGACCTGGGCCTTCGCCGCCTTGCCGGCCAGGTAGCTCGACACGCCGTTCTGACCGCGTCCGGCGGTGGTGCCGACCGGCTCGACGCCGAGGGCGAGCGCGGCGTCCAGCGTGGGCTCGCTGAGGGCGACGACCTTCTGGGGCGCGGCCGGGACGTCGATCTTCCGGCCGGTCGCGTCGGTGATCTGCCGGGTGTCCTGGGCGGCGGCGGTGCTGTCGCCGTCGTCGTCTCCGCAGCCGGCCAGGAGCAGTGCTCCGGTCACGGCGGTGGCGGTCAGGACCGCCCGGCGGGAGATTCGGCTCGATGACATGAAGAGAGGGCTCCTTACAGGGGTGGGGAATTTCAGGTGGTGGCGCCCAGCAGACGGACCAGGCCGTCGGCCAGGGCACCGTGCCAGCAGGCGTAGTCGTGGCCGCCGTTGAACTCGTGCCGGGTGACGCGGTAACCGGCTTTGCGCAGCGCCTCGTACAGGGCGCGGGTGTGCTCGACCATCGCGCCCTCGTGCAGCCCGACGTCCAGATGGACCGTCAGGGGCCGTGGTGGGGCGGAGGCGAAGCGGCTCACCAGCCAGGGCGGGCCGAAGACATGGGGTTTGGGCCCACCGCGCGGGGCCAGTCCGGGCCGCCACCACAGGGAGGGGGACTGGGCGAGGACCTTGCCGAACCGGTCGGGCCGCAGGTATCCGGCGTGCAGCGCGGTCAGCGCGCCGAGGCTCTGCCCGGCGACGACGGTACGGCCCGGGTCGGTGGTGAGCGGCCGGCGTCCCGCCGCCCAGGGCAGCAGTTCGTCGGCGAGGAAGGCCACGAAGTCGTCGCGGGCGCCCAGTTCACGCCACCGGGTGTGCCGGTCCACCGCGTCCGGCGCCAGTACGGCGAGCGGGGGCAGCGCCCCGTCGGCGATCAGCGCGTCCAGGGTGTCGCCGAAGCCGAGCCGCCCGAACCACATGTCGCCGTCGGGGAGCACCACGACGGGCAACGGGGCCCCGTCGCCCCCGGAGGGCAGGTACACCCAGGTGTCCCGCTCGCCGCCGAGCACTGCGGAGGCCACCCGGTGCCGCTCCACCCGGCCCGCCGCGACCGCGCTCCGCCGTCCGGCGGCCCACGGCTCGGCCGGAGCGTCCGGCAGCGCGAAGACCGAGCTGGCCGCCGCCTGCCAACGGGCGGGTACCGTACGGCGGTTGAGCGGGTCGGGCGCGGCATGCCCGGACAGGGCGCGCAGCCGCTCCTGGAGGGCGTCGGGGTCCGCCGGCGGCGCCTTGGGGGAGATGTCCGCCGCCAGCCGGTACGAGCCGCGGTGGTCGGCGCGCAGCCGCAGCCCCAGATGCCATACGTCGGTGCCGGGCACCCGCTGGAGCAGGGAACCCGCGAGCCGCTCCCGGTCGACGATGCGGTTGGCGTACAGCAGCACCTGCCGGGTGGCGCGATGACCGCGCCACAGGAAGGTCACCGCCCGGTGGGCGGGGTCGCCGTCCAGCTCCTCGACGAGCGGGGTGCCGCGGCGCTCCACCTCGTCCCAGAACTCGGCGGTCAGCGCCGCGCGACCGGCCTCGTCGGCCGGCGCGAGCCGGTCCATCAGCCGTGCCACACAGGGTCCGGTGATCCGGACGGGCCGGGTGTCGGCCGGTACGGCCGGAGCGGGAACGACGGTCATCTCTCCTCCTTTCGTCGCCGACGGCAGGCCAACGGAACCCACGCAACGGGAAGTTGGGCATGCCGGAAAGAACGTCAACGAAATCGTCAACACCTGAGGTTAGGTTAGCCTAAGCTAAGCACATGTACATGGAACGTGTCCCGGGCCGGCTCCGCTCCGCGGGTCTGCCCCTCGGTCTGGCCCTCCTGGCCGCGGCCATCGCCCTCTCCCTGGCGGTGGGCACGCAACGGATCCCGCTCGACCAGGTGTGGTCGGCGCTGGTGTCCCCCTCGGGCACCGAGAACGACGCGATCGTGCGGGAACTGCGACTGCCCCGCACGCTCATCGGCGTCGCCGTCGGAGTCGCCCTCGGCCTGGGCGGCGGAGTCATGCAGACCCTGACCCGCAACCCCCTCGCGGATCCGGGCCTGCTCGGCGTGCACGCGGGCGCCTCGGCCGCCGTCGTCACCGCGATCGGGGTCCTCGGCATCACCTCGTTCAGCGGCTATCTGTGGTTCGCGCTCGCCGGAGCGGCCCTGGCGGCCCTGGCCGTCGGCGCCCTGGGCGGCGGACGGCAGGCGACGCCGGTCCGTCTCGCCCTGGCCGGCACCGCGATCAACGCGGCCCTGTTCGGCTACGTCAACGGGCTGCAGCTGTGGAACCTGAACACCCTCGACACCATGCGCGTCTGGTCGGTCGGCACCCTCGCCAAGCGCGACGCCTCACTGCTGCTGACAGTCCTGCCGCTGCTGCTGGCCGGGACCGTGCTCGCACTCGCCCTGGCCCGTCCGCTCGGCGCCATCGCCCTCGGCGAGGACCAGGCCAGGGCCCTCGGCACCCGGGTCCGGCGCACCCGGCTGCTGTCCGTCCTCGCCATCACCCTGCTGTGCGGCGGGGCGACCGCGCTGTGCGGGCCGATCGGCTTCCTCGGCCTGATGATCCCGCACGCGGTCCGCGCCTTCTGCGGCCCCGACCCGCGTCGGCTGCTGCCGTACTGCGCGCTGTACGCGCCGGTCCTGCTGCTCGTCTCCGACGTTCTCGGGCGCCTGGTCGTCGCCCCCTCGGAGATCGAGGTGGGCACCGTCACCGCCTTCCTCGGCGGCCTCGTCTTCATCCATCTCGCCCGACAGCGGAAGGCGGCCCACCTGTGACCCTCCTCCGGGAGACCGGTCCGCGCCCGGGAGTCCTGCGCACCCGCCGCTGGTCCCTGCGCTACGACCCGCGCGCCCTGCTGGTGTGCGCCGTACTGGCCCTGCTCGCGGCGGCCGCGGCGGTGCTCTGCCTCGGCACCGGCAGCTATGCGCTCTCCCCGGCGGAGGTACTGCGCACCTTCGCCGGGAACGGCCCGCCCGGAGCCGAGTTCATCGTGCTCGACCTGCGGCTCCCGCGCGCCCTCGTGGCCGTGCTGACCGGGTTCGGGATGGGCATGGCGGGTGCGGTGTTCCAGTCGCTCACCCGCAATCCGCTCGGCAGCCCGGACGTCATCGGCTTCGGCAACGGCGCCTCGGCGGGCGCCCTGGTCGCGATCATCCTCTTCGACGCGGGGCCGTCCCAGACCGCGATCGGCGCGGTGTGCGGCGGACTCGCCACCGCCGCCGCCGTCTATCTGCTCGCCTGGAAGCGGGGCGTGCACGGCTACCGGCTGGTCCTCGTCGGCATCGGCGCCTCCGCGGTGCTCGGCTCGGCGACCAGCTTCCTCTACGTCCGCGCCGACATCGGCAAGGCGGCGCAGGCCGCGAGCTGGATGATCGGCTCGCTCAACGCCCGCGACGCGGGCGACGTCCGCATCGCCGGACTCGGCCTGGTGCTGCTCGTCCCGGTCGTGCTCGCGCACGCCCGCAGGCTGACCCTGCTGGAGATGGGCGACGACACCGCCGCCGCCCTCGGGGTGCCGCCCGAGCGCAGCCGGCTGGTCCTGCTGTGCGCGGGCACGGGTCTGACGGCGATGGCGGTGGCGGCGGCGGGCCCGATCCCGTTCGTGGCGATGGCCGCACCGCAACTCGCCCGCCGCCTCACCCGCGCCCCGGGCCCGAACATCCTGCCCGCCGCCTGGACCGGCGCGCTCCTGGTCTGCGCCGCCGACCTGGTCACCCAGCGCGTCACCGGTTCCGCTCTGCTGCCGGTCGGCGTGACCACGGGCGTGGCCGGCGGCGCCTATCTGGCCTGGCTGTTGCGCGGGGAGCGGCGGCGCGGACGGGTCTGAGCGGGAGCCCCCGATCAAGGGCGTGCGGGCAGCCGTAAGTTAATTGAGTTAGGCAACGAGATGGTAAACTGGCCCGTATGCCCACCCCACCGCGCCCCGACGTCCCGTCCGCGGAAGTGACCGAGATCGAGCGTGCGCTGACCCGGATCACCTACCTGAGCACGCGCGCCCGCCACCATGAACGCCTGATGGGCATGGCGGGCGTGCCGCTGGACCGGGCCGCCGTGGCGCTGCTGCGGCAGGTCGCCGACAGTGAGCCGCTGCGGCCGGGGGAGCTGGCGGCCCGCCTCGGAGTGGAGGCCTCGCACGTCACCCGGACCGTGCAGCAGCTGGAGCGGACCGGGTACCTCTCCCGCGTCCCCGACCCCTCCGACCGCAGGGCCCAGCGCATCGAGCTGACCGAGCCCGGCCGCTCCGCCGTCGCCCGCGTCCGCGAGGCGGGCGCCCGCGGTATGCAACTGGCGCTGGCCGACTGGAAGCCCGAGGAGCTGCGGCAGCTCGCCGCCCTGTTCCACCGTATGGTCGACGACTTCCTCGCGTACGCCGCCGACGAGGAGCCGCAACAGCAGGCGGCCACGGCCTGAGCCCGACCGGCGAATGACCTCCGCCTGACCCCGAACCGACCCCCAGGCGGCCTCCGCCCGCGCTATACCCTCCGGTAACATCCGGCGGCAGACGGTCCGGACCACGGAGGGGACAGAGTTGAGCACACGTGTGGAGATCGGGGACACGGTCGAGGACTTCGCCCTCCCCGACGAGACCGGCACCATCCGCAAGCTGTCGGAGCTGCTCGCCGAGGGGCCGGTGGTGCTCTTCTTCTACCCCGCCGCCCTGACCGCCGGCTGCACCGCACAGGCCTGCCACTTCCGCGACCTCGCCGGCGAGTTCGCCGCCGTCGGCGCCCGGCCCGTCGGCGTCAGCGGGGACACCGTCGAGCGCCAGCAGGAGTTCGCCGGCCGGCACACGCTCGGCATGCCGCTGCTGTCCGACACCGACGGCACCGTGCGTGAGCGGTTCGGGGTGAAGCGCGGCCTCTCGCTGGCCCCGACCAAGCGGTCCACCTTCGTCATCGGGCAGGACCGCACGGTGCTGGAGGTCGTGCGCAGCGAACTGCGCATGAACACCCACGCCGACCGCGCACTGGCGGCATTGCGCGCTCTCCAGGGCTGAACGGGGTTCCCAGGACCGTCCGGCCTCGCGGTTGATGCGCCGCGCCAACCGGACCATTCTGGACACTATGGAGCATGTCGCCGCGGCGGCGACCTTGGACGCCCACGGCACGGTGACGGGGTGGAGCGAAGGCGCCCGGACGCTGACGGGGTACCCGGCCCAGGAGGTCGTCGGGCGGCCGGCGGCCGAGTTGCTCGCCGAGGAGGTGCCGTCCGCGGCCCTGGTCGCGCGGGCCGGGCGGATCGTCCTGCGGCACCGCGCCGGGGGCACGGTCGCCGTCACCGTCTCGGCCTGTCCGCTGCTCGGCCCCGACGGCTCCGCCGCGGGCTTCGTGGTCACCACCGAACGGCCCCTGGAGGGCCCGGAGGCCACCCTCGCCGCGCGCGCCTTCGAACAGGCGTCCATGTCGATGTCCGTCTTCGACACCCAGCAGCGCTATCTCCGGCTCAACGAGGTCGCCTGCCGGGTGATGGGAGTCCCCGAGGAGGCCCTGGTCGGCCGTCCCTACCCGGAGACCGTCGAGGACGCCGAGCACAGCCGCGGCTTCCACGACAACCTGCGCCAGGTCGCCCGGACCGGCCGACCCGTCCACTACGAGAGCTTCACGGGCGCGCCCGCCCTCAACCGGGACCACGCCTGGAGCATCGAGATGTGGCCGGTCCGGGACGACGACGGCGAGATCGCGGCCGTCGCGCTCGCGGCCCTGGACAGCAGCGACCAGTACTGGGCCCGGCGGCGGCTCGCTCTGCTCAACGAGGCCGCCGCCTCCATCGGCACCACCCTGGACGTGGTCCGCACGGCCGAGGAACTCGTGGAACTCCTCGTCCCCCGCCACGCCGACTTCGTCAGTGTCGACCTGCTGGAATGGGTGCTCGGCGCCGAGGAGATGCCGATCGTGCCGGCGGGCGACGTCGTGCTGCGTCGCGTCGCCCACGGCTCCGCCCACGAGGGCACCCCCGAAGCCGCGGTGCGCCTCGGCGGCACCGACGTCTATCCCGAGTTCTCCCCGCCGGCCCGGGCGCTGCACACCGGGCGGGCGGTGCTCAGCCAGGCTGGTGAGCCCGACTTCGTCGACTGGATCGCCGAGCGCAACGCCCGTGCCCCCGCCGGGCGGCCGTACCGCCAGGGCGTGCACTCGCTGATCGCCGTACCGTTGCGGGCCCGCGGCACCACGCTGGGCGTCATGGTGGCGGTGCGGATCGCCCATTCGGAGGACTACGGCGTCGACGACACCGTCCTCGCCGAGGAACTGGCCAGCCGGGCCGCCGTCTGCGTCGACAACGCCCGGCGCTTCGCCCGCGAGCGCAGCACCGCGCTCGCCCTCCAGCACAGCCTGCTGCCGCGCGGGCTGCCCGGACAGCAGGTGGTGGACGTCGCCCACCGGTATCTGCCCTCTGGATCGCCGGCCGGGATCGGCGGCGACTGGTTCGACGTCATCCCGCTCTCCGGCAGCCGGGTCGGCCTGGTCGTCGGCGACGTGGTCGGGCACGGCATCCCGTCCTCCGCGACCATGGGCCGGCTCTGCACGGCCGTACGCACCCTCGCGGACGTGGACCTGCCGCCCGACGAACTGCTCACCCATCTCGACGACCTGGTCACCCACCTCGCCTCGGACGGCCACGACGACGAGGTCGCCGAACTCGGCGCCACCTGCCTCTACTCCGTCTACGACCCCGTCTCGCGCCGCCTGACGATGGCCGCCGCCGGCCATCCGCCCCCGGCCGTCCTGTTCCCCGACGGCACCGCCCGGCTCGTCCCGCTGTCCGCCGGGCCCCCGCTCGGCGTCGGCGGGCTGCCCTTCGAGGCCTTCGAACTGGAGCTGCCCGAGGGAGCGGTCGTCGCCCTCTACACGGACGGCCTGATCGAGGAACGCGACCGCGACCTCGACCACGCCGAGGACGAACTGTGCCGTGCGCTGGCCACCCCCGCCGACTCGCTCGACGCCCTGTGCGACTCCGTGCTCAAGGCCGTCATGCCGGAGGAGCCCAGCGACGACGTGGCGTTGCTGCTGGCCCGCACCCGCGCCCTGGGCGCGGACCGGGTCGCCACCTGGGACATCCCCCGGGACCCGGCCGAGGTGGCCCCCGCCCGGCAGGCCGCCACCGAGCAACTGGCCGCCTGGGGAATGGAGGAGGCCGCCTTCGTCACCGAACTCGTCGTCAGCGAACTGGTCACCAACGCGATCCGCTACGGCGAACCGCCCATCCAGCTCCGGCTGATCCGCGACCACAGCCTCATCTGCGAGGTCTCCGACGGCAGTTCCACCTCACCGCATCTGCGCCGGGCCCACGCCTTCGACGAGGGCGGGCGCGGACTCCTGCTCGTCGCCCAGCTCACCCAGCGCTGGGGCAGCCGGCAGACCAGCCGGGGCAAGACGATCTGGGCGGAACAGCTCCTCCCGCCGGGCTGATCACTGGAAGGGGCAGCCCGGGTTCGCCGCGTCCTGGGAGAACGGCGCCCTGTGCGGCAGGACGTACAACACCTCCAGGACGAGGGGCGTGTCACCGAGGTTGCGGCCGATGTGCACATTGCCCGAGCCGGCGGGCTCCTCTATGAAACTCCCCTTCGCGTAGACGCCGTCGGAGGCGCAGGTGGAGTCGAAGTGACTGAGGGTGCCCTTCTTCACGACCCCGTACAGCGGGCCGTCGTGGTAGTGCCACCCGGTGGCCTGACCGGCCGGGATGGTGATCTCCCGCAGGATGTAGTCGGTGCCGCCGACGGTGGTCTGGCTGATCACCCGCCCGGAGACGCCGGGTCCCGGAGGAGTCGCCTGAGCGGTGCCGGCACCGCTGACGAACAGGGCGGCGGCGGCCACGGCGGAGGTGACGGCGGAGCGGAGCGCGAAGCGCATACGAGGCCTCCCGGCCGAGTGCGGACAGCGTCGACTTCGCCGTGAACATAGAGGCACACGGGCCCGGTTGGGGCCGGAACGGCGAGATCCGCTCAGCCCGTCGCCGCTTCAGCCGCCCGCCCCCGACTTCTGCCCGGTCACTCCTCCCCGCCGTCCTCGGCGGCGACCTGCGCGAGGGTACGGCCGGACCGCGCCGACCTCGCCCGCCGCGGATCCGGAGTGCCCTGCCGCCGGCCCCGCCCGCCCTTGGCCCTCACCAGCAGCCAGGCCTCGCCGCCGTCGGACTCCGCGTCCCGGAAGCGGGTCAGCGCGTACTCTCCGCGCAGCTTCGCGCCCCGGAGCCGGAAGGTCGCGTGGCCATGGTCGACGGACTCCCCGAAATCTACGGGACGGCCCTCGCGGTCATGGCTGAGGGGCTCGTACGTGCCGTGGTCCCAGACGATCACGGTGCCACCGCCGTACTCGCCCCGCGCGATCACGCCCTCGAACTCCGCGTACTCCAGCGGGTGGTCCTCGGTCGGCACCGCCAGCCGCTTGTCCCGCGGGTCGTCCGACGGGCCCTTGGGGATTGACCAGGACTTCAGTACGTCGTCGACCTCCAGGCGGAAGTCGAAGTGCAGGGTGCTCGCGTCATGGATCTGCACGACGAAGCGGTGCCCGTCGTCCGCGGGGGCGCCGTCCTCGCCCGCCGGCTCCCGGGTCCGTGCGAAGTCCCGTTTGCCCCGGTACTTGTCGAGTCGCTCACTCACGGGCCCCGGGTACCCCGTGGGCACGGTGCTCAACGCGGCTCACGGATGGGGTGAGAGTGATCAACCGGTGGGCGGGACAAGGGCGGCGGACGGCATGGGCGCAGGTCAGGAGAGGCAGGCGGTGGGATCCGCGCGGCGCACCTCGCGGGATGTCGCGCGGCTCGCCGGGGTCTCGCACACCGCGGTGTCCTTCGTGTTCAACGGCCCGACCCCGTCGCCCGCGGCCTGCGCCGCCGTCGTACGGCCGACCTGGAGGTCTACGGCACCCGTGTGCTCGACTACCGGGGCACCGCCCACGAACCGTCCTGCGATATCACCCGGGGCCAACTCACCCGCGCGGGAGTGAAGTTGCGCCGCTCCGGCGACGGCTCCCGGCGCATCGACGCCGGCGTCCACGGCGACTACGCCTTCCTCAACCGCCGTTCCACCGGCAACCCCGACGTCTCCGGGCGCCGGCAGGAGAGCAAGAGCCCTTTCGACCCGTCCGCGCGCCGGGTCAGGCTGCGGATTCCGGTGGACCTTACGTCGGTGTGAGACCGAACCACGCCTCGGCGAGCGCGGGCAGGGTCCGCCGGTCGGGTGCGCCCAACTCCCGCAGGTACCAAGGGAGGTTGCTGTACACGTGCAAGAGCGTGTACGCGAGCAGCAGAGTCGGCTCGAAGGCCCGTCCGTAGGCTCTGGAGAGCAGGGCCAGCAGGTCCGGATCGCCGCCCGTGACGAACAGGCCGACGCCCACGAAGTCGTAGGCGGGATCGCCGATCATCGCCGGCTCGAAGTCGAAGAACCCGGTCAGCCGCCATCCCCCGGGATCGACGAGGAAGTGCTGTCGCATGACCTCGGTGTGCAGGAGGGACCGGCGCGGTGCGCGGGGCAGCGGGACCGAGGCGAGGAAGTCCGGGATCTGCTCCAGCCAGTTCTCGGGGAGCGCGTGGGACCGCTGTTGTTCCACCGCCCGCGCGCTCTGCCGGTCCACGAAGGCGCCCCAGTCGCCGGGGCCGAGGACGTCCTCCAGCGGTTCAGGAGCGAGCGCGTGCAGCACCGCGAGGGCCTCACCGACCTCGGCGACGAGCCGTTCCCGGTCGGCCCTCGGCACGCCGGCCCAGATCGTGGCCAGGTTCTCGCCCCGCAGGCGGGACATCAGGACGTACCGCCAGCCGTTCTCGTACGCCCCGAAGTCCCGCACCCGGGGCGTCTGCACGGGCAGCTTGCCCTGGACGTACGACAGCACCCGGCCCTCCGCGACGCCGTCCTCGGCGGCCGCGGCGGGGAACAGCTTGAGGACGAGGTCGTCGCCCACGGCGTAGACCGGCTGCGATCCGTCCGGGAAGCGCGTCAGCGGTGCCCCGGTCAGACCCAGGCGCGCGCACAGGTCCTCCGCTCCGGGGCGCATCACGCTCTCGTCGGGGACGACCGCGTCCCATTCCTCGTCGGTCTCCACCAGAGGCAGCATGATCGGGACCGTAGGCGGCCGGAGGCGGGACGCACAACGCATTAATGCCGGTCTCGCCACACTCGTCGATTGCTGTCACGATCTTGGGGGAACCGGCGTGGAGTCGGTGCCGACGAGTCGACGGAGTGCGCATGACGACGGACAGGGCGACCGCGCAGGGGACGGAGCGGATCGCGGGGATCGAGGTGAGACCGGCCGCCGGGCACATCGGCGCGGAGATCAGGGGCGTGGACCTGGCGGCCGACCTCGACGACGCCGTGGTCGCCGCGATCAGGGCCGCGGTGCTGCGCTGGAAGGTGGTGTTCTTCCGCGACCAGCACCTCGGCCACGCCGAACACGTGGCGTTCGCCCGCCGGTTCGGCGATCCGGTCGTCCTGCCCCGCCGCGGCAAGGCCTCCCCGCCGGACTTTCCGGAGGTGGAGACCACGGCGGACCGGCTGGAACTGGGCGGCCGGTTCGGCATGGACCACGACGAGTGGCTGCGGCGCCGCCGGCACACCCTGCTGCGCGGCTGGCACTGCGACCACGGCGCCCGTGTCGACCCGCCCGCGGCGACGATCCTGCGCGCCGAGACGACTCCGCCGTACGGCGGTGACACGACCTGGTCGAACCTGGCGGCCGCCTACGCCGGACTGTCCGCCCCGGTGCGGGAGTTCGTGTCCGCCCTGCGCGCCGAACACCGCCTGGGCGTCGGCTACCAGCCCCGCCCCGGGGACGACGCGTACGTCCGCCACCTGCTGGACCACCAGGTGGCCACGCTCCACCCGCTGGTACGGGTCCATCCCGAGACCGGCGAGCGGATCCTGTACGTCAACGGCTACTACGTCGAGCAGATCGCCGATCTCTCCCGAGCCGAGAGCCAGGCCTTCCTGGACCTCCTCCTGGACCAGGCGGTCCGCCCCGAGTACACGGTCCGCTTCCGCTGGGAGCCGGGCAGCGTGGCCTTCTGGGACAACCGCGCCACCATCCACCTCGCCCCGAGCGACAACGCCCACCTGGACCACCCCCGGACCATGCACCGGGTGATGCTGGCCGGGGACGTGCCCGTGGGCGTGGACGGCAAGCCCTCGGAACCGATCGTGGGGAGCGAGCCGGGCCGCTGGTGAGGCCGACTCACGGCTCTTGTCCGGCCCCGGCGGCGACGATCCGGCAGGGCACCGTGAAGTCGCCGACCCCGCGCCCCACTTCGGCGGGGTCGGCGCCGGGGCGGACGGTGATCGTGACGGTCACGGTGCCCGAGTCGGCGTCGGCCTCGACCCGTGCGAGGTCGCCGAGAACCTCGGTCAGCACCCGCCGGGTGGCGTCGGCGCGCAGCGGGAGCTTGTACGGCCTGCCGACCACGGTGAGGGGCAGCGCGTCGAGGACGTGGACGGCCTCGGGTGCGGCCGGCGTCTCACTGACGTGCTCGGCGGCCCAGGCCGGCAGCTCGTCCTCGTCCAGCGCGGGATCGGTGACGGTCACGTACGCGACCGGCACCTCGTCCGCGCGCCGGTCGGGCTCCCGACGACGAGGCCGCACGCATCTGCTCCCTCGACCTGCCGGACATCGGCCTCCTCCAGGACACCGTGGTGTGAATACGCAGCGTCAGCCGGACACGCCACGGGGCGCCTGAGTACGCTCTTCGGCGCCGGATCAAGGGGGCCGGGAGCGCATGACGGATCAGCCGGTGTTCGTTCTGGGGGAGGAGCTGCGGGCGCTGGAGCTCTCCGGGTTCGCGACCGAGACGGAGTTCCAGGAACTGCTCGCCCGCCACCCTCGGGTGCTGGACTTCGGCTCCCTCGCCGACGGCCGGCCGTTGCGGCTGGTGCTGGTGGCCCGGGAGATGGGTGTGCCGACGGACACCGAGGGCGGGGCGGCGTACTGGCTGGACCATCTCTTCGTCGACGCCGACGGCGTGCCGACCCTGGTGGAGGTCAAGCGGGCCACGGACACCCGGATCCGACGCGAGGTGGTCGGGCAGATGCTGGACTACGCGGCGAACGCCGCCCGCTACTGGCCCGCCCCGCTGCTGCGACGGTCCTTCGAGGACACCTGCGCCAAGGACGGGCGTCCGCTGGAGGAGGCGTACGGCGAACTCCTCGGCGACCGGTCGGCTGAGGAGTTCTGGGCGTCGGTCGAGGAGCGGCTGGCCGCCGGGCAGATGCGGCTGCTGTTCGTCGCCGACCGGATCCCGCTGGAGCTGCGGGCGATCGTGGAGTTCCTGAACCGGCAGCTGCGGCAGACCGATGTGTACGCCGTCGAGCTGACCCAGTACCGCGGCGGCGGAGACCTGAAGGTGCTCGTCCCGCGTATCCACGGCGAGGTCGCCAGGGCCGCGAAGTCCCCCTCCGGCCGCCGTACCGCGCAACGGACCACGCGGGCCGACATGGACGACACGATCCGGTCCCGCCCCGATCCGGAGGTACGGCGGATCGCGACCGCCCTGCTCGACCACGCCACGGCGAAGGGCCGATCCGAGGGCGGAACGGCCAAGTACCGGAGTACGTCCGTCTACTATCCCGTCTCCGGACGGGCGGTTCCCGTCTGGAACCTGTCGCTGCAGGACGGCCCGGTGCGCGACGACCTCTCCTTCGCCTTCGGGTCGATCACCCATCACCTCGGCCAGGACCGGGCGGCGGCGTTCGCGGCCGTCCTGCCGAGGGTCCCGGGCCTCGCCGAACGCCTGGACGCGCTGCCCGCTAAGGGCTACAACGCCTGGCCCTCTGTCTCGCTCGCCGCCCTCGCCGCCGAGCCGGGCGCCCTGGAGGGGATCCTGTCCGCGATCGAGTGGCTCATGGACGGTCAGGAGGTCTCCGGGACAGGTCGACCGAGCCCTCCTGCACCAGCACCGCGCCGATCGTCACCGCCAGGGTGACGGCGGCGCAGACGACGATCAGCCAGGAGAACAGCGTCAGGACCAGGCCGAGGGAGCCGTACTCGGACAGGGCGCGGTTGAGGGCGTTGGGGATGTAGAGCCGGGCGGTCAGGGCGAGCGCACTGGTGGCCCCCGCCGCCAGGAGCGCGCCGGGCAGCAGGGCCGGCCAGGAGACGCGCCCGGCCAGCAGCAGGTGCTGTGTCCAGAGCCATACGCCGGTGCTGACCAGGAAGAACAGGACGGTGCCGAGCCACAGGCCGACGCCGAAGCCGGTGCGGACCGGGCCCTGAAGGAGGACGACCAGCACCATGACGACGAGCCACACCAGCCAGCGCCAGGCGGCGATCCTGGTGCCCGCCCTCGGCAGCCGCCAGGCACGCTCGCAGATCCGGGTCATGACGCGGCTGAAGCTGGTGGCGGAGATCAGGGCCACCAACAGGCCGACGACGCCGCTGGTCTCCCGCACGAACTCGTCGTCGGACTGGTTCAGCACCTGATCCAGCTCCGCGTTCGCCCGGCCGGTCAGGCCGAACATGGCGCGCAGGGAGTCCCGGAGCTGGTCGCGGACGCTGAGCGGGGCGAAGGCGGCGAGGGTGAACAGCAGCGGCACCGCGGCCAGGAACGCCTGCGCCGCGAGCCTGGTCGCGGAGTCCAGCAGGTTCACCGAGAGCAACCGGCCGGTCAGCTCGGTCAGGACGGGGAAGCGCCGTTCCGCACCGGCGCGCCAGCGTGCCAGCCGCGTCGTCCACGCCATGCCGCCTCCCGCTCGAACGCCATGCCGCCCACGACACCCATCTGCCAGTCAAGGCTCTCCAGGACCGCCGGGGCGAGCGGTGCTGGGCCGATCGAGGACGGGCGGGTGGGTACAGGAACGTCGTGTCCGCCGCGGCCGGGGTGGGGGCGGGGGCGGTCGTGGGCCGGCCCGCCGGCCGCCGTTCCCTCGTACGGCCGACACCGGTCGTGGCGCCGGCCGGTCCGGGTCAGGGTGGCACTGACCGGGTCCGCCGGGTCGACGGGCGCCGGCGTGGTCAGCAAGGGAGAGCGGCATGCCCGAGAACAACGAGGCCAAGGGGGCGCGGCCGGACGTCGCCCAGAAGGCCACCGGCGACGCCGGTGAACTTCCCGAGCCGCTCGGCCACTTGGACGCATGGGATCCGGACTTCGCCGTCGTCACTCCGTGAGCGCGGCCGCTCATCGCATCCGTTTCCCGGAATCCCCACAGGCGGCCGTGACCGGAAGGAATCGATCGTCATGCGGCGCTACCCGCCCATCGAGGACCACGGAATGGTCGGCGACCTCCAGACCGCGGCGCTCGTCTCGTCCGACGGCGTGATCAACTGGTTCTGCGCGCCGCGGTTCGACTCGCCCAGCCTGTTCGCGGCGCTGCTCGACCACGATCGCGGCGGCCATTTCGCGATCACCGTGGAGGGCGCGGACGTGACCACACGGCAGTTGTATCTGGCCGACACCGCCGTGCTCATCACCCGCTTCCTCACCCCCGACGGGGTCGGTGAGGTGGTCGACTTCATGCCCGTGAACCGCCCGGAGACGGCCACGGACCGGCATCGCCTGGTGCGGGCGATGCGGGTCACCCGCGGCCGGATCCGCTTCTCCCTCTCCTGCCGCCCCCGCTTCGACTACGCCCGCGCCGGCCATCACCTCGAACTCCTCGACGGCACCGCTCACTTCAGCGGGCCGGGCACCGACCTCCACCTCCAGCCCGCGGGGGCCGTGGTCCTGGAACGGGACGGCGAGGACGTCGTGGCCACCGTGGACCTGGAGCAGGGGCGGATGGCGGGCGTGGTGCTGACGGTGTGCGCCACCGGCGGCGAGCGGCCGCCGGCACCGGCGTACGACAGTCTGCGCGCGGAGTTCGAGGAGACGTGCCGCTTCTGGTACCGCTGGGTGGCGCGCAGCCAGTACCGCGGCCGCTGGACGGAGACGGTCAACCGGTCGGCGATCACGCTCAAGCTGCTCACCTACGCCCCCACCGGCGCCCCCGTCGCGGCCGCGACCGCGGGTCTGCCCGAGCAGGTCGGCGGGGAGCGCAACTGGGACTACCGCTACACCTGGGTGCGGGACGCCTCGCTGTCGCTGCGTGCCCTGATCGGTCTCGGCTTCGAGGAGGAGGCCCACGCGTTCCGCCTCTGGATCGCCGACCGGCTACGCGAGCGCCGTACGGTGACCGGTGAGCCGTTGCAGATCATGTACCGCATCGACGGCGACCCGCACCTCGGCGAGGAGACCCTCGACCACCTGGAGGGCTACCGCGGCTCCGCGCCGGTCCGGATCGGCAACGGCGCCGCCGACCAACTCCAGCTCGACATCTACGGCGAGGCGATCTATGCCCTCACCGCCAGCCATGACCTCGCGAACCACCTGCACTACGACGGCTGGCGTGGTGTGGCCCGGCTGCTCGACTGGCTGGTGGACAACTGGGACCGCCCGGACGAGGGCATCTGGGAGACGCGCGGGGGCCGGAAGGACTTCACCTACAGCCGTCTGATGTGCTGGACCGCCTTCGACCGCGGTATCCGCGTCGCCCGGGCGCTGGCCCGCCCCGCGGACCTGGTCGGCTGGACCACCGCCCGGGACGCCGTACTCGCGCAGATCATGGAGCGGGGCTGGAGCCCGCGCCGGCAGGCGTTCGTCCAGCACTACGGCAGCGAGGTGCTCGACGCCTCCCTGCTGCTCATGCCGTCGGTCGGCTTCATCACGTCCCGGGACCCGCGCTGGCTGTCCACGCTCGACGCCATGGACGGCGAACTGGTCTCCGACAGTCTGGTCTACCGCTACGACCCCGCCGCCTCGCCGGACGGCCTGCGCGGCAGCGAGGGCACGTTCTCGCTGTGCAGCTTCCTCTACGTCGACGCCCTCGCCCGCTCCGGCCGGATCGACCAGGCCCGCTACGCCTTCGACAAGATGCTCACGTACGCCAACCATGTCGGCCTGTTCGGCGAGGAGATCGGCCCGACCGGTGAGCAACTGGGCAACTTCCCGCAGGCGTTCACCCACCTCGCCCTCATCACGGCGGCCCTGAGCCTGGACGAGGGTCTCGACCGGAGACGGTACTGACCCCGGCCGATGCTCAGGCGGCGGATCGCCACCCCAGCTCCGGACCCAGCTTGGTGGCCATGTCCGTGAGGATCTGGACGTAGTCCTCGTGCTCGAAGGTGAAGGGGAGCGCGAACGCGACCTCGTCCACCTCGCGGAACGCCGCGTGCGCGTCGAGGCGTTCGGCGATCTCCGCGCTCGTGCCGACGATGTCGGGGGCGAACATCAGCCGGGCCGGGCCCTGCGGTGAGGTGGTGCGCGGGGTGCGCCGGGCCGCGTACTCCTCGTACCTGGCGCGCTGCGCAGGCGTCGCGGAGTCGGTGGGGACGACCACCAGGCCCTGCGAGACGCGGGCCCGGTCGCCGTCCGGGTGGGCGTCCCGGAAGGCGCGGATGTGGGAAAGCTGGATCCGCGCGAAGTCCTGCGGCTCCTCCGACTCCTCCGCCTTCACCACGCTGCTGGTCAGCAGGTTCATGCCGTGCTCGCCCGCCCACCGGGCCGAGCCGAGGCTGCCGCCGCCGTACCACAGGCGCCCGCCGAGGCCGGGGGAGTGCGGCTGCACCCGGTCGGAGAAGACCTCGAAGCCCTCGGTGCCCTTGAACCCCGTGGCCGGTTCGCCGCGTACGAGGTCCAGCAGCCGGCGCACCCGTTCGTAGCTGAAGTCCTCGTGGTCGGCGGTGTCCGGGTAGAGCGCCTCCCTGACCCGGTCGTAGTGCATCGGCGGGCCCACGCTGACGCCCGGGTTGAGGCGGCCGCCGGACAGGACGTCGACGGTCGCCAGGTCCTCGGCCAGGCGCAGCGGGTTCTCCCAGCCCAGGGGGATGACCGCGGTGCCCAGTTCGATGCGCCGGGTGCGCTGGGTCGCCGCCGCCAGCAGGGCCACGGGGGAGGAGACGCCGTACTGGAGGTGCCGGTGGCGGACCCAGGCGCTGTCGAAGCCGAGCCGCTCGCCCAGTGCGATGAGGTCGAGCGTGGACTCGTGGCCCGTGCGGGGGTCCCGCTCGTCGAACAGCCCGATGGTCAGGAAGCCCAGCTTGCGCAGCGGTCGTGAGGCGGACGCCATGGAATCCTCCAAAGTTCAACAAGTTCCTCGGTGTCAACCGCGTGCCCGCCGACCGTGTTCCCTCGGCCGCGAGAGAGCCCTCTCTAGACGAGGGGGATCGTGACCTCGTCCTCGATCGGTGGCTCGATCTCCTGGGCCCGGTTGCCCGTCGCCGCGTAGCAGCGCAGCCGGATCGCCTCGGGTGTGACGTCCACGCGCAGGAAGCACTTGAAGAACGGCGGGCTGTAGGTGGCCGAGCTGGGCGAGAACAGGGAGGTGTAGATCTTGCGCACCGGGAGGCGGAAGCGCGCGCTGCGGTCCGGGCGGCGGCCCGCGCCGAGCAGGCTCGCCACCAGCCGGGTGCGCCGGGTGATCCGTACCGTCGCCTGCTGGGACCGGGTCAGCGGGATGCCGAGTCGCTCGGCGACCACCGCCGCCGCCTCTGCCTCGGTGAGCGTGAAGAAGCGGCGCAGGCGCAGCCGACGGCCGTAGAGCCTGCTGTAGAAGGCGAGGGAGTCGCCGCGCAGGGGGTAGCAGCGGAAGTCCGCCTCGGTCACCTGGCCCACGTCGACGCGCGGGATGGTGTGCGTGGCGTGCATGAACGCGCCGCCGCCGCCCGAGACCACGTACTGGATGGTGCGGTCGCCCACCTTGACCGGGTAGCGCTGGTAGTTGTGGATGTCGCCGCCGATCGCCGCCACATAGCGGTGCGCCGGGTCGCGGACGATGTCGTCGACCGTGCCGCCGCCCTCTATGGCGCAGGGATGGTGCTCGCCGTCCACGTACAGCGGCGAGCCCGTGACCAGGATCTTGGGGCGCGGGTCGCGGGAGACCTCGCGCAGCCAGGCGCCCTGTTCGGCGTCGAGGGTGCCGAGCAGGCCCGTGTCGATGCCGATGATGCGTACCGGCCCGGCGTCGATCGCCCAGTACGGGCCGGGCTGGACCGCCTCCTGGGCCGGGTCCGAGCGCAGCTTGCGTGCCTCGTCGAGGCGGGCGCCGTCCCGCGCGCGCGGCCGGTGCCACAGCAGCGAGCGCAGCCAGGCCCGGCTGAGCGGACGCGGCCTCGGCTCGGGCGGCAGGGCGGGGGCGTCGCCGCAGAAGACGCGCATGAAGGCGCCGAGGTCCTCGTACCAGTCGTGGTTGCCGGGTATCGCGTAGATCGGCGCCCGGTAGTCCTGGTACGGGCGGAAGAACTTGCCGTCGTAGTCGTCGGCGCTGCCCACCGGGTAGATCACGTCACTGGCGAGCACCGCGAAGGCGGTGTCCGCGCCGGCCTTCAGCAGCCCCGGCACCACGGCGTACTGGGGATCGTCGCCCTCGCCGGTGTCCCCGATCACGAGGAACGAGAAGCGGTCGGGGTCCGTGCGCCGGATCACCTTGTCGGCGGGGGCCCCGGCCGCGGCGCGCTGAGCGACCCAGCGGCCGCGGGTCCGCCCGCTCGGGTCCCCGAACCAGGAGGCCAGCACGCCGTTGCGGGCCGCCCACAGCATTCTCGGGTCGAGCCAGGAGATCTTCTGGACCTCGGTGGGCATCAGCCGCTGGTACGTACCGCGTTCCGCGGTTCCCCAGCCGGCGCCTTCGGCGGTATCGCGTGAAGAGTCAGACACCGGTGAACCGTAACAACGATCTACGAACGGGCCTGCGGGGGACCGCCTTTGACGGTTCCCCAGGTCGTGCTCTCCCGGCGTGCGGTCGCCTGTTCCGCGCGCCGGTTCCAGTCGCCCTCGCCGAGGACCAGCAGCGGATCGAACATCACCACGACACCCGCCAGCAGCAGGAACACGATCGGCCCGAGCAGCATGGGCAGCAGCAGCGAGGTGGGCGAGTCGCCCGCCCAGGCGCCGGCCGAGCTGTCGAGATGGACGTGCACGGCCGCCATGCCGGTGTAGTGCATGCCCGAGACGGCCACCCCCATCACCAGGCTGGCCGCGAGGCTCATGAGGAAGCCACGCACGGACACCGCCGCCCACAGCGCGGCGGTGGCGGCGCCGATGGCGATCAGCACCGAGAGGCCGACGGTGGGCGCGTCGTAGCCGATGTCCCCGTTGAGCCGCAGCGCCGCCATTCCGAGGTAGTGCATGACCGCGACACCGAGACCGGTGACGATGCCGGCCAGGGTGAGTGAGGCTGCCCCGGCGCCCCGGTAGCCCACGAGGAAGACGCCGACGCCGGTCACCAGGATCGCCACTATCAGGCTGAGCACCGTGAGTGCCGTGTCGTAGCGGATCCGGGTCTCCTCGACCTGGAAGCCGATCATCGCGATGAAGTGCATGGTCCAGATGCCGCAGCCGATCGAGGTGGCGCCCAGTGCCAGCCAGCCCGGCTTCCAGGACTGTTCGTTGATCAGGGACCGGACGATGCAGCGCAGTCCCAGCGCCCCTCCCAGGCAGGCCATCAAGTAGGCCGCCACCGGGGTCACCGCTCCGTAGCGGAACCCGTCGACCGTGCCTTCCATGCGCCAACTCCCCCCAGAGCCATGGCTGCTTGTGGTGCAAGGTTTACGGGGTGGGAGCCCTGTGAAGCAAGCCTTCGCGATCCTGCGGTGCCTTCTGGGCGGCCCACCCGGGTGGGCGTTGCATGTTCATGCGACGTCGTGCATACTTCTGCTATGTCCAAAGTGCTTACCTCCCTCCCCGTCGGCTCGCGCGTCGGGATCGCCTTCTCCGGTGGCCTCGACACCTCCGTGGCGGTCGCCTGGATGCGCGACAAGGGTGCCGTGCCCTGCACGTACACCGCCGACATCGGCCAGTACGACGAGCCCGACATCGCGTCGGTGCCCGGCCGCGCGAAGACCTACGGCGCCGAGATCGCGCGCCTGGTCGACTGCCGCGCGGCGCTGGTCGAGGAGGGGCTGGCGGCGCTGACCTGCGGTGCGTTCCACATCCGCTCGGGCGGGCGGGCGTACTTCAACACCACCCCCCTCGGCCGCGCGGTCACCGGCACCATGCTGGTCCGCGCGATGATGGAGGACGACGTCCAGATCTGGGGCGACGGCTCGACCTTCAAGGGCAACGACATCGAGCGGTTCTACCGCTACGGCCTGCTCGCCAACCCGCACCTGCGGATCTACAAGCCCTGGCTCGACGCGGACTTCGTCACCGAGCTGGGCGGCCGCAAGGAGATGTCGGAGTGGCTGGTCGCCCACGACCTGCCCTACCGGGACTCGACCGAGAAGGCGTACTCCACCGACGCCAACATCTGGGGCGCCACGCACGAGGCCAAGACCCTGGAGCACCTGGACACCAGCCTGGAGACCGTGCAGCCGATCATGGGCGTGCGGTTCTGGGACCCCGAGGTCGAGATCGCCGCCGAGGACGTGACCATCGGCTTCGAGCAGGGCCGCCCGACCACCATCAACGGCAAGGAGTTCCACTCCGCCGTCGACCTGGTGATGGAGGCCAACGCCATCGGCGGCCGGCACGGCCTCGGCATGTCCGACCAGATCGAGAACCGGATCATCGAGGCCAAGAGCCGCGGCATCTACGAGGCGCCCGGCATGGCCCTGCTGCACGCGGCCTACGAGCGGCTCGTCAACGCGATCCACAACGAGGACACCCTCGCCCAGTACCACAACGAGGGCCGTCGCCTCGGCCGGCTGATGTACGAGGGCCGCTGGCTTGACCCGCAGGCGCTGATGATCCGCGAGTCGCTGCAGCGCTGGGTCGGCCAGGCCGTCACCGGCGAGGTGACGCTGCGGCTGCGGCGCGGCGAGGACTACTCGATCCTCGACACCACGGGCCCGACCTTCAGCTACCACCCGGACAAACTGTCCATGGAGCGCACCGAGGACGCGGCCTTCGGCCCGGTGGACCGGATCGGCCAGCTCACCATGCGCAACCTCGACATCGCCGACTCCCGCACCAAGCTGGAGCTGTACGCCGGGCTCGGCATGGTCGGCGCCCCGCAGTCGGCGGCCGTCGAGGCCGGCGCGACCAGCCTGATCGGCGCCCTGACCGAGGGTGGCGCCGAGGCCATCGCCTCCGGCGGCAAGGGCCCCGACAGCGACGAGCTGCTCGACAACGCGGCGATGGAGTTCGGCACCGACTGACGGCGCGAACACGCGTGGGCGGGTCCCGTACCGGAATCGGTACGGGACCCGCCCACGCGTCATGCCCGCTGCGCGCTGCCTGGGGCACGTGGTGTCACCTCCGTACGAGCCGCGCCCTCAGCGCGTGGCGCGTACCGCCTCGCGGATCAGGTCCGCGACCTCCGTGGGCCGCGACACCGCCACCGCGTGCGAGGCGCCCTCCAGCTCCACGACCGTCGCCCCGGCGCGCTTGGCGCCGAACCGCTGGACCTCGGGGTTGATGGCCTGGTCGGCGGCGGCGATCAGGGCCCAGGACGGCTTGGTCCGCCAGGCCGCGACCGACGCGGTCTCCGTGAAGGCCCCGGCGGCCAGCGGACGCTGCGACACCGCCAGCACCTCGGTGACCGAGGACGGGACGTCGGCGGCGAAGATCTCCGGGAACGCCTCGGCCGCGATGGTGACCTCGACCGCCGGCTCACCGCCCGGCACCGGATACGTGGCCTCCCGCAGATTGCTGACCAGCGGCGAGAGCGGGAAACGCCCCTGAAGCTCACCGAGGCTCTCGCCCTCGTCGGTCACATAGGCCGCGACGTAGACCAGCCCGACGACGTTGTCGGCGGCGCCCGCCACGGAGATCAGCGCACCGCCGTAGGAGTGCCCGACGAGCACCACGGGGCCGTCGATCCGGGCGGCCACGGAGGCCACGTACGCGGCATCGGAGGCCAGGCCGCGCAGCGGGTTGGGCGGGGCGATTACGGGGATGCCGTGGCTCTGCAGCTCCGCGACGACGCCGGACCAGGAGGCGGCGTCGGCGAAGGCGCCGTGCACGAGGACGACGGTCGGGGCGGGGCGTGCGGTCATGGTGGTGCTCACTTCCGTAGGTCGGGGTCGGTCAGCCGGCATGCAGGGCGGTGCGCAGCGTGCCGACCGCGAGGGTGATCGCGGCCTCGGCGGCGTGGGTCTCGCGCAGGGCGTTGAGCATCACGAAGTCGTGGATGATGCCCTGGAAGCGCACGGCGGTGACGGCGACCCCGGCCTCCCGCAGCTTGTTGGCGTACGCCTCGCCCTCGTCGCGCAGGACATCGGCCTCACCGGTGATCACCAGGGCCGGGGGCAGCCCGGTGAGCTGTTCGGTGGTGGCGCGCAGCGGGGAGGCGGTGATCTGGGCGCGCTCGGCCTCGTCGGTCGTGTACTGGTCCCAGAACCACTGCATGCCGTCCCGGCGCAGGAAGTACCCGGTGGCGAACTGCCGGTAGGACGGCGTGTCGAAGTTCGCGTCGGTCACCGGGTAGAACAGCACCTGCTGCACCAGCGGAACGTCCCCGCGCTGCTTGGCCATCAGCGTCAGCGCCGCGGTCATGTTGCCGCCGACCGAGTCACCGGCCACGGCCATCCGGGACGCGTCGAGACCCTGGGCCGCGCCCTCGGCCACGACCCACCGCGCCACCGCGTAGTTCTGCTCGATCGCCACCGGGTAGCGGACCTCGGGGGACAGGTCGTACTCGGGGAAGACCACGGCCGCGTTCGCCCCGACAGCCAGCTCCCGCACCAGCCGGTCGTGGGTGTGGGCGTTGCCGAACACCCAGCCCGCGCCATGGATGTAGAGGATCACCGGCAGGGTGCCCTCGGCCCCGGCGGGCCGGACGATCCGGGCCCGGACGCTGCCCGTCGGACCACCGGAGACGGTGACCCACTCCTCGTCGATCGCGGGCTTGTCGATCTGACCGGACTGCACCTCGTCGACCGCCTTGCGGCCGTCGGCGGGCGGCAGCTCGAAGAGGTACGGCGGGTTCGCGGTGGCCTCGGCGAAAGCGGTGGCCGCGGGCTCCAGCACCGGCTGGACCGGCTCGACGGCGTCGGACATGTGACTCTCCCGGGTTGTGCAGGCTCCGCCGGTCTCTCCGGCGGGGCGTCACCACGCTAAGGACGGGAGGGCCGCGGGAATTGTCCCTGAGTGCACCGCCACCCTCCCGACAGTGCATGGACGTGCGCGGTGACGCCCTCCCCACAGTGCGGGGAGCCGTACCGGTCCGCCACCGCTGGGTATCGTGGTCTCTCCCGCTCGTCGGCAGGTCAGCGGGAGGGGTAGGGGGTAGGGGCACCGCATGACGCCGGCCGGACGCGACGCGCAGCTCACCGTGATCCGCGCGGCTCTCGCGGGCATCAGGAGAGCGGGAACGTCCCTGCTGCTGCGCGGCGACCCCGGCATGGGCAAGACCGCGCTGCTGGAGGAGGCCGGGACGGCCGCCCTCGGCGCCGGACTGCGCGTCCTGCGGATGACCGGCGCGGCGGCGGAGTCCTCGCTCGCCTACGCCGCCCTCCACCAGGTGCTCTGGCCGCTGCTGGAGCACGTACCGGCCCTCCCGGCAGGACAACGCGCCGCCCTGGAGAGCGCGTTGGGCATCCACGACGGCGCCGCTCCCCACCCCGAGGCCGTGGCCGACGCCGCCCGTGCCCTGCTCGCCCGCGCCGCCGCTGACCGGCCCGTCGTCGTCCTCCAGGACGACCTCCAGTGGGCCGACCCGGCGAGCCTCGGCGTCTTCCGACGACTGCGCGGCCGTACGGCGTCACTGCCCCTGGTGCTCGTCGGCGCGACCCGGGATCCGGCGGCCGAGGGCGCGATCGACCTGCCTCCGCTGACCGAGCAGGAGTCCGAACGGCTGCTGCGCGCCCTGCATCCCTGGCTCCCCGAGGGAGCGCGCGAGCGCGTGCTGCGGGCGGCCGACGGCAACCCCCTCGCCCTGCACGAGCTCCCGGCACGCCTCCGCAAGGCGGCCACCGACCACCCCGCCTACCTCGCGGGCCCCCGAGCGGCGGGAATTCCCGACCTCTTCGACGAACTGCCCCTCGGTGAACGACTCGGACGGCTCTACGAGGACAGCCTGGGCGCCCTCCCGGCGACGGCCCGGCACCTGCTGCTGGCGGTGGCCCTCGGCGGCCCGCCCGCCCAGCACGCCGCCCCGGTGCGGAACATGGACTCACGCACCCGGCAGAGCGTCGAGGCCTCCGGGCTCGCCCACCTCGACGGGGAACACCTCGCATTCCGCCACCCCTTGGTCCGCGCGGGCCTGATCCACCTGGCCACCCCCGCCGAACGCCGGGCCGCCCACCGGCTCCTCGCGGACTCCCTGCCCGCGACGAGCCCGCACCGGATCGTGCACCGGGCGGCCGCCGCCGTCGGCACCGACGCCGAACTGGCCGACCTGGTCCACCAGGAGGCCGACCGAACCGCCGCCGAAGGCGAGGACGCGGCGGCGGCACGCCTGATGGGCAGAGCGGCCGGGCTCAGCCCGGACCCGGCGACCCGGGCCGCACGCCTGGTCGCCGCCGCGGTCATGGCCACCCGAGGCGGCCGGATGCGCCTCGCGGCGGAACTCCTCACCGAGGCGGAGACCGAGGCCCGCCCCGGACGACCCGAGCCCCGCGCCGCGTACGCCTACGCCCTCGCCTGCACCCGCTTCCAGCTCGACGGCGACCCCATGCCCACGGTCGAGCTGCTGCCCGGGCTGCTGGACGAGACGGCCGAACTGCGCGACGCCATGCTGCTGTTGCTTCTTCTCGCCGCCGTCCACACCGGCGACACACGGGCCCGGGCCGCCGTCGAACGGCACACCGCGGACACCGGCGGGCCGGCCGCGCTGTGCCTGCGGACGTGGACCGGCCCGCATCCCGGTCCGTACGGCGAACTGGGCCGGGCCGTCCGGGAGTTGCCCCGGGAGCGGGAGACCGCCGCCGCCTGGATCCTGCTGTGGTCGGCCGCCGCCGTCGACGCCGTCGGTGAGCACGACGCCCTGCGCGGCTGTCTCGCCCGCAGCCGCGCCTACGCGCCCCAGGCCTTCGTCGCCGGACTCCGCGCCCACGACGACTTCCTGCACGGCCGTTGGGAGGAGTCCCTCGCCGTCTCCCGCCAGGGCGCCGGGACCTCCGCCGCCTACCGGCACGCCCTCAACGAGACCATGTTCCTGCTGAACACCGCGCAGATCCTCGCCGCTCGCGGAGACCTCACCGGCCTGGCCGAGCTGGAGCCCGTCCTCGGCACGGCGGCCCGGGAGCGTCAGCTGCGCCTCGTCGCCGAGCGTTTCCAGGCGCTCAAGGTGCTGGGCGCCCTCGGCCACGGGCGGACGCAGGAGGCCTGGCACCACGCGCGGGCGCTTCCGGCGGCCGACACGCCTTGGTCCCACCTGGCGCTCGTGGACTGGGTGCAGGCGGCCGTGGACAGCGGGCGGCAGGACGAGGCGCGGGAGCGACTGCGCGCCGTCCGGGAGGCGGGGCTCGCCGCCGCCTCGCCGCATCACGCCTTTCTGGTGGCCGTGGCCGAGGCGCTGGCGGCACAGGACGAGGAACACTTCGCCGCCGTGTACGCCCTTCCAGGCGCCGGGAGTTGGCCCTTCCCGCTCGCCCGCGCCCACCTCGCGCACGCCCGTCTGCTCCGCCGCCGCGGCCACCCCGAACAGGCGGCCGCGCACAGCAGGGAAGCCCAGCGCATCTTCACCCGCCTCGGCGCCACGCCCTGGGCCCGACAGGCCCGTCGGGACCTGGAGCTGGCGGCGGCCGGAAGCGACGCCCGGCTGACCGCCCAGGAGTCGCGGATCGCCGAACTCGCCGCTGAGGGGCTGACGAACCGTCAAATAGGGGAGCGGCTGGGCCTGTCCCCGCGCACCATCGGCGCCCATCTCTACCGGATCTTTCCCAAGCTGGGCGTCACCACCCGGGCCGGAGTCGCTCGCGCGCTTCAGGAGAGCCGCCGCTCGGCAGCGCCCGCGCCAGAGCCGCCCGCGAGGTGATACCGAGCTTGGGGAAGATCCGGTACAGATGCGCCGAGATCGTGCGCGGGGAGAGCCGCAACTCGGCGCCGACCTCCTTGTTCGTGAGCCCGGTCGCGACCAGCCGGGCGATCCGCAGTTCCTGAGCCGTCAGCACGCCGTCCTCCGCGCGCAGTTCGTCCTCGCACCGCTCGACCCAGGGAACGGCCCCCAGCTCCTGGAAGGTGCGGGCCGCGGCGCGCAGCACGTCGTCCGCCTCGGCCCGGCGCCCCTGCCGGCTCAGCCAGGCGCCGTGCCCCAGGCGCAGCCGCGCCAGGTCGAAGACCCACTGACCGGAACCAGGCACCGCGTAGGCCGCCGCATAGGCCGCGTCCGCCTCCTCGTCGGCAGCCGTCAGTGCGGCCGCCGCGGCCAACAGGAAGGCGTGGTGCGCGCTGATCTCGTCCATCCGGGCCGCCCGCCCGGCCGCGACCTGTGCCCGTGCCTCCGCCGGCCGGCCGCAGCCGAGGCTCGCCACGACGAAGTCGAAGAACGGCAGATGGAACCAGGCGACTCCGTCGGGCAGCGCGCCCGGTTCCAGCAGGCCGCGCAGCCGGTCGTACGCCTCCTCGTACCGTCCGTGCGCCAGCGCGGCGAGGGCGTCGAGCCGCTGGAGATGGTCCGTGACGAACCGCATCCGGGCCCGCGCCGCCAAGGGCTCGATCCGCGCCCGTGCCGCGCGCAGCCCCCGCTCGTCACCGCGTCCGGCCAGGAAGTGGGCGTGGTAGTGCCGGAACAGCAGGGCGTTGCAGTGGTACCCGAGCTCGTCGGCGGTGTCCGCCTCGCGCAGACACTCCTCGGCGGTGTTCCAGTCGCCGCGCAGGAACGCCTGGTAGCAGCGGGCCTTCGCCACCGAACCCTGGGTGGCGTAGGCGTGGTCCTGGGCGAAGGGGCGGCGCAGGTCCGCGTCGGCCGCGTCCACCGCGGTCGCCGTCCACAGCAGCAGCCACGCCTTCCCGGCCTCGCCCCCGGCGGCCGTACGGGCCGCCAGTGCCCGTAGTTCCGCCTCCGCGCCGTGGGCCGTGCGCGGCGGGTCCGCCCAGGCCCGGTGGCACAGCCGGGCGGCGGGGGACAGGCTCTCCCGGTGCCGTTCGAGGGCCCGCCGGCCGCGTGGGTCGCCGGTGTAGGCGGAGGCCAGCAGCAGCTTGAAGGCCATCTGCTCGACGAGGTCGCCGTACGCCGGGGCGCCGGGGGCGGTCAGCGCGTCCAGCGCGTCGGGCAGCAGCTCGAAGGAGGAGGTGAAGTCGACGTGGTGGCTCTGGTCGACGTACACCACCGTGTAGGCGAACAGCGGCGCGATGTCCCGCGGCACCGGTCCCCGCTTCAGCTCCTCGACCAGCTCCGCCGCGTACGCCAGCCGGCCGCCCCGGGCCGACATCGCCGCCGCCCAGGTCAGCCGGCGGGCCCGGTGGGCGGGGTCGACGCTGAGTGCGGCGGCGCGGTCCAGCAGCAGCGCGCCCTCCGCGTCTCCGCCGCGCAGGGCGATCCGGGTGCCGGCCTCCTGGAGCCGGGCGGCGAGCGGCTCGTCCGGGCCCTCGGCGGCGGCCGCCTCGTGCAGCAGCCGGCGGGGGTCGTCCTCGCGCAGCCGCCCGGCCAGCGTCCGGTGCGCGGCCCGCCGGTCCGCCTCGGAGGCGGAGGCGATCACCGCGCTGCGCACCAGCGGATGCCGGAAGACCAGCCGCCCGGTGTCGTCGAGCCGGGCGAGCCCCTCGGCCTCCACCCGGTCCAGCTCCGGCTCACCGCGCTCGCCCACGGAGCCCGCGGTGCCGTCCAGCGCGGTGAGCAGGAGCAGCCGCGCGGCCTCCGGGGGCAGCGCCCGCAGCCGCCGGGCGAACAGCGCCTCGAGCCGCTGCCCCGGCGGCAGTCGCTCCGGCAGCGGGGCGATGCCCCTGCGGTGCTCGTGCGCCAGCTGGCCGGGCAGCTCGGCCAGGGCCAGCGGATTGCCGGCGGCCTCGGTCATCACCCGCTCCGCGGTGGCCGCCGCGAGCCCCGGATGCCACTGCCGCAGCAGCGCCCGGGCGTCCTCGCCGGACAGGGCCTCCACGTCCACCGGGTGTGCGGGCCAGCCGTCCAGCGCGGAACCCTCGGGCCGGCTCGCGCACACCATGACCGACCGCAGGCCCGGCATCCGCTGGTGCAGGAAGACCAGGACGGCCGCGCTGGAGGAGTCCACCCAGTGCAGGTCGTCCACCAGCACCAGCACCGGGCGGTGGCGCGCCTCCTCGGCGAGCAGGGCCAGCGCGGAGGCACCGACCATGAAGCCGTCCGGGGGCAAACCTTCCCGCAGCCCGAGAGCCCGTTCCAGAGCGAGGCGCTGGCGCGGGGGCAGCGCCCGCGAGTTCGCCCGCAGCGGCCGCAGTACCTGCCGCAGGACGCCGAAGGCGATGCCCAGCTCCGACTCCCCGCCGGCCGCGCGCAGCACGGTGAACCCGGCCCGCTCGGCGCGCTCCGCCGTCCAGTCCAGCAGGGCGGTCTTGCCGATGCCGGGCTCACCCCGCAGCACGGTCGCGGAACCGCCCGCTCCGGACCGGGCGTTCTCCAGGGACCGTTCCAGCAGCTCCCGTTCGCGCCGCCGCCCGACGAGCGTCGTGTCGTCCGGTGAGTTCCCCAAGGCCGCTCCTCAGCCGCGGGGCCGCGACCGCTCCGCGTGCCCTCGGCACCACGGTGGCAGCGGCGGCTTGCCTCACCGTGCAGGGCTCTTGCCCCTGCCCGCACAGCTCGCCGAACCCCCTCTCACCTGCGGTGGAGCAGGCCGCAAGCTGAGGTGGAGCACACGCACGGACCAGGGGGCCCCATGAACTCCACAGCGCAGGACCGCACCTTCGGGTTCCTCAGGGTGAGCACGACACGGGGAGCGGCGGGGACCCTCGCTCACGAGCCCGACGCCGGCCACGTCGTGATCGGCCTCCACACCGCCGGCCGGGCGACCCTGGTCCGCGACGGGAACCCCGAGCCCTGCCGCCCCGGTGACCTGTTCGTCGGCGCGGCCCCCTTCGTCCTGCACGAGTCCGAGCCCTACACACTCCATCTCGTACGGCTGCCCAGACGCACCCTCGCGCTCACGGACCGTCAGGTGTGGGCACTGACCGCCCGGGCGCCGTCGGCCGAGGGCCCTGTGGCGCCGCTGCTCGGCGGAGTCCTGCGCGAGCTCACGGACGTGCGCGGCGAGCGGGTGGGCCTTCAGCTGGCGGGCAGCGTGGCCGAGTTGGTGGTTCTGCTGGCCGCGGAGGACGGCGGGCCGTGGGACGGCGGCGTTCGGGGCGGCGGGCTTCGGGACGCCGGGCCCCGGGGTGACGCTCTGGCCCACGGCGGGTCACGGGAGGGTGCTCCGGCGCAGGGCGGGCAGGAGCGGGAGGACTTGGTGCGGCGGGTGCGGGCGCATGTCGACGCGCATCTGTGGGACCGGCGGCTCACGCCCGCCAGCGTGGCCGCCGCGCAGCACATCTCGGTGCGCTATCTGCACCGGCTCTTCGAGAGCCAGGGCAGCACGATCGGCCGATGGATCCAGCACCGCCGCCTGGAGGAGGCCCGGCGGGAGCTGGCCCGGCCCGGGCGCGCCGACCTCACGGTGTCGGCGGTGGCACGACGCTGGGGCTTCGCCAGCGCCACGCACTTCAGCCGCAGCTTCCGCGCCGCGTACGGGATGTCCCCGAGCGACTGGCGCGACGGCCGGATCCGTCCTTCGAGCTGACTCCGTGCCCGCGGACCAGCCCGCCGGTTCGTGGCCCGGGCAGACGCCGACGCGGTGGGTCTGCCGGGTCCGTCCTCCGGGATCCCGGTGCGGTTGATGCCGGGTCGGCCGAGCCGGCCGTCCGGGTCCGCAGGCAGGCCGCTGACGCGGTGGTGGCACACGGTCCACCCACCGGGCCAGGGTTCCCGGCTTCCAGGCTGACACCCGTGCCCGCCGGGTCCGGTCTCCTGGTCCGCGGCTCAGGCAACCTCACGCCACGGCCACGGCCACGGCGACCGGCCTCAGGCCGACTCCGTGCTCGTGGTTCTGCGCCACTGTTGTGGTGAGCAGCCGTGGACCGCCTTGAAGGCGCGGCTGAAGTGAGCCGCGCTGCGGAAGCCCCAGCGGGCCGCCACCACCGCGATCGAAGGGCTCACCCTGCCGCGTCGGCTCAGTTCCCGGGCGCACTGTTCGACCCGCATCCGCTGGATCAGCCGGCCCACCGTGATCCCCTCGCCCTCGAACAGGCGGTGCAGATAGCGCACCGAGATCAGATGCGCCCGCGCGATGCGCTCGGCGGACAGGTCGGGGTCGCCCAAGTGCCGCTCGACGTACTGGCGTACGGCGAGGAGCAGATGGGGCTGCCCCGGCTGCCCCGGCCCGGCGGACTCCTCCGCCAGCTCGTCGACCAGGCCCGCCACCAGATCGGTGACCATGCCGCCGAGCCGCTCACCCACCAGGGCGGGCAACCGGGCGGCCGTCTCGTCCAGATGCCGCAGCACGAGCGGCAACGGGTCCGCCGACGGCGTGAGCGGGCGCGCGGTCGCGGACCGCAGCGAGGCCGCCGGGGCGTGCAGCGCGTGACCGGGCAGACGGAACAGCAGCACCCGCGCCGCCCGGTCCGGCAGGCGCACGGCGAAGGCACGGCGCAGGTCCAGCAGGGCCATCTGCCCGCTCTCCAGGCAGGTCGCGCGGCCGTCCTGGGACACCTCCGCGGTCCCCGAGCGCGGCAGCACCAGGGCCACCGCCGCCTCCGACTCCCCGGCCCCGGGCCGTCGCCGCAGCCGCAGCGGCCCCGCCACGCAGGTGATCATGCGGACGTAGCCGAAGTGATGCAGCGTCACGTACTCGTCGCCGCGGTCGGCCTGCTCCGTCTCCTCGGCCTCGACCGGCGTGAGCCAAGCCGACAGCGCGGCCGTCACCCCGGCACCCGGCGCGAGGATCGTCCCGGACAGAGCGTTCACAAGGGCTCCCTTCAGCCGTCCAGTGGTGGGGAGGTGTTCCCCCGGTCCGTGACACGAGTCTGTGGCGGTCCTGTACGCGGGCATTAGGTCAAATGACTGCACTTCCCCGGGCGCGCCGCGCGAAGTGTGCACGCAGCGGCACGGATCGGTGCCGGGAGCCCCCTCGTGCGCCCGTCTCCGGCCTCTAGGCTGTTCCTTCGTGATCGCCCCCCACGCGCAGGAGCTCCGGTGGTTGACGACGTTCGCGCCGCGCAGCGGGAGCCTGTCCTGGAACGGCCGGCACGGGACTTCCTCCGACGGCATCCCTGGCCGGACTCCCGGGCGCGCATGGCCGCGCTGTGGAACGGCGACGGCGCCGACGAGCCCGATGTCGAGGAGGAGTGGCTGGCCCTGCCGGGCGACGGCGGCCGCAGGATCCGGGTGCGCATCCTGCGCCCGGCGGACAGCGGCGAGGACCTGCCGGTGGTGCTGTACCTGCACGGCCTCGGCTGGATGCTGACCGACGCCTACGCGCACCGGCGCCTCCTGGCCGACCTGGTCCTCGGCGCGGACGCCGCCGTCGTCGTGCCCGAGTACGACCTGCCGGAGGACGCTTGCCACCCGGGCGCCGTCGAACGGGCGTACACCATCGCCCGCTGGCTGGCACGGCACGGGGAGGAATGGCGACTGGACGGCACCAGGCTGGCGGTCGTCGGCGCCAGCGCGGGCGCCCACCAGGCCGCCGCCCTCACCCTCGTGGCGCGAGAGCGCGGCGGACCGGACTTCCGCCACCAGGTGCTGGTCTGCCCCGTCACCGACGCCGCGATGGACACCGCCTCCTACCGCCAGTTCGCCACCGGGTACTTCCTGAGCCGGGCTGCCATGTCGGCCTACTGGCGGCGGTACGCGCCCGACCCGGAGACCCGGACGCAGGCCACCGTCTCACCGCTGCGCGCCACCGGCGACACGCTGCGCGGACTGCCGCCGGCGCTCGTCCTCACCGCGGAGGCCGATGTGCTGCGCGACGAGGGAGAGGCGTACGCGGCGGGGCTGCGGGCGGCGGACGTCCCCGTCGTGTGCGTGCGGTACCACGGCACGATCCACGGGTTCGTGCTCTTCGACCGGCTGCGCGACACGGACGCGTCCAGGGCGGCCCGTATCCAGGTGACGGACACCCTGCACGCCGCCCTGCACTCCCTGTGAGTCAGGCGCCCTGGCTCCGGTGCGCCCGCCACTCGCTCGGTGTCACCCCGTACGCCGCCTGGAAGCGGCGGCTGAAGTGGCTGGGGCTGCTGAAGCCGCAGCGTGTGGCCACGGCGGCTACGGTGAGCCGGTCGTAGCGCGTGGAGGCCAGCATCCGCCGTGCCTTCGCCAGCCGTTCGGTGATCAGCCACTGCTCCAGGCTGATCCCGGCCGCGCTGAGCAGGAGATAGAGCCTGCGCACCGAGACGGCGTGCTCGGCCGCGATCCGCTCGGGCGTCAGCGAGCGGTCCGCCAGGTGCCGGCGGGCGTAGGCCATGACCCGGGTCAGGAGGGTGTCGTCCATGACCGAGCGGACCGGGTCGCTGTCCTCGGCGTGTGCCGCGGACAGCAGAAGCGCCCGGACCAGCTCGGTGGTGGCGCCGGCCAGCGCCTCGGCGCCGGGGTCGTTCTGCAGCCGGCCCGGATCACGGAACACCGTCCGCAGATGGTTCAGGACGAGGTCGTGCATCGGGCTCGCGCGAAGCCGCAGCGAGGCCTGCTCCACCGTGTCCACGGGCACGCCGAGGCGGTCCATGTCGATCATCATCGAGTGCGAGGCGCCGTCGCCGGACCAGCCGTAATTGCGGACCGACAGCTCGTGGAACACGCAGATGTCGTCAGCGCCCAGCAGGCGACGCCGGCCGGCCACCTCGGCGCGGTGGGTGCCCTCGGGCTGGAGCGAGACGGCCACCACAGGATTGCTCCGATGGTGATGCACATGACGCTCGGTCCGCCGCACCTCGAAGCCCGAACTGCGGGCGGACAGCAGAGTGAGGTCGCCCACCTGCCACAGTTCCAGGCGCGCGTGCATGCCCGTCTCCGGTTCCTCGTGGAACACGTCGTTGGGCACCAGATCGTTCGTCAGGCCATGGCGAAAAGCCTCGGGCCGCTCACGAGGCGGCACTGTCGCAAGATCCAAGAGCAGCACGGACCCCCCAATACAGCTGTGCTTGTGGCCATTCTGCACGGATTCGAGGCCATCGGGTGATCGGATAAGATCCCTGCGTGAACACCTACTGGCACGTCGTTCTGCCGCCGCTCTGCGCCTGACGGGCGCGGACACCTGCGGCTCGATTCCCGGCCCCGACCGGCCCTGAGGGCGGTCATGGGCTCGTGTCGTGCGCCCGTTTCGAATCGGCTCCCAGACGCATTCGACGACGGAAGACCACACGACAGTGCCGAACCGTACTTCTTCGCTGACTCCCGCGCGCCCGGCCGCCATCGGCCCGCGCCCCACCCGTTCCCGGTTCCTGGGCGGACCCGCCCCCATCCTCGCCTCGGCCGTGCTGTGGGGCACGACCGGCACCGCGAGCTCGCTGGCCCCGGCCGGCACCCCGGCTGCCGCCATCGGCTGCGCCGGACTCACCCTGGGCGGAATCCTGCTGTTCCTCACCTCCGGCGGCGCGTTCAGGCTGCCGTCCGCCTGCACGCGCCGCGAGCGGGGGCTGCTCCTCCTCTGCGTACTGGCGGTTGCCGGGTACCCGGTGACCTTCTACCCCGCGGTGGCGTCCACCGGCGTGGCCGTGGCCACGGTGATCGCGCTGGGCAGCGCGCCCGTCTTCGCCGGACTGCTCGGCTGGATCACCGGACAGGCCCGGCCCACCGCACGCTGGACGGCCGCCACCACGGCCGCCGTCCTGGGCTGCACCCTGCTGGTGACGGGCCCCGGGCTCACCGGCCACGCCACTCCGGTCGACCCGACGGGCATCGCGCTCGCCGCGGTGGCCGGACTGTCGTACGCCGTCTACTCGTTGATCGGCGGCGGGCTCATCGGCCGGGGACACTCCTCGGACGCGGTGATGGGCCTGCTCTTCGGCGCCGCCGGACTGCTCGTGCTGCCCGTCGTCCTGTTCGCCGGCACGGCGTGGCTCGCCACCGGCCGGGGTGCGGCGGTGGCCGGGTATCTCGCCCTGTTCACCGTGTACTTGGCCTACCGGCTGTTCGGACGCGGACTGCGCCGTACGCCCGCGTCCGTGGCCACCACACTGACGCTGGCCGAGCCCGCGGTGGCGGCGGTACTCGGCGTCACCGTACTCGGCGAACGCCTCCCGGCCGCGTCCTGGGGCGGACTTGCGGTCCTGGCGGCGGGACTCGTCCTGCTGACCTTGCCTGCCTAGCCGGCGAGCGGACCGGCGGGCACAACCTGTGCCCGCCGGTCCGGGCGACAACCGTCGAGGTCGCCCCGGCGGAGGTCGGCGGGGCTTCGCGGGAACTCCAGGACGTGCCCCGCCGTATCCACGCCATCGACGGGTGAGCGGGACCCGGGCCGGCGTCGTCCTGGAGACCTCCTTCGAGCGCCCCGTCACGCCGTAGCGGACCGGTCAGGATCGGAGAAGCGCGCGCCGCCGGGCCCTGGCTAGCGTGGCGGGCATGGACATCACCATCAACGCCAGCTTCCTTCCGCACACCGACCCCGAGGCCTCCCTGGCCTTCTACCGCGACCTCCTCGGCTTCGAGGTCCGCAAGGACGTCGGCCAGGGCGCGATGCGCTGGATCACCGTCGGACCCCTCGGCCGGCCCGACACCTCGATCGTGCTCACGCCGCCCGCCGCCGACCCCGCCGTCTCCGACGAGGAGCGCCGCACCATCACCGAGATGATGGACAAGGGGACCTACGGCCTCATCCTGCTCGCCACCGCCGACGTGGACGCCACCTTCGACCGGCTCCAGGCCACCGACGCCGAGGTCGTCCAGGAACCCGTCGACCAGCCCTGGGGCATCCGTGACTGCGTCTTCCGCGACCCTTCCGGCAACATGATCCGCATCCAGCAGCAGGTCTGACGGGCATAGCCGTTTCTCGCGGCGATCAAGCAGACCTTCGATTACTGTTCGAAGCCGGTCGGATCCGGCCAGGCGACCCAGAGGAGACGGAGACACGATGAGCAGGGCCACCAAGAAAGACACGCCGTCGCCCGAGCCGCACGTCGCCGACAGCCACGACCTGATCCGTGTGCACGGCGCCCGCGAGAACAATCTCAAGGACGTCGACGTCGAGATCCCCAAGCGCCGGCTGACGGTGTTCACCGGCGTGTCGGGATCCGGCAAGAGCTCGCTGGTGTTCGACACGATCGCCGCCGAGTCGCAGCGGCTGATCAACGAGACCTACCCCGCCTTCGTGCAGGGTTTCATGGCGAACCTGGCCCGCCCCGAGGTCGACGTGCTGGACGGTCTGACCACCGTGATCAGCGTGGACCAGCAGCGCATGGGAGCCGACCCGCGCTCCACGGTCGGCACCGCCACCGACGCCAACGCGATGCTGCGCATCCTCTTCAGCCGCCTCGGCAAGCCGCACATCGGCCCGCCCAGCGCGTACTCCTTCAACACGGCCTCGGTGAAGGCGAGCGGCGCGATCACCGTGCAGCGCGGCGACAAGACCAAGGCCGAGAAGGCCACTTTCGAGCGCACCGGCGGCATGTGCACCCACTGCGAGGGCCGCGGCAAGGTCTCCGACATCGACCTCACCCAGCTCTACGACGACTCCAAGTCGATCGCCGAGGGCGCGTTCACCATTCCGGGCTGGAAGTCGGACAGCCAGTGGACCGTCGGCCTCTACGCCCAGTCCGGGTTCCTCGACCCGAACAAGCCGATCCGCAAGTTCACCAAGAAGGAGATGCACGCCTTCCTCTACGGCGAGCCGACCAAGGTCAAGGTCAACGGCATCAACCTCACCTATGAAGGCCTCATCCCGAAGATCCAGAAGTCCTTCCTGTCCAAGGACAAGGAGGCGATGCAGCCGCACATCCGGGCCTTCGTCGAGCGTGCGGTCACCTTCACCGTCTGCCCCGAGTGCGACGGCACCCGGCTCAGCGAGGGCGCCCGCAACTCGAAGATCAAGCGGATCTCGATCGCCGACGCCTGCGCGATGGAGATCCGCGACCTGGCGGAGTGGGTGCGCGGGCTCAAGGAGCCCTCGGTGGCCCCGCTGCTCACCGCGCTCCAGCAGACCCTCGACTCGTTCGTGGAGATCGGCCTCGGCTACCTCGCCCTGGACCGGCCCTCGGGCACCCTGTCCGGCGGCGAGGCCCAGCGCGTCAAGATGATCCGCCACCTCGGGTCCTCGCTCACGGACGTCACCTACGTCTTCGACGAGCCCACCATCGGTCTGCACCCCCATGACATCCAGCGGATGAACAACCTGCTCAAGCGGCTGCGCGACAAGGGCAACACGGTGCTGGTCGTGGAACACAAGCCGGAGGCCATCGCGATCGCCGACCACATCGTCGACCTCGGGCCCGGCGCCGGATCGGCCGGCGGCACCGTCTGCTTCGAGGGCACCCTGGAGGACCTGCGCTCCTCCGGCACCGTCACCGGCCGCCACCTCGACGACCGGGCCGCACTGAAGGAGGAGGTGCGCAAGCCAACCGGTGCCCTGGAGATCCGCGGCGCGAGCGCCAACAACCTCCGGGACGTGGACGTCGACATCCCGCTCGGCGTGCTGACCGTCATCACCGGCGTGGCGGGCTCCGGCAAGAGCTCGCTGGTGCACGGCTCGATCCCCGCCGCCGAGGGCGTGGTCTCCGTCGACCAGAGCCCCATCCGCGGCTCCCGGCGCAGCAACCCGGCGACGTACACCGGACTGCTCGAACCGATCCGCAAGGCCTTCGCCAAGGTCAACGGCGTCAAGCCCGCCCTGTTCAGCGCCAACTCCGAGGGCGCCTGCCCCACGTGCAACGGCGCCGGCGTCATCTACACCGACCTGGCGATCATGCAGAGCGTCGCGACCCCGTGCGAGGACTGCGAGGGCAAGCGGTTCCAGGCCTCGGTGCTGGAGTACCACCTCGGCGGCCGGGACATCAGCGAGGTGCTCGGGATGTCGGTGACCGAGGCGGAGGAGTTCTTCGGCTCCGGCGACGCCCGCACCCCCGCCGCGCACGCCATCCTCAGCCGGCTCGCCGACGTCGGCCTCGGCTACCTCACCCTCGGCCAGCCGCTGACCACGCTGTCCGGCGGTGAGCGCCAGCGGCTGAAGCTGGCCACGCACATGGCCGACAAGGGCGGGGTCTACGTCCTCGACGAGCCGACGACCGGTCTGCACCTCGCCGACGTCGAGCAACTGCTCGGCCTGCTCGACCGGCTCGTGGACGCCGGCAAGTCGGTCATCGTCATCGAGCATCACCAGGCCGTCATGGCCCACGCCGACTGGATCATCGACCTGGGTCCGGGCGCGGGACACGACGGCGGCAAGGTCGTCTTCGAGGGCACGCCCGCCGACCTGGTCGCCGCCCGCTCCACCCTCACCGGCGAGCACCTCGCGGAGTACGTCGGCGCCTGACCCGGGACCGGCCGACGGTCGTACGGCTTGCGGCCATCCCGCTTTCCGGCCGCACGGCCTGCGGTCATGCGGCCTGCGGTCATGCGGCCTGCGGTCATGCGGCCTGCGGTCATGCGGCTCCGGGGTCACAAGGTCTTCGGGGTCACACGGCCTTCGGTCACACGGCCTTCGGTTACACGGCCTTCGGTTACACGGCCTTCGGTTACACGGCCTTCAGCCATGCGGCTTCGGCCATGCGGCTTCGGCCATGCGGCTTTCGGTCATGCGGCTTTCGGTCATACGGCCTTGACGACGACGCCCGCGTCCTCGAGCGCGGTGACCTCCTCGGCCGGTGCCGAGGTGTCGGTGACGAGGGTGTCCAGGAGCGTGGCGGCGCCCACGTGGGCGTGGGCGGTGCGGCCGAGCTTGCCGCCGTCCGAGGCGACGACGACGCGGCGCGAGGAGGCCAGGGCGGCCTTCTTCACCGCCGCGTCGTCGAGGTCGTAGGCGGTCAGGCCCTCGGCCGCGCTCAGACCGCAGCAGCCCATGACGGCGGTGTCGAAGCGGAGGGCCGCCAGGGAGGTGAGGGTGAGGGGGCCGGTGAGGGCTCCCTCGGCGGCCCTCGGCTGCCCGCCGGGCACCAGCAGCGTGACCGGGGCCGGGCCCTCGCCGAGCACGTGGATGGCCTGGAGGGACAGGGCCATCACCGTGACCGGCCGCCGCCGCAGCAGCCGGGCGACCTCCAGGCAGGTGGTGCCGCTGTCGAGGAGGACGGTCTCGCCGTCGGCGATGAGCGAGGACACCTCCGCCGCGATGCGGCGCTTGGCGTCGAGGGCCTCGTGCGCGCGCAGCCCGAAGGGCGGTTCCTCACCGCGGAGCAGCAGGGTGCGCGCGCCGCCCCGGACGCGCTCCAGGACCCCTTGCGCCGCCAGTACGTCCAGGTCGCGCCGGATGGTCATCTCGGAGGCGCCGGTCAGCGCGGCGAGTTCCTGGACCGTGCTCCGGCCCGCCTCCCGGACGGCCTGCGCGATCATCCCGTGTCGGTCCGCGTTGCTCATGCAGCGATTGAACCCCCACCCGAAACGAACAAGCAATGTGTGTGAATCACCAGTGTTCAAACACGCAGACTGTTCATTACGGTGATCGGCATGAATCACCCGCTGCGCTCCGCCCGAGTGGCGACCTTCGTCTACTTCATCCTCTGCGGCACCACGATGGGCACCTGGGTGGTCAACATCCCCGCCATCGAGGAGCGCGCGGGCGTCAGCCACGCCACCCTCGGCGGACTCCTGGTGCTGCTCGGGCTCGGGGCCTTCCTCGGCATGCGGGTGGCCGGGCCGCTGACCGACCGGCTCGGGGCGCGGATCGTCGTCCCCGCCACCGCGGTCCTGTGCGGCGCGGCCCTCGTCCTGCCCGGCCTGGCCCGGGACCCGTGGACGCTGGCGGGCGCCCTGCTGGTCTTCGGGTTCTGCAACGGCTGCCTGGACGTCGCCATGAACGCCCACGCCGTGTACGTCGAGAAGGCGTACGGCCGACCCGTCATGTCCGCCTTCCACGCCACCTTCTCCGTCGGCGGGGTCCTCGCCGCGCTGGTCGGCGCGGCCACGGCGAGCGCCGACCTGAGCCCGGCCGTCGGCATGGCCGCCGTAGGAGCCTTGAGCATCGTGATCGCCCTGGCAGCGGCCCGCCCCCTGTTGCCGGCCGCCGGCGCCCCGGACCCCGGCGCCGTACCCGACGCCGTGCAGGCTCCGGCCGCACAGCACGGCGGCCCCGGCGGGCGCATCCGGCTCCTCGCCGCCCTCGCTCTGATGGTCATGCTGTGCGAAGGGGCCGCCAACGACTGGAGCGCGCTGCACCTGAAGGACGTCCTCGGCGCCCCCGCGAGCACCGCCGCCTTCGCGTACGGCACCTTCGCGGCGACGATGACCATCGGCAGACTGCTCGCCGACCGCCTCGTCGCCCGCTTCGGGTCCCTGGCGATCCTCCGCCACGGCGCGGCCACGGCCGCCGTCGGCATCACGATCGCGGCCTTCTCCCCGTGGATCTGGGCCGCGTTCGCCGGCTGGGCGCTGTTCGGTCTGGGACTGTCCGGCTGCGTCCCGCAGCTGTTCAGCGCGGCCGGGCACGCCGATCCCGCCGCCGCGGGCGCCAACGTCTCCCGCGTCGCCGGGCTCGGCTACCTGGGCATGCTCGCCGGCCCCGCCGTCATCGGCTGGCTGACCCACCTGGTCGCCCTGAACCACGCCTTCGTCCTGCTGACCCTGCTGTGCGCGATCACCGCCGTGGCGGCGGGAGTCCTGCGCGCCGGCCCCGACCGCGCCCGCGAGACGGCGACGGCCGGTCACTGACCGCCCCCCTAGGGAACCGGAGGAACCAGCGCCGTGCCCAGCGACCGGAACATCGTCCTGTTCGACCTCTTCGGGGTCATCGCCCACCACCAACGCCCGGGCGCCCTGGCCGAGATGGCCGCCCTCTGCCACACCCCCACCGACGCCTTCACCACGGCCTACTGGGCCTGCCGCCCGCCCTACGACGCGGGACGCCAGACCGCGCCCGAGTACTGGACCGCCGTACTGCACCGGCTGTCAGCCGGAGCCGGAGTCGAAACCCAAGCCGGAGCCGGAGTCGAAGCCGAAGCCGACGCCGACACGATCGAGGAGCTGCGCCGCACCGACATCGACAGCTGGTCGCGCGTCGACGACCGGATGGTCGCCTACGTCAACTCCCTGCGCGACGTCGCCGAGGTGGCCCTCCTGTCCAACATCCCGGCGGACCACGCCGATGCCTTCCTCGCCGCGCAGCCGTGGCTGAACCGTCTGGACCACGTCGCCTTCTCGGGGAGGATCAAAGTGGCGAAGCCCGATCCGGCGGCCTTCTGGCACTGCGCCACCGCCCTGCGGGCCGCCCCGTCCGACTTCCTCTTCGTCGACGACCGAGCGGAGAACGTACGGGCCGCGCAGGCCACCGGCATGCACGGGCACGTCTTCAGCGGCCACGACGAGCTGGCGGCCGTGATCGCCGGCCGGATCAGTGCACGGAGAACCCGCCGTCCACGAAGAGAGCCTGGCCGGTGACATACGCGGAGGCACCGCTCGCGAGGAAGACCGCCGCCCCCGCGAAGTCCTCGGCCAGACCGTTGCGGCCGACCATCGTGCGGGCGGCGAGCGCCGTCACCTTCTCGGGGTCGTTCTGCAGCCGCTGGTTGAGCGGTGTCAGCACGAACCCCGGGACCAGCGTGTTGCAGGTGACGCCGTACGGCGACCAGGCCTCCGCCTGCGACCGGGCCAGCGACTCCAGCGCGCCCTTGGAGACGCCGTAGGCGCCGCTCTGCACGAAGGCGCGATGCGCCTGCTGAGAGGTGATGTGGATGATCCGCCCGAAGCCGCGCTCGGCCATCCCCGGCCCGAACCGACGGCCCAGCAGATAGGGCGCCTCCAGGTTCACCGCCATCGTCGCGTCCCAGACGTCCTCGTCCAGTTCGCCCATCGGCGGCCGCAGGTTGATCCCGGCGCAGTTGACGAGGATGTCGGGCTCCCCGAACACCTCGGCCGCCGACTCGGCCCCCGCCCGCACGCCCTCACGCGTGCTCAGATCGGAGCTCACCCAGGCGGCCCGGCAGCCCTCGGCCGTCAACTCCTCCACCGTCGCGGCCAGTTCCGCCTCCTTGCGGGCCACCACCACGACACTCGCCCCGGCCCGGGCGAGCGCCCCGGCGATGGCCCGCCCGATGCCGGAGCTGCCGCCGGTCACCAGGGCGACCTTGCCGTCGAGGGAGAACAGTTCGGAGAGATAGGCCTGCGAAGTCATGGCCGCACCCTAGATCATCGGATCAGAGCGTGCGCTCGAGAAGATCCAGCAGCGCGGCCCAGTGCCGCTCGTCCGCATCCTTGTCGTACGCGGCGGTGTCGGCCTGGGTGAAGCCGTGATGCGCGCCCGGGTAGACCTCGCAGCGGTGCCGTACGCCCGCCGCCTTCAGCGCTTTCTCCAGCCGCTCGATCTGCTCCACGGGCAGCGACGGATCCTGGTCGGCGTGGCCGAAGTACAGTTCCGCGGTGATGCGTTCGGCGACCAGGTGCGGGCTGTCCGGGGTCTCGGTGGCCAGCCGCCCGCCGTGGAATCCGGCCGCCGCCGCGACCCGCTCCGGATAGGTGCCGGCCGTCAGCAGGGAGAGCCGGGCGCCCATGCAGTACCCGGTCGTCGCGACCGGACCGTCGGCGACGAGGGGGCTGGCCGCCAGCCAGTCCAGCCAGGCGCCAGCGTCCCGCATGGCGGGCTCCGGCGTCAGAGAGTGGATCATCGGCCCGAGCCGCTCGAAGATGTCCGGCCGGGCCGAGGGGTCGATGAACTCGGGCAGGTCGACCACCGGGGTGCGCCCGTGACGGTAGAACACGTTCGGCACCAGGACGGTGTGACCCGCCTCGGCGATCCGGTCGGCCATGGCCCGCAGCCGCGGCCGGATTCCGAACGCGTCCATGTACAGCAGGACCCCGGGACGCGGGGCTCCGTCACCGGGGTGGGTCAGATAGGCGTCGGCGGTGCCGTCCGCGGTGACGATGTCGACGGACGTTCCCTGTACGGCGGTCATGGGGGGATTCGCCTCTCTGTGGGGGGAGTTCGGCGACGGCCATCGTGGCACGCGTCGCCGTTGCCCCTTCGGCCGGCCCCCGCGCACTTCACTCGAAGCGCGCGGTGTCCCCGGCGCCGTGCCGCACGATCTCGGCCTCGCCGCCGGAGAAGTCGATGACCGTGGTGGGCTCGGTGCCGCACTCCCCGGAGTCGACGACCGCGTCCAGCACATGGTCGAGGCGGTCCTTGATCTCCCAGCCCTGCGTCATCGGTTCGTCCTCGTCGGGCAGCAGCAGGGTGCTGGACAGCAGGGGTTCGCCCAGCTCGGCGAGGAGCGCCTGGGTGACGATGTGGTCGGGGATGCGCACGCCCACGGTCTTCTTCTTGGGGTGCTGGAGCATGCGCGGGACCTCCCGCGTGGCGGGCAGGATGAAGGTGTAACCGCCCGGCGTGGAGGCCTTGATCGCGCGGAACACGTCGTTGTCCACCCGCACGAACTGCCCAAGCTGCGCGAAGTCCTGGCACACGAGGGTGAAGTGGTGCCGGTCGTCGAGACGGCGGATGGCCCGGATCCGCTCCATCCCGTCCTTGCTGCCGAGCCGGCAGCCCAGGGCGTAGCAGGAGTCGGTCGGGTACGCGATCAGCGCGTCGGCGCGGACGCTGTCGGCGACCTGGGAGACGACACGCGGCTGAGGGTTGTCGGGGTGCACATCGAAGTACTTCGCCATCCGCCGAGCGTATGCCCTGCGAGCCCGCGCGCGACGCACGGCAGGCCCGTCGGTGACCGGCTCGGGTCTCCCACCGGGCTTGAGCCTCATACCAGGGAGCCCCGGGACTCACGGTCCGTACCAGAGGTGCCTGAAGCCCGGTGTGCTGGGCACTCGTCCTCGCTGTGAGCGTCGGCTGCCGGGCCGGCCGGTGTGCGGTAACGTCCCGGACCGGTAGGTCGAGAACGGGACGAAGGGTGAGGAAGGCCGAAGGTGGCTGGCCAAGAGGGTGCCGAAGGGCGGGCGTGGGAGCGGGAGCTGCTGGAACTGCTGCGGCCGGGCGCGCAGCGGGTCCGGCGGGTCGTCGAGTGGCTCGGCGACGCCGTGGGCGGTACGGCCTGTCTGCAGGACGACAGCGGTACCGTGCGTGCCGGCACGCCCCTGGACAGCGGGCCGTTCGCGGAGCTGCTCGGGGACATCGCGACGGGCCGGATCGCCTCCGCCGCGTGGGAGGGGCCGGGCCGGCATCTGCGGCTGGTGCGGGTGACGGCGCGGGCGGGTGTGCTGGCCGTGTCGCGTACGGAGGCCTTCGACCGGCGCGCTTCGGAGATCGTCACGCACACCGTCCAGGTGCTCGAAGTGCTGCTCAGGGCCGAGGAGTCGGCCTTCGCCGGGCGCCGCCTGGAGCGGGCCACCTCCGACCTGCGACTCGCCATCCTGCAGCTGCTGATGGTGGAGGACACCGTCGCCGCCCGCCGGGTCGCCGCGGGCCTGTGGCCGGGACTGCTGGACACGGACACCACCTGCGTCTATGTCGTGGAGAGCCATCCGGAGGAGCGCGACCGGCTCGCCGAGGAGTGCCGGGACGTGACCGGGGAGCAGGCGCTGGTCGTGCGCTGCCCGGCGATGGACGGGCACGTCATCGTGGTGACGCCCCGCGACAGCGTGGCCGGGGCGCTGCGCTCCCTGATCGGGTCCCACCCGCGTGTCTACCTCGGCGGCAGCGCCCGGCAGAACCTGGCCAGGACCGCCACCGCCTACGGACAGGCGGTCAGCGCGCTGGCCCTGGCGCGCTTCAGGCCGGACCAGGCGGCGGTGTACGCCGAGCGGACCCACCCCGAGCGCATGATGGAGCCCGCCGCGCTGCACGGCTGGACGGACCGGGTGCTGCGTCCTCTGGACGGCCTGTCCCATCACACCCGCGCGGAACTGCTGGCCACGACACGTCTGGGCCTGGAGTTCACCGCCGTCAGCGCGGCGAAGGTCCTCGGCGTCAGCCGCAACACGGTCCGGGCCCGGATGGAGCGGGTGGAGGCCCTGCTGGGCACCGATCTCGCCGACCTCACGGCTCGTGCCGTGGTCCATCTCGCGCTCAACACCCAGGAGAGCCTGGAGCACGACCTGGGCCACCGGTCCGCCGTGCCCGCCGACCTCGGCACGCTGCTGAGCGGGCCCGCGCTGCGGGCGTGGGCGAACGACCTGCTGGTCCGGCTGGACGCCGACGCCCGCGACCTGCGCCGCACGCTGCGCACCTGGATCGCGGTCGGCGGCAACGCCGAACGCGCCGCGCAGAGCCTGGGCGTGCACGCCCAGACCGTGCGCGAGCACGTCCGCGCCGCTGAGCCGGTCCTGGAGCGGCAGCTCCTCGCCGGGGGCGGCGATCTGTACGAGGTGGTGCTCGCTCATCTGGCGGCCGGGGACCTCGACCAGCCCGTCCTGCCCGGAGTGAAGCGGGGCGAACCGGACTCACTTGTGCACAGGTGAGCCCCGAACGCCCCGCGGCTGGGCATCGGCACGGTTCCCAAGCCCCTCGCCCTCCGCGTAAGTTCGACGAGCCGCGGAGGCGCGACCGGAACGGGGGACCGGTCGGCCTCCGCGTCCCGATGCGGACGGCTCAGCCGCCCAGGACGACCGGGATCTTCCGCCAGCCGAAGGCGATGAAAGACGGCACCTGCTCCAGCTCGTCCGCGGCGACCGCGAGCCGCATCTCGGGGAACCGCTGGAACAGGGCCGGCAGCGCGGTCAGCGCCTCGACCCGGGCCAGCGGGGCGCCGATGCACCGGTGCACGCCGATCCCGAACGCCATGTGGTCGTCGGCTCCGCGCCGGGCGTCGAAAACGTCCGCGTCCGGCCCGTAGTGCGCGGGGTCCAGGCCCGCGGCGGCGTACGTCGTGATGATGGCGTCCCCGGCCGGGATGGTGACGCCCCCGACCTCCACGTCGGTCACCGCGAACCGCAGCGGCAGCGAGGCGATGGACGGGTGGACCCGCAGGGTCTCGTCGACCACCGCGTCCCAGCCGATCTCCCCGGACCGTACGGCCGCCAGCTGCTCGGGGTCGCCGAGCAGCGCCACGACCGCGTTGCCGATGAGGTTCACCGTCGTCTCGAACCCGGCGCCGATCACCAGCAGCAGGGTGTACAGCAGTTCCTCGTCGCTGAGCCGGTCGCCGTCCTCGTCGCGCACCCGGATCAGCTCGGTCGTCAGATCGTCCCCGGGGTGTTCGGTGCGGTGGGCGATCAGCGCGGGCAGCACGGTGCCGATCTGCCGCTGCACGGAGGCGGCGTGCTCGGGGGAGGGGTCGGAGGTGTCCATGATGGCCGCGATCAGCCGGGTGGTGTCGGCCACCAGCTCGTCGGGCACGCCGAAGAGTTCGCAGATGAACCGCAGCGGCAGGGGGTGGGCGAGCGCGGCCTTGATGTCGAGGACGGCGTCGTCCGACTCGGCGACCTCGTCCAGCAGTTCCGCGGTGATGGCCTCGACCCGGGCGCGCATCGCCTCGGTGCGCCGCTGGGTGAAGCTGGGCGCCACCAGCTTGCGCAGCCGCGCGTGGTCGGGGCCGTAGGTGGAGAGCATGTTGACCACGCCGACCCAGCCCAGGATCCAGCCCCAGGAGGGGTGTTCGCCGATCTCGGGCCACAGTCGCCAGTGCTGGCGGGGGTCCTTGCTGACCCGCGGGTCGAGGATCAGTTCCTTGAGGGTGTCGTAGCCGGTGGGTGCCCAGGCGGGGATGCCGCCGGGCAGGTCGACGGGGACGATCGGGCCGAGGGCGCGCAGCCGGGCCGATTCGGCGGCGATGTCGGAGCCGAACGGGTCGAGGGCGAAGCGTTCGGTGCGGTCGGTGACGGTCACGACGGGCCTCCAGGCAGATCGGGGGAGCGGGGGCTGAACCGCACGGGAAGGGAGGTCAGCGAACGGTGGAAGGGGCCCGGCCGCCAGGTCAGGCGCTCGCGGGGCAGGACGGGTTCGAGGTCGGGCAGCCACTGGGTGAGCCGCTCGATCGCCTCGGTCGCGATGAGCAGCGTGTGCTGTTTGACCGGGCAGGCGTGCGGGCCCGCCGACCAGGACAGGTGCGAGGCGTCCCCGGGGCGGCGGCGGCCGTCGTCGTCCTGCTCCGCGGCGTGCGCGAGGGCGCCGTAGGAGATGACGACCGGTACCGCGGCCCTGATCCACGCGCCGTGGAAGGTCACCGGCCGGCGCGCGTAGTGGATGCCGTAGTTCGCGAGCGGTGTCTCGTGGTGCAGCACCTCGACGACGGCGTCCATCACCGGGCGCGCCCCGCTGGTGAGCGTGGAGTAGTAGGAGGGGTTGCCGAGGATGCGGGACAGGGCGTTCGAGACCAGGTTCGCGGTCGGTTCGTGCCCCGCGCCGAGGGTGAGGAACACCTGCCAGGTGACCTCCTCCGGGGTGAGCCCGGCCGGGTGGTCCAGCAGCCAGCTCGGCAGGTCCTCGCCGCGCCGCTCGGCCTTGGCGGCGATCAGCTCCAGCACATAACCGCCGAACTCGGCCTCGCCCTCGGCCGCTTCGGCGCCGCCCTCCATCATCTTGCCCAGCGCCGTGTTGAGGCGGTCGCTCGCGCTGTCGGGCAGTCCGAACAGGTCATTGAAGACCAGCGCCATCAGCGGCCGGGCGAACCCGCCCACCAGATCGGCCTGTCCGCGCGGTCCGATCCTGCCCACCAGCAGCCGTACCGCGCGGTGCACGCGGGCGCGCAGGTCGTGCGGCTCGACCCGGTCGAAGGCGTCGATCAGGGTGGTCCGGTAGCGGACGTGCGCGGCGCCGTCGGCGAACAGGGTGTTGGGCCGCCAGCGCATCATGCCGAGCACCGGCGAGTCGTCGGCGACCGTCGCCTCCCACGGGCGCGGGTCGTGCGAGAAGGTGTCGGTGTCGCGCAGCAGGTCCAGCGCCGCCCGCCGGTCGGTGACGACGTACGCGGGTACGCCCGGCGCCAACTCGGCCCAGCCGACCGGGCCTTGGGCGCGCAGGTCGGCGTAGTAGCGGTAGGGGTCCAGCGCGAAGCCGTCCTCCCACAGCCGGACCGGCGCGGAGCGGGAGAAGGTCTGCTGGGCAGCGGGGTAGGCGGTCACCGGTTCTCCGGAGGGTGGTGGTCGATCAGGTGCTGGACCAGGGCGAGCAGGGCGTCGATCGAGGAGTTCGCGTCCCGCGCGTCGCAGGTCACCATCGGTGTGCCCGGCTCCAGGTCCAGCGCGGCACGCAACTGTTCCTCGCTGTAGTGGCTCGGCGCGTCGGGGAAGGCGTTGAAGGCGACGGCGTAGGGCAGTCCGCTCTCCTCCACCAGGCCGAGCACGTCGAAGGAGGCGTCGATGCGGCGGCTGTCGACCAGGACCAGCGCGCCGAGCGCCCCATAGGCGATGTCGTCCCACAGCGAGCGGAACCGTTCCTGACCGGGTGTGCCGAACAGGTAGAGCACGATTGTGTCGTTCAGGCTGATCCGCCCGAAGTCGATGGCGACCGTGGTCGTCGCCTTGTCCCGCACCCCGGCGAGGTCGTCCACCGGGGCGGACGCCTCGCTGAGCCGTTCCTCGGTGTGCAGCGGCCGGATCTCGGACACGGAGTCGATCAGCGTGGTCTTGCCCACCCCGAACGGACCCGCGACGAGGATCTTCACCAGGTCGCGGGCCGTGTCCGGCAGATGGATGGAGCTAGTCGTGCTTGAGGGCGCGAAGGCCATCGGCCACTCTCTTCAGCAAGTCGGGGTCGAAGCGTTCGGCGGGCGGGATGGGGGCGCGGACGAGGACCAGCTTCCGGTCGAGCAGGGCGCCGGCCAGGACCCGTACGGCGGAGACCGGCAGCCGCAGGTGCGCCGCCGCCTCCACCACCGTCAGGGAGCCGCCCTCCAGGGCGTCCAGCAGGGCGAGTTCGGCGGCGGGCAGCCCCGCCGGGACGGGCTCGTCGCTGCCGGAGAGCACCGAGAGCCGCTCCAGGTGGGGGCGGCTGGGCCGGGCCACGCCGCCGGTCGACAGATACGCCGGGACCAGCGGACGGCCGCCCGGGCGGCCGGTCATGCCGGCGCGCCTGAGTCGCCTCCTCGGGGCGCGGCGGCCATCGCCTTCTCACCGAGCCGCGCCACCTGCGAGTGCACCCGGTGCGCGAGCAGGTCGAGGCGCACTTCGCCGTCGCCGTAGGCGGCCACACAGGTGCCGTGGTCGGTCGGCACGATCAGCACATACCCGTGGTCGGACTCGATGACGACCTGCCGCACCTCGGCCCGCTCCCGGTCCGCGAAGGCGGCCGCGGCGGTACGGCAGGCTCCCTGCACGGTGCTGGTGATCGCGGCCACCCGCTCCGCCGAGGGCTGGGTGAGCGCGTCGGTGTACCCGGTGACCAGTCCGTCCCGGGTGAGCAGCACGGCGGCCACGACGTGCGGCACCTGCAGGATCGGTTCCAGAACCCACGCCGTGTCTCCTGCTTCGCGGCCGGTCATCGGGCCGTTCCCCCTTCGTGGTGGTCGTCGTCGGTGTTCTCACCGGCGGTGGCGCGGGCCGCGGCGGTGGCGGCCTGGAGCCCGCCGAGCGCGGCGGCGGCCTCCTCCGGACGCCGTGCGGGCGGACGCTGTCCGGGTACGGCGGGGTCGGCGGCGGCCGCTCGGGTACGGCGCCGGCGCTGCGGCAGCCCGTCGGCGTGCCCGGAGGCGGGCGTGGCGTCGTCCGGCTCGGGCACGTAGTCGTGCCCGGCGCCGGGAGCGGGGGTGGGCGGCTCCTCGGCGGTCGCCCGGCGGGTCGGGCGCGGGGCGCTGGCGGCCGGCGGCTGTTCCTCGGGGTCGATCCGGGTCAGCAGATGGCTGTCGACGCGCAGGACCGCCCGGACACCGCCGTAGGGCGACGGCGAGGACAGGTCCACGGTCAGGTCGAACTGCCGGGTCAGCTGCCCGATCGCGGCGAGGCCCATCCGCGGCGGATCGCCGAGGTCGGTGAGGAGGATCGGCTCGGAACCGGCCACCATCCGCTGGGCGCGCTCGCGTTCGTCCTGCGTCATGCCGAGGCCCGCGTCGTCGACGGTGACGCAGACGCCGTGGTGGACATGCTCGAGGTTGACCACGACGTCCGTGTCGGGGGCGGAGTGCCGCAGCGCGTTGTCCAGCAGCTCGGCGACGATGATCGCGACCGGCTCGACGGCGTGCGAGACCAGGGCGGTACCCGGCCGGCAGTGGTTGTGCACCCGGACCCGGTGATACCCGGCGAGCCGGGCCTGGCCGCCGGTCACCGCGTCGACGAGGTGGGACTCCTCACGGGCGAGGCCCACCCAGGCCCCGCACACCACCGCGGCGACCTGGGCGCGCCGCAGCGACTGCTCGTTCTCGTGGTCCAGTTCGAACAGGGTCTGCGTCAACTCGGGGTCGTCGTAGCGCTGCTGGAGGCCGCGCAGGGCGTCCTGGAGCCGGTAGAGCGCGGCCTGGATCTCCCGGGTGGCGCCGCGCATTCCGGCCTGGGCGGCGGCGTCGACCCGCAGGTGCTGCGCGGTGAGTTCGACGCGCAGCTGGTCGAGGACGTTCTCCATCGCGACCCCGAGCGAGGACCCGGCGGCCCGGAGCTGGAGCGGGCCCGGCACCGCGACGTGCGGGTGCGCGAGCCGGCGGGCGGCGGCGGGGACGCGCTTGGCGGCCAGATGCTCGATCTCGGCGGCGAACGTCTGCACCACGCCGTCGAGATGGGCGCGCAGCGCGGCGATCTCGTCGCGCTGCGCGGCCCGTTGCCGTCGCGACCGGAACAGCCCGCCGCCGAGGGCGAGCGCGGACAGTGTGCCGACGGCGAGGCCGCCGACGGCCAGGTCCGGTAATTCGATCATCGAATCGGTATCCAGAGAAGTGGGCAGGGGTGAGTGCGAGATCCCCTCACGAGGCGCTCGCAGCACAGTACACACCGTCATCGACCGCGCTCGCACGGTCCGGAGGTACTTCGCTCCGAATCCGCCCACTCTCTGTTCACTTCTGCGTTAAGTGTCTGAATTGCCGTACGGCTGCGGCGAGTTGACCAGAAGTCAGCCGTTCGGGAGGATCACCGCACGCCCGTTGATCTTCCCCGCGTGCAGTCGCTCGTAGGCGAGCGGAGCCTCGTCCAGCGAGAAGGTCTCCGTGTGCACCGACACCGCCCCGGACCGGGCCAGCGCCAGCACCTCCACCAGCTCGCTGCGGCTGCCCCAGTACGGCGCGCTCACCGACACCTCGAACGGCAGCTGCCCGAACCCCACCGGCAGCGCCCCGCCGCCGATGCCGACGATGACGACCTCGCCCTCGACCGCCGCCACGGCCCCCGCGGTGGTGACCGTCGGCTGAGCCCCGACGAAGTCGAACACCGCCTCGGCGCCCACCCCGCCGGTCAGCTCCCGTACCGCACCCGCGGCCCGCTCGTCGGAGAGCACCGCCTCATGGGCGCCGACCTCCCGCGCGAGGCGCAGCTTGTCCGCGCTGACGTCCAGGGCGATCACCCGGGCGGGAGTGAGCGCGCGCAGCAGCTGGATCGCGACATGGCCGAGCCCGCCGGTGCCGATGACCACCGCGGTCGATCCCGGCACCAGCTTGGGCAGCGCGCGCTTGATCGCGTGATAGGGCGTCAGGCCCGCGTCGGTGAGCGGGACCGCGAGCACCGGGTCGAGACCGTCCAGCGGCACCAGGTGGCGCGGATCGTCGACGAGCATGTACTCGGCCATCGAGCCCGGCGCACCGAGCCCGGGCGGGAAGATGTTCAGCTCCTGGGCGCGCAGGCAGTAGTTCTCCTTGCCCTCGGCGCACTTGGCGCAGGTGCCGCAGCCCCAGGGCCCGTACACCGCCACCGACTCGCCCTCGCGTACGCCGGTCACGCCCGCGCCCACCGCGGCGACCGTGCCGACGCCTTCGTGGCCGAGGGTGAGCGGAAGCGCGTACGGGAAGCCTTCGGCGGGCCAGCTCATCACCGCGATGTCGGAATGGCACACACCGGCGGCGGTGACCTTCAACAGGACCTGCCCGGGGCCGGGTTCGGGATCGGGGACGGTCACCACCTCGGGCGGGGCGCCGATGGTGCGGTACTGCAGTGCCTTCATGGCCGGACTCCTTCGTCCGATGGGTTCGTGCGGGGGTGTGGTCAGACGGCGGTGTAGGCGCCGTCCACGAGGTGGTAGCTGCCGTGGACGAAGGAGGCGCGCCCGGACAACAGGAAGGCGATCAGCTCGGCGACCTCCTCGGGGCGGCCGAGGCGGCCGGCGGGGTGCAGGGCGACGAGGCCGGCGTAGGCGTCCTGGTCCATGGTCTTCAGCAGCGGGGTGTCGATGAAGCCGGGACCCACGGCGTTGACGCGGATGCCCTTGGCGGCGTACTCGGCGGCGGTGGCCTTGGTCAGGCCGACCACGCCGTGCTTGGCGGCGACGTAGGCGGGGGAGCCGGCGAAGGCGACCGAACCGAGGATCGAGGCCACGTTGACGATCGCGCCGCCCTTGCCGCCGGCCTCGATGGCGGGCAGCTCGTGGCGCATCGAGTAGAAGACGCCGTCGAGGTTGGTGCGCACCACGCGGTCGTAGGCGGCGATGTCGTACTCGCCGGTCGGCGCGCTCGGGCCGCCGATACCGGCGTTGTTCACGGCCAGGTCCAGGCCGCCGAAGGTGTCCACGGTGAACCGCACGGCCGCCTCGACGGACTCCGGACGCGTGACGTCCAGTTCCACGGCCGCGGCCGTGATCCCCTCGGCGGCCAGTTCGGCGGCGGCCTTCTCGGCACCCTCGGCGTTGAAGTCGGCGATGACGACCCGCGCGCCGCCGGCCCCGAGGCGGCGGGCGGTCGCCAGACCGATACCGGAGGCGGCACCGGTGACCAGGGCGGTCCGGCCGGCGAACTCGGCGGAGTAGTCGGTGAGGGGAGAGGTGCTCATGGTGCTGTGGGCCTTTCGGTGGTGCTGTGCGAGACCGCGGCCGCGGCCTGCGAGGTGAGGGCGTCGTAGGCCTGCTCCACCAGGGCGGCGAGGTCTGCGGCTCCCGATTCCGGGTCGTCGCCGCGCCGCGCCCAGTTGCGCAGGGCGGCGGTGAGGACACCGGCGGCGGCGTCGACCACGACGGCCGGGCGCACGTCCCGGACGTCGTCGGTGCCGAGCCGGTCGGCGACGATCCGGATCGACTCCTCCTGGGCGTCGACCCGGATGCGTTCGTAGGCGGCGAACAGAGCGGGCTCCCGGTCCACCAGGGCCAGCAGCTCCCGCATCCGAGGGCGCACATGCCAGGCCGGGTTCTCCTGGTCGGCGAGCCAGGCGCGCACCGCGAGCCGGTAGGCCAGCAGAGGCGGTTCCGCGGCCGGGCGGGTGCGCAGCAGGGCGTTGATCCGGTCGCCGTCACCGCGGACGAAGTCCAGGGCCGCGTCCTCCTTGCCGGTGAAGTGCCGGCTGAAGGTGCGGCGCGTGACGTCCGCGCGCTCGGCGATCTCCTCCACCGTCGTACCGGCCAGACCGCGCTCCAGGATCAGATCCAGGGCGGCCGCGGCGAGCGCGTTGCGGGTCTGCCGCGCCTTGCGCTGCCGACGGTCCTCGGGGGGCTGTGTCGCCTTCATGCTTTCTACGGTACACCCGTGATGTCCCAATGGGACATGTGTCCCGACGAGACATGTCTGGTTCTGTGCGGACTGGCCACGACCACGCCGGGTACTCGGCCCGCACCCACAGAGGGGCCGGGAGAACCGGCCCGACCGAGGAAGGAGTCCCTCATGGCCAGCAGTGCCGAGACCGGCGGTGTGACCGGCACGGCGGACAAGGACTACAACCTGATCTGGTACGTCGAGGCGTGCCTCAACAACGCGCTGCGCCTGGAGTCGTACATCCAGGACGCGGAGCGCGAGAAGGACAGCGAGGTCGCGGACCTGTTCCGCAAGGCCCAGGCGGACAGCCGCAAGGGCGCGGAACTGGGAAAGGAACTGCTCCGCAGCCGCCTCAGCGGCGGCTGAACGGCACCCGCCCCGCGGACCTGCCCGGACATCGCGCCGCAAGCGGTGTCCGGGCTTCGGTACGCGCCTCGCTGAGATTCGCGGCGTACGCGCCGCACTGAGATTCCCGGCGAGAATCTTCCTGCGGCGATGTCGAGAACCCGTGATCCGCTCCGTCCCCGAGGTGAACGCGACCACAATGGGTCGCACCAGCACCCGGGAGACACACCATGGCCAAGTACTTGCTGCTGAAGCACTACCGCGGCGCCCCGGCCCCCGCCAACGACGTCCCCATGGAGCAGTGGACGCCCGAGGAGATCTCGGCGCACGTCCAGTACATGCGGGACTTCGCGCAGCGCCTGGAGAAGACGGGCGAGTTCGTCGACGGCCAGGCCCTCGCCCCCGAGGGCACCTGGGTCCGCTACGACGGCGAGGGGCGCCCCCCGGTCACCGACGGCCCGTTCGCCGAGACCAAGGACCTCATCGCCGGCTGGATGGTGATCGACGTCGACAGCTACGACCGCGCCGTCGAGCTGGCCGGCGAGCTGTCCGCCGCCCCCGGCGCGGGCGGCAAGCCGATCCACGAGTGGCTCGAGCTGCGTCCCTTCCTGGCCGCGCCGCCCACCACCGCGGACTGCCATGGATGAGGCCCTCCTGAGGAGCCTCACCCCGAGCGTGCTCGCGATCCTCGTCCGCCGCGGAGCAGACTTCGCGGCGGCCGAGGACGCCGTGCAGGACGCGCTGGTGGAGGCGGTCCGCGGCTGGTCCGACGATCCGCCCCGGGATCCGAAGGGCTGGCTGGTCACCGTCGCCTGGCGCAAGTTCCTCGACGCGACCCGGGCCGACACCGCCCGCCGCCGCCGTGAGGACCGCGTTGACGAGGAACCCGCGCCCGGTCCGGCGCCCGCGTCGGACGACACGCTCCAGCTCTACTTCCTGTGCGCCCACCCCTCGCTGACCCCGTCCTCCGCGGTCGCGCTCACCCTGCGCGCCGTCGGCGGCCTCACCACACGCCAGATCGCCCAGGCCTACCTGGTCCCCGAGGCGACCATGGCGCAGCGCATCAGCCGGGCCAAGCGCACCGTCTCCGGCGTACGGTTCGACCAGCCGGGCGACGTCGCCACCGTGCTGCGCGTGCTGTACCTGGTGTTCAACGAGGGCTACTCCGGCGACGTCGACCTCGCCGCCGAGGCCATCCGGCTCACCCGGCAGCTCGCGGGCGCCGTCGACCACCCCGAGGTGTCCGGGCTGCTCGCCCTCATGCTGCTCCACCACGCGCGCCGCGCCGCCCGCACCGCCCCCGACGGCAGCCTGGTCCCGCTCGCCGAGCAGGACCGCGGCCGCTGGGACACCGAGCTGATCGCGGAGGGCGTCGAGATCCTCCAGGCGGCCCTCGCCCGCGACCGGCTGGGCGAGTTCCAGGCCCAGGCGGCGATCGCCGCCCTGCACGCCGACGCGCCCACCGCCGAGGAGACCGACTGGGTGCAGATCGTGGAGTGGTACGACGAACTGGCCCGGCTGACCGACAGTCCGGTCGTCCGCCTCAACCGGGCGGTGGCCGTGGGTGAGGCCGACGGACCGCGCGCCGGACTCGCGGAACTCGCGGCTCTGGACGACTCCCTGCCCCGCTGGACCGCGGTGGCCGCCTACCTCCACGAGCGCGACGGCGACCTGGCGACGGCGGCACGGCTGTACGCCGAGGCGGCCCGCAAGGCGTCCAACCTCGCCGAGCTCGACCATCTGACCCGGCAGGCGGCCCGGCTCAACACCCGGCGGCGTTGAGGGCAGCGGACCCGTGACGCGAAGCCCGGTGACCGGCTACCGTACCGGCCAGTAACCGGACCGCACGCAGGAGGCCTTCATGCCGCAGCTCGAAGTCGAGGGCGCAGCGCTGACGTACGACGACGAGGGCCCCCGCGACGGCGCCGAGGCGCCGCTGGTGTTCATCCACGGCTGGACGGCGAACCGGCACCGCTGGGACCACCAGATGTCCCACTTCGCCGAGCGGCGCCGGGTGGTCCGGCTCGACCTGCGCGGACACGGCGAGAGCGGCGGGGCGGGCGTGCGCACGATCGAGGAGCTGGCCGCGGACGTCCTCGCGCTCCTGGACCACCTGGAGATCGAACGGTGCGTCCTGGTCGGCCACTCGATGGGCGGCATGATCGCCCAGACCGTCACCCTCGCCCACCCCGGCCGGGTCGAACGGCTGGTGCTGGTCAACTCCATCGGCAGGATGACGTACAGCCGCGGCCGTGGCCTGCTGATGGCCGCCTCGACGCTGGCGCCCTTCAAGCTCTTCGTGGCCGCCAACATCCAGCGTGCCTTCGCCCCCGGCCACCCCAAGGAGGAGATCCGCGAGTACATCCGCGCCTCCGCGGGCACCCCGCGCGAGGTCGTCATGACGCTGTACGGCGCCATGCGCGCGTTCGACGTCCTCGACCGGCTCGGCGAGATCCGCACGCCCACCCTGATAGTGCACGGCTACCACGACATCCAGCTGCCCGTCACCCAGATGCTGCGGATGGCGAAGGCGTACCCCGACGCCGTGGTGCGCATCATCGACGCAGGCCATGAACTCCCCGTGGAGCGGCCGAAGGAACTCACCGCGGCGATCGACTCCTTCGTGACGGCGCCGACACCCGTCTGAGAGGTACGCCCGTGGCGGTCCCGGAACGCATCACACGGGCGGTGGCCCTGCTCGACGTGCGCCCGGCCGACCGCCTCCTGGAGATCGGCTGCGGCGGCGGAGTCGCCGTCCAGCTGGTCTGCCCGCTCCTGGAGACCGGCACGATCACGGCCGTCGACCGCTCGGCGACCGCCGTGGAACGGGCCGTCGGACGCAATACCGGCGAGGTCGAGGCCGGGCGGGCCGCATTCGCCCAGGTCTCCTTCACCGCACCGGAGCTGTCGGCCGCGGGCCTGTCCGGCCGGCGCTTCGACAAGATCTTCGCCATCAACGTCAACCTCTTCTGGACCGGCCCGGCCGGCGCCGAACTGGCCCTCGCGGCCGCCCTGCTGGCTCCCGGCGGCGCGCTGTACGCGTTCTACGAAACCCCCGGGCAGCGCGAGGAGGAGGTCGCCGCGAAGGTGGCGGCCGCTTTCGAGATGGCCGGATTCAACCCCGAGGTGATCCGGTCGGCGCCGCTCGTGGGCATCGTGGGCCGCCGCTGACGTCGAGGGCCGGATCTCCGCAGGGCCTCTATTTAAGAGTTGCCTTATATAAGCGGGGAGTGGCATAGTCGGCCGTGTGCACGCCTTCGATGTTCTGGGGGATCCGGTCAGGCGCCGGATATTGGAGCTGCTCGCCACGGGTGAGCGGGCATCGGGCGAGATCAGTGCCGCCATCCAGGAGGAGTTCGGGATCTCGCAGCCGGCCGTGTCCCAGCACCTGAGAGTGCTGCGGGAGAACGGCTTCGCGTCCGTGCGCGCGGAGGGCACCCGGCGGCTGTACGCCGTCGACGCCGCTCCGCTGCGCCAGGTGGACGACTGGCTGGAACGGTTCCGGGGCTTCTGGGAACAGCGGCTCGACGCGCTCGGGACGGAACTGGCGCGCGGCAGACGCGCGCGCCGACTCAATGAAGGGACCAGGGATGACTGACTTCGTCGACGAGATCAACCGGCTGCACCGCGAGGTCGGCACCAGGCGGGTCGCGGCGGGAGACGCCCGGACCGTACTGCTGCGCCGGTCCTACGACGCCGACGTCGCCGATGTGTGGGACGCGGTGACCTCCCCGGAGCGCATCGCGCGCTGGTTCCTGCCGGTGAGCGGGGAGTTCAAGGTCGGCGGCCGCTACCAGCTGCAAGGGCAGGCCGGAGGGGAGATCCTCCAGTGCGACGAGCCGAACCTGCTGCGCGTGAGCTGGCTGTTCGGCCCCGACCCGGGCTTCAGCGAGGTCGTCCTGCGCCTTACTCCGGAAGGCGAGGAGCGTACGGTCCTCGAACTGGAGCATGTGGCGGTCGTCCCGGAGGAGTTCTGGGGTCAGTACGGGCCCGGCGCCACCGGTGTCGGCTGGGACATGGTCCTCCTCGGGCTCGGCCTGCATCTCGCGGGCGGCGGATTCAGCAGCCCGGAGAAGGCGCAGGAGTGGGCGATGTCCGACGAGGGCAAGGCGGCCCACACCCGGTCGGGCGAGCTGTGGGGCGCGGCATACACCGCCTCGGGCGCGGACCCGGAGGCCGTCGCATCCACCACGGCGGCGACCATCGCGTTCTACACGGGTGCCGAATCTCCTTCCTGACGCGTCGAAACTTTCGAAGCTCCTGGCGTTGGATGATATGGGTGCGTGTGGCCGCCTGTCGCGAGTCAACTGTGACAGGTGGCCACGCGAAGCGTTGACGGTGCGTCAGTCCACCCGTATGGTCTGCGACGCAATTCGGAAATGATTCCGAAACTTTCGGAGCCCGGAAGGGGACGAGATGGTTACCCGCACATCCATCCGCAAGGCCCCCGAACGTCCGCACCGCCGCCCCCGCACCGCCCTGATCCTCGGCCTCGCCGGCCTGCTCGCGACCGCCGGCGTCACCGCCCTGACCTCGCCGGCGCAGGCCGCGTCCACGCTCGGCGCGGCGGCGGCCGAGAAGGGCCGCTACTTCGGTACCGCGGTCGCCGCGAACCACCTCGGCGAAGCCGCCTACGCCTCGACGCTCAACACCGAGTTCAACTCGGCCACCCCCGAGAACGAGATGAAGTGGGACGCCGTCGAGCCCAGTCGCGGCAACTTCACCTACGGCGCCGCCGACCAGATCGTCAACCACGCCCAGAGCCGGGGCATGAAGGTCCGCGGCCACACCCTGGTCTGGCACTCCCAACTGCCCGGCTGGGTCGGCTCGTTGTCCGCCGCCGATCTGAGGTCGGCGATGAACAACCACATCACCCAGGTGATGACCCACTGGAAGGGCAAGATCCACTCCTGGGACGTCGTCAACGAGGCCTTCCAGGACGGCTCCAGCGGAGCCCGGCGCAGCTCGCCCTTCCAGGACAAGCTCGGCAACGGCTTCATCGAGGAGGCGTTCCGCACCGCCCGCGCCGCCGACCCGGCCGCCAAGCTCTGCTACAACGACTACAACACCGACGGCGTCAACGCGAAGAGCAATGCCGTCTACAACATGGTCCGCGACTTCAAGGCGCGCGGCGTGCCGATCGACTGCGTCGGCTTCCAGTCCCACTTCAACAGCGCCTCGCCCGTGCCCTCCGACTACCAGGCGAACCTCCAGCGCTTCGCCGACCTCGGTGTCGACGTCCAGATCACCGAACTCGACATCGAGGGCTCCGGCACCGCTCAGGCCAACAGCTACAGCAACGTGGTGCGGGCTTGTCTCGCGGTGAGCCGCTGCACCGGCATCACCGTCTGGGGCGTCACCGACAAGTACTCCTGGCGCGCCTCCGGAACGCCCCTGCTCTTCGACGGCAACTACGCCAAGAAGCCCGCCTACACGGCCGTACTGACCGCCCTCGGCGGATCGGGATCCGGCGGAGGCGGGGGCGGGGGAACCGCTTCCTGCTCCGTGAGCTACAGCAAGCAGGAGGAGTGGAGCGACCGCTTCAACGGCAGGGTGACCGTCACCGCGGGCAGTTCGGCGATCACCGGCTGGACGACCACCGTCACCGTCACCTCCCCGCAGAAGATCTCCGCCACCTGGAACGGCACGCCCACCTGGGACAGTTCCGGCAACGTCATGACGATGCGCCCGAACGGCAACGGCAGCCTCGCCGCCGGGGCGTCGACGAGCTTCGGCTTCACCGTCATGAAGAACGGCAACAGCGCGGCGCCGGTGCTGGGTTCCTGCACCGCGTCCTGACGACCCGCGTCACCGCACCTGGAACGTCGCCGGTCCGACTGCGAGCACCCCGTCCGACAGCGGGGTGCATCGCACACCGCTCTTCCCGCGCAGCGCACGCTGGGCGCCCGGCCCGATGGTCACGTCCATCCAGGCGCAGGGCCGGGCCGGGCGGTTCACCGCGAAGGCCACCGGCCCCTCACCGCAGTCCAGGCTGAGCACCGAGCCGACGAGGGAGTCCACGTCGACACCCCGCAGCAGGACATTGCGGCGAGTGCTGCGCAGATCGACCGCAGGCTCCGGCAGGTTCTCGGCGCTCATCAGCGTCACCGACGCATCCCGGTGCGCCCGCTGCCCGAAGTACCGGTCCCCGACCAGACCGAGCCCCGCGCGCACCTCGGCCCGCTCCACGAGCTCCCCCTCCCGCTCCACCGGCAGCCCGTCGGCGGGCCGCCCGGCCAGCCGGTGCTCGGAGGACACCAGCAATTGCACGACCTCTATCCGCATGCCCTCACCCTACGGACGACCGCCCAGGTCAGCACGGCGCCCGCCACACCCCCAGCTCCAGTTCCTTCCGCATCGACGACAGCTTCAGCCGCCGGGAGTCGGCGCAGAAGGCGCCCGTCGGTACGGCGTACTCCACATGGAACACGGCCTTGCCCGCCGCGATGAACGGCCTCAGGGCCTCGCACTCGTCGTACTGCGCGCACTCCTCGTTGACGGCGAAGTCGAAGTGGCGCACCAGCTGCGGGATCTGGGCCAGGTCGTTCTTGAGCCCCACGGACAGGCCCCGCCGGTGGGCGATGTCCGCGATCATGCGGTTGTAGCGGAGCTGGTCGCGCGCGGTGAGCGGGAAGCCGGTGTCGTTGCCGTATCCCTCCATCAGGTCGGGCTCGACCGCGTCGAAGCCCTTGTCGCGGCACATGTCGAAACGGCGTTCCATGATCGGCCGGAGGACGGACAGCCGGCGGATGTCCAGCCAGCGCTCGCCCTGCCAGCCGTTGGGGCGGCCGAGGACCGAGGCGGGGAAGGCGTCCTTGTCGGGGCGGAAGTCCTCCCAGGCGCCGACGTTGACGTAGCAGATCACCTTGCGTCCGTCGCGGTGCAGGCGGGCCACGTCCGCCTTGGAGTTCTCGAAGCCGTCGATGTCGTAGACCGGCACGTCCACGGACGGGTTGACGCGGCCGTCGAGCTGCCACTGCCAGGCGAGACCGGGGCGCGGCTTCCAGCGGGCGGGGGCGGCGGAGGCGGTTGGACTTGCGGGGGTGGACGGGCTCGCGGAGGCGGTGGGGCTCGCGGATTTCGGCGGGCTCCCGGAGCCGGTGGGGGTCGCGGAGACGGTGGGGGTCGCGGAGGGGGTGGTGCCTGCGGACGCGGCGGGCCGGGTCGTCGAATCGTCGCCGCCCGTGGCGTCGCCGGCCGTGCCGGAGCAGCCGGTCAGCAGCCCCAGGGCCACGAGCGCCGTGAGCAACCTCCTCATCCCCCGACCCCCGTCAGCGCGGGCGTCAGTACTGCCCAGGGATTGGGCTGTTCCCCCGTGACCGGCCCCGACACCGCGGCCCCCCGCTCGTGCGCCGTCCGCACGGCCAGCGGGACGAGCGCCTCGGGCACCCCGTACACCAGATGGCAGAACCGTTCGGCCGGGTGCCGCGCGGTCCAGTCCGGGCGGCTGAACGCCGAGACGTACGTCGACCAGTGGCCCTCGAAGGTGACCGTCAGATCGGCGAGCCGGGTGTACCCCGGCGCCGGGTGGACGCCCGGATTGAGCACCACGGTGCCGGCGCCGGTCCGCCGGACGGAGCGGACCAGCTTGCGGCACCCGGCGAGTCCGGCCCGCTCCGCCGGCACCCGGTCCAGGAAGCAGCCGTCGGCCGCGTACCACTCCTGGTGCCGGCGCACGTCCTCCACGACCTCGGCCGGATCCCGGCGCCCGTACGCCGTGTCCGCGTACCCGAGCAGCCGGGCCCCGGCCGTGCGCAGTGCCCGGGCCGCCGCGGTGAACGCGGGGTCGGGTTCCCGGCCGGGTCCGCTCGCGGGGTTGAGGATCACCCCGTAGGTGCGGGCGGCGCCCGAGATCAGCCGGTGCCAGGCGCCCGGGTCCTCGGCGGGATGGACGTAGAGCGGAATCAGCAGACTCACGGTGCTCTGCCGCCGTCCCACAGCGCGCCCAGCGACTCCGCGAGGGTGCGGGCCGGCCGCCAGCCGAGCGCGTCGTGCGCGGCCGTGATGTCCGAGCACTGCCACGACACGCGTGCCGAACGTGCCGAGCTGGCGGCGGACTCCTCGATACGGCCGCGGAATCCGGCCGCCTCGGCCAGTCGGTCCACGACTTCGCGCACCCGCACGGCCGCCCCGCCGCCGATGTTCAGCACCGACGGCAGTGGCCCGTTCGCCCCTACCGCCAGTTCCACGGCCCGCGCCAGATCGCGTACGTCGACGAAGTCGCGGTAGGCCGACAGGTCCCCGAGCCGCAGCACCGCCTCCGGGTCCTCGCCCGCCTCGCGCAGCAGGGCGGCGACCCGGCCGGGCAGTCCGGTCACCGGGGCGCCCGGCCCCACCGGGTTGCCCACGCGCAGGACCACGGCGTCCAGCCCCGAGGCGGTCACCGCGACCGTGCCCGCGAGCTTGGTCGCGCCGTAGGGACCGACCGGGGTGGTCGGCGCCGACTCGGTGACCGGGACGTCGGGGGTTCCGGGGCCGTACTCGGCGGCCGAGCCCAGATGGATCAGACGGGCCGCCGGTGCCGCCTCCCGCAGCGCCGCGCACAGGACGGCGGGGCCGCGGGCGTTGACCTCGGCGAGGGTGACGGCGTCACCGGCGGTGGCGCCGGCGCAGTTGACGACGGCGTCGGGAGCCGCCGACGCCAGGGTCTTCGCCAGCCGTTCGGGGTCGGCCGTGGCGAGGTCGATGTGATGGTCGGCGTCCGGCGAGCGACCGCCGCCGAGCACCCGCGTGCCCGGCAGGGCCCGCAGTCGCTCGACGACGTGGCCGCCCAGATAGCCGGTGAAGCCCAGGACGAGAATGCGCATACGGTGCTCAGGCTCCCTTGAGCAGAAGCGACTTGCGGCTGGTGAACTCCGCGTTGGCCCGGTCGTAGTCGTCGGGGCGGCCGATGTCCAGCCAGTATCCGTCGAACTCGTAGGCGTGCGGCGGGCTTCCGGCGGCGAGCAGGTCGAGGACCAGTTCGTCGAAGCCGAGCGGCAGGCCGGGGGTGTAGGTGTCGAGGGTGTCGCGGGACAGGCCGTAGACGCCCATCGAGACGCGGTAGTCCATGCTCGGCTTCTCGGTGAACGCGACCACCTTGCTGGCGTCTGTGGTCAGCACCCCGAAGTCGATGTGCACCTTGCGGGCGTAGGTGGCGATGGTCAGCGGCGCCTTGGACTCCCGGTGCCGGTGCAGCACGTCGGCGTAGTCGAGGTCGGTGAGGATGTCGCCGTTCATCACCAGGAAGGTCTCCGGCAGTTGCTCGCGCAGCGACAGCAGCGGGCCGATGGTGCCGAGGGGGCTGTCCTCGGTGGCGTAGGTGACGTGCAGGCCCCACTGGGAGCCGTCGCCGACGTAGGCGCGGATGATCTCGCCGAGATGACCTATGGCGAGGGTGCAGTGGGTGAAACCGGACGCCGAGAGCTGGCGCAGCACGATCTCCAGGATGGCGTGCTGGTCGCCGATGGGGACGAGCGGCTTGGGCAGGGCCGTGGTGTAGGGCCGCAGCCGGACGCCCTTGCCTCCGGCCAGGATCACTGCGTGCATGGAGGTGCTCCTTCGTGACGTGCCGAGGGGGGTCAGATGTTGTAGATGCCGGTCTTGTAGCGGGCCAGGTTGGCCGGGTCGCGGAAGAACTCGACGGTGTGGGCGAGGCCTTCCTCCAGGGTGTGGGCGGGCTGCCAGCCGGTGGCCGCGGTGAGCCGGGAGGCGTCCGCGACCAGCCGCATCACCTCGGACGCGGTGGGCCGCAGCCGCTCGGGGTCCTCGCGGACGTCGAGGGCGGTGTCCATCACCTTGCCGATCAGCGCGACCAGGTCGCCGACCGAGATCTCGCCGCCGGTACCGGCGTTGAAGGTGCGGCCCACGACCTGCTCGGCGGGCGCGGTGCCGACCGCGAGGAAGGCCTGCGCGGTGTCTTTGACGTAGGTGAAGTCCCGGGTGGGCCGCAGATCGCCGAGCGTGATCGTCCGTTCTCCGGCGGCCACCTGCCCGATCACCGTGGGGATCACGGCGCGCATGGACTGGCGGGGCCCGAAGGTGTTGAACGGCCGCAGCGTCACCACCGGGATGGCGAAGCTCGCGTGGTAGCTGTCGGCCAGCCGGTCGCCGCCCGCCTTCGAAGCGGCGTACGGGGACTGGGTGTTGATCGGGTGGTCCTCGGTGATCGGCACGGTCTGCGCGGTGCCGTAGGTCTCGCTGGTGGAGGTGTGCACCAGCCGGGGCGTGCCCAGGGAGCGGGCGGCCTCGAGGACGTTGAGGGTGCCGGTCACGTTCGTGTCCACGTAACTGTGCGGCGCCTGGTAGGAGTACGGGATCGCGATCAGGGCGGCCAGGTGGTAGACGGCCTCGGCGCCCTCCATCAGGCCCCGGACCGAGCCGGGGTCGCGGACGTCGCCGAGGACGATCTCGACGTGCTCCAGGACGTCCGGCGACAGGGTCTCCAGCCAGCCGTAGGAGGAGAAGGAGTTGTACTGGGCCATCGCCCTGACCCGGTGCCCGGAGGCGACGAGCGCCTCGGTGAGGTGCGAGCCGATGAAACCTTCGGCTCCGGTGACGGCGGCGAGCGGTGCAGAGGTCAACTCTGTTGTCCTTCCGGATGGTCGGGCCTGGGATCAGACATGGAGCGCGGGGCGGCCGAGGGTCCATAGCACGCAGACCGTGAGACACAGGGCGGCCGCCCCGTAGGGCAGGAAGAGGTGGTCCGGGGTCGCGGCGGCGCCGGCCGCGGCGGTCAGGCAGATCGCCGCCGGTGGCCAGGCGATGCCGAACGCCTGGAGCAGCAGCGCGGTCCACAGGGTGGCCGCGAGCGGCAGCAGCGCGCCCGGGTCACTGCCGGTGAGCAGCGCGGCGGGCAGCAGGGGCAGCAGGTAGGCCAGCAGGCACAGGCCGAGGACTCCCGCCGAGCGCCACAGGAACGCGGTGGGCGTGGGGGCGGCGCGCAGTGCGCCGACGGACAGGCCCCGGTAGCGGTACAGCAGCCATTCGGCGGGCCCCATGGACACGGTCAGCGCGATCACCGCGTACGGATGCTCCCGACCCTCCACGAGCACCAGGACCCCGGCCGCGAGCCCGAACAGGCCGTACGGCAGCGACCGGTGCGCCGCGGGCGGGGGAGCGGCGGGCCCGGGTGCCGTGGCCAGGACCGTGCGCAGGGTGAGGGCGGTGACGGCGAGTGTGGCGAGCAGTGCCAGCAGGGGCAGCCCGGCCCGCAGCGTCGTGCCCGGGTCCCACCACGGCAGGACCGCCGCCCCGGCCACCAGGGGAGTGAGCGCGGCCAGCAGCAGCCACTCGGCGCCGAGCACCAGCAGCACGCCCGCGGCGGCGAGATAGACGGCCTGCGCGGCCGCCACCAGGGTCACCGGGCCGCCCTGCGCGGGCACCGCGGCGCAGGCCGTCGCCAGCGCGGCGCCCAGGGGAGCGCCGAGGAGCAGCGTGCGGCCCGCCTCCCGACGGCCCGCCGCCAGGCGCAGGTGGGCCCGGTGGCCCAGGGCCTGGCCCCACGCCCAGGAGACGAGTCCGGCCACGATCAGCGCGGCGACGTGCCGCTCGGCGTGCCACAGCGGCGCGGTGAGCAGGTAGGCGAGCCCGGGGAGCGCGAACAGCGCCCCGCGCAGCAGACAGCGCACATGGTCCGGACGCCAGGGATCGGGCGCGGGCGCGGGCTCGGGGAAGACCCGGGGGACCCGCTCGTACAGGGCGGAGGCGAGCGAGAAGACGGTCGGATGCCCGTACCGTTCCTCGACCACCGCCGGGGACAGCCCTTCCGACTCCAGCAGGGCCGCCACCTCGTAGGGATGGACGGCCGGTCCGATGCGGTCGGCCAGCTCGGCGGCGAGGAGGTCGACCTCGGCCCGGTGCGTGGCGCCGCCCGGCAGCCGCAGGGCGAGGGTGGCGTCGTCGGCGAGGCGTAGCGCGAGCGTGTCCTGCTCGATGCCGCCGGGCTCGAGTGCCATGGGGCCGCTCACAGGGCCACGGCCACTCTCGGCGCGGCGGGCAACCGCCGTTCCGTGTCGGGGAGTTCGTGGTATATGGCGCGGAAGGTGTCGATGGTCTGGCGCAGGGTGAACTGCTCGATCACCCGCAGCCGGGCCGCCTCGCCCATCGCCGTCCGCCGCGCCGGATCGCTCAGCAGCTCCACGGCGGCGGCCGCCATAGCGGCCGGATCCCTCGGCGGCACCACCAACCCCGTGTCGCCGACGGCCTCCCGTACCCCGCCCACGTCGGTGGAGACGGTCGCCCGGCCGCAGGACATCGCTTCGATCAGCGTGAACGGGAAGCCCTCGCTGATGCTGGAGAGCATCACCACCGTGCCCGCGGCGTAGGCGTCCTTGATGTCGTCCACCCGGCCCTCGAACGTGACGGCGTCCGCGTGCCCCAGTTCGGCGGCCAGCGCCTCGCAGCGCTCCCGGTAGGCCTCGCCCCCGCGGGGTGTCCCGCCGAACAACCGCAGGCTTACGTCGGGCAGTTGCTCCCGCACGAGGGAGAAGGCGCGGATCAGGGTCTCCAGGTCCTTGATCGGGTCGACCCGGCCGGCCCAGCTGAGGGTGAGCCCCTCCGGTTCGGGCCCGGCGGGCGGGAAGGCCGCCGGATCCACGCCGTTGTAGACGGTACGGATCGACTCCGGTGCCGCGCCGCCCTGTTCCTCCCACAGCCGGTTGTAGCGGTTGCCGGGGGTGATCAGGGCGGCCCTGCGGTAGGTCTCCTCGGCCAGCAGCCGGAAGAAGCCCAGGACGACCGCCTTCACCGGCCAGCGGTAGGGGGCGGTGCGATAGCCGAGGTAGCGTTCGCGCAGGTAGACGCCGTGCTCGGTGAGGAGCAGGGGAGTGCCGTAACGTTCCAGCGCGGCGAGGCCGGGCAGCACGGCGACGCCGCCGCTCACCGCGTGCGTGACCCCGGTGCTCGGCACCGGAGCGGTCAGCGGCCGCAGGGCGTGCTCCAGCAGTCCGGTGGCGGTGAGCGCGTCGTGCAGGGACGGCCGGGCCTCCCGGACGACGAGCCCGGGCCGGTTCCAGACGGAGGCCAGCACGGCGACCGCCCCGTCGCCGCGGAGGAAGGGGCTGAGCGTGCCGTCCGCCGCCGCCCGCGCCATCACATACAGGGCGGGCGCGAAGCCGTCCTCGGCGCAGGGGTCCAGCAGCGCTGTCAGGAACCGCTCGTAGGCGTGGGTGAGCCGGCGCCGGGCGCGTCCTCGGGGCGGGTCGCCCTTCGGGGGAGCGCCCCACATGGGGACGGACCAGACGTGGGACACATGGGAGGGCAGCTCCCATACGACGGGTTCGTGGCCGGTGCCGGTGACGGCGACGATGTCGAAGTCCAGGTCGGGCATGCCCTGGACGAGCTGGTCGCACCAGACGCTCACGCCTCCGTGGCTGTGCGGATAGGTGCCTTCGGTGAGCAGGGTGACGCGCGTCGCGTCGAGGCGTCGCGCGCCGTGGGGAACGTGCATCGATGTGCTCCACGGCCGGGAAGTGGGTGGTCGTGCCGGTCCCGGCAGCCGCGCAGGGGGCGGCCGGGACCGTCGGTCGGTGCGCCGCCTCAGTTCACCGAGGGCTCCTTCGTCCCCTCCGGGACGAAGGTGTCCGGCGCCGGGCTCGTGACCGGTGCCGAGTCGGCCGTACTGCCGCTGACCTCGGTCACCGACGACGGCAGTCCGAGCGTGAGCGGCGCCCCCGCGGAGGCCGTCCAGCCGGACCGCTCGCCCGCGTACGCCTCGCCGAACGCGGCGCCTGCCAGGGTGGTGCCGTCGGGCATGGTGGCGGTGACCGCGACACCCTCCGGGGCCTCGACGGTGACCGTGTCGCCGACGCGGTAGGCGGTGACCTGCCCGGCGTCCAGCGCCGTCCGCCAGGCCGCGCGCCGCTGGAGTTCGACGCCGATGTCCTTCATCCGCAGGTTCACCACAGGGGTGTCCGCTGCGAACAGCGCCGCGTACCCGTCGAGGACGCCGTTGAGCACCGGGTAGGCGATGCGGTCCTCGGCGAGGTTGGACTGGTGGATGAAGTGCGGCCGGGGATCGCCGGAGAGCACATGGCCGAGGGCCGTCCGCGTCTCCAGCGGCACGATGTGGTCGCCGTAGCCGGTGGCCGTGTTCAGCGGCTCGGTCAGGCAGGTGGAGGTGGCCGGGTTGTCCTCGCAGATGCCGCTTCCGCCCTGGGCTCGGCTGGTGTAGATCCAGTTGTACTCGTCGACCTGCTCGGCCGCCCGGCCCGCGTTGTAGAAGACGTTCATCGGGTAGCGGGGCACGGTGACCGCGGGGCCGACCTGCCGCTGACGCGGATCCCGGGAGTTGTCCGAGGCGAGCCACTCGATGCCGGTGTCGGCCAGGGCGAGCGCCAGGTTCGGGTTGTCCTCGCTCTGCTGCGGCAGCACCTTCAGGCCCGAGTGCTCCCCGGTGACCAACTCGTCCTTCTCCAGCGGCAGTCCGGCGCTCGTGCCCCAGGCCTCGTTGGCGGCGATCTCGTCGGCGACGGCCGTCCGGCTCACCCAGCGCACACTGCCGTCGGCCTCGGTGGCGCAGCGCCACGGCACGACGGTGGTGTCCTGCTCGCAGCCGAGGAAGGCGTGCGTGTAGGTGTGGTTGATCCAGCGGAAGCGGGCCCGGTCGGCGAGGAAGCGGTCGGCGAGCGGGTCGGCGCCGCCGTTGTCCTCGCGGTGCTCGACGCTCCCGGCGCCGTTGTAGGCCATGTCGAGGGTGAAGCCGTGGCCGTCCTGCCAGTCGGCGGCGTAGGTGACGTCCTCGGGTGTCATCCGGATCGGGTCGGGCGTGCCCGCCCCCTCGGGACAGTCGACGTCACCGGGCGTGCAGTTGAGCTCGGTGTTCCAGCGGTCGTCGGCGGCGAACACGTCGTCCACGTGGACGGCGAAGTAGTTCCGTGCCGCGCCCAGGTGCACCCCGCCCGTCATCCACTCGACGATCCCGCGGGCCAGCAGCCGGAACTGCTGCTGGTACTGGTTGTAGACGAAGGTGACGACCAGCTCGCGGCGCCCGTCGTGCCGGTACTCGCCCACCAGCGAGCCGCGCCGGGTGGTCCCGGGGACCGTCGCCTCGACGTACGGGGTGAAGTCGGCGCCCGCGGCCGGGGTCGAGAGGTAGCCGTAACTCTCGCCGACGGTGGGGGAGTTGTCCTCGAAGGGCACCGCGCCGTCGAGGTAGCCGAAGGGCCCCGCGAGCCCGGCGGCGGTGACCTCGGCCCGCGCCCCGTCGAGGCTGCCGGAGTAGCCGCCCTCGACCGGGTACTTCAGCCCGGCCTCGGGACGCGCGTAGGTGTAGGCGTCGACCTGCGGGATGCCGTACGTCTGCTCGTAGGCGACCAGGGCCGCCATCTCGGCGGAGCCGGGCGCGAACGGGTTGTCGCTGGGCAGGACGACCGCCTGGAACTTGGCCCGGGGCCGCCCGTCGACGGTGTCCGCGAGCAGTTCCGCGTCGATCACGGGCCGGTCGGCCCGTGTGAGGTCGATCTCGGTGTACGGCGTTCCCGCCACGTCGAGTTCGGCGGCGATCGCGTCCGTGGACGGGCCGCCGTCGCTCACGACCAGGACCCGTAGATCGACGCGTGGTGCGCTGTCGGCGGCCGCCGCTCCGGCCGGCAGGCCGAGTGCGGCGATGAGCGCGCCCACCGTCAGCGCGGTCGTGCATAACATCCGCTTCATGCGGCTTTGTCCCCTCCCCGGGCAGGGGTGGGCACTGCTCGCAGACGAGACGAGCGGACGCACCCCCTTGCGCGACGCCGAGCCCCCCTCAGTAGCCGGTCGCCCACGCATCCGTCGCGTCACATGGTGGTGTCTCTGTGTAGCTTTCGTGGTCATCTTGCGAAACATGACGGAAAAGCGCAGGTGTCCAACTGGTCATGACCGGGCGGTACATGACGTGCCGATGCCTGGCCGAAGGGGTGGTGAAAGGGGGGCGCGAAGTGGCTGGAGTGCTGGCCGGGGGCCTGAACACGACACCGGCGGGCCACTGGGGCCCGCCGGTGTTTCTTCCGGAGGTCTGGACCACGCGGGGATGCCGATCACAGACCTGTTTCAGGTCAACCGTGGCCGATCAGGCGCACAGGACCCGCGTCTCGGGGGTGTAGACCGGGCCGTCACTGAGGCTCGTGCGGTCGCTGAACTCGGCGTAGAAGTAGGAGTAGAAGCCGATGTTCCCGTTGCAGCCGGAGTCGGCGGCGACCTGGAGGGTGAGCGTGACGGTGCGGCTCTGGCCGGGCGGGACGGTGGCGCCGTAGTTGGCGCCGAGGTTGGCGGGACCGGTGCCGGCGCACGGCGTGCCGCCCGTGGCGGTGGTCAGGGTGCAGGACGTGAAGGAGTACTTCAGGTCCGGGCGCTGAGTGGTCAGCCAGGTCGGGTCGATCGTCTGGTACATGAACCAGATGTCGTACGTGGCGTTGTTGGTGAGCGTCATCGACAGGTTCACCGTGCCGCCGGGCGTGGTGGTCGCGCTGTCGGAGCTGAACGTCAGGGTGGCCGGTGCGGGTTCGGCCGCGCTCGCGCTCGGGGCCAGGCCGAACGCGGCGAGCAGAAGAGCGAGGACGGCGGTGAGACCGAAGCGTCTCATCAGAGGTGATCGCATGGCCCGGGAGGCTAGGCAGGCGCCGGCCGCCCCGTCTGCACCACTGGAGCCGGGTCGACCGGAAGTGATCCTCACGTGATGGATTCGTGGGGGCCATGTGAAGTGGCGGGAAGGCGTGCGGGCGGTGCGGCCGGCGTCTCGCCCGCTCGGGCGCCGATTGGCTCGTATCGCAGGGGTGACGAGTGGGGGCCGACTGCCGGCAGGGTGCCCATCCCTACTTAATGAAAGGCGAAAGAAAAGTCGTGACGGAGTTATTGACCGGACCGGAGGACCAGCGGCAGGGTTCCCGAGAGCGCGCGCTTTTCCGTCAACTCTCGTACTCAGGAGCCGCATTCATGTCCGCAGCCGATCCGCCCCACAGACGCTCACTGATCGCCGTGCTGGTCCTCGTCCTGGCCGCGGCCCTGCTCGCCGTGGTGCCCGCGCCCCGAGCCGAGGCCGCCCCGGCACTCCTCTCGCAGGGCAAGCCGGTGACCGCCTCCAGCCAGGAGAACGCCGGCACACCCGCCACCGCCGCGGTGGACGGCGACAACGGCACCCGCTGGTCCAGCGCCTTCTCCGACCCGCAGTGGATCCGCGTCGACCTCGGCGCCCCCGCGGCGCTCAGCCAGGTCGAACTGCGCTGGGAGACCGCCTACGCGACCGCCTACCGCATCGAGATCTCGCAGAACGGCACCGACTGGTCGACCGCCTACTCCACCACCACCGCCACGGGCGGGGTCCAGACCCTGAACGTCTCCGGCACCGCCCGCTACGTCCGGGTGTACGGCACCGCCCGCGCCACCGGATACGGCTACTCGCTCTGGGAGTTCAAGGTCTACGGCACCCAGGACGGCGGCCCCACCATCCCGGGCGGCGGTGACCTCGGCCCGAACGTCCATGTCTTCGAACCGTCCACGCCCGGCATCCAGGCCAAGCTGGACGAGGTGTTCCGGCAGCAGGAGTCGGCCCAGTTCGGCAGCGGCCGGCACGCCTTCCTCTTCAAGCCCGGCACCTACAGCGGCCTCAACGCCCAGATCGGCTTCTACACCCAGATCGCCGGGCTCGGCCTGCGCCCCGACGACACCACCATCAACGGCGACATCACGGTCGACGCCGGCTGGTTCAACGGCAACGCCACCCAGAACTTCTGGCGCGGAGCCGAGAACCTCGCCGTCAACCCGGTGAACGGCACCAACCGCTGGGCGGTCTCCCAGGCCTCCTCGTTCCGCCGGATGCACGTCAAGGGCGGCCTGAACCTCGCGCCGAACGGCTACGGCTGGGCCAGCGGCGGCTACATCGCCGACTCGAAGATCGACGGCCAGGTCGGCAACTACTCGCAGCAGCAGTGGTACACGCGGGACAGTTCCATCGGCGGCTGGTCCAACTCGGTGTGGAACCAGGTCTTCTCCGGCACGGTCGGCGCCCCGGCGACCGGCTTCCCCGAGCCGAGGTACACCACGCTGGCCAACACGCCTCTCTCGCGCGAGAAGCCGTTCCTCTACCTGGACGGCAACGAGTACAAGGTGTTCGCGCCCGCGCTGCGCACTAACGCGCGCGGCACGACGTGGGAGAGCGGCACCCCGCAGGGCCAGTCCATCCCGCTCAGCAACTTCTACGTCGTCAAGCCGGGCGCCAGCGCGGCGACCATCAACCAGGCCGTGCGCCAGGGCCTGCACCTGCTGTTCACGCCGGGCGTGTACCACGTCGACCAGACGATCCAGATCGACCGGGCGAACACGATCGTGCTCGGCCTGGGCCTGGCCACGATCATCCCGGACAACGGCGTCACGGCGATGCGCGTGGGTGATGTGGACGGCGTCCGGCTGGCGGGCTTCCTGATCGACGCGGGCACGGTCAACTCCATCACCCTGCTGGAGGTCGGTCCGCAGGGCGCGAGCGCCGACCACGCCGGCAACCCCACCACCGTCCAGGACGTCTACATCCGGATCGGTGGCGCGGGCGCCGGCAAGGCCACCACCAGCATGGTGATCAACAACGACGACACGATCATCGACCACACCTGGGTGTGGCGCGCCGACCACGGCGAGGGCGTCGGCTGGGAGACCAACCGGGCCGACTACGGCGTCCGGGTCAACGGTGACGACGTCCTGGCGACCGGCCTGTTCGTTGAGCACTTCAACAAGTACGACGTCGAGTGGTACGGCGAACGCGGCCGGACCATCTTCTTCCAGAACGAGAAGGCCTACGACGCCCCGAACCAGGCCGCCATCCAGAACGGCACCACCAAGGGGTACGCGGCCTATCGCGTCGACGACTCGGTGAACACGCACGAGGCGTGGGGGCTGGGCAGTTACTGCTTCTACAACGTCGACCCGAGCATCCGCCAGGACCACGGCTTCAAGGCACCGGTGAAGGCGGGGGTGAAGTTCCACAGCCTGCTGGTGGTCTCGCTCAGCGGCAACGGCCACTACGAGCACGTCATCAACGACACGGGAGCCTCCACCGTCCCCTCCGGCACCTCGACCGTGCCGTCCACCGTCACGTCCTATCCGTGACCGACTCCCTCCGGGCCGGGGTCTTCCCCGCACCCGGCCCGGAGGGCCCCTACTGCGCGGCGCGGTCCTGGAGGTTGGTCTGCCAGGCCGGATCCGGCTCCTTCGGTTCCACCTCCACGGGCCGCCCGCCCCGCGCGAAGAAGTCCGCCAGCGGCAGGATCGCGGCGCCGACCGTCACCGCGTCCGGGCCGAGCGTGCCCAGGTCGATCCGGACGTGGGCGGCGGGGTAGCGCAGCGAGTAGGCGGTGGCGTGGGCCTTCACGGCGTCCAGGAAACGGCGCCCCAGCTGCAGGCCCGCCCAGCCGCCGACCAGGATCCGCTCCGGCTGGAACAGGTTGATCAGGTCGGAGAAGCCCGCGCCCAGATACTCGGCGGTCTCCTCCAGCACGGCCAGCGCCGTGTCGTCGGCGGGGCCCTCGGCCGGGTAGGCGGCGGCGAGCATCGCGGTCAGCGCGGTCTCCTCGTCCACCCCGGCAGGCGGCACTCCGCCCGCCTCCGCCCAGCGCTCCAGGAGCGCCTCGGCGCCGGCGTACGCCTCCAGGCAGCCCTGGGCGCCGCACCGGCAGCGCCGCCCCCGGACCCGTACGGTCAGATGCCCCCATTCCACGGCCCGGCCCGGACCCATGTCGCCGGTGACCACGCACGCGCCGACACCGGAGCCGAAGAGCACCACGGCCGCGCTCTGCGCCCCCCGCCCGGCACCGAACCACATCTCCGCCTGGCCGAGCGTCTTGGCGCCGTTGTCGACGTAGTACGGCACCGACTCGGGCAGCAGCCGCGACTCCCGCAGGTACCGCTCCAGCGGTACGGCGTCCCAGCCGATCGTCTGGCCGTGTACGAGGGCGCCCTCCCGCGGCGTGTGCGCCACGATGCCCGGTACGCCGATGCCGACGCCCAGCAGGCCCTGTGCGGCGATCCCGGCCCGCTCCAGCACCTCGGCGATGCCCTCGCGCAGGTGACGCACGACCACGTCGACGTCGTAGCGGTCGATGCGGCGTCCGTCGGTCGCCAGCGGCCTCTCCACCCGCGCCAGTTCGGTGAGCGCGAGATCGAACAGCTCGATGCGGACCCTCGTCTCGCCCACGTCGATGCCGATCATGTGGCCGCTGCGCGGGCTGACCCGCAACAGCGTGCGGGGCCGGCCGCCGACCGAGTCGACGCTGCCGGCCTCCTCGACCAGGCCCTCCGCCATCAGCTCGGAGACGACGTTGCTCACCGAGCCCGAGCTCAGTCCGGTGGCGGGACCGAGCGCGAAGCGGCTCAGCGGCCCATTGAAATAGAGCCGTTGCAAAACGGCAGTGCGATTCTCCCGCCGCAGGTCACGTACCGTACGGCCGCTGCGCCCCTTCACCCCTGCTCCCTAGGCTCGACGCCTTCGCCGCGACCACCTGGGCCGGGGCTCTTGACGCGATCTTAGCTTGACGCTTAACTCACGTCCTAAATTAAGCCGTGGGGGGTGCGGGTCCGCACACGGGGCGATGCTCCGGATCCCCTGCGGGCGACCAGTGCCACTTCCCGGAAGGCCTCTGAAGCATGCGCAGAAGCAGAGTCGCAGCCATCGGCGCCCTTACTCTTTCGCTCGCCCTCACCGTGGCTGCCTGCGGCGGGGGGTCGTCCGACTCGGAAGGATCCAACGCCGAGCCCAAGACCCTCACCTACTGGGCCTCCAACCAGGGCAAGAGCATCGAGGTCGACAAGGAGGTCCTCCAGCCCGAGCTCGACAAGTTCGAGAAGCAGACCGGCATCAAGGTGAAGCTGGAGGTCGTGCCCTGGTCGGACCTGCTCAACCGGATCCTCACCGCCACCACCTCGGGCCAGGGCCCGGACGTCCTGAACATCGGCAACACCTGGAGCGCCTCGCTGCAGGCCACCGGCGCCCTGCTGCCGTGGGACGCGAAGAACTTCGACGCGATCGGCGGCAAGGACCGCTTCGTCGACTCGGCGCTCGCCTCCGCGGGCGCCGAGGGCCAGGACCCGGCCGCCGTGCCGCTGTACTCGATGTCCTACGCGCTCTACTACAACAAGAAGATGTTCGCCGACGCGGGCATAGCGAAGCCGCCGGTCACCTGGGACGAGTTCGTCGCGGCCGGCAAGAAGCTGTCCAAGGACGGAAAGTGGGGCGCGGCCTTCGAGGGCGCGAACCCGTCGGAGAACATCCACCACGCGGTCGTCTTCGCCAAGCAGAACGGCGGTGACTTCTTCACCCCCGACGGCAAGGCCGACTTCACCAACGACGGCGCCGTCGCCGGCGTCAAGCAGTTCGTCGAGCTGATGTCCAAGGACAAGGTCATCGCGCCCGGCAACGCCGAGTACGCGCAGAACCAGTCGGTGAGCGACTTCGCGACCGGCAAGACCGGCATGCTGCTGTGGCAGTCCGCCTCCGCCAACCTGATCTCGCAGGGCATGAGCGAGGACGACTTCGGCATCGCCCCGGTGCCGGTGAAGTCCGGCACCCCCGGCACCGGCACCGGCGTCAACTCGATGGTCATGGGCATCAACATGGCCGTCTTCAAGAACACCGACAACGTCGACGGCGCCAAGGAGTTCGTCAAGTTCATGACGAGCGACGCCGAGCAGAAGATCCTCAACACCGCCTACAGCTCCATTCCGCCGGTCAAGACGGCCCAGGAGGACGAGGCCTTCAACACCCCGGCCAACGCCGTCCTGAAGGACACCCTCGCCAAGAGCGCGGTCGCCGCTCCCCAGGTCGCCGACGAGTCCCAGTTCGAGACGGCCGTGGGTACGGCCATCAAGGAGCTGTTCGCCGACGCGGCCGCCGGCCGCGAGGTGACCACGGAGTCGGTGAAGGCGGCCCTGGAGAAGGCCCAGCAGCAGATGCCGGCGGCGTGAGCGCATGACCAGCACTGTCGAACTCCCGGTGCGTGAGGGAGCTCCCGGCAAGACGGCGGCGCGGAAACCGCGCCGCCGCCTCCCGGACCGCGTCCGCCGCATCGGACTGCCCTACCTGCTCCTCCTGCCCGCACTGCTCCTCGAACTCCTCGTCCATCTGGTGCCGATGGCCATCGGCATCGTGATGAGCTTCAAGGAACTCACCCAGTTCTACATCCGCGACTGGGGCGCCGCCCCCTGGGCGGGCCTGGACAACTACCAGGTGTCGGTGGACTTCGACGGCGCCGTCGGAGAGGCGCTGCTGAAGTCCTTCTTCGTCACCGTCGGCTTCACCGTGGCCTCGGTCGGCCTGTGCTGGCTGATCGGCACGGCGGCGGCGATCTGCATGCAGGACACCTTCCGCGGCCGCGGTCTGCTGCGGGCCCTGTTCCTGGTGCCGTACGCGCTGCCCGTCTACGCGGCCGTCATCACCTGGGTCTTCATGTTCCAGCACGACAACGGCCTGGTGAACCATGTCGTGCACGACCAGCTCGGCCTCACCGACAAGCCGTCCTTCTGGCTGATCGGCGACAACAGCTTCTGGGCGCTGCTGGTCGTGTCCGTGTGGAAGGGCTGGCCGTTCGCCTTCCTCATCGTGATGGCCGGACTGCAGAACATCCCGAAGGAGCTGTACGAGGCGGCCAACCTGGACGGCGCCGGCATCTGGCAGCAGATCCGCCGCATCACCCTGCCCTCGCTGCGCCCGGTCAACCAGGTCCTGGTGATCGTGCTGTTCCTGTGGACGTTCAACGACTTCAACACGCCGTACGTCCTGTTCGGCAAGACCCCGCCCGAGGCGGCCGACCTGATCTCGGTCCACATCTACCAGGCGTCCTTCGTCAGCTGGAACTTCGGCACCGGCTCGGCCATGTCGGTCCTGCTGCTGCTCTTCCTGCTGCTGGTCACGGGCGTCTACCTCGCCGTCACCTCGCGCGAACGGAAGGGCCCCAAGCATGGCTGACTCACCGATGGCGCCCCCGCGTTCGTTCCTGTGGACCCGACGGATCTTCCTGACCCTGCTGGCCGGCTTCGTCCTGCTGCCGGTGTACGTCATGATCTCCAGCTCGCTGAAGCCGCTGTCCGACGTCACCGGCCAGTTCCGGTGGCTGCCCAGCGAGCTGACGATCCGCCCGTACATCGACATCTGGTCGACCGTCCCCCTCGCCCGGTACTTCGTGAACTCGCTGATCGTGGCGGGCGCGGCGGCCTTCTGCTCGGTGGTGATCGCGGTCTTCGCGGCCTACGCCGTCAGCCGCTACAGCTTCCGCGGCAAGCGCGTCTTCACGGTCACCGTCCTGTCGACGCAGATGTTCCCGGGCATCCTGTTCCTGCTCCCGCTGTTCCTGATCTACGTCAACATCGGCAACGCCACCGGCATCGCCCTGTTCGGCTCGCGCGGCGGACTGATCCTGACGTATCTGACCTTCTCGCTGCCGTTCTCGATCTGGATGCTGATCGGGTACTTCGACTCGGTGCCCCGCGATCTCGACGAGGCGGCGCTGGTCGACGGCTGCGGCCCGCTCGGCGCGCTGTTCCGCGTGGTCGTGCCGGCGGCGATCCCCGGGATCGTCGCGGTCGCCGTCTACGCCTTCATGACCGCCTGGGGCGAGGTGCTGTTCGCGTCGGTGATGACCAACGAGACCACCCGCACCCTCGCCGTCGGCCTCCAGGGCTACTCCACGCTCTACGACGTCTACTGGAACCAGGTCATGGCCGCCTCGCTGGTCGTCAGCGTCCCGGTCGTCGCGGGCTTCCTCCTCATGCAGCGCTACCTCGTCGCCGGTCTGACGGCGGGAGCCGTCAAGTGACCGTCTCTGAAAGGAATTACGTGACCATCGATTTCGGCGCGCTTCCGCACGACTTCCTGTGGGGCACGGCCACAGCGGCCTATCAGATCGAGGGAGCCGTGGCGGAGGATGGCCGATCGCCGTCGATCTGGGACACCTTCTCGCACACCCCCGGCAAGGTCGCGAACGGCGACACCGGCGACCTCGCCTGCGACCACTACCACCGCTGGCGCGAGGACATCGCGCTCATGGGTGAACTGGGCACCGACGCCTACCGGTTGTCCGTCGCCTGGCCGCGGGTGCTGCCCGGCGGCGACGGCGCGGTCAACGCCAAGGGCCTGGACTTCTACGACCAGTTGATCGACGCCCTGCTCGAGGCGGGCATCACCCCCTCGGTCACGCTGTACCACTGGGACCTGCCGCAGGCCCTCCAGGACCGCGGCGGCTGGCCCGAGCGGGAGACCGCCGAGCACTTCGCCGCGTACGCCTCGGTGGTCGCGGGCCGGCTCGGCGACCGGGTGAAGCACTTCGCCACCCTCAACGAGCCCTCCTGCTCGGCCTGGATCGGCCACCTGGAGGGCAAGATGGCGCCGGGCCTGACCGACCTGACCGCCGCCGTCCGCGCCTCCTACCACCTGCTGCTCGGGCACGGTCTGGCCACCCAGGCGATCCGCGCCGCCGCGCCCGGCGCCGAGGTCGGCATCGTCAACAACCTCTCCACGATGTTCCCCGGCGGCGACCGCCCCGAGGACCTGGCGGCGGTCCGCCGCCAGGACGGCCACGTCAACCGCTGGTGGCTGGACCCGGTGCACGGCCGCGGCTTCCCGGCCGACATGATCGAGACCTACGGCGTCGACCTCCCCGAGCTTCCGGGCGACCTGGAGACGATCGCGACGCCGCTGGACTGGCTGGGCCTGAACTACTACTTCCCGCAGTACCTGGTGGACGACCCCGAGGGCCCCGCGCCGTACGCCCGCATGGTGCGCCGCCCGGACGCCCCGCGCACCGGCATGGACTGGGAGATCGACGCGGGCGGTCTGGAGACACTGCTGCTGCGCCTGACGGAGGAGTACGGGCCGCGCAAGCTGTACGTCACCGAGAACGGCTCGGCCTTCCCGGACGTGGTACGGCCCGACGGCACCGTCGACGACCCCGAGCGCCAGGACTACCTGGTCCGGCACCTCGCCGCCTGCGCCTCGGCGGCCCGCAAGGGCGCCCCGCTGGCCGGCTACTTCGCCTGGTCGCTGCTGGACAACTTCGAGTGGGCCTACGGCTACGAGAAGCGGTTCGGCCTGATCCACGTGGACTACCGGACCCAGAAGCGCACGATCAAGGGCACCGGACGCCGCTACGCCGACGTCATCCGGGACCACCGGAACCAGGCCCGCAAGGCGGCCTGACGCGGACCGCGGTGGGCGCGGGGGCCGGAGCCCGCGCCCACCGCACTGCGGGGAGCGGTGCACGTCATGAGGCCCTTACCGGGGCCTGCCGCGGTCCAGCGTGGACCCGATCGCGGCCGGGGGAGCGCAGGCGGAGGTGGACTGGGTGCGGGTGGAACAGAGGGGCTGAGTGCCCCTACTCGTCCCCGCCGGTGCGCAGGGTCTTCTTCGCCAGCTCGTACGCCGGGAGCATCGCGCGGTGCTCCTCGGTGTCCAGGCCGCCGAGATGCAGGACGACGGGTCCCTGGTCGGTCTCGACGGCCAGGGCCCGCTCTTCCTTCGTCCCGTCCAGGAACTCGTTGGTGTAGAGGTACGAGACCTCCACACCCTTGAGGGCGCCGACGGTGAAGGTGGCGTACTTCTCCTTGCTCGCCTCGCCGTCGGCCGAGACGAAGGCCTGCAGCACGCCACGGGCGTCGGCGTTGCCCGGCTTGCCGGTCCAGACCCGCAGGAAGCCGATGCTGCCCGCGGGCTTGGCGTCGATCTCACAGGCCAGGGCGACCGGACCCTGCTCCAACGGGGCCTCGACGGCCTCCGACGTCCATTTCTCGGCGGTGTCGAACGTGACCGGCAGCTCGCACGCGGAGCCCCCGGCCCCGATGGATCCACCCCTGCGGACGGCGGAGGAGCCGGCGGTGGTCGCCGACGCACTGGCCGACGCCTTCGCGTCGCCGCTCCCCTCCGTCGCCTCCGAACACCCCGTCACCAGCGCGACCAGCACCGCAGCACAAGCCGCACGACGTCCTGTCACTTCTCTTCTCCCCCTCGCGAACCCGGCGGCACAGACTAACCGAGCCCGCCAGGTCCCCCGAGCACCGACTGCGGTGCTCCCATGCAGGGGCGCGCGCGGAGGCGCGGGTTCCGGCTGCTTGGGTTGCGACCGAGGTCGACCTCGGCCGTGTCGGCAGGACAGCCGCCCCGCACCAAGTGCAGACGCGCTGGTCGAGGGCCAACTGGTCGGCGGCAGGCGGTACTTATGGCGGGACCGGCGGCAGTGCATGATGAGCGGGTGACGGACATCGACGAACTGCGCTCCTCCGCCCGGGCGGCCGGGTTGCTGGCGCTGGCCGAGGGCCACCACGCACGTGCCGTGCGCTCCCTGGGCGGACATGAGATCGCCGGGCATCTGGTGAAGTCGTACGCCATCGAGGCGCCCGGACGTGTGCTGACGGACCAGGACGCCCAGGCGGCGCTGCGGATCGCTGAGGACCACCTCGGTTCGGCCTGGCTGCGCGGCTCCCTGGGCCTTGCCGTGCTGTTGCTGCACGCGGGCGGCGACGGCGACTACGTCCTGGTGCACACCTGGATCGAGGGCCACATGTCCGACCTCGCGGTCTTCACCGGCCCGGCCGGGGACCCCGACGCCCTGCGCCCCGGCCGCACGGGGCTGGCGCCTTGCGTGTGGGAGGCGGCCGTACTGGCCCATGAACGGGACGCGTTCAGCCGCCAGGTGCTGGACGGGGACGGCACTCTCGACGCCCGGCTGGACGCCTGGCGCGCCGACACACTCGAGGGTGAGGTCCGTTGACGGCCGCCCGGTCCGCGCGGGTACGGCCCGCCCGCCCCGAAGACCTCGCGGACGTCGCCGCCCTGGCGGCCGAGCACGCCGCCTACGAGAAGGCGTCGCCGCCCCCGGCAGACCTGGCCCGGCGCCTGGAAACGCTCCTGTTCGGCCCGGCGAGCCCGCCACGGCTGTCCTGCTTCGTCGCGGAGCTCGACGGCGGCGCGCTCATCGGCTACGCCTCCTGCGCCCCCGAAGTGTCCACCTGGGAGGGCACGGAGTACCTCCACATGGACTGTCTCTTCCTCCGCGACGGCCACCGGGGCCTGGGCGTCGGCCCGTTGCTGATGAAGGCCGTCGTGGACGAGGCGCGCGAGCGCGGACTCGCCCAGGTCCAGTGGAACACACCGCTCTGGAACACGGACGCGATCAGGTTCTACGACCGTCTCGGCGCCCGTGCCAAGGAGAAGCGGCGCTACGCCCTTCCCGTCGACGTCGACTGAGTCCGGCCGCTGCGCGTGGCCTCGTCCTGGGCGAGCAGCGACAGCAGGGACGCGACTGTCACCCCCGCCGCCGCTTCGGCCGGGTGACGCAGCGCCTTACCGGGTTCGATCCGGTATGTGTTGCTGCGTCCCTCCCGGGTGTGGGAGAGGTATCCGGCCTGTTCCAGGTCGGCGATGATCTTCTGCACGGCCCGCTCGGTGAGCCGGCAGTGCACGGCGATGTCCCTGATACGGGCACTGTGGTCGTCTGCGATGGCGGCCAGGACGCGGGCGTGATTGGTCAAGAACGTCCATCCGCTGTGTGGTTCCGGAACTCCCTCCATGCGGCGATTGTACGGTTGATCATTCGCGTATTCAAAAACACGAACAAGATTTCATGTATCACTTGACGTGTTACGTGGGTAGCAGTGACGCTGGAAGCGACAGAAAGGCCCGGGTGGCCGGTGGAGGCGGTCATGACTGACACGACGTCGGCGATGGGTTCGCCGTACGCGCCGGAGATCCGGATCCGGCCGGACGGCGACCGTATGGCCGTGGCCGTCAGAGGCGAGCTCGACCTCGAGGTGGTCCCGGACCTGGAGCGCGCCCTGCGCGAGGCTCTGGGTCGCTCGGTCCATGGCGTCGACCTTGATCTGACGGGAGTGGAGTTCTGGGACTGCGCCGCGCTGAACATCCTCCTCGGCCTGCGGCAGCGCGCCCTGCGTGAGGGCAAGACCCTGCTGGTGCGTTCGGCCGGTCCCGTGGCCGAACGGCTCCTCACGCTGACCAGCACCTTCTCCCTGTTCGCCCCGGCGGAGGAGGACGCCGACGACATGGAGTCTTCCCTCTCGGACGAGACCGAGGACGAGATCATGCTGCAAGACCTGCGGATCGAAGTCGTCCAGTTGCGGCGGGCCATGCAGACCCGCCCCACGATCGATCTGGCCCGGGGCATCCTGATGGCCTCCTTCGGGCTCAAGCCCGAGGACGCCTGGGCGGTCCTGGTCATGGCCTCCCAGAACACCAACACCAAGCTCCACCACCTGGCCCAGGACCTGGTGGCGACGGTCAGGGGCGAGGCGCTCAGTGAGCCGGTGCAGAAGCAGCTGTCGGCGGCGGTCGCCAGGGTCTGCGACGAGCGCTGATGCCCATGTGCTCCGTTTAGCTTCCGCGTCCTGGTTCACCCGGGGGCCGAACAGTGATCCCGAGCACGGTGTGGGGTGAGGCGTCATGGCGCGACAGCAGAAGGCCAAGGCAAAGATGGAGCAGGCCAAGGGCAAGGCCAAGGAAGCGGCAGGCCGCGCGATGGGCAATGAGCGGATGGCCGACGAGGGCCGGGTGGAACAGGCGAAGGGCGACGTACGCCAGGCCAAGGAGAAGACCAAGGACGCGACCCGGCACTGAGCCCCCGCGTCCCGGCACTGCGCCCCCACGCCCGCCTCCGAGCGCCTGCGTGGCCGCCGCCCCCGCCGCCCGGTCTCAGCGGGACCGGGCGACGTCCGCCGGATCGCGCCGGAAGGCCCAGTCCATCTTCGGCTCCATCGCGAACCGGAACATCCGCCGCACCGGCGGCGTGCACAGCACTGTCACCACCGCACCGGCCACCAGCGTGACCGCGATCTTCCCGAGCGGTGTGTGAGCGCCTTCGAGGTGGGACCAGTGCCAGTGGTTGGCGGCCTGGACGACGAAGCCGTGCAGCAGATAGCCGTACAGCGTGCCGGCGCCCAGGGCCGTGAACCACGTACCGCGCCGGGGCACCAGGGAGAGGAAGCAGGCGACCAGGACGACCGAGCAGCCGAACAGGACCAGGGTCATCACCGGCCCGTACCAGTGCGGCGCGGCCAGCTCCTGGGCGCTGGTGCGGTGGAAGAACCAGGCGTAGTTCATCCGCGGGACCGCCCAGTACGCCACCACGGCCGCGCACAGGAAGGTCGGCACCGCCAGCATCCGCACCTCACGACGGCGCACCAGCTCGAAGTGCTTCGGCTTCAGCACCAGACCGAGGACGAAGTAGGGCAGGAACTGCAGCGCCCGCTGGAGGTCGAGTTCGTTGCCGATGGTCGGCGTCAGGGTGGCCAGCATGGCGATGCCGAGGGCGATGGGCAGCGGCCACTTCACGATCCGCCAGATCGGCGTCGTCAGCCGCCAGATGAACAACGCCGCGAGGAACCACGTCAGATACAGCGGGTCCAGCAGGCTGATGTCGCGGTCCGGCTCGTTGTCCGTCCAGCGCGTGAAGAAGGTGTACGCCACCTCGAAGACGACGTACGGCACGGCGACGCCGGTCACCAGCCGCTTCACGCGTCCCGGGGTCGCGTCGAAACTCCGCGAGAAGTAGCCGGATATGACGATGAACGCGGGCATGTGGAAGGCGTAGACGACCATGTACAGCGCCGTGACCGTCCGGCTCTCGTCGCGCAGGGGCTCCCAGGCGTGCCCCATCGCCACCAGCACGATGGCCAGGTACTTGGCGTTGTCGAAGAACGCGTCCCGCTCCTTGACCGACCGAGCAGTCCGTCCGGTCTGCGCGGCGGCGTCAGCCCCGGGGGGTGCCTGAGCCTGTCCGAGGCTGCGCGTGGGCAGCGTTTGCTGCGCGATCCCATCCTGACGGAACCCAGACAGAGCAGAACACCTCTAACAAGAGTTAACTGTGTGGCCCTTGTGACGACACCGGGACACCGTAGTCACGCAACCTCAGCCGCGTAAACCCGGACGGTCATGATGTGACCGCCGTATCTCCCGGTCGGGCTCGCACAGCCTCAGTCGTGTGGGACAAGCCGCCCGAGCACCGCCGAAGCGGACTCCTCGGGGCTTTTGCGGCCGGTCACGGACACTTCGACATAGCGGGTACCACTCGCCTCGTGACGTGAACGCACCGCGGCGCATCCTTCCGCGGCACACGGGACGATCACCACGAGGCCGTTGCGGGCGAGTACCTCCGCCACCAGGCCCAGGCGCGCCGCGTCGGCGCGCAGGTCGTCGTACCGGTCGAGGACCGTCACCCGCCGTGCCTGTGCCAGCAGTCGCTCGGCCAGCGCGTAGGCGGCGGCCAGGCGGTCGGCCAGGGGCCGGCCGGTGACCCAGACCGTCGCGCCCGGGCAACTGCACCGGCATCTCGGATCGCTCACCTGGTGACTCACGCCTCCCCGCGCACCACGCGTGCGGAAGTTCGCCTCCCCTTGAATTCCGTGACGATACCGCCGTTGAGCACCCTCCTTTGCCCGGCCGGGTCAGGGGAATTCCCTGGGAAACACACGATGCCGGGGCATAACCGGACGTAGGGACTCCGAAGTTGCGGGCACCGGGGCGGTCGGGGCAGGGTGCGGTCGTGGCAACTCTGCTGATCGTGCACCACACTCCCTCGCCCCACTGTCAGGCGATGCTGGAGGCCGTGATCTCCGGGGCCACCGCGCCCGAGATCGAGGGCGTCACGGTGGTCCGGCGGGCCGCGCTGGCCGCCACCGCGTCCGACGTCCTGGCCGCCGACGCCTTCCTGCTCGGCACCCCGGCGAACCTCGGCTACATGTCCGGCGCCCTGAAGCACTTCTTCGACCAGGTCTATTACCCGTGCCTGGACGCCACGCGCGGGCGGCCCTTCGGCTACTACGTGCACGGCGGGAACGACGTCACCGGCGCGGTGCGGTCCGTCGAGTCGGTGGCGACGGGACTGGGCTGGCGGCGCGCGGCCGAGGCGGTGACGGTGACCGGCGAGCCGGCCAAGGCCGATCTCCAGGCGTGCTGGGAGCTGGGGGCGACGCTGGCCGCGGGACTGATGGACTGACGGAGCGGGCAGCTACCGTGTAGCGATACCCCCGCCCCGTCGCACCCCTCGGACGGCATGCCCGTGCTCTCGGACTTCTCCTCGCTCATCGCTGCGACCGCCCGCTGGCTCACGTGCGCGTTCCCGCCGAACGGCGGTGCCCTGGCCGGCGCCCTGTGCGACGCCCAGGCGCGTCAGGCCGTCACGGTCGCGGCCTGGCTGCGCTATCCGACGCCGACGGACGCCGCGCTCGCTGGCATGGCCGGGTCCGGTGGCTCGCTCCGGCTCGACTGGATCACGGGCGCGGACGGGGCGGCGGAGGCCTGGCGGACCTGGGTGGACGAGGTCGTGGCGAGCTGGGCCGCGTGCCTGCTCTCCGACCCGCCGCTGGCCGGGCTCGCGGTGGCCGCGGTGGACGGCGGCGGCCACAGCGCGGGTCCACCGGTCGACTTCCGGCGGCTGCTCGCCCCCGACGACAACGACCGGCGGGCGGCCGCGCTGCTGCGCCACCCCGACCTGCTGGCCCCGGTCGCCGACCTGCACCGCGCCGAGCTCATGGACGTACTGGACGCGGGACAGCCGCGCGCCGCGTGAGAAAGCCGCGTGAGGAAAAACGGCACGGCGGCGCCGCGCAGGGCACCGCCGTGACGAGGAGCCGGGATCAGACCGCCGGGGCCGGGTAGGTCGGGTACTCGACGCCCGAGACGTGCTGGACGACCCGGATGACCTGGCAGGAGTAGCCGAACTCGTTGTCGTACCAGAGGTAGAGGATGGCGTTGTCGCCGTCCACCTTGGTGGCGCCGGCGTCGACGATCGAGGCGTGCCGCGAGCCGACGAAGTCCATGGAGACGGCGTCGGGGGCGGTCGTGAAGTCGATCTGGCGCTTGAGCGGCGAGTTCAGGGAGACATCGCGGAGGTACTCGAGGACCTCGTCGCGGGTCGTCTCACGGCCCAGGCGCAGGCTGAGGATGGCGATCGAGACGTCCGGCACGGGCACCCGGATCGAGCTGCCGGTGATCGGCGCCTTGAGGTCGGGCAGCGCCTTGGCGACGGCCGAGGCGGCACCGGTCTCGGTGATGACCATGTTCAGCGGCGCGCTGCGGCCCCGGCGGTCGGCCTTGTGGTAGTTGTCCAGCAGGTTCTGGTCGTTGGTGAACGAGTGGACGGTCTCCACGTGGCCGCGCACGACGCCGTACTCGTCGTCCATCGCCTTCAGCGGCGGCACGATCGCGTTGGTGGTGCAGGAGGCGCAGGACAGGATCCGCTCGTCCGGCTTGATCGTGTCGTGGTTGACGCCGTGGACGATGTTCGGGACGTCGCCCTTGCCGGGCGCGGTCAGGACGACCTTGTCGATACCGGGGCGCAGGTGCTTGGAGAGGCCCTCACGGTCGCGCCACTTGCCGGTGTTGTCGATGAGGATGGCGTCCTTGATGCCGTACGCGGTGTAGTCGACCTCGGACGGGTCGTTCGCGTAGATCACCCGGATCGCGTTGCCGTTGGCGTTGATCGTGCTGGACTCCTCGTCCACCGTGATCGTGCCCTGGAACTGGCCGTGGATGGAGTCGCGGCGCAGCAGCGAGGCGCGCTTGACCAGGTCCTGCTCGCCGCCGCCGCGGACGACGATGGCCCGCAGCCTCAGGCCGTTGCCGGAACCCGCCTTCTCGATCAGCAGCCGGGCGACGAGGCGGCCGATGCGGCCGAAGCCGTAGAGGACGACATCGCGGCCCTCACCGCGCTCGAGCTTGTTGGCGCCCGTGGCACCGGCGACCGCCTCGGCGGTGAACTCCGCCACCGACAGCCCGCGGTCGTCCGCCTTGTACGTCGCGGCGAGCATGCCGATGTCGATCTGCGACGGGCCGAGGTCGAGCGTGGTGAGCGCCTGCAGGAAGGGCAGCGTCTCCGTGACCGACAGCTCCTCGCCCGCGATCTGGCGGGCGAACCGGTGCGTCTTCAGGATGCTGACCACCGACTTGTTCACCAAGGAGCGGCTGTGCAGCAGGATCGTCACGTCCCGCTCCCGGTGCAGCTTCCCGATGATCGGGATCATCGACTCCGCGATCTCCTCGCGGTTCTTCCAGTTGGTGAACGAGTCGTCGTTGACAGTCACAGAAGTCTCTTTCGAGCTAGGCGGTGCTCATATGCTAACCCGCCTGTTCGAAGCGACTTGATCGGGGTCCGTCAGTTGAAGGCGTCCGGGTCGGGTCCGGTGCGCAGGCCACGGTCCAGGGCGGCGAGGGCGGTCAGCTCGTCGTCGGAGAGTGTGAAATCGAACACGTCGAGGTTCTCGCGGATGCGCTCCGGCGTGACGGACTTGGGGATCACCACGTTCCCGAGCTGGAGGTGCCAGCGCAGGACGACCTGGGCGGGGGACTTCCCGTGCCGCCGGGCGAGGGCGACGATCGCCTCGTCGCCCAGCACCGCACCCTGGGCCAGCGGGCTCCAGGCTTCGGTGGCGATGCCCAACTCGGCGTGCAGCGCGCGCAGTTCCGCCTGCTGGAGGCCGGGGTGGAGCTCGATCTGGTTGACGGCCGGGACGATCGAGGCGCCGTCGATCAGCCGCCGCAGATGGGCGGGCTGGAAGTTGGAGACCCCGGCGGCCCGGACCTTGCCGTCGGCCACCAGGCGCTCGATGGCCTTCCAGGAGTCCCGGTACAGATCGCGGGCCGGGGTCGGCCAGTGGATGAGGTAGAGGTCGACATGGGTGAGGCCCAGCGCCTCCAGGCTCGCGTCGAAGGCCCGGAGGGTGGCGTCGTAACCCTGATCGGCGTTCCACAGCTTGGTCGTGACGAACACGTCCTCGCGGGCGAGTCCGGCGGTGGCGAGGGCCTTGCCCACGCCCGCCTCGTTGCCGTAGATCGCGGCGGTGTCGATCGAGCGGTAGCCCGCATCGAGGGCCTCGGTGACGGCGGCGGTGGTCTCGGCGTCGGGGACCTGGAAGACACCGAAGCCGAGCTGCGGGATCTTGACGCCGTTGTTGAGCGTGACGGTGGGGGTGGTGGTCATGGTGATGCTTCCTCGGGGTTGTGCGTGAGGCGCTTACAGGCGACCACAATAGTTGCGCACGCGGGTTAAGTGCAAGCGGGAGGGGTTGTGAAGAGAGAGGGTGATGTCGGGGTGCGCTGAGAGATTCGTATGAATCCGAGGAGCCGTTGAACAACGCGGGCGCGTGGTCCGTATGGGGGCGAGGGATTTGTATGTCCGCTCGCTCGCCCCGAACGTAGGAGTACTGCCTTGAGACGCAACACGCGCAGGCGCCCGACCGGCCCACGACGCGCGACCTTCGCCGCGATCGCGCTGATCCTGGGCGGCGGCGGGCTGGTGGCCACCAATATCTACGCCTCGGCGACCGAGGGTGGGGACGGCGGATCGGCCCAGCAGGACGGCGGCGCCACGATCGACTGCCCCGACGTGGGCGCCGAGTTGACGCAGATCCCGGACGCGGCCAGGACGGACGTCGACAACGAACTCGCCGCCCTGGACGCCCAGATAGCCGAGGCCTACCAGCAACTGCGGGCGGCCACGCCGGAACAGCGGCAGGACTCCGGCTTCACCGACGGCTCGATCATGAATCCGCTGAAGGAGAAGCGGGGCGAGAGCATCGAGCGGATCTCGGTGGCGATCGGCAACGCGGGCGACCGCCCGGAGGGCCTGGAGGCGCTGGCGGGCTGCGAACTGAGCGTGCCCGAGGAGCAGCCGGAGGGCGGCCAGGGCGGAAACGGCCCCGTCGCCGCTGACTTCGTCGACATCAACTCCGTCCAGCCGAACGTCCAGGTACCGCCCGCCGGGGACGGAGCCTCCCAGGGCACCTTCACCACCAGTTGCGGGGTCAACGAGAACGGCCTGTTCAACTCCGACAACGTCATCGTCGCCCCGGGCGTCTCCAACGGCGCCCACCACTTCCACGACTACATCGGCAACCAGGCCAACGACGCCTTCGCGAGCGACGAGGACCTGGCCGCGGCCGACACCAGCTGCGAGAACCAGGGCGACAAGTCCTCGTACTACTGGCCCGTCCTGCGCCTGCAGAACGGCACCCAGGAACAGGACGCCAACGCCCCCGGCGGCGGTATCGAGGGCAACGCGGGCGAGATCGTCACGCCGAAGGAGGTCACCCTGACCTTCCAGGGCAGCCCGAGGGGCGAGGTGACCGGCATGCCCCGGCTGCTGCGCATCATCACCGGTGACGCGAAGGCCTTCGTCAACGGCACGGCCAACGCCAACGCCTCCTGGAGCTGCACCGGGTTCGAGGACCGGCAGCTGAAGGACAAGTACCCGCTGTGTCCCGAGGGCAGCGACGTGGTGCGCACGTTCAAGTTCCAGAGCTGCTGGGACGGCCGCAACATCGACAGCGCCAACCACCGCACTCACGTGGCGTTCGCCGCGGCCGACGGCTCCTGCCCCGGCGGCTTCCAGGCGATTCCGCAGCTCGTCCAGCGCATCGTCTACGACGTCGACGCCCCGAGCCTCGACGACGGCGGGCAGACGACACCGCTCTTCGCGGTCGACTCCTTCCCCGAGCAGCTGCACAAGCCCGTCACCGACCACGGCGACTTCATCAACGTCTTCGACGAGGACCTGATGGGCGAGATGGTCGACTGCATCAACGAGGGCCGGGAGTGCGACGGCGGGGCGCTGCCCGAGGAGCCGCAGCAGCCGGAGGAGCCCCAGGAGACCGAGCAGCCGCAGCAGCCCGAGCCGTCCGAGGAGCCTCAGGAGACCGAGCAGCCGCAGCAGCCGGAACAGCCCGAGGAGCCGCAGGAGCCGCAGAACCCGGCGCCGACCGGTGACGACGGCGGACAGACCGAGCCCGCCACGGAGGAGCCGCCGGCCGACACCCCGGGCACCGAGGCCCCGGCGGACGACAAGCCGACGGCCACCGCTCCGGCCGACCAGCCCAAGACGTACACCTCACCGTCCCCGACCCGCACCGCCGAGGCCCCGGCCGAGGAGGTCGGCGAGGCGACGGCCACGCCGACCCCGTCCCAGGCCGCCGTCGGCGCCGACCAGGCTCAGGCGGCCGGTACCGCGCCGCAGACCGTCGGCGGCAGCCTCGCCGACACCGGAGCGAAGCTGTGGCCGGCCGCCGCCGGATCGGTCCTGGTCATCGCCGGGATCGTGCTGCTGCGCCGGATCGGACGCCGGGCGTGAGGCAGGTCCGCCAGGGATGTGACGGGTCGTAGTCCGCGGGGGATGTCCCCCAGACCCGGGTGCACGACCTCCAGCTCGTCCTCGTCCACGGGCAACGTCGGAACGTCCGACGGGATCCGTGGACGAGGGCAGCGCGCTCGGGTCGGCGCCCTGAAGGAGCCCACCGGCTCGGTCCGCTCCCGGCCGGCCACCTCCACGCGGATCCTCCGGCCGGGGCCTCGTCGTCGCCGAACACGGCCCGACCCCCTTGGCGAGCCAGGTGAACACCTGCGTGGCCGACGCTGCCCCGAGCGCCGGGGAGAAACGCCCCGGCAACGACCGACGCCGCGAACGCCACCACCCGACGCTGCGCACACGAATGGCCGAACCTGGCCGAGATCGCCCCTCAGCTCCAGGGATCGGTGAACGACCGGCCCGGTACCGGCTTGGTGACCAGGGCCAGGGCGCTGAAGAAGCTGACCTGGCCGATGGCGATGGTCAGCGTGGCGAGCGCCTTCTCGTCGTAGTGCTCGCGGGCCTCGGCGTACAACCGCTCCGGCACCCGCTCGCCGCCCGTTGACGGCTGGAGCACCGCCTCCACCAGAGCCAGCGCCGCCCGCTCCGCACCGGTGAAGTACGGCGAGTCCGGCCAGGACGCCACCGAGGTGATCCGCTCCTCCGACTCCCCGGCCGCCCGGAGGAAACCCGTGTGCAGGACGGTCAGATACGTGCTGCCGACGATCTGACCGGCGCGCAGGTGAACCAGGCTGATCGTGGCCCGCGGCACGGACCCGTTGCCGACCGCCTTGAACAGCGAGGCCGACACCTCCGCCATCTCGGGAACCAGCTGCGCGGGGTCCTCGGCCATCCGCGGTCGCAGGGGTATTTCGGCAGTGATCGAACGTACGGTCGTCATCGTGTTCCTTCCGGGCTTCAGGTTGCCGTCACCGCACTGACGGATCCCACCGCGCGAATGTGACCGCCGATGCGCGAGAAGGCCGTCGACCTCAAGGCGTTCCGACGAGCAGACCGCCGGTGCCGCTCCTACGCTCGAAGAGTCAGCGCGCCCGTCGACAGGAGCCCCCGTGGACATCGACACGGTCGCCGATGAGCTGTACGCGCTGCGGCCGGAGGACTTCACGGCGGCGCGCAACACCCGTATGGCCGAGGCCCGCACCGCCGGCGACCGCGCCCTCGCGGAGAAGATCGGCAAACTGCGCCGCCCCACCCTGTCGGCCTGGGTCAGCAACCTCCTGGTGCGGGAACGCCCCGAGGAGGTCCAGGCCCTGCTCCGGCTCGGCGAGGGGCTGCGGCAGGCCCATCACGACCTGGACGGGGCGCAGCTGCGGGAGCTCAGCGGCCAACAGCGAACCCTCATCCGGGCGGTCACCCGGGAGGCCGGACAGCTCGCGGCCGAGGCCGGCCATCCCGTCGGAGAGGACGTGGGCCGTGAGGTGGAGACGACCCTGCACACCGCCCTGGCCGACCCTGAAGCGGCCCAGGAATGGGCGGCGGGCCGGCTGGTGCGGCCGTTCGATGCGACCGTCGGTTTCCCCGACGTCGGCCCCAGGGCGACCCGGCCCACCGCGACCCGCCCCACCGCGGCCCCGCCGCCCAAGGCGCGCCCGGCCAAGCGCCGTGACGACGAGGCGCTCACCCGCGCCCGGAACGACGCCGAGACCGCCGAGCGTGAACTGCGGGCGCTGGAACGGGAAGCCGCCGACGCGGAGCGACAGGCGCAGGCCGCGCACGAGCGGACGGGGCAACTGAAGACCCGTGCCGACGAGTTGACCCAGGAGCTGAACCGCGTCGAGGACGACCACCGCCAGGCCCGCGAGGAGGAACGCCGGGCACGGGACAGCCTCCGCACCACCGAACGCCAGGTCCGCGAGGCCCGCCGCCGCGCGGAGGCGGCAGCCGCGCGTCTGGAGCGCCGCCGGCGGCAATGATCTCCCCATGAACGAGATCATTCTGATGTCGGACCCGAAAATCGCGGCCATACCCGTCCAGGAGTGCGGTGAGCCGCTCGTGGACGTCCGCAGCGCCACCCGCCTCCAGGTCGACGCCCGCAAGACCGACCCGGCCGGCGCCTTCGCACACCTCCGCCAGGCAGTCGCCCAACGGCTCGGCACCGCCCAGCACTTGCTCCCCCCCGGCCTGCGCCTGCTGATGGTCGAGGGATACCGCCCCCTGCCACTTCAGCGGCGGTACTTCGAGGAGTACACGGCCGAGTTGCGCGCGGACCACCCGGACTGGTCCCCAGAGCGGCTCCACACCGCCGCCAGCCGCTACGTCTCACCCCCCGACATCGCCCCGCACAGTGCCGGAGCGGCCGTCGACCTGACCCTCACCGACGCCCACGGCACCGAACTCGACCTGGGCACCCGCCTGAACGCCGGCCCCGAGGAGAGTGACGGCGCCTGCTACACCAACGCCGACAACATCACCCCCGAGGCCCGCGAACACCGCGAGATCCTCGGCACCGCCCTGACGGCGGCGGGCCTGGTCAACTACCCGACGGAGTGGTGGCACTGGTCCTACGGCGACCGGTACTGGGCCCATGCGACGGGCGCCGCCCATGCCGTATTCGGGCCACGGGAGCTGTAGTTGAGGCAGGCGGCCGGGAGGGCGCCTGACAGGCGCCGACGAAGGTGCGCACGCCTCAGGGCAGGGCGACCACCTTGATGTTGAAGGTGTGGGATCCCAGCCCGTGCGCGATCCCCGTGAACAGCAGGGCGAAGTGCTCCTGTCCGCGGGCGCTGCCGATGCCGCCGATGTCCAGCTGCGACGAAGGCGGCCAGCCGAGGTCGGTGAGCAGGGCCCCGGTGGTCCGCTTGGCCTCGGCGTCGTCGCCGGAGAGGAAGACGGTGCTCGGGCCGTCCAGGCGTGCCGGGGCGACCATCGCGGTGGAGTCCATGGTGCAGAGCGTCTTGACGACGGGTGTCTGCGGGAACGCCGCCTGGATCTGTTCGGCCAGGCTGCTGTTGGGGTGCGAGAGCTCGGTGAAGTCGTCGGAGAGGCCGACCCCCACGTCGATCAGCAGGGTGCCGGCCAGCGCGGGTGCGCCGAGGGAGCGCAGCAGCTCCAGGGAGACGTTCCCGGGCGTGGCGTTGACCAGTACCTCCGCGTGCGCGGCGGTCTCGCTCAGTCCCGCCACGGGAAGGCCGAGCTCCGTGCGCTCGTCCGGGTTACGGGAGCCGAGGAGGACGTCGTGTCCCGCGGTGCTCCATCCGTGGGCCAGTGCTCGGGCGACATTGCCGGTGCCAAGTAGTCCTATACGCATGCCGTTGACGCTAACCGTCGACGCGGCCCGGCCCATCGGGCGCCGGACCCAGACGCGACGGCACCAAAGTCGTAGGCCCGCGGACCGGGGACGGCTCCGGTGGTGAGGCCCGCGGTCCCTCGCAGGATTGGGCATTCCGCCGAGCGTCGGCGGAGCAGCCTGACCGGTCCGGCGTACGCCCCGGCGAGTACGTGAGGTTGCTCCCGCCGTCAGACGACCCGCGCCCCAGCGCTCGGCAGGCTGTTCCACGTGAAACTCAGCCGCCCCGCCCGCCGGGCCACCCTCGTCGTCCATGTCGTCGCCTCCGCCTCCTGGCTCGGGCTCACGCTCGGCCTGCTCGCGCTGGGCTCCACCGCCGCGGGCACCGGTTCGCCGGTGACGGTGGAGGCGTCGGTGCGGGCCATGAAGCTCTTCGCGGACTGGCTCCTGCTGCCCGTCGCGTTCCTGACCCTCCTCAGCGGACTGCTGCTCTCGCTGGGCACGCCCTGGGGGCTGGCCCGGCACAAGTGGGTCTGCACGAAGTTCTGGCTGACCCTGGCGACCACCACCGCGACGGTCTTCGCCCTGCGGCCCGGCGTGAACTCCGCGGTCGACGCCGTCGCCGCGGGCGGCCCGCTGCCCGACAGCGGCGACGTCCTGTTCGGCCCGATCGTGTCCCTGACCGCCTACGTCTTCATGACGGTCATCTCCGTGCTCAAGCCCTGGGGCCTGACCCGCCGCGGCCGGCGGCTGCGCACCCCGGCCGCCGCCCGCGAGCGCGTCCGCCGGCCTGCCGAGTCCGTGGACGCCGGGGCACGCCGTCCTGCGGGGAGCTGATCTGTCAGCCGTCGAAGCTGTGCCGGGCGGACTCGATGTGGCCGATGTTGCGGCGCGTCCAGCGGCACAGGCCGTCGATGGTCTCGCGCAGGTCCTGTCCCGGCGCCGTCAGGGTGTACTCCACGCGCGGCGGCACGGTGGGGTACACGGTCCGCCGCACCAGGCCGTTGCGCTCCAGCATGCGCAGGTTCTGGGTGAGCATCTTGTGGCTGATGCCCTCGACCTCGTCGCGCAGCTCGCTGAAGCGCAGGGTGCGGTCGCCGAGGAACTCGATGATCAGAAGGGCCCATTTGTTGGCGACGTCGGAGAAGATCTCCCGCGCCAGCGAGTCCGCGCGGGCCAGGTCCGCGTCCTCGGCCTTGCCCTTGACCTGCTTGGTCACCATGAGGTTCCCCTGTCACCGAAAAGTGCGTTCTTCCAAGTCAACGCACACTCTCCTACGGTTCCTGAGTAACCACAAGTGACCACATGAAGGGCGCGTGCCATGGCCATCACTCTCCTCGACCCCGCCGGACTGCCCGAGATCGGCGCTTACCGGCAGGTGGCGATCGCCTCCGGGTCCCGCATGGTCTTCATCGCCGGGCAGGTCGCCTGGGACGACAAGGGCGTCACCGTCGGCGAGGGCGACCTCGCCGCCCAGGTCGAGCGCTGCTACCTCAACGTCGCCACCGCCCTGACCGCGGCGGGCGGCACGCTCGCGGACCTGGCGAAGCTGACCGTCTACGTCGTCGACTGGACCCCCGACATGATGCCCCAGCTGATGGAGGGCATCGCCCGGGCGGGCGAGCGGCTCGGCGCGATCCCGGTTCCGCCCGCCACCATGATCGGGGTCGCCGCCCTCGACGTACCCGAACACCTGGTGGAGATCGAGGCGGTCGCGGTCATCGACTGACGCCGCTCGGCGTGGTGATCCGGCGGACGGCCTCCGCGGTGAGCGCCCGGTCGTGGGGGGCGCGGGACAGTGCGCGGTGCAGGGTCAGGCCCTCGATCAGGGCGTCCAACTGCCGGGCGGTGTCCGGGTCGAAGTGCTTCTCCAGATGGACCCGGCTCTGGCGCATCCAGGCGTCGGTCAGTTCCCGGTAGGCCGGCTCGCGCGCGGCGAGGGTGTACAGCTCCTGGGTGAGCACGAGATCGCGGCGGCTGCCTTCGGACAGCGCGTGAACCAGGTCCGTCACCGCCGCGCGGGCCTGCTCGGGTCCGTCGGGTGCGGCGAGGTGCGTGTCGAACAGGGCGACGATGTGGCCGGCGAAGCGGCCGAACGCCTCCCGCAGCAGTTCCTCCCGCCCGCTGAAGTGGTACGTCATCGACCCCAGCGGGACACCCGCCCGCGCGGCGATCTTCCGGTGCGAGACGCCCGCCACGCCTTCGTCGGCGATGAGGTCGAGGGCGGCGGTGAGGATGCGCTCGCGGCGCTGGGGATCGGTGTGTCCGGTGGCCATGGGTGCGCTCTCAGAGGGTGCGGACGACGCGGGCGGGACTGCCGACGGCGACGACACCGGCGGGTACGTCCTTGGTCACCACCGAACCGGCGCCGATGACGGAGTCGTCCCCGATGCTCACCCCGGCCAGCACGATGGCGCCTCCGCCGATCCACACGTTGTCGCCGATATGGATCGGCCGGGCGGCCTCCAGCTTGTCGCGCCGCGGCTGCGGCTCCAAGGGGTGGGTGGGGGTAAGCAGTTGGACGTTCGGTCCGATCTGGCAGTCCTCGCCGATGGTGATCGCGGCGACGTCCAGCGCGGTGAGGTTGAAGTTGACGAAGGTGCGCGCCCCGATGGTGATGTTGCTTCCGTAGTCCACGTACAACGGCGGCCGCACGTGCGCCTGCTCGCCCAGCGATCCGAGCAGTTCGGCGAGGATCGACTGGGCGGCGTCGACGTCTTCGACGTAGGCGGCCTGGAAGCGGGCGGCCAGACGCACGGCCTGCTGCTGCCGGCGGGCGATCTCTGGGTCGTCGGCGATGTAGAGGTCGCCCGCCTGCATGCGCTCCAGCTGCGTGCGGGAATCGCCCGCGAAGTAGTCCGTGGCCATGTGTACGATCGTACACTCCAGGGCGTACGGCGTCCCGGATCCGTGAGGTCGGGCTACCGGCGCCGACCGGGCAGCACTCCGGAGAGCAACAGCACGAGCAGCCCCGCCGCGGGTACCACCAGCAGGCCGGCCCGGAGGCCCGCGGAGTCGGCCACCAGGCCCACCACGGGGGGCGAGCAGAGGAATCCCAGGCGCATCAGCCAGGACACGACGGCCAGCCCCGAACCGGGCTTGAGGCCGGGCAGTTCATCGGCCTGGTGCATCGCGGCGGGCACCAGCGTCGCGACGCCGAACCCGGCCGCGGCGAACCCGAGCACCGTTCCGCCCACCGTCGGCAGGGCCAGCGCCAGTCCCATCCCGCCGGCGGCGATGACGGCACCGGCGCGTGCGACGGCCCGCTCGCCGAAGCGGTCGACGAGCCGGTCGCCGACGAGCCGGCCGACGAACTGCGCCCCCACCAGGGCGATGTAGCCGCAGGCCGCCACCGTCGCCGACGCGTGCAGCGCGTCGGAGAGGTAGAGCGCGGCCCAGGAACTGCCCGCGTCCTCGACGAGCGTGCCTCCGGTGGCGATGAGCACCAGTGCGGCCAGCACGTACAGAGTCCGCCGCCCCGCTGCGGCAGGCCGGGCCGGACCATCCTCCACGCCTTCCCGGCCGGCTTCCGTGTCGGGACCGGGCAGACAGAACCGCAGTGCCGCGCACGCGGCGACGGCGAAGACGGCGGCCGACATCGTCAGGTGCTGTCCCCGTGACAGGTCCAGTGCGATGGTCCCGGCGGCCATGGCGCCACCCGCGACCGCGCCGATGGACCAGACGGCGTGGAAGGAGTTGATGATCGAACGTCCGTAGCGGCGCTGCACCCGCAGCCCGTGGGCGTTCTGCGCGACATCGGTGATCGCGTCCATCGCCCCGGCCACGAACAGCGCTCCCGCGAACCAGGCGACCGAGTCGGCCAGCCCCGCCACGAGAATCCCCGCCCCGGTGACGAGCGTCCCGCCCACCGCCGCCCGCGCCGATCCCAGCCGTCTGATGACGGCTCCGGCCGCGAGCCCGCCCGCGATGGCGCCCGCCGGGAAGGCCGCGACGGCCAGACCGTAGGCGGCGTTGCCGATCCCGAGATCCGCCTTGATCTGCGGATACCTCGGCAGCAGGTTGGCGAACAGGGCGCCGTTGGTGAAGAAGAGCACGGCGACCGCCACCCGTGCCCGCCGCTCGGCCGCGGGGGGCCGGCGTATCAGCTCAAGAGTCATGGACGGCAGCGTAGAGGTAGAGCGTACGAACGTACACTCCGGCCGTGTCGAAAGCGCCGGTCCCCGATCGACGTGAGGGTGGAAGCAGGACTTCGAGCACGGAGGAGCGACTCATGATGACGGTGACCGCCGACCTGGCCATCACCCTCGACGGCTGTGTGGCAGGCCCCAACGTCTCCGGCGACAACCCCGGAGGCGACGGCGCCGAGGTGATCTTCAACTGGATCCACAACCTGGCGAGCTGGCGGGAGCGCCAGGGCATGACCGGCGGCGAGGAGAACCGCGACTCCGAGCTGATGCGCGAATGGTTCGACGCCACCGGAGCGGTGGTCATGGGCCGGACGATGTACGACCTGGGCGAGGAGTTCTGGGGCGACAATCCCCCCTTCCGGACCCCGGTCTTCGTCCTCACCAACCGGCCCCGGGCGACCCTCGTCAAGGAAGGCGGCACCACCTTCACCTTCGTCACCGACGGCATCCACAGCGCCCTCGACCAGGCCAAGGCCGTCGCCGGGGAGAGGAACGTGGACATCGCGGGCGGCGCGAGCACCGTGCAGCAGTACATCAGGGCCGGCCTCGTCGACGAACTGCACCTGCACGTCGTACCCGCCCTCCTCGGCGGTGGGCTGCGCCTCTTCGACGGCATCGGCGTCGAGCGGCGCGACCTCGAACCGATCGCGGTGGAAGGCACGCCGCTGGCCGCGCACCTGAAGTACCGCTTCGTGAAGTAGTACGGCCCCGGCGGCTTGACCCTGCCGCAACGTCAACGTTTCTACTGGGGCCATGCGAATCGGAGAGCCCGCCGCCGGGATGCGGGCGTGGAGAAGGGCCGTGCGCTTCTCGCTCGCGGCGCTGCTGCCGGCAGAGCTGGTCCTCGTGCTGTGCCTGGCAGGGGGAGTGACCATCGCGCCGGCCGCCCGACTGGCCCTGGAGCTTGCGGTGCTCGCCGTACTGATCGCGGCGGGCACCCTGCTCGCCCTGGACCACCGCCGCCACCGCGGCGACGGTCTCGGCGGCCGTGACGCGCTGACCGCCGCGCTGGCCGACACGGTCCCGGCCGCCGTACGCAGGCTGACCGCACACGAGGTCTTCCTCTCCACCAGCTTCCTGCGCTGGGTGACCCGCCGCGGCCCGCACGCCGTGGGCGACGGCGACCGGCCCGTCGCGTACGCCCCCGGTCAGACCTCGGTCATGTACGGCTTCCTGTTCGTCTCCGTCGTCGAGACCGTGGCCCTCGCCTTCCTGATCCCCTGGCCGGTGGTGCACGCCGTCACGCTCGTCCTGGACATCTGGGGCTGCTACTTCATCCTCGCTCTGCACGCCTCCTGCGTGGTGCGCCCCCATGTGATCGGCGCCGACGGCTCACTGCGCCTGCGCTACGGCGCCCTGCTGGACATCCGCGTTCCCGCCGACCGCATCGCCTCCGTCCGCCAGGACCGCAAGTTCCCCCAGGGCAGGCTCGGCGCCGTGGACGACAACGGCGTCGCCGACCTGGCCGTGGCGGGCCAGACGACGGTCACGATCGAACTCACCGAGCCCGTCGCCTACCTCCGCGCTCTGGGCAAACCCGCCGAGGCCCAGGTCATCCGCTTCTACGCCGAGGACGCCCGGGCCGCGGTCACCGCACTCACGGCGGCCTTGGAGAGGTCCGGCGAGTCCTCGGAACAGTCCAGCGTCGCCGGTGGAGCGGAGGAATCGGCGACGGTCCACTGACCGAGCGCCCGCCACAGCCGTAGTGTCATCGGCATGGCAGCCGACCGCGAGGCACTCACCGGAGGGTCGGCGAACGCGGGAGCGGTCTTCCGCCGGGGCGAGCTGGTCGACCGCCCCGCACCGCCCCACGCACGCGCCCTCCACGCCCACCTCCGCGCACTCGAGAGGGTCGGCTTCGACGCGGCCCCGATCCCGGTCGGGGCGACGGCTGAAGGCCGGGAGCGACTGACCTTCCTTCCCGGCACCGTGGCGCTGCCGCCCTTCCCACCCTGGGCGTTGACCGGCCCCGCTCTCGCCTCGGTGGGCGGCCTGCTGCGCCGCCTGCACGCCGCCGCCGCGGCCGTCGGCGTCGACACGAATGCCGAGTGGCCCAGTGACCTCGCCGACCCGGCGGGAGGAACGCTCGTCTGCCACAACGACGTCTGCCCCGACAACGTCGTCTTCCGCGACGGCCGCGCCGCGGCCCTGATCGACTTCGACTTCGCCGCCCCGGGCCGTCCCGTCTGGGACCTCGCCATGACGGCCCGGTACTGGGTGCCCATGCTCGACCCGGCGTCCGCGGCACCGCTCTACCCGACCGGGCTCGACGCGCCGAGTAGGCTACGGATCCTGGCCGACGGCTACGGCCTTCCGGCCCGCGAACGCCCCGAGTTGCCCCGGGTCATCGAGCAGGCCACGGCGATCTGCCGCGCCTTCGTCGCCCGCCGGGTCGCGGACGGTGACCCGGTCTACCGCCGCATGCTCGCCGAACGCGGCGGCTGGGAACGGTGGGACCGCATCGAGGCATGGCTGACGGCGAGGCGGGAGGCGTTCACGGCGGCGCTGCTCGACTGATCGGATCACCGCGGGTCAGCGTGCGTCAGCGGCAGAGCGCGTCGATGTCCTCGACGAACGCGGGGAATTCGCCCCGGGCCTCGGCGATGACGGCCTGCGCGGTCCGCCGCTCGGTGGTGGCGTGGCGTTCCGCGAGCGCGGTGAGCGCCGGGTCCGGACGGCCCGTGTGGTCGTCGTACTCGACCGCCTCCATCGGTCCGATGCCGTCCGCGAGGACCCACAGGAAGTCGGAGAGATTCCCGGCGACGACACCGCAGGCGCCCTCGGAGCCCAGGAAGACCACGGGCTGTTCGACCAGCGGCCGCCCGGGCCGCACGCACCACAGCGCGGCGAGCCCGCCGGTGCCGTCCTGGCCGAAGACGCGGTAGGCGGCGCCGTCGAGGTCGGGGTTGCCGGTCCAGCTGCGCAGCCAGTCGGCGGTCTCCTCGGCGGAGTCGAAGGCGGTGTACGGCTCGAAGTCGATGCCGTTGCCGTCGTCGTAGTCGAACTCCGTCGCGGCTATGTCGGCCAGGGCCGGCGGCAGTGCGCGGTCGTCCACAGTCGTCTCGTTCACGCGCGCAGACTAACCGCCGGCTCTGACAACGGTCGTTCAGATGCCGCAGGTGGGGGCGGACCAGTAGGGGGAGGGGTCGAGGGCGACGTGGGTGTGGTCGTTGTGGCCGGGGTAGCCCGGGCCGAGGATCTCCGAGAAGCCGTGCGTGCGGGCCTGCTGGGCGAGCCGGCACAGGCTCGGGGAGCCGGTGAGGTCGGCGGCGTCGCCGTACAGGTGGCGGCTGGTGGAGGAGCCGCCGACCGCGCTGTTGCAGGCGTAGGAGCGGAAGCCGCTGGAGACGCTGATCGGGACGTCGCCGAGGGCGTGCCGCATGGCCTCCAGCTTCCACATGGTCTTCAGCGCGTTCGCCTTGGCGGTGGCCGCGGAGACGGCGCCGCCGGACCAGTCGGAGTTGCAGCGGTTGAGCTCGCCGTAGGTGAAGTGGATCGGGGTGCAGTCCGCGTCCTGGAGGGCGTAGATCTTGCTGAAGGTCTGCGGCCCCGCGACGCCGTCGGCGGGCAGGCCGTACGCGGCCTGGAACTTCTTGACGGCGGCGGTGGTACGGGCGCCGTACTGACCGTCGTAGGACAGTCGCTCGCCGGAGGTCACCCATCCCGCGACCCGGATCTGCAGCTGCGTCACATCGCCGCCGGACGCGCCCTGGGAGAGGGTGCGGCTCCAGGTGTAGCACTCGTCGGCGTGCGCGGTACCCGCGGAGGCCCCGACGCCGACCACCGCACCAGACATGATCATGACAAACGCCGTCAGGGAACGTGCCATCCGTCTGAACATTCGACCTCCCGGCCGTCGACTGCCGAACGATACGACCCCGCCTTTGTGGCGGTGATCGGTGCCCAGCCTGAGGCCCAGGGCTACGCGCGTCAACGGTGCGGTGGTGGCGGGGTGGTGAACGTCCGCGCCGACCCGGTCGAGCCGCCGGAGCGTTGTCCGCTTTCACTCAGTTCGCCCAATCGGGCAACAGGATCAGTTCCCATCTCGCGTACGAGCGCACGCAGTACAGGCCAGGACCGGGCAGCAGCCCCTGCACCTTGCAGGTCCCCTTGCCGCCCACCAGCCGTGCGGCAGTGGAGAGTTGTCCGCTCAGGGCTTCGACGGCGAAGGGGCCGCCGCCGTCGTGGCTGAACCGGATCTCGCCGGGGCCGCCGTCGTACCGGAAGACGTACGGGCCGGTGGCCCGAAGGGTGCGTTCGGCGACGCGTACGTGTTCCAGGGACTGGAGCCACAACTGCCAGGATCCGTACGACTCCAGCCGCACCCGGACGTGCGAGTCGCCGTCGGGCGGCACAGGCGTCACGACGCGCTCGACGTGCCGCTCGATCAAGGCACGGGGGCCTCCGGGACCGTCGAGGTACGCCTGGCCCGCGCCGTCTCGGAAGCTGCGGACGACGAGCAGCACCGGTTCGGTCGGGTCGGTGCGCAGCAGTTCCACGGTACGGTTCCCGCTGCCGCGCGCCCACCGGGTGTCGGGGGTGTCGGGCGGCCACTCCTTGTACAGCAGCCACTTGGGCATCGGACCGGACGAGGGAGCGGCCGCTCCCTGCCGGGGCAGGGGCATGCCGGCCCGCGGTGGCACCGGGCCAGGGACGACGGAAGGTCGCCGGCCCCCGATGCGTACGGCGTCCGCCGCGCACACCTCGATCACGCGGGTGGCGCCGCCCGGCGGTGCCCACGTGACCTCCGCCGTGGACGGGCCGTGCCGCGGGTCGAAGAAGCACGGCGGTCGATGTTCCGGTAGCGCCTCGCCCCGCGACCGGGCCACGGCGCGGGCCAGCGCGTGACGCCCGTCCTCGAGAGCGAGCAGCACGTCCTGGGCGTCCTCGCGGTCACGGTCGCCGACGAAGTCCCGCTTGGCCCGCTCGTACGCGTCCAGAGCGTGCTGGTAGTCGGCCAGGACGGCGTCGTCGGCATCGGCACCGCGGGGAGCGAACTCGAAGCGGGCGAGCGCCTCACCGAAGGCGGTGATCTGCGCGTCGATGTCCACGAGTTCCTCCACGCGCCTGCGCCGGAACAAACGTCTCAGACCACCCCGAGAATCACCGTCCATGCGCCGCGCCCCCGTATCTGCGAGATCGATTCGGGGGAATCCTATAAGCGCCGGACACCTGCGCCGGGAGGAAAAACCTCGTGCCCGCGCGTGGGCCGAGCCTTACGGTGGGTCAGTGAAGAACGACCGGCGCGTCCGCCGCCTCGTCGCGGGCACGGGCACCTGGTACTGGACCGTGCGGCAGCGGGTCAGGCCTGACTACGCCGACTGCCGGGTGACGCTTGCCCTGTTCACCGAACCGGGAGCTCAAAACCGTGGGCGTCGGCTTTCCTTCGTCTTCGCTCCCACTGCGACCGGAGTCATCTCCAACTGCTACTTCGAGTCGGGCACCGTGATGCGGATGCCGGGCCAGGCCTACCTCAACCTCTACGAGCCGGGGACGGTCCGGCGGCTGCTGGATGCCGCGCAACCCGCCCTGGAACAGGGCCCCTCGGAGGGAGACCTCGTCCTGGACGGCTGGGTCCATTTCGCCGAAATCGCCTGATCAATCGGGGTACGGTCCCGAACATGCCCCGGCTGCTGGACGTCCCCGGATACCCCGCCTTCTGGACCGCCTCCGCCGTGTCCGCCTTCGGTTCCCAGATCTCGGGGCTGGCCCTCCAGATCCTCACCGCCGTCACGCTGAGCGCCTCGGCCACCGAGGTGGGGCTGGTCAACGCCGCTCGCTGGCTGCCGTATCTGCTGTTCGGGCTTCTCGCCGGGGTCCTGGTGGACCGCTGCCGCCGTAAGCCGATGCTGGTCGGCACGGATCTCGCACGGGGCGTCCTCCTCGCCGCGATCCCGCTTTTGTACGCGTTGGACCAGCTCAGCATCACCACCCTGTGCGTGTTCGTCTTCGGCGTCGGCCTGCTCAGTCTGCTGTTCGAGGCGGCCAGTCAGTCGTACGTCCCCCAACTCGTGCCGAAGGAACTGCTGAACGCGGGCTACGCCCGTACCGAGCAGGCCAGTGCGGTGGCCGGGTCGACAGGGCCCCTGATCGCCGGGGTGCTGATCAAGTACCTGGGCGCGCCGATCGCCGTACTCCTGGACGCCCTGACCTACCTCGTCTCCGGACTCCTGCTCGCGTCCGTCAAGGCCCACGACCCCGTCCCCGACCGGGGCGCGCGCCGGAGCATCGGCAGTGAACTGCGCGAAGGGGTGGCCTGGGTGTACCGCCACCGCACGCTGGCGCCCATCGCGCTGACCTCGCACGCGATGCTCCTGTTCAACACGATGGTGAGCACGGTGTTCGTGGTGTTCGCCCTGCGGGAGCTGAGGATCGGCGACTTCGGGCTCGGCGTCACCTACGCCTGCGCGGGAGTGGGCGCGGTGATCGGCGGCGCGCTGTCGGGACGGGTCCTCGCGCGGTTCGACGTCGGCACGACCCAGATCGTTTTCCGGGTGCTGGCGGCCATCGGCTGGCTCCCCATTGTTCTCGCGGAGCAGGGAAGTTGGGCACTGCCTGCGGTAGCGGCGGCGTTCTTCCTGGTGTCCTTGTCCATTGCCGTCGAGAGCCCCGTGGAACTGAGTTATCGCCAGTCGGTGACGCCCGACGGCTTGCGGGGTCGCATGAACGCCACGATCCGCTCGCTCAACTGGGGCATGGTGGCGGTCGGCGCACCGCTCGGGGGAGTCCTCGCCGACCAGATCAGCTACCGCTTCGCCCTCTGGATCGGTGTGTCCGGGGCGGTACTTCAGGCGGTGGTGCTGGCCTTCTCCCGGGTACGGGAAGCCCGGGGCTCGGACGAGCTCGAACCGGCGACGGAGGCTGAGCCACATCAACCATGAAGGGGGTTCAGTGACCACGGAACGCGCTCAGCGCCTCGCGCTGCTGGGCGGGGGCTTCTCCACGGACGAGGACGGGCTGCTCGACGACTGGCTGCTGGCCCACGTGAGCGGTCACCGTCCCAAGGTCTGCTTCATTCCCACCGCCAGCGGAGACGCTCCCGCGTACATCGAACAGTTCCTGCGCGCCTTCCACTTCCGAGCCTGCGAACCCGCCGTGCTGCGGCTGTTCCGGCGCGAACTGGACGACGACGCCTTGCGCACCCATCTCCTCGAGCAGGACATCGTCTACGTCGGAGGCGGCAACACGGCCAACCTGCTGGCGGTTTGGCGCACACACCGGCTCGACCGCATCCTTCACGAGGCCTACGACCGCGGCACGCTGCTCTGCGGCATCAGCGCGGGCGCCAACTGCTGGGCCGAGGCCTCGCACACGGACTCCTTCGGCCCCCTGACGCACCTCGCGGACGGTATGGGGCTGCTCCCGGGTTCTGTCTGCCCGCACTACGACAGTGAACCCGGCCGCCGCACCGGCTACCAGGAAGCCGTGGCCACCGGCGAGCTGCCGGCCGGCTGGGCCCTGGACGACGGCGTGGCCGCCCTCTTCGTGGACGGCCGCCTTCAAGAGGCCGTGACCCGGAGGCCGGAGGCTCGGCTGTACCGAGTGGAGCCGACGGGGGAGGGTGAGGTCGGTGAGCGGGCACAGGCTTGCCGTCTGATCGGCCCCTAGCGTTCGCTGGGCGCACAGAAGTCGCCCGGCCGATCGAACAGCTCCCGCGCCATCGACCCCCCGCTCCCCTCGTACTGAACCCACACCCAAGGCCGCGCATGCTCGGGCTGGGACTCGTCGACTCCCCGCCACCACTTGCTCAGCGCCTGGATGATGACCTTGCCCTCCCGCTCCATGCGGTCGTGCGCTCGACTCTTCTCCGCGTAGTCCTCGTCCGAGACGCCTTCGATCCGTGGGGGACGGGCGCGGTCGGTTTCGACGTACACGGAGGCCAGGTCCTCGTCCGGGCGGCTCAGGCCTGTCACATGCTGCACCGCCGCTCGCTCGGCACGGCTTCCGTGCCGAGCGACCGCGGCCTTGAACCTGTCCGCACTCTTGGGGTCGGCGGTCAGTGCGGCGGCGGTTTCGGTGGTGTGGGTGGCAAAGACCTGGATTCCTGCGCACGCTTCGGCGGATGTCTCCGCTCCGCAGCCCGTGAGGGCCAGGAGCGGGACCAGGACTCCCCATGGCAGGTACCGCCTCGCGTCCCCCATGACCCTGTCCCCCCGCCCACCTGCGACCTCCGTGATCTTGAGGATCTTAGACGTCCCGGTACACGACCCGCCCCCCGGTTACCGTCAGCCGTACCGGAGCCTCCGCCACCTCGTCGGCCGGGGCCCTTGCCGGGTCCACGGCGAGGGCTGTGAGGTCGGCGCGGTAGCCCACCGTGATGCGGCCGGCGACGTCCGCCTCGCCGGCGGCGAGTGCCGCGTGCGTCGTGGCGCCCTCCAGGGACTGGAGCGCGGTGAGACCGGCCCGTGCCGAGGCCGCTCCGCGCGGCGCCCGTGCCGTGGCCAGGACCGCGCGGGCGTCGTAGTGGGCGATCGGCCAGTCCGAGCCGAGCGCCACGACCGCGCCCGCGTCCCGGAGGTCCCGCAACCGCCAGGCGCGGGCGGCGCGTTCCTCGCCGAGACGGAGTGACCACTCGTCCGTGCGGTCGGCGCGGGTGTAGGCCGTGTGCGGAGGCTGCATGGAGGCGATTACGCCGAGCTGGGCGAACCGGGGCACCGTGTCGTCGGGTACCGACTCGATGTGCTCGATGCGATGGGCGAGACGTCCGTCGGGGCCCAACGACTCGACCGTGTCCAGGACATGACGTACGGCCGCGTCCCCGATGGCGTGGGTGGCGGTCCGTACGCCGGCGCCGTGCAGATGCCGTACCGCTTCGCTGTACGCCTCCGGGTCCGGCCAGAACGCGTCCGTGCCCTGACCGTGGCAGTCCGGATGCTCCAGCCAGGCGGTGCCCCCCTCGACCGTGCCGTCCATGAAGAACTTCACCCCGCCGACCCGCCAGTGCCGTCCGCTTCGGCGTTGCAGGGCGACGAGCTCCTCGAGCGTCGCGGAGGAGGCGCCCGGCATGCACCAGGGCGCGAACCGCAGGCGCACCGGCAGGACCGTGTCCTCGGCCACGGCGCCGACCAGCTCCAGGTCCCCGAGGTCCATGACGTGGGCGCCGGTCAGGCCGGTGGCCGCCATCGCGGAGAGCAACTCCACCAGCCGGGCCCGTCGTTCGGTGTACGACGGGCGGGGCATGACCGCCGCTACCAGGTCCATGGCGGCGTGCTCGACCAGGTGCCCGGTCAGGCGGCCGTCGGCGTCCGTGGTCACACTCGAGCGCTGGGCGAAGACGCGGGGCCCGGTGACGCCGGCGGCGGTGAGCGCGGCACCGGTGACGAGGGCCGAGTGGCCGTCGTAGAGGCGGAGGAAGGCCGGTGTGCCGGGGAGCGTTTCCTCGATCAGGGAGCGGTCGAGGGGGCGGCCGCCGAAGGCGTTGTGGTCCAGGCCGTAGCCGATGACCCAGCCGTCGATCCGTTCGGCGGAGGCGAGCGCCGCCCGGAGTCCGTCGAGGTCACGGACCGCCGACAGGTCCGTTCCGGTGGTCATGTCCAGGCCCCACACGGGGTGGCTGTGGGAGTCCACCAGGCCGGGGACCAGGCTGGCCCCGGCGAGGTCGATCACTTCGGTGCCGGGGCCGATCAGGTCCGTCACGTCCCCGACGGCTGCGATGAGCCCGTCTCGCACCGCCACCGCGGAGGCGTGGGGGCGGTCGGGGTCCAGGGTGCGGATGTCGGCCCCGGTCAGGACGAGGTCGGCGGTGGTCATGCAGGCTCCTTGGAGGGGGTGGCGGGGGCGGGCTCGGGCTCGGTTCCGAAGCGGGCGTAGATCTCCGGGCGCCGGTCGCGCAGTCGGCGGGCGAGCGCGAGGCCGGTCACGAAGACGACCGGGACCACCATCGCCAGCACGGTGTTCACGGTCGGGGAAGCGCCGGTGAACAGGTCGAGGTGGGTGATCACCAGGACGATGGCGGTGGCGAGCAGTGCTGCCGCGGCCACGGGGGCGACGACGGTCCGCAGGGTGCCTTCGCTGTGGCTGACGCGGCGGAAGTAGAAGAAGATGGCGACGGCGGCGAGCAGCTGCAGTGCCAACAGGCCGAGCATGCCTGGCGTGTTGACCCACAGCAGCAGTTGGGCATAGGGATCCGCCCCGGCCGCCGCGAAGGCGAGCACGACGACCGCGCCGAGCACTGTCTGGGCGGCGCCCGCCACGTATGGGGAACCGTGCCGCGGGTGGACCCGGCCCAGCGCCTTGGGCAGGACGCCCTCCTCGGCGAGGGCCAGCGCGTAGCGGTTGATGGCGTTGTGGAAGGCGAGCAGGGACGCCAGCACGCTGGTGACGATCAGGACGTGCATCGCGTCGGCGGCCCAGGAGCCGACGTAGGTGGTGATGGCGGAGAAGAACAGCCCGGCGGGATCGGCTCCGGCCGCCGCGACGACCTCCGCGTCGCCGAAGGCCTGGATCGCGATCCACACCACGAACGCGTAGAACAGGCCGAGGAAGCCGACGGCGAGATAGGTGGCGCGGGGCACCGTGCGGTCGGGGTCGCGGGCCTCGCGGCGGTAGATGACGGTCGACTCGAAGCCGGTGAACGCGGCGAAGGCGAAGGCCAGGACCGCCGCCGTCCCGGGGACGAAGACGTTGCCGGGCGTGAAGGAGGCGAGGGAGAGGCCGTGTGCGCCGCCCTTGGCGAGGACGCCGATGGCGAGGAGCACGAGGATGCCGGTCTCGGCGACGAGCAGGACGCCGAGGAGCTTGGCCCCGAAGTCGATCGAGCGGTAGCCGCCGTACCCGATGACCAGCAGTCCGACCAGTGAGACGGGCAGCCACGGGATGTCGGCGCCCAGCAGGGCGTGGCTGGTGTCCTGGGTGGCGGTGCCGAGGAGACCGTAGACGCCGATCTCCATGCCGTTGTAGCCGATCAGGGCCAGCAGCGCGGCACCGACTCCGGCCGCGGGGCCGAGGCCGCGGGTGATGTACGCGTAGAAGGCGCCGCCGCTGCGGACGTGGCGGCTCATGGTGGTGAACCCGACGGCGAACACCGCGAGGGTGATCCCGGCGAGCAGGTAGCCCACCGGGGCGCCGATCCCGCCGAGCAGGACGGCCAGCGGGGCGACCCCGGCCATGACGGTGAGCGGGGCGGCGGCGGAGACGACGAAGAAGGCGATGTCGGCGGTGCCGAGCGCCCCGGAACGCAGGGCCGGGGCGGGGCTCTCGGCGGAACTGTCGACGGGCATGGGCAGGCCCTTCTGGCTGGCGACGAAGACGGGGGAAGCGGGCGTGCGGGGGTGCCTGGCCCGTAAACCTAAAGCCTTTCGGTTTCCGCAATGTAACCTCCTCTTCGACAGCTGAGAAGACCCTTGAAAGGGACACGGGACATGGGACGGCCGCGCACGCCGCTGCTCGACCGGGCGCGCATCACCGCCACGGCGCTCGAACTCATCGACGCGCAGGGCGAGTTCAGCGTCCCGCAGATCGCGCGGCGGCTCGGGGTGCAGACCGGCTCGGTGTATCACCATGTGGACGGCCGGGACGGGATCGTCGAGCTGATCCGCGAGCGGGTGGCGGAGGGCATCGACTCCTCCGCGCTCGCGCTACGGCCCTGGGACACGGCCCTGGAGGCCTGGGCGCGCTCCTACCGGGCCGCCTTCGCCGCCCACCCGCGCGCGGTCCCGCTGCTGATGACCAACCCGGTCCGCGCCCCGCGCGTCCTCGCCCAGTACGAGGGGGCCGTAAACCTCCTCCTGGACGCCGGGTTCGCCCCGGCCGACGTCATGCCGGTGATCGTCGCCCTGGAGAACATCACCCTCGGTTCGGCCCTCGACCTCGCCGCCCCCGAGGCGATGTGGGAGCTCACCGACGAGACGGAGACCCCGCGCCTGGCCGAGGCCCTCCAGGCCTCGGCGGGCAACCGAGCGGACCGGGCCTTCGAATTCGCCCTGGAGGGCTTCCTGGCCCGCGCCCGCCTACGGCTGGAGTCGTACGGCGACGAGTGAGCGCGACCGCCGCACACCACTCCCGCCCACCCTTGCGGCGCGCCACTTCCGCTCACCGCCGCGGCGCGCCACTTCCGCTCACCCCTGCGGCGCGCCACTTCCGCTCACCCCTGCGGCGCGCCACTTCCGCTCACCCCTGCGGCGCGCCACTCCCGCTCACCCCTGCG
>NZ_JBWKCI010000021.1:0-124544 GCF_056436565.1 Streptomyces sp. NPDC043726
ACCGACGAGACCGTCCTCCCGACCGAACTCACCGCATAGCCTCAAACCGAGATCACCGAGTGGCCGTCGATACACCACTCCAGCGGACGTGACCCTGGTCATTCGTAGGAGTGTCTTCGGTCAGGTGGCGGGCTGGGTGCGGTCGTCCGGTTCGGTCGCGGGAAGTGCGGCGGGGCGCCAGGCCTTCACTGGTTTCAAGATTTCGCCAGCGCGACCTGCCAGGCCGAGTCCCTGGTGGGAGCCATCGGGGTTGTTCCGGCATGTCCCCCTCTGGGCCGCGGCACGCTCTGGCGCCGGATGCGGCCGGACGTACGTGCCGCGCGTGTGAAGGTCACTCGGTCGTGTGGGCCTGTGCGATGGCTTCGGGCCGTACCGGGCCGTGCCCTGCAGCGGTCGGCTGATCCGGTCGGTCCTCGCCCGGCTCGCCTCGCGTTCCCGCGATGGTGATGGGTGCCCGCCTCGTCGGGCCCGCCCCGGGCGCCAACTGCGGCCGTGGGCGGACCATCTGGAGGTCGGCCTGGTGGAGGGGATCGCGGCCACACATCCGGTTGGACCGCCCTGAAGCCCTTGGGGGGCCTTTCGCGACGGGAGCGGAGGGGGCAGGGCGGAGGTACGAGGGGCCTGAGAGCGGGGCGGGACCGTGCCGCCAGATCACCTCGTGGCCGAGGGGCCGTGAACGGTGGGGGGACACAGCTGGGCCGCCGCCGGACCCTCCCGCGGACCTGGCGGAGACGAGACCTCAGGAGCGAGGCATGCCCGGTGGGCGCCCGGTGGGCAGGAGCCGTACGTCACGGAGGTCGTTCCTCTCGTGGATCTCTCGCGGCCTGGCTCAACAGGGCAGGCAACCTCTGACTTCGCTCGCGTGACGGTTGTCCGACGCGAGGGGACGTACGGACTCGGTGTAGCGACGTAGTCGGCTCTGCTGTCGCCGTTGACGTCGGAGAGCCTGAGCTCGTCGAGCGAGCCGTAGGAGATGCCAGGCGCCCAGTTCAGGTGCTCTTCTCAGTGGATGCCGCCCGTACTGGTGCGGGTGTTGACGTAGGCGTGGATGGCTGCGGCGTCGGAGACGCGCAAGTTGTCATCCCGTCCGTCACCGTTGACCTCGGCGAAACGGAGGTGATCACGGGTGATGCCACTGATGCTGGGGGCGATGACGCCGAGGGTTGTCCATTGGTAGGGGCCGTCCGCACTGCCGGGAACGTTGTCGCGCCAGGCCCGTACGGATCCGGCTTCGCCGACGAGGAGGTAGTCGTCACGGCCGTCTCCGTCGATGTCCGCGAAGCGGACCGCCTCGGGTCCGTGGCCTCGGCGGGGGAGATGATCCCCTGGTCGACCCAGTCGGGCCGGGCGGGCTCGCCCTGAGTGTTCAGTGCTCCGCGTACGGATCCGTCCGCCGCGATGCGCACGTAGTCGGCGCGCCTGTCGTGGTTCAGGTCGACGATCGGTGGGCCCTTCGGGGTGGACATGCCCGGCGCAACCACGCCCGCGCCCGCGCCACCACAGATCCACGCCCTGGAGGAAGCAGAGCGTACTGGTCATCGCGCATTGGATGTGCGGATGAGTGAGATCGGGTCTGAGGGGCACAGCGGTGGCATGACAACAACACTCGGTGCCTTCGTGCTCGGCACTCCCGATCCTCCCGCCCTGGCCGACTTCTATCGGGCCCTGCTGGGCTGGCAGGAGGTCGACCGTGAGCCGCAGTGGGTTCGCCTGAGGCATCCGGAGCGAGAACGCCCCGGCCTCAGCTTCCAGTTGGAGGAAGACCACACTCCGCCGGTGTGGCCGCAGAGCCCGGGAACCCAGCAGATGCAGGCGCACCTGGACCTGCAGGTCGATGACCTGGAGGCGGAGACCGCACGGGCCTGTGCCCTGGGTGCGACGCGGGAGGACCACCAGCCCCAGAAGGACGTGAGAGTTCTCCGCGATCCTCACGGTCACCTCTTCTGCCTGTTCCTTCCAGGCGCCTGAACGGTGCCGGCGCCGGTGACATAACCCTGTGGGGTCGCGCGCAGCCCAGGCGCCCTCCGGACGACTGGGCCGGGCGCGAGCAGGCAGGCAGACCCGGCGCACCGTGACCACGGCCAGGCCGTCGCGCTTGGATCTCCTCTCATTTGCTGGGTCTGCGGTAGCAGGTGAGTGTGCAGGCGATGCTGGTGAAGGCCGCGCGGGCTCCACGTTGGTCACCGACCCGGACGGCGACGCGACCTGGTACGTCCACAACGGCGACGGTGAGGTCACCAAGGTCACCGATCCGCTCGGCCACTCCCGCCACGCCATCTACACGAACCACCTGACGCAGACGGCGACTGATGCGATGGGCACGGGTGCGGACGGCATGGGAGGCAACACCACCACCTACGGCTGGGACGCCCGCGGGCACCGACCTGCCGAGCGACTTCACCAGCGCCAACGGCCGCAAGGACACCTTCTCCTACGACACCAACGGCCACACCCTGTCGGTGGCCACGTCCGGCACCGTCGGCGCAATGAACGGAGAGTCCGCGTCGACGGCTTCAGCTGTGCCGGTTCGTGGGGTTGAGGCGCAGCGCGGAGGCGAGGAAGAAGAGGCCGCCGAGGAAGGCATACCCGGCGAGATTCGTGAGCGTGGCGCCGTCCTTGCCGGCTTGGAGGAAGAAGCTCGCGCCGGCGAGGGTCGAGATGGCTCCGCTCACGATCATCGGCCACTGTCCGCCCATCTGGCGCCGCACCAGACCCACCGCAAGCTGCGTGATGCCTGCCGTGACGGCCCAGACACCCCAGACTCGCAGGACCGCCGGAATGCCAGAAGCAAGCGCGAGGACCATGGCAATGCTGGTGAGAACGCTCAGCGCGATGTTCACCCACAGCCTCTTGGCCGCGCCGTCGGCCTGCCGAGTCGACCGCAAGTCGACCACCGCGCAGGCCGCGTCGAACAGGGGATAAAGAACCAGCAGCGTCCCGCTGAGCGGGCCCAGTCCGTCGGTTGTCGAGAACAACAGTGCCGCCCAAATGGCGGCGAACGCGAAGCGCAGGAGATACAGCTTGCGCAGAGCCGGGGGGAGTGCGGCGTGGGTGCTGGAAGCGGGCTGGCTGACAACGGCGTCCATGGCGGATCCGCCCTTCGCGATGAGGGAGAACGTTCGGTCTCTTTCATCCTTGGCCGCTCGGGACTTCCTGTCAAGACCGAACGTTCTCCCTCAGGGGTAGGGTGGGCGTCATGAGCCGGAAGCCGAGAGAGAACAGCACGTCCGAAGCTCGAGCGCGTCTGCTCGGGACCGCGATCAGAATCTTCTACGCGGAGGGGATCCACTCCGTCGGTGTCGACCGGATCATCGAGGAAGCGCAGGTGACGCGGGCCACCTTGTACCGGCACTTCGCCGGCAAGGAGGATCTCGTCCTCGCCTACCTCGAACACGCCGACCAGGGCATCAGGGCACAGATGTCGGCTGCCCAGGAGGGTGTTCAGACCCCGGACGACAAAGTGCGCGCGGTCGGCCGCGCCATCGCCGATGGAATCCGATCCGAAGGCTTTCGCGGCTGCGCCTTCCTCAACGCCGTGGCCGAGTATCCCGACGCGACGCACCCGATCCACCAGGCCGTGCTCGCGCACCGGCAGTGGTTTCTCGGCACCGTCACGAGCCTGCTCGCGCAGGTTGGAGAGGGGCCTGCCGAGCCGGCGGGCCGGCACTTCGTCATGCTGCGGGACGGAGCCATGGCCGCCGGGTGCCTCTCTGATTCCGGGCTGATCACCCAGACCTTCTTGGAGGGCGTGGAAGGGGTCCTGCAGGCGCGCTATGCGGCGCGGGCGGGCACGTAAGACTTGCTCCACGGAGATGGGTGTACCGCACCGACACAGCACAACATCCGGAGCTCTCCAGCTCCAACAAGGAGCCTGTCTCGGACGCCCTTCAGGGACGGGAGTGCGTGCAGACCTATGAGCAGAAGCTGCCCGATGGCACCTACCGGCTCTACGACGATGAGCGCTACGCGGCCCCGACGTGGAACGAGACCTGCGGCCGGTCCTCGATGTCACTCAACGTCAACTCCCAGTCGATGGCACGGTTCGGGTCGTTCGCGTCCACGTACCGGCTGCTCGACAAGGACACGTACTGGGTGGACATCGACGGATTCCAGGACTGCGATGCCACAGCTGACGTGATCGTGTGCGCTCAGCGCCCGTGATGTCCTGAAACCTTCCGCGGGCAGCCAGCCGTCCTGCTCGTACATCGGATCCGGGTCGCACCAGGTCAGCCCGTCACCTGTGGGAGACATGTAGGGGCACATCCCGAGGACGCGATCCGGTCGTCCTTCGACCAGAGCAGCGGCACCCTCTTCCAGTCAGTCGGCCAACCCGATCCGCAGCGAGGTCGGCTCCTGCGCATCCGCCCAGACACCCAGAAGCCCTGTGGCCAGGTCGAGGTACATGCCCTCCAGCATCGTGTACTTCGCGCTCGCGGTGACCGGCACGGAAGCAGCGGCTTCCCGACCGGACGACGCCGACAACAGCCCAGCGTGCGCCGTGATCACGTGCTCCAGCGGGAGCCATGCCTGGCCGTTGGTCATGAAGTCAACCGCGTTCGCCTTGCGGTGCCACGCATCCTCCCCACCCTTCGGGGCGAACGACTGCTCGCCGAACTCGTCGAGGTCCGCCCCGTGGACGCCGTCATGCATCAAGTAGAGCGCCCTCAGCTCCGGCGGCAGGACACATCCAAGGACGCGCTCGGTGTGCGCGATCTGCTCAAGTGTGGCGGGCGCCCGCAGCAAACCGTGCGACTGCGGCGCAAACTTCTGAAGCCAACCCTCAATGCGCAGCCACGCCGCCTCCACCCCCCTGCTCACTCATGCGATGCCGTCCCTTCTGCTCCGTCCGCCCCGTCGTACGAGGGATCACACGCGACTGCGACAGCCGTGCGCGGCACAGAGCCGGTCGGGGGAGCGGAAGTAGGCGTCCAATCGCATGGAATGGAGGGCCGAACCTCGGCCTGGTCCGCTGTGGGAACCGGCGCCGGTGCATGCCGGGTATCGGCATTGAGAGCCTCTGTCGCGGCGTACCCGGTCGCGCTCACCACCAGAGCCACCGCGACAAGCACCCGCATCGCCCGGCTCATCAACATCCCCCAGTCTCACAACCCTCAACGGGAACGCGCACCAAGGGGATCTCACACCGTCGGGAAACGCGTGGGTGGGCCAGCCCGCCCTGTCGCACGGAGGTCATGAACGGGCATCAAAACGCACCCGGATACAGCCCGGCGACAGGCCCGGCTGTACCGCGGGGAGTTGGCCGACAACGTGCGGGCCCGTGTCGGCGCTCGACACCCTCACTGCTGGAGGGCGGCGGCCTCGGCAAACGCACCATGGCCGCCCTCACCGAGGAACTGGAGCGCCCGGCACCCGTTGCGCCTACGGCCCCGCCCGCTCCCTCCACGAGAAGTACGGCTTCGCAGGTACCGCCACACACGACTCGATCGGCATGTATCGCGCGACGGGCGCAAGTGTTGGGCTCGGCGCATCAGCTGCCGAGCGACAGACAGACGCCGCCCCCTATCGCCGCACCCACGGCTGTCCCTGCGAAGCAGGTGCGGACGCGTCCGGCTCCAGGCCCGGTTGCTCCTGCCGCTCATGAACATCTCGTTGCAGGCCACCCACACGGCGGCCGAATCGTCGATGCTGACCGGGCGGGCGAAACGGAGGGGCACAGGTGGACTGGACGTTGGTGGGAGGGCTGGCCGCCGGCCTGCTGATCGCGACCGTGACCGCGCCTGCCGGCGTGTCCGGGGCAGTATTCCTCCTCCCCGTCCAGTTGAGCGTCTTCGGTGTGCCCAGTCCGGCGGTGACCCCCACCAACCTGCTGTTCAACGTCGTCGCCGGGCCGGGCGCTCTGTGGCGTTACCGACGCGATGACACCCTGCGCGGAGATCTTGCCCGCCGCCTGGTGCTGGGCACGCTGCCCGGCGTCGTCGTCGGCGCCGCCGTTCGCGTCTTTGTCCTCCCCGGCCCCGACGTGTTCCGGCTCCTGATCGCCGTCCTGCTGCTTCCGCTCGGCCTGTGGCTTTGCCTGAGCGCTCTCACTCCGGTTCGCCACCTCCGGCAGCCGCCGGCGGGTGAGTTGGCCCCCTTCACCCTCACCGGCCTCGCCTTGGCGGTCGGAGTGATCGGCGGCATGTACGGCATCGGCGGCGGCTCTCTCCTCGGCCCGGTTCTCGTCGCACGCGGCCTGCCCGTCGCACGCGTCGCCCCGGCCGCGCTCGCCGCGACGTTCGCCACCTCCCTCGTCGGCGCAGCCGCCTACGCAGGCCTGTCGCTGGCGAGTTCCGGAGACATCGCGCCGGACTGGTGGCTCGGCCTTGCCTGCGGCATCGGCGGACTGCTCGGCGGCTACTTCGGCGCACACCTCCAACCCCGCCTGCCCGACCGAGCCCTACGCCTCCTGCTCGGCGCCCTCGCCGCAGCCCTCGGGATCCTGTATGCCGCCCAGACCCTGCGCTGAGTCGCTCCGGATGCGCATCCGCAGCGCAGAGCCCTCAACCGTTGTTTGGCCTTGGACAACGGACAACAAGAAGACCCCATACATGACTTCGTCAAGCACGGGTGTAGTGGAAGAGCGGGTGCCACAGGATCAGGTGTACGCGGTCTGGGCCCGGAATGAGCGCTGGGAGAATTGGGTGGACGTGGCCGCGTCGGGCCAGATGAAGCACTGTTAGTCCGAGGCCAGGGGATCGCGGTGGTCCGCCTCGTCCCGCTTCCAGTAGCCCTTCGCATAGGCGCGCCGGCGGTCCAGACCGAGGGCTTCCGTGAAGTGGCGGCGGATGTCCCGTACGGCACCGGACTCTCCCGCGGCCCACGCGGCGACGCGCTCCGGCGGCACGGCGGCCTTGAGGACGGCGTCGCGCAGCGCCGCGCCCTTGGCCCGGCCGGTGTCCCGGTGCACCCACACGAGGTCCAGGCCGGCCGGGAGGTTCACCGCGACCTCTGCCTCAGGGCCCTCCACCTCCAGGAAGACGGCGCCTCGCATACCGGGCGGCAGGCTTTCGGCGATGGTGAGGACCGCGGGCTGGGCGCTCTCGTCGCCCGCCAGGAGGTAGAAGTCGGTGTCGGGAGCGGGCCGGAAGGACCCCTTGGGCCCGCCGAAGGAGACCTCTTCGCCCGGGTGGGCGGTCGCGGCCCAGCGCGCGGCCGGACCGTTGCCGTGCAGCACCACGTCGATGTCGACGCGGGGCTCGTCGGGGGAGTGGTGGCGCACGGTGTAGGCGCGTCCGGCCGTCCGCCCGTCGAGGGGATCGGTCACGAACAACTTCACCCACTGGGTCGGTTCGTCGCAGTGGAAGGCGCGCATGCCGGGCCCTCCCAGGGTGATGCGGGCCATGCGCGGGGCGATCAGGGAGACCGCCTCCACCGTGGCGGTGTAGCGGGTGCGGCGGTTACGGAACATGGGAACAGTCCTTCAGGGAGAGGGGACGGCCGATGGAACCTCGCGTCGGCGGGCCAGGACGGTGGTGGTCAGACGCTCGACGAACCGCGGGTCCAGTGGCTGTCCCGTGGTGAAGGCCCGGTGGAAGGCGGGACCGACGAGCAGGTCCAGGAGCTGGTCGGCCTCGCTTCGGCCCACCGGGGTGCGGGGGAGGATGGCCAGGGCTTGCCGCAGGTGTGCACGGTCGTACTGCCGCTGCCGGTCCAGGACTTGGTCGCGCAGGATCGCGGCGGTCGCAGGGTCGTGCAGGGCGTGGCCGATGAGCACGAACAGGACGTGGCCGGTGGGGGACTGGGTGAAGACCCGGCCCAGGTGCGTCACATGCTGCTCGAGGGCTGCCTGCGCGGAGTCCGGGAGTTCGGGCCAGCCGGCCTTGTCGTGCAGGTCCTCCGCCAGGACGTCGAGGAGGATGGCCACCTTCGACCGCCACCACCGGTAGATGGTCTGCTTGGCCACTCCCGCTCGTTCGGCGATCGCGCTCACCGTCATCGCGTGGAAACCGACATCCATCAGCAGGTCGTCGGCGGCCCGCAGGACCGCGAGCCGCGCGGCCTCGCTGCGCCGCGGGCCGCTTCTGGTGCGCGCCGAGGGCGTGTCGGCCGGCTGCCCGCGGTCGTGTGGGTCGTTGATGGCGTGCCCTCCTCGTCGCGTCTCGGCGCCGGTCCCGGGACGGTCGGTGAGATCGGCCGGGAAGATCGACGGCTCGAGACTAGACGCAACGGTGCGTATAGTCAAAGGCTCGGGAATCCGCCCCGCGCGATGCGGGCCGGGGCCCGTTTCCCTCCGAATCGGGGGAAGTCCGAAGGGAAACGGGGGTCGGGGGAGCGGGGATCCGTGGCCCGTGGCCCGTGGCCCGTGGCCCGTGACCAGTGGACGATGGCCCGTGGCCCGTGGCCCGTGGCGCGTCAGCGGCGTGCGACCGCGTCCTCGTGCCGGATGCCGCCGGTCTCCGCGCGGCCGAACAGCAGCCGTGTCCGCATCCGGTACACCGGTTCACCCCGCTGGTTGCACGCCTCGACGACGAAACGGACCGTGCCCGTGTCCGGGCGCCGGGGATGCGGCGCCGCCTCCTCCACGGTGGCCCGTCCGCGCAGTTCGTCGCCGGGGCGCACCGGGCGCAGGAAGCGGACCTCGTCCATGCCGTAGGAGCCCTGGCAGGCGGAGTCCGCGAGCAGCGCCCGGACGAACTGCCCCATGAGCACAGCACCGGTGTGCCAGCCGCTGGCCACCAGGCCGCCGAAGGGAGAGCGGGCCGCCGCCTCGGGATCCAGATGGAAGGGCATCGGGTCCCACGCGCGGGCGTAGTCCATGATGTCCCCGCTCGTGAGCCGCGTGGCCCCCAGCTCGTACGTGCCGCCGACGCGGAAATGCTCGAAGTGCCGCACGGTCAGTGCTCCTTCGTCTCGAGTGTCTCGGATGTTCGGGAAGTCTCGGGGGACTCAGGCCCCGGGCGTCGGGCAGCGGTCCGGTACGGGAGTCAGCCGAGGGACGCCGCGTACACCGGCACGCTCGCGGGACGGACGGAGGCGGGCTCGGGGCGCGGGCGGCCGAGGCGGCGCTTCTCGGCGGTGAACCACTCGGCCACCCGGAACGCCAGGTCCATCGACTGCCCACGGTTGAGACGGGGGTCGCACGCGGTCTCGTACCGCAGGTGCAGATCGTCGGACAGAACCTCATTGCTCCCGCCCACACACTCGGTGACGTCCTCGCCGGTGAGCTCGACGTGCACCCCGCCGGGATGCGTGCCCAGCGCCCGGTGCACCTCGAAGAAGCCCGTGATCTCGTCCACGACGTCCTCGAAACGCCGGCTCTTGTGGCCGCTCGGCGCGGTGAAGGTGTTGCCGTGCATCGGGTCGCACACCCACACCACCTGGGCGCCCTCCGCGCGCACGGCCTCCACCAGGGCGGGCAGCCGGTCGCGCACCCTGCCCCGTCCCATCCGCGCGATGAACGTCAGCCGGCCCGGCGTGCGCTGCGGGTCCAGCCGGTCCACCAAGGTCAGCACGTCGTCGATGGCCGCGTCGGGACCCAGCTTGACGCCGAGGGGGTTGCTGACGCCGGCGGCGAACGCGACGTGCGCGCCGTCGAGTTGGCGGGTGCGCTCGCCGATCCACAGCAGGTGCCCGGACAGCGCGTACCGTCGCCCCGTGTCGGGGTCGTCGCGCACCAGGGCGGACTCGTAGTCGAGGAGCAGCGCCTCGTGGCTGGCGAACACCTCCGTGGTGCGCAGCGTCGAGGTGCTCATGCCGCAGGCCCGGATGAACGCGAGCGCCGCGTCGATCTCGTCCGCCAGCCGCTCGTAGCGGCGTTCCGCGGCGGACAGGGCCACGAAGTCACGGTTCCACTCGTGCACCCGGTGCAGGTCCGCGTGCCCGCCGGAGGTGAAGGCGCGCAGCAGGTTCAGCGTCGCGGCGGACGCGTGGTAGACGCGCTCGAGCCGGGCCGGGTCGGGGGTGCGGGCCTCGGCGGTGAACTCCAGCCCGTTGACGGCGTCGCCCCGGTACGAGGGCAGCGTCACTCCGTCGCGGGTCTCGGTGGGCTGCGAACGGGGCTTGGCGTACTGGCCGGCGATCCGGCCGACTTTGACCACCGGGACGCCGGCCGCGTACGTCAGCACGGCGGCCATCTGCAGGAGGACCTCCAGCTTGTTGCGGACCGACTCCGCGCTCACCGAGGCCAGGGTCTCCGCGCAGTCGCCGCCCTGGAGCAGGAAGGCCTTGCCGAGGGCCACCTCTCCGAGACGGTCGAGCAGGGTGTCGCACTCCCTGCCGAACACCAGCGGAGGCGCGGTGGACAGGGCCGACAGGGTCGTCCGCAGCGCCACGGGATCCGGCCAGTCGGGCTGTTGCGCCGCGGGCAGCGCCCGCCACGCGTCGGCAGCGGGTTCGGACAGTGGATTCTCGTCCATTGGCAGGGACTTCACGCTGAAAACCTCAACGCCTTCTGTTCCGAGGGCAGGGCACGGGTTTGCGGTGGGCGCAGCCTGTCACGCGGCCGCCGGGCCCCGGCAGTGGGTCGTTGTGGCTAGAAGGGCGGATCTACTACCCGCGTACTAGCCCCAGCGGCCGACTGTCGGGGCCGGTCGCACTCCTGGAGCATTTCGGCAGGCGCACACCGCCGTCGCAACCCGGCGGCGGCGCGCTCCGCCTCCGCATTCCCCCACGCCACCGGCTCGAAAGGTGATTCCGCATGAGCAACACCGCCAGCCCGTCCGGGTCCGTGTCCCGCCCGCAGACCGGGGACGAGTACCTCGAGAGCCTGCGGGACGGCCGGGAAGTGAGGATCTACGGCGAGAAGGTGCGGGACGTCACGAGCCACGCGGCCTTCCGCAACAACTCCCGCATGGTCGCCCGGCTCTTCGACGCGCTCCACGACCCCGAGCGCAACAGCAAACTGGTCGTCCCCACCGACACCGGCAACGGCGGTTTCACGCACCCCTACTTCAAGGCCCCGTACACCTCCGACGACCTGCGCGCCGCCGCACGGGCCATGGAGGAGTGGGCGCGCAGGACGTACGGCTGGCTGGGCCGCACGCCGGACTTCAAGGCCGCGTTCCTGTCCACCCTGGGGTCGAACAAGGAGCACTACGCGCCGTTCGAGGACAACGCGTCCGCCTGGTACCGCAAGGCGCAGGAGAACGTGCTGTTCATCGGCCACGGCATCGTCAACCCGCCGATCGACCGCAACCGGGGGCTGACCGAGCTCAAGGACGTGATGCTGACGGTGGACCGGGAGACCGACGCCGGCCTCGTGGTGTCCGGCGCCAAGGTGGTCGGCACCGGCGCGGCACTCACGCAGCACATCTTCATCGGCAGCTACGGGGTCATCCCGAAGGGCGCCAAGGAGTTCTCCGCGTACTTCATCGTGCCGACCAACAGCCCCGGCCTGAAGATCATCTCCCGGCCGTCGTACGAGTTCGCCTCGGCCACCGTCAGCAGCCCCTTCGACCAGCCGCTCAGCAGCCGCCTGGACGAGAACGACGGCATCCTCGTCTTCGACGAGGTGCTGATCCCCTGGGAGAACGTCTTCTGCTACGACGTGGACAAGGCGAACAACTTCTTCTACGGGTCCGGCTTCTTCTACCGCGCCATGTTCCACGCCTGCGTCCGCTTCGCCGTGAAGATGGACTTCCTGACCGGCCTGCTCGCCAAGTGCCTGGAGACCACGGGCACCTCGGAGTTCCGCGGCGTGCAGAGCCGGCTCGGTGAGGTCCTCGCCTACCGCAACATGTTCTGGGCGCTGGTCGACTCGATGGCCACGAACCCCACCAAGTGGCCCGACGGCACCGTCACCCCCAACGGCGAGACCGCGCTGGCCTTCCGCGTCCTGTCCTCGTCGATCTTCCCGAAGGTGCGCGAGATCTTCCTGCGGGACCTCGGCAGCGCGCTGATCTACAACAACTCCCACGCCCTCGACTGGTCGAACCCCGAGGTCCGGCCCTACCTGGACAAGTACGTCCGAGGCCTGGGCGTGGAGGCGATCGACCGGGTGAAGCTGATGAAGCTGGCCTGGGACGCGGTCGGCACCGAGTTCGGGGCCCGCTGGGAGCTGTACGAGATGAACTACGCCGGCAACCACGAGCAGATCCGCTTCGAGGCCCTCCACGCCCAGCAGGCCTCCGGGAAGTTCGACGACTACAAGCAGCTCGTCGACCAGTGCCTGTCGGAGTACGACGAGCACGGCTGGAAGGTCCCGGACCTCATCAACCCCAAGGACACCACCATCATCGGCGCCGGCACCCCCGAAACCGGGGCGATCGCCCCCGTCGAGGCCGCGCGGTGAGCAGCCGTACCCCCGCTCCGGGCGGCCCCGCCGCCCCGCCCGGAGTCACCGTCCTGCCGGACGAGGCCCATCTCAGGCACGTCCTCGGACAGTTCGTGACCGGTGTGTGCGCGGTGTCCACCCGCTTCGAGACCCGGTCCGGAGTACGCCACGACGCCATCGCGGTGAACTCGTTCGCCTCGGTCTCCCTCGACCCGCCGCTCGTGTCGATGTACCTGCGCGACGACTCGACCTTCCTGCGGCGCGTGCGAACGTCCGGCCAGTGGGCCGTGTCGTTCCTCGGCCACCGGGCGCGCTCCCTGGTCGGCGTCCTCACCACGCCCGCGGCGCGGCGGCCGCCGGTGGAGCAGGCCGCCGACTGGGCCGTCGGCCCGCACACCGGCTGCCTGGTCCTGCCGGACGGGCCCGGCACGCTCGAATGCGCCCTGCACCTCACCCAGACGCTCGGCGACCACGTCCTCGTCGTCGGACGGGTCCTGGGCGCCGTCGGCCGCGACCACGAGCCCCTGGTCTTCCACCGCGGCACCCTCACCGAGGTCGCACCGGCCACGTGAGCACACGCCTACGACCCCCAGCAGCGAACAGGAGAGGAGACGCCATGGCCGGGAAACGCCCGTATGTGGCTGTGGTGGGCGGCGGCATCGGCGGCCTGGCCGTCGCGCTAGGACTGCGGCGGCAGGGCGTCGAGGTGGTGGTCCACGAACAGGCGCGGCAACTGACCCACCTGGGCGCGGGGATCGCGATCGGCGCGAACGGACACCGGGCCCTGCGGGAACTGGGCGTCGCCGAGCGGCTGACCGCGGCGGCGGCCCAGCCCGTACGAGCCGACTTCCGGCACTGGCGCACCGGCCGGTCCATGGTGTCGCACCGCCTCACCGGCATGTACGAGGAACGCTTCGGCGCCCCCTTCTGGACCGTGGAACGGACAGCCGTTCAGCAGGCCCTGCTCGCCGAACTGGGCACGGAGCACGTCCGCCTCGGCGCGCGCTGCACCGGAGTGGCGCAGACGGCCTCCGGCGCCGTGATCCGCTTCGAGGACGGCAGCGAGGCGGAAGCCGACGCGGTCATCGGGGCGGACGGCATCCACTCCGCGGTCCGCCACAGCCTCTTCGGTCCCGACGAGGCGGTGTTCTCGGGTACCAGCGGATACCGCGCCCTGGTCCCCATGGACCGGCTGCGGCACCTGCCCGAACTCGCCGAGCCGGTCCTGTGGCTGTGGCTCGGACCGGGCCGGCACTTCATCGCCTACCCGGTGGCGGACGGCAGCGCGCTGAACTTCCTGGCCGTCGTGCCCGACCGCACATGGACCGTCGAATCCTGGTCCACGGAAGGCGACGCCGCGCAACTGCTGGCCGCCTTCGACGGCTGGCACCCGTTCGTCAGCACGATCCTCAAAGCCTGCGAACGCCCGGGCCGCTGGGCGCTGTACGACCGGGAACCGCAGCGCGCCTGGAGCTCCGGCCCCGTGACCCTGCTGGGCGACGCCGCGCACGCGATGCTGCCGCACCACGGCCAGGGAGCCAACCAGGCCCTGGAGGACGCGGTGGTCCTCGCCCACCTCCTGGCGGACACGGACGCCGGTGGTGTGCCCTCGGCCCTGCGCGCCTACGAGCGCCTGCGCCGACCGCGGACCCGGCTGCTGCAGGCGGGCTCCCGGAAGAACGCCGGCTGCTTCCAGCTGCCCGACGGACCGGAGGCCGAGGCCCGCAACGTCCGCCTGGCAGGCCTGCCCGACGACCTCGCCTGGATCCACGGGCACGACCCCCTCGCCGCCCTGAACCCGGCCACCGCACCGGCCCGAACCGCCGCCGCGCCCGCGACGAGCTGACCCGCCCGACGACATCGACGAACGGTGAAAGACACATGGCAAGGATCTACTCCTTCGAAGGGCACGTCCCCGTCGTGCATCCCACGGCGTTCGTGCACCCCGACGCGGTACTGATCGGCTCGGTCGACATCGGACCCGAGTGTTACGTCGGCCCCCTCGCCAGCCTGCGGGGCGACTTCGGGCACATCGCACTCCGCGCGGGCTCCAACGTCCAGGACGGCTGTGTCCTGCACTGCTTCCCCGGCGCCGACACGATCGTGGAGGAGGACGGACACGTCGGCCACGGCAGTGTGCTGCACGGCTGCCGGGTGGGCCGGGACAGCCTGATCGGCATGAAGTCCGTCCTGATGGACGGGGTCGTGGTGGGGAAGCACGCCTTCGTCGGCGCCGGCAGCTTCGTCAAGTCCCGCTTCCAGGTGCCGGAGCGGCATCTGGTGGCCGGCAGCCCGGCCAAGGTGGTGCGCGAGCTCACCGCCGACGAGATCGCCTGGAAGGGCAACGGGACGGCCCAGTACCAGAAGCTGGCCCAGCGCTGCCTCAGCGGGCTGCAACCGGCAGAGGCCGCCACCGAGCACGCCGCCGCCCCGGCCCCCGTCCGGCCCGGCGAGCCCGAGCACGTCACCCTGCACGCGTACCGGGCCCGCTGAGGGAGCATCGTTGAGCAGGTTGCGCCGGCTGACCGCGGGGGAGTCCCACGGCCCCGCACTCGTGGCGACGCTGGAGGGCCTACCGCGCCGGCGTGCCGATCACGACGGAGATGGTGGCGGACCACCTGGCCCGGCGCCGGCTCGGCTATGGCCGCGGTGCACGGATGAAGTTCGAGCGCGACGAGGTCACCTTCCTTGGCGGCGTCCGGCACGGCCTCACTCTGGGTTCTCCGGTTGCGGTGATGGTCGGCAACACCGAGTGGCCGAAGTGGGAGCGGGTGATGGCGGCCGACCCGGTGGATCCAGAGATCCTGGCGGCGCTGGCCCGCAACGCGCCGCTAACCCGGCCCCGTCCGGGTCACGCGGGCCTCGCCGGCATGCAGAAGTACGGCTTCGACGAGGCCCGGCCGATCCTGGAGCGCGCCTCGGCGCGTGAGACGGCGGCCCGGGTGGCGCTCGGCGCGGTGGCGCGGTCGTACCTGAAGGAGACGGCCGGGATCGAGCCGCCCCAGACAAGCAGGCCGTGCTGCGGGCGCTGACCGAGCACGTGGGCGGCCTCGCGCCGGGCGGCGGCGCGATTCTGGACGAGGGCGCGTGCGCCGCGCTCGCCGGACTTCAGGTCGTCTACCTCCGATCGGCGTCGAGGAAGCAGCCAAACGCACCGCTATGAACAGGGCCCCCTCTGCTGGCGCTAACCCGGCCGCGCAGTGGCGCGAGTTGATGGAGGCGCGCCGGCACCCGTTCGAGGGGATCGCTACGGCGGTCGTGGCCACTGATGGCCGTACGCCCGAGGAAGTCAACGAAGTCGCTCTGGGCGTAGTGGAGTTGAGGGCTTCGCGACCCCTCGCGTGAGGCTGTCGACACCGAGCAAGGGCGCTCCAGGCGGTTGATGATCGGCGAGGGGATCTCTGCCGGCAAGACTCCGTCTGCCTTCTCCAGCGATCCCCTCCGTCTCCCCGCCGGCCCCGGTCCCCCACCCCGGCGTCAGCCCGCCGCGCGGCCTGCCATACGGGTCCGGCAGCCGGCCGCGAAGTCCCAGGGTCTCGTGCGAGTCGCCCCTCGCCAGCGCCTCCGTACCCGGGCATCCCTAGGGCCAGCCTCGGCATCATCCTGCCTCGTCCACATGCCAGTTCGTGATCCCCGGGTATCGCCGACCGCCCGGAGTCGGCACCCCCGTACCAGCATTCTCGCCGCGCCGCGGCGACGGCAGTCGGCCGATACGGCTAGTACCTCGTACCTACTCCCAACAGGCGACTGGCGAGCGCATTTCGGGGACTTCACGCTGAAGGCACTTCCGCGGCTCCGCCTGACCGCGGTCTCCCCCCAAGGAGGCATGTTCATGAGCAGCTCAGTCACCTCCCGACTCGTCGTCGGTGACCGGTTCCGCGACTTCGCCGAGGCCGTCGGCGCCGAGACGTTCTCGCGCCTGGCCCGTTCGCTGGACGCGGGCGATCTGGACGCCGTCGAGGGGCCGGTGCACGTGGTCGCCGGCCAGGGGATCGGGGAGTTCGAGATCTCCTACCTCCAGGATGCCGTCACCCGGCGGCAGTTGGACGACCGGATCGTGCTGGTGCACTCCACCGGCCGGCCCGCCCGCCGCCAGGACCTGCACAAGGCGCGCGAGGACAACGTGCTGGTCGCCGGACTCTCCCAGGTCGACGACACCACGTACGAGGCCGCCCTCCGCCTGCACGACCACAACGAACTGCTCGTGGACGTCCAGGACCGCGTGCACGTACAGGGCATGGTGGCCGTCGAGGCGGCCCGTCAGATGCTCGTCGCGGTGGTCGAACGGTACTTCACGGCCCGCTGGCCGCAGCAGCGCTATTACATCGTCCTCAACTCCCTGAACACCACCTTCTCCAACTTCCTTTTCCCCGTCGGTGCCACCCTGCGTCTGACGGTGGACGAGTCCGAGGTGTCGGAACCGAGCCGGCTCACCTTCCGCACGACGGTGGAGGTGGAGCAGGCCGGACGGGCCGCGGCCACGGTCGCCATCGACGCGGCCGCGTTCGCCCCCGGCCTGCTGGAGGACAAGGAACTGCGGCGGGCCAAGAGCGCGGTGGCGAGCACCATGGACGCCGCTCTGGCCAGCGCGTGACATGAGGATGTCGGTGCCGGACACCCCGGCGCGGCCCGCACCGGGCCGACTCCCGTGCCTGGAGCGGCGGTTCGCCTATCTGGGCCCGGAGGGTACCTTCACCGAGCTGGCCCTGCGCTCGCTCCCGGAGGCCGCGGACTCCCCGCTGGTACCGGCAGCCAGCGCCGCGGACGCCCTGGACCTGGTGTGCCGGGGCGCCGTGGACGCGGCGATGCTGCCCGTGCACAACACGGTGGCCGGTGTCGTCGCGGACACGGTGCGCGGGCTCGCCGAGTCACCCGCGCTGACCGTGCTCAGGGAGGTCGTGCTCGCCGTCGAGTTCGCCCTGCTGGTCCGCCCCGGCACGCCCCTCGCGCGGGTGGCCACGGTGAGCGGCCATCCGCACGCCGGGGCGCAGGTCGCGGGATGGCTCGACCGGCGCGCGCCGCGGGCGCGGTGGATCCCGGCGCCGTCCAACGCCGAGGCCGCGCGCCGGGTCAGGGACGGTGAGTGCGACGCCGCCGTGGCCGGTGACTTCACCGCCGCTCACTACGGTCTGCAGGTCCTGGTCACCGGGATACAGGACACCGTCGGCGCGGCCACCCGGTTCCTGCTGTGCGCGCGCCCCGGCGGGCCGGGCACCCCGCACCCGGCCCGTGCCGACCGCACGGCACTGGTCGGGCGTCTGTCGGACCGGCCGGAGGACGTCGACGGGCTGCTGGACGGACTACGGCGTCACCCCTTGCTGCGGGCCGTGTCCGTGTGGGCCGTGTCCGACGGGCGCAATGGTTCGGTCCTGTTCGCCGAGTGCCCGGGCGGCACCGACCGGCCCGCGACCGCACGCGCCGTCGGCCTGCTGCGGCTGCGCGTGTCCGGGCTGAGGTCCCTCGGGTCGTACCCCTCGGCGGCCCCTGTCCCGTCGTACGAACGGAGCAAGACGATGCACACCGAGATCACCTCCGAAGCAGGCGGCTCGACGGAGCCCGCGTCCGGGGACATCGCCCGGCTGCGCGAACGGATCGACGCCCTGGACCGGTTCCTCATCGGCACGCTCAAGCAGCGGTTGGAGACCTCCCGGGAGATCCAGCGGATCCGTACCGGAAGCGGCGGCTCCCACGTCGACTCCGGGCGTGAGGTCCGCATCCGGGGCCGGTACGCCGAGGAGCTGGGGGAGGGCGGGGCGGTCGTAGCCGAGGCACTGCTGGAGATGTGCCGCGGGCGGTCACCGCGGTGAACCCGCCACCGGATACGACGGCGTCGCCCCGTTTCCGTCGCGGCCGTGAGGACGTCCTCGCGGCCGCGACGGCCTTGTTCCACGAGCGGGGCTACCACGCGACGAGCATGAGCGACATCGCCGCCCGCCTCGGCCGCACCAAGGCGGCGCTGTACCGCCACGTGAGGAGCAAGGCCGAGCTGCTGCGCGCGATCACCGGGCCGGTCGGCGCGGACGTGCGGGCGCTGCTGGCCGCGAGCGCGGCCGGGACGGGCCGGCCCGTCGACGAACTCACCGGGCTGCTGCGGGGGCTGGCCGGCGCGGCAGCGGCCGACCCGGGCCGGTACGCCCTGTTCTGGGGGCCGGACGGCGAGCCCGGCCCGTCGGCCCCCGACGCCGTGTGCCGGGACGAGGTGGTCCGGCGGCTGGCCGAGCTGCTGGAGCGGGCCGTGGCGCAGGGCGACGTGCGCGGCGGCATCGCTCCCCGGCTCGCCGCTCAGCTCCTGATCGGCGCGGTCGTCGGCGCCGCAGTGGAACGGAGCGATCCCGGCGACGGGGCGGACCCGCCACCGTCACCGTCGGCTGTCGACGTCCTGCTCGACGGCCCGGTCCGCTACCTGACCGGCGGGCGGACCTGACCGGCGTGTGCCGCGCCGGGCCGGGGGCGCCGATCCGGTGAGCGCGGCGCGGACGGCGTGCCGCAGCCACACGTGCACGGGCTCGGTCTCGTGGCGGGGGTGCCAGGCCTGGCAGATGTTGATGGGGTCGGTCTCCACCGGAAGGTCGAACAGCTCGATGCCCACGGACTGCAGCGCGCTGGCGGCGAGCGAGTGCGGCATCGCGGTCACCAGGTCGCTCGAGGCGATCATCAGCAACGCCTCACCGTAGTTCGGCACGGAGGCGATGACGTCCCGTCGCAGACCTCGTGCGTGCAGCGCACTGTCGATCGGGCCCGTCATACGGCCCTTGCGGGAGACGCTGACGTGCCGGACCGAGGTGAACGTCTGCGCGCTCACCGCCTCGGCCAGCAGAGGATGTCCGGATCGCGCCACCCCGACGAACCGGTCCTCGAAGAGCGGTTCGATCCGCAGCTCCGGGCTGCACTCGTCGATGATCCCCACCTCGATGTCCACGGCGCCCTCGCGCAGCGGCGCGCTGCCGTGGGTGTTCTCCACCGTGAACGTGAACCGGGCGTGCGGCACTTCCGCGCTCGCCCGGTTCAGCAGCGCCGGAGCCAGTACGGCGGCGTAGGCCTCGTCCGCGACGATGGTCAGGGTCCTGCTGACATGCGCGAGGTCCTCCTGCCGGCTCGGGGCGAGCAGGGCTTCGGCCTCCCGCATCAGGGCCCGTACCTTGGGCTGGAGCTCCAGCGCCCTCGGCGTGGGGACCAGACCGCGCCCGGCCCGCACCAGCACGGGGTCGCCCAGCGCGCGACGGATCTTGGACAGCGCACGGCTCATGGCGGGTGGGGACAGCGCCAGCCGCTCGGCCGCCCCGGTGACGCTCCCCTCCTGCAACAGGGCGTCCAGGGCGGGCAGCAGCCTCAGGTCCACCTGGGACGACGCCAGGGCGCCGGGCAGCTCGCGCGCCCAGTCTCCGTCCTGGCCCAGGTCGTCGACACCGGTCGGGCTCAATGCTTCTCCTGGGATGTGGTCGGTGCTTTGGCGCGGGGACGCGCCGGCTCCGCGCCGCGGAGACGCGTCGGCTCTGCCGCGTGGGGACACAGCCACGCTATGACCAGGAGCGCCGCCACCAGCAACAGCAGGCCGATCGACCGCAACGACTCGGCCATTCCCGTGGTGAACGCCTCCCGTACCTGCGCCGGGAGGCGGGCCGCGGCGGTCCCGGAGTGCTCCGCCCCGCGCAGGGCTGTGCCCAGCGCCTGCCCTCCGGACGCTCCCTGAAGGTGCCGCAGCCCGGCTGGGAGGGCTTCGGTGAACCGCGCGTTGAGCAGCGTGCCGAACACGGCGAACCCGAGCGCTCCGCCGATCTCCCGGCTGAAGCTGTTGACGCCCGAGCCGACACCCGCCTGATGCGCGGGCACCGAGCCGAAGATGGCCTGGGACAGCGGCGGGTTGGACAGTCCCGAGCCGACGCCGACCACGATGATGCATCCGGCGTACAGCGCGTAGGCGGTGCCGGGGCCGCACAGGGAGAAGAGTCCCAGCCCTGCGACGACCACGAGCAGCCCGCAGCCGATGACGGGCCGCGCGCCGTACCGGTCGGTCAGCCGGGCAGCCCGCGGCGAGACCAGGAAGATGACAACGGCCAGGGGTGCGGTGCCCAGGCCCGCCAGGACGGCCGGATAGTCCTTGACGTTCATCAGGTACTGCCCGTTGAGAAAGAACACGGAGTACATCGCTACGAACGACACGATGATGCCGAGGGTCCCGGCGCGCATTCCGGAGTGGCGGAATAGCCTCGGATCCAGCAATGGCTGTTCCCGGCGCAGTTCGTACCGGCGGAAAAGCGCGAAGAACAGCACGCCCGCGGCGAAGCTCAACAGCACGGCGGGGGAGGCCCAGCCGAGTGCGGGCCCTTCGATGATGCCGAACAGCAGGCCGAACACGGCGACGACGAGGAGAAGTACCCCGCCCGCGTCCATGGAGTGTTGTCGGCGTTCGACGCGTGGCAGGGACTTCGCCGCCACAACGATTCCGAATGCGGCCACAGGAGCGGCGACCGCGAACAGGGCCTGCCAGTCGAAGAACTGGAGAACGGCACCGCCCACGATGTTGCCCGCCACACCGCCGCCGCCGCTCAATGCGGTCCACAGCGCGACGGCGTGACCGCGTTTGTCGGGCGGATAGCAACCGGTGAGAAGCGGAAGGCTGTTGGGCAGAATGAGGGCGGCCCCGGCCCCGGTCACCGCCCGGGCGACGAGCAGCAGGGCGATGGTCGGAGAAACGGCGGATCCGAGGGACCCCACGACCATCAGGGTCAGGCCGGTGAGCAGGGCTCCCTTCCGCCCGAAGTGATCTCCGACGGCTCCGCTCGGAATCAGCAGGCACCCGAAGACGATCAGATAGCTGTCGACGATCCACAGCACCTCGGTCGGCGTCGGGTGCAGCGCGCTGGTGGCCAGCCGGCCGACCGCCAGGTTCACACCGGCCCCGAGTCCGAACACCAGCATGACGCACATGCCGAGCGTGGCGACGGCCGCCCGCGAGCCGGGGCGGTCGCCGCCCGGCGCGGCTGCGGACCGCCGGGCAGGGCGGGCGGACGGGGAGGCTCTCATGAGCCGGTCCGTCCGGACATGCCGGTGAAGGTGGACAGCTCCAGCCCCTGCCCGTCTGAGACGGCGACGGAGACGTAGCCGTTGGCGGGGTCGCGGACGACGTCGAGATGGAAGTCCGCCCAGCCGTCCAGGTACAGGAGGTCGATCCGCTCGGGGAACGACGACATCACTTCCGCGCCCTCACCCACGATCACCTCGGCGTGCTCGGCCAGGCCCGCGGATTTCAGATGGTCCCGGGCAGCCGCGCACTTTCCTTCGTGGAGATCCACGGTGTACAGCTTTCCCGAACCGTTGTCCCGGAGCGCCGCCGCGATACGGATGGCGGTGAAACCGTAGGAGGTACCGAACTCGAAGACGGTCTGCGGGCGCATGGCGCGCACCCATGCGTAAAGCATTCGGTCGATGTCCCTGGGTGCCGCGTAATAGCCGCCGGCACACGCGTCCACCAATTCTTCGGGGGTACATGGATCGGTGCGATTAATGATGATGTCGAGAAGCTTCGGCTGTTCTACGGCGTCCACTCGCTGCTGTGTGGCTGTGATGGTGTCGAGCACTGCACGAACCTGGGGGGAAGCCAGAGAGGAAGACATTCTTCTTCGTCCTTTCATTGGGTTCATCGGATGGCCTGGAGGGACCGTTCCGGGATTACTGGATGGGGAATGCGAAAGGTTTTGCAATTCGCCGTTATGAGGGGCTGGATGAGCAGGTCGACGCCTACGAGAAAACACACTGTGCCGATCCCGAGAAGTCCGCCCATGAGGAATCCGGAGATCATCAGAGTGGCCTCGACGAGCCCTTGCTGAGGGCGAGCACGTCGATGGCGCGGATACCGAAACCGCTCATGATGATGAGCGCCGACCGGCACGGTGGGCGTCTCGGAGGCCCTGGTGGCGGTGGTCTGCCTGGTGGTCGCGGTCGGGGTGAATGAAGAGGTAGGCGCCGCAGGAGAAGACCAGGCAGCCGGCCGGAAAGAGTAAGTGGTTCTTTCGCCGTACCCGCTCGACGAACATCGGCTCACTCCCCGCAGGGAAAACGAATGATGAGACGCGAGGCGTTATTCCGCCTCCGGGTCCCACCCTATTGGCCGTTCGATGCTTTATCCAGTGCAATGTATGCAACATACATTTTCTTGCAGTGGAATCACAGCTTCCGGCTGTTGGTGTGGCCCAGGCGGTGGAAAGTTTAGAATGCAACCTTCACGTGTGAAGTAACCCACGTTTAATCCATGGTTTTCGGTGGCGCCCATATACTGTTTTCGCGACGAGTAATCGTTGAAGATGTGTCCGGCAGGGCAATGGCGCTCGCGTACACGTCTTGATGAGTGACGACCATGCATGGCAGGGGGAAGTACATGTCTCGCGTATCCCGTCCGACGTCCGAGGGATTAGCGACCACTCCGGAGCCCGAGCAGGTGGTGGCGGATCGCGTGGCGACCAGAACGGTATCGACACTTACGCCGCGGGAGCGTCAGGTCCTGAATGGAATCAAGGAGGGGAACTCCAACAGGATGGTGGCCCGACTGTTAGGGATATCCGAGCGCACCGTCAAGGTTCATCTGCATTCGATTTTCATTAAGCTGGGTGCGGCATCGCGCACCGAAGCGGTTATCGAGGGGATCAGGAGCGGCTGCATCAGCCTGCACTGACCATCGCGTGCGAGTGGCCCCCGACGACACACGTCGGGGGCCACTCCCACAGGTCGGTCCGGGTCGCAGGTCAGGGATTCCGGGGCGACGGCTCGCGGGCGAGCGCCAGGACGAGACGCGACGTCGTCTCCACCAATTCCCTGTCGATGGGGGAACCGGAGACCAGAACCCGGTAGTACAGCGGGCCGAGCAGCATGTCCACGAGGTGGTCGAGGGTGCGGTCGTCCACGGACAGGTCCTTGTCGCGGGCGAGGAGATCTCGCAGGCCGACCATGTCGCGCTCCCGCTGCTCCTTGAGGAACCCGGCCCGCAGGGAAGCGGCCGTATCGCTGTCCAACTGGGCGTGGCCCAAGAGGGCCAGCAGCACCTGGCCGGCGGGCTCCGCGAAGAAATCGGCCACCCGCTGCAGATGGGAGGTGAGGGCCTCCTCGAGACCGCGACTTTCGTCCGCACGCCACTCCAGGGCCTCGCGGGCGTCGTCGGCGAGGGTGTCGAGGAGGATGTCGACCTTCGACTTCCACCAGCGGTAGATCGTCTGCTTGGCCACCCCCGCGCGCTGGGCGATGCCCTCGATGGTCAGGGCGGCGAAGCCCCGCTCGACCAGGAGGTCGTCCGCGGCGTGCAGCACCGCGAGCCGGACGCTCTCGCTGCGGCGTGGGCCGGTTCGGCTGACGACGGTGGTCTTCTCGCAGGCCGGTGATGGTTTCCGCGTGGCGCTGATGGTTCCGTCTACCCTTCGCATCGTGTCCGTCGCTGTGATTCTGGCACAGCGGGCCTGCCGTGAAACGGTTCACGGCAGGCTCACTCAGGCGGCCTTCCGGCCGGTGCGCACCAGGCTGAGCAGGACGCCGAGGGAGAGCGCGGCGACCACCGCGCTGAACGTCTCGCCGGCCGGGCGCAGGCTGGTCTCGCGGATCAGGACGCCCACACCGATCGCGGGCACCGCCAGCATCGAGTACAGGATGGCGAAGAAGGTGGAGACCGAGGCGCCCCGGTGCTGTGGGGCGCTGCGGGTGGTGATGCCGCCGATGCCGTGACCGACGGCGATACCCGTCGCCAGTCCGTTGATCGCGGCGCCGAGGAGCAGAGGAGCCAGGGTGCTGGTGGCCATCGCGGTGGCGATCAGACCGGCCGCCACGATCAGGCCCAGGCACGAGGCGGGCAGGGCGGTGGCCGGCTTGAGGGTGCGGACGAGAAGCTGGCCGAGGGCCGTGCAGGCGAAGGCGATGAAGACGACGAGTCCGGTGAGGCTGTGGCTGGACTCGTGCAGCACCGTCCCCAGGAACAGGCCTGTTACGGCGGTCAGGACACCGAGCACGGCGAAGCCCGCGCCCGCCGCCATCGCGGAGCGCAAGAAGTCCGAGCGGATCTCGCCGGGGACGTGCAGCGGCTGGACCTGCAGCGAGAAACCGGAACGGTGGGGGGAGCTCTCGCCGTTCACGAGGACGCCGAGCGTGCCGATGGCGGCGAGGGCGAGCATGACGACCCACGGGGTGCGCAGCGGGGAGGGCGCGAGGTCCGCCAGGATCCCCGCGATGAGCGTGCCGCAGGCGAGGCCGCCCATGTTCGCGAACAACGCGAGGGTGGCCGGCTTGATGCGGCCGTGCTGCCCGAGCCGTTCGGTGAGGGAGGCGGTGGCGGCGCCGGTCACCAGGGCCGCGGAGAAGCCGGACACGACCCGGGCGACGAGCATCGCGGCGACGCTCTGGGCCAGCAGGAAGACCACCGCGGCGACCACGGAGAGCAAGGTGGCCGCGACCAGGACGGGACGGCGTCCCACTTGGTCCGAGAGCCGGCCGAAGACCAGCAGTCCGAGAACCACGCCGAGCGCGTAGACGGCGAAGACGACGGTCACGGTGAACGGCGTGAAGCCGAACTCCTCGCCGTACAGCGGATAGAGCGGGGTGGGCGCGGTGGTGCCCGCCATGGTGATCCAGAAGGCGAAGGCCACGCTGAACACGGCGAGGCCGCCGCCGCGTGCCCTCTCTGGAGCGCCTGTCCGGTCGACGGCGCGGACGGTCGAGTTCCCCACTGAAGTGGCCTCTCATGAGCAGGTGAGTACGGAAGTAACGGCGCATGCCGAGACTTACCGTTGCGTCTAATCTGAAGACTAGACTAGTCGTCGCGTCTATTCAATGAGGGGGTAAGGACCAGGGGATGGCGAATAGACAGGCCACGGGCACGATGACCCCCGGATCACACTTCGCATGCAAGAGCCCAACGGCGGACAAAGTTGGTCGGCCGGCCGCTGTTGGACTGCGGCGGCGTCCTGCCCGAACTCGCCTTCCGTGAACCAGGCAGCAGCCAGCCCGATACCGTCCATTCGCCCTGGCGAAGCCTGGACCGCGCAGCCGCGTGGCACCGGTGAAGTGCACGCCGGCGGGCTGTCGTTCGCTGTGGAGGCCGACAAGACCACGTCAGAGGCGCGGTCGGATCCGCCGACGCACGGGATGGAATGACCTTGCCCCGAGTGCGCGTAGCACACGGCCAGGACCATACGGTCCGAGTCGGGATGGTCTCTGGCCTGGCAGGTGGCGCCTCAAGCCCCTCAGGCGGGCGCTTTGTCTTCGGCGTCGGCCCGGCTGCACCGGAGCCTTTCGATCCCGTCCACCCACACCGCCCACGAGGCATAGGCTGGATGTTCTCTGGCGCCAATCACCCGGTGCGCGATCTCGGCGAAAGACGGCAGCTTCCCTGACGGGTGGAGGTGACCGCCCGGACGTCGCCGACCGCATCACGGCGCAGGCCCTCATCGCGGTGCGGACCCTGTCTGTCACCGTTCCGGCGCCCGTGGCGCTGGACCCTGTGAAGGGCCGCCTCGGCGTTCGTCTGTCCGGCATGCTGAGTGAGATTCCCGCCGGTTTTGACATGGCCGATGCCGACACCGCCCAACTGAAACCGGGCTCGTCGGCCATAAGGCCTGGGCACTGCTGGTAGCCCAGCACGGTGTCGGGTGGGTGACCGCAGGCAAGCTCCTGGCCCGCAAGCGCCCCAGACTGCTGCTCGTCTACGACGATGTGGTGCGCTGTGCGCTGGGACACCCCGCTGACTTCTGGCTGACGTTGCACGCCGCACTGCGCGGCGACGACCGTGCCGTGCACCGCGGCCTGGTGACGTTGCGTCAGGTTTGTCGGCATCCTTGAGACCGTCAGTGTGCTGCGGGTGTGCGACGTGGCCGCGTGGATGCGGCACCGGATCGAACACCGCAACTGCCCCTGAAGATCCGGCATTCGTCCTACGTGTACAGGCTGCCGTCTCAGCCTCGCCTGACCCTGCTGCCTGCCCGGGTCATCCCGCATGGCCGCAGGGGCCGCCCTGCAGCCCCGGCCCTTTCGAGCGGACATGATCGTGGCGGAGCAGACCTGCCAGGGCCGGAACACCGGCTCCTGCGAGGCGTCGTCGTCACCGGTCTCGGCATCCTGCCGGAACCAGCACTCAGCGCCCGTCCGCTGGTCGAGCCCAGGTGATGGAGCCCAACGTGGACGAATGCATCCGGGGCGCCCTGCTCTGCGAGCTCTCGCCAGACGGCCGCGGCCCGCTCCGGCTCGCCAAGTTGTTCGAGACGGCGTGCTTCATTGCGCCGGCAGACGTAGCGCATCACGGCATGCGCTGGATCCCCCCAGACGCCCGCTGCTCGCTGATCTTAGCCAGGGCGTTTCCGCACGAGCCCTGTCGGCCTCCTGCCCCAGCACGTAGGCGGAGGCGCGGTCGTACAGGCTGAGGATGTACGTACCGTCCGAGACCGAAGCGGACACGCGTACACGCCTTCGCCGGGGTCGGATCAGCCTCAGGGGCCCAGGACGCCCCGGCACGGGGCGGAAAGGTACTCCACGGAATTCTCGAGCCACCCGGGGCGAGCGTGTTCACCGCACATGTGGTCAGGCGCGAGGGAAGCCGCGGTGGCTTCCAGCGCGCCCACGGGTGGGGCCAGGCCGTGGCCCAGGCGGCGCAGATGCACCACGCGCCCGGGGTGGAGCCGTCCCCCCTCCGGGCCCGGCCCCGCCTCCCCCCATCCCGACGACCGCTGACGCCACTACGGCCGGAGTGTTGGGGGGATTCCTGCTGGTCTGACTGCGGCGGCCGTGCACCCGGGACAGCACTGCCCCGCTAGAGCACGATGGCGTCTCCATGGCGGTGAACAGGGGCAACAACTGTGCAGGGTTGCCCGGCGGTGCGCGGCGAGCCGACCGCCGGGCAGCTGCGCAGCCAGCCATCGGCCCCCGGCTCGGTCACCTGAACCATCCACTACGCCGACCACAGCTCCACCCGCCGCAGCCGGACTCTGCCCGAGGCCACCCAGCACACCGTGCTCCTGGCCCGCGCCGCGCACGCCCTCTACACGTCCTGCGGGCTCCAGCGCGCGGGTCCGCACCGTTGCTCTGGCCGCCGAGCATCTGCGTCCCGCCGAGAAAACCGTCGCCGACCTCGCCCGGGCCCGATCCGGGTACCAGGTCCTCTACCCGGGCACCCTTGCCGTCTGCGCCTCTCCCCGCCTGTCCGCTGGGGGCGATACCCGGCGGCATGGGTGCGGGAGCATCGGGTGGACGTGGGGAGCCTTCCCGAGGCACCCCGCAGAAGCGTGCAAAAGTCCAACGTCGAACCCGGCGCGGGCCAAGAAGCGGGAACGGTGACGCGTCTGGCTCACGCGACGTACCGACGGATTACAGTGCTCGCCCGCCCCATCATCGCTGTTTCATCGGCATCGGAGTCGATCTGCTAGGGCTGCGCCAGCTTCTGGAAGAGGGCGCTGATCTGTGCTTGGTCCGCGACCAGCGGGAGGGTGTCGAAGTACAGCTCCCACTCGCCGCCGGGGCCGAAGCGTTCGACGATCCCGAACGAAATGTCCTGGCCCTTCGGTCCGGAAACTGTGCCGTGCCACTCCAGGTACGTCGTGGTCCTGCCGAACGCGGCCTGCCCGGCTTTGAAGCGGACGTCCGCTGTGTCGAAGAAGCGCTGGAGGTAGGCCCGCTTTCCAGCCTTGGTCGCTAGCGGAACGTCGAGCCCCGGACCCGTCAGCCGTGCGCCGCCCATACGCGCGACCAGAGAGTCGGTGTCCTCTGCGTTCCACGCCGCGAGACGCGTCGAGATCTCCGCCGCCCGGAAGCGCTCGGGCGCCGCACCGGAGGATGGGGCTGGGCCGGCTTCCGCGATCCCTTCGAACAAAGGCGTGGGTACCAGCTCGGGAACCGTGTCCCGGAACAGGATGTAGCGGTCGTAGTAGCGGCGCGCCTGGAGCGTCTTGCCGTCGTCGCCCAGAACGTTGCGTGCGACTTGGGGGTAGGCCACCTTGTGGCCCTTCAGCGTGGCCTCGTTCCACTGGCCGAACATCATGACAGCTCCGTCGGCTACCACGTCGGTGCCGCGGTAGCGGAGGTTGGGGACCAGCCGCAGGGAGCCAGTGATGGAGGTGCCGATGACGGCGTGGCCGCGCTGCGGGGCGCTGCCTGCCTCCCAGAGGGTGGCTTCCTCGTCGAAGATGTCGAGATAGGCCTGTACCCGGGGATGGTTGAGGTCTCCGAGGGACGGCGGGGTGCCGGTCGCCAGCTCACCGAAGGCAACCTGGCGTCGTATGAACGCGCAGGCGTTGGGGGTGATCCTCCCTTCCAGCCGCTCGACCTTTGCGTGTGCCTCCGGGCACTCCCGCTGGGCGGCGCTCTGCCCGTCGTCCGCCCTGGCCACTGCTGAGGTCGTCACCCCCGCCAGTAGGGCCGCCACCGCTATACCCGCCAGACCACGCTGCCCCGCAAACATTGCACACCTCTCGTTCCGCTGATGCGGCCTGCCGCCGCTCAGTGGGATCAACATGCCTGGCCGCCGGCCACCGGCGCGATTACTCCGGAGGTAATGCCCCGTTGGCCGAGTGAGGCGGGCCCGCAGGTGTCTCGGGCGGACGACGTGGCGGCGCCCGTGGACGGTCGCATAATTCGGCGTTGTCGGGAATCTGTGACGTACCCAGCCTGAACTGGGCATCTATAGGGCGTGCTGTTCAACGGTTGGGGCGTTGCTGCTGGTAGCGGCGGTGCAGGCGAGGCGGACCCCTCTCCACGTCCCGGCCCCGCGCACGATCGCGCTTTCGCCTCCAGCTCGGTCAACTGGTCGCGCTGTGAGGGCCTTCTGCACGTACCGACAGCCGCGCGGCTTGAACGGGTGGTGCGGGTTTCGTGGCCGGGCAACTCTGTGTTCAGGCCGTCTACCGGTGTTCCATAGGGCCGGTCCGACTCAGGCTTCTCCGGTTCAGACCGAGTGCCGGAGGGGCCGTCTATCCGGGCCTCAGTCGAGGTTGCCCTGCTCGCAGACCTGGCGGGCGACCTTGCGGAGCTTGATGTTGTTCTCCTGGGAGTAGCGGCGCAGCACGTCGAAGGCTTGCTCTTCGGTGAGGTGGTGGCGGCCCATGAGGATGCCCATGGCTTCGCCGATGGTGTGGCGTGTGTCCATGGCGTGGTGCATCTGGGCGTGGCTGCGGGCTGCGGAGAAGGCCACTGCGGCGTGGGAGGCCAGCAGCATGCCTTCCGTCTGGCTGGCTTCGGTGAACGCTCCGGGCTGGCGGGAGTAGAGGTTCAGGGCGCCGAGGTCTTCGTCTTCGGTGAACAGCAGGAAGCCCATCATGCTGCCGATGCCGAGGGTGTGGGCCTGCGGTGCGTAAGCGGGCCAGCGCTGCCGTTCGCTGGTGAGGTCGTGGATGCGGAAGACACGTTCGCCTCGTGAGCTGCGGGCGGCGTCGAAACACGGGCCTTCTCCCAGCCGCTCCTGCAGCTGGTCGCTGTCGATGACCAGCTGCTCGGTAGGGGCAAGGGTCTGTACCCGCTGGCCTTGCAGCACGAGAATGCCAGCTGCATCGCAATCGCCCACGACCTCGGTGGCCGCCAGGGTGATGCGGTCAAGGGTGGCGTTCACCGACTCCTGCGCCAGAAGATCGCGCGCCGTCGACGCCATCTGCTGGGCGAACCACCGCCAGTCCACACCGAACCTCCACTGCTCGCTTTCCTGGTGGGATCCCTGATGCCCAATTTTTCACGCAACCAGCATCGGGGACGTCGGTGGGAGCCGTCACCAGACGGCACTGCGACAGCAGACCGAGGGCCACTGCACAGGCGCGTCGCGGCGCACTCAACGGCGTCGGCGTGCTCGCCCATGAACTCGTACGGGCCTGCCGTCCACGCGATCTCTACCCCGGGTAGACGCCCGGGGGAATGCGCACCGTCGGCTCCCGCGGGGACCGATGCCCGTCACGACTACCGGCGTCGTCGGATCGTCGTACACCGTCACTACACCCTCATAAGGTGAGCACCGAGCGTGAAAAGCCGCCTCCAAGGACCGGGTGGCCTCAGGCCCGGCTGCCAGCCGCGCGTCCCTGAGCCACTCCATGGCTCACCCTCCTCGCCACCCGTCCGGGCGGTCAACCGATCTGTGCCAGAACCCACTACTGCTCGATGAGGCCGCCAGTCCGAAACTCGCGGCCGCGTGCGCCATGGCACGAACACCGGGTCTGGGAGTACCAGAGGTGGCGCCGTCGCAGGGCCAGGCGGACGACGTCGGCCTCGGGCAGGTGGCGGAGGAGATCGGGCTGACGGTGCCGCTTCCGCCTTCCTCGCTGACCGGGGTGGAGTACCTGTTCGAGCCAGACGTCCTGGTCGAGGTGGCAGCGACCGCGATCCTCGACTGAGCGGCGCTCACCCTGGCCGCCTCACCACAGTCGGGTGCCCGGGGCGCCCTTGAACGGCCCACGCACCTCCGCCGTGATCCAGCCGCCGTAGAAGTCTCCCTCCTGCGCCGTGACCTCCTCGCCGTCGACCGTGCAGCGGTCCACGCGGCTCGGGTAGAAGGCGAAGAAACCGGCGATGGGTGCGTAGCCGGGCTCGGGACGGGGATAGTTCCAAGCGGCGCGAGCGCGTACGTGGTCTCCCACGACGACGTCCCAGTACCGGGCCGCCCCTTTCCATTCGCACCAGGTCCGGCCCGCGACCGCTGGGATCAGGAAATCCGTACGGACGTCGCGCGGAGGGATGTAGAACACGGGAGGATGGCTGGTCTCCAGTACCCGGACGGCGCTGCGGGTCTCGGCGATCATCTGTCCGGCGCACTCCACCCGCACGTCGCGGTCGTCCTCCCGCATGACGGGCGGCCGCGGGTAGTCCCAGACCGACTCGGGCGGCCGCGGGGCCGAACGTGACACGGGCTCTTCCAGCTGGTCCAGATACACCTCGTCCTCGTAACACCAGGCCCATTGCCGGTGGCCTGACAGGGTGCGTGCCACCGGGTGTGTGCTGGAGTCGAAGTGGGCCGTGGCGTGAGCGCCGCGCGAGCTGTCGCTGCAGCCCACGTGGCCGCAGGTCAGACACAGCAGCAGGTCGGCCGGTGTGCGTCCGCGCGCCGCGCAGGACGCGCACGTCTCGCCCAGCGGGGGTGGGTCCGCCGTCCAGGTGTGGGAGCAGGGTTTCCCCGAGGGCCGTCCGCCATCGGGCCGGGGCGTCCATCTCGTCACTGGTGATCACCGGCCTGCGCACTCGACATCACGCTTCTTGGCAGTACTGCGCCCCGGCCCACGCCCGTGTCGGTCACGTTCTCTCCCCTGCGGTCCTTGTTCTCCACACTGTTTCGCCCCGACACCGCACAGGAGATGCAGGCCACCGTTGACTCCGTCCCAGCGGCGCCCCTCCACGCCGGAGGGGGCCGCCCCGCGCCCATCGGCCACCCGGAAGTGACCACGGTCGACATCGTCTGGGAGGCGGCCAGCAGCCCCGCGGCCCACCCCGGGTGAGTGCCCACCCCGGGTGAGTGCCCACCCCGGGTGAGTGCCCACCCCGGGTGAGTGCCCACCTATGGGGGAGGGGCGGGCGCAGCGGGCGATCTGACAGCCGGACTCCGCCCCGAGACGTGGCGGGCGGTCGCCGACAGCGTCGTCCCGGGCGCGGCCGGCCGCTGGTACCACCGGCGTCCCCGGCGCCGCATTCCGCACGCGAAGACGAACGAGTCCAGGCTCGTCTCCTCCAGGCGCTGGAGCATCACACGGGTGCGGTGCCCGGCCAGGAGCCAGGCCTTCCCTCAATCCGACTTGCCATGGAGTGCGCTCGAAGTCGTAGCGTCGAGGACGTAACGGCGCACGAAGCAGTCGTCTCAGCGCCCGCTCCTCCTGGGATTCCGGGTGGTGGCGTCCGTGCCTGGACGGACGGGAGGCCTCGTGCGGCCCGAAGGACGATCAACCGTGCAGGGAAGGCTGGGACACGACATGCAGAAGCGAAGTCTGCGGGAATTGCAGGTATCGGCCATAGGGCTGGGGTGCATGGGCATGTCCGCCTTCTACGGAACCGCCGACGAGGAGGAGGGCGTCGCCACGATCCGGCACGCCCTCGACCTCGGGGTGAACTTTCTCGACACCGCGCAGATGTACGGCCCGCTCACCAACGAGTCCCTGGTGGGCGAGGCGATCCGGGGGCGCCGCGACGAGTATGTGATCGCGACGAAGTTCAACTACCGGATGGACGACGCTGTCCCGGGCGACATCAGCACGGTCGGCCCGCAGGACGGCTCGGCCGAACACGTCCGCAGCTCCGTCCACGGCTCCCTGAAACGACTGGGAACCGATCACATCGACCTGTACTACCAGCACCGGGTCGACCCGAACGTGCCCATCGAGGAGACGGTCGGCGCGCTGGGCGAACTGGTCGCCGAGGGCAAGGTGCGCTACATCGGGCTGAGCGAGGCGAGCGCCGAGACCATCCGGCGTGCGCACGCCGTGCACCCGGTCACGGCCGTGCAGAGCGAGTACTCGCTGTGGTCGCGGGACGTGGAGGCCGAGGTGCTGCCCGCCTGCAGGGAGCTGGGCATCGGCTTCGTACCGTACTCGCCCCTCGGCCGCGGCTTCCTCGCCGGGCGGTTCACCTCGCCGGACGACCTGGACGCCGACGACTGGCGCCGCCAGAACCCGCGCTTCCAGGACGCCAATCTGGAGGCGAACCTGCGGTTGGCGGCGAAAGTGAAGGAGATCGCCGCCGAGAAGGACGTGACGCCGGCTCAGCTGGCCATCGCGTGGGTGCTGGCCCAGGGCGAGGACCTGGTGCCGATCCCGGGCACCAAGCGCCGCACCTACTTGGAGCAGAACGCTGCCGCCGTCGACATCGACCTGACGAAGGACGACTTGGCCCGCATCGACGCGGAACTTCCCGAGGCGGCCGGTGAGCGGTACGACGAAGCGGGCATGCGGTCCGTCAACCGTTGAGGCTGGCGCAGGGCCCCGGCCGGGACGCGCGGGGTGAAGCCCGGGCCGGAGGCCACGATCTGGTCGGCCAGCTGCGGCGCGGCGTGTTCCCAGTCCATCGTGCGGGTTGCTGTCAGGGCATGAGGGGCGGGGTGAGGCCGTCGGCTGAGAGGCCGGTCACCGCAACCCGGCGGTACGTGCCCGCCGTCCCGGCGAGTGCTCGCGCCGCGGGCCGCAGCTACGGCCGTACGCGACGGATACGCAAGGGACCGCGCGCCACGCTCTCCTCGACGGGCCGCCCGCCCTGGGTCACCTCGACCTTACCGGCCTCCGCCAGCCGCCAGGCCGCCCGGCGTACTGGTCCCATCAGGGACCGCCAGCCGTCGTCGTCGCCCTCGTACACCTCGCGCGCAACCTCCGACGGGCAGATCGAGGCGGTTTCGGCACGGCGCTCCAGCAGGCCCCTGATGGCCTGCTCCAGCCGCCTGTCGTCGTCCGTCTGCGCCACGCCATCCAGTCTGGCACCGCCGCGGACGGAGCGGGCGTGGAATGAAGGGCCCCGCGGTGAACGCTGCCACTCGATGGTCCGGTGCAGCGCTGCCCGAACCGACCGCGCCGTCCGGAACGACAGGGCGCAGGCCCAGAGACCTCAGGACCCGCGCCCTGTGACGGCCACCCCTGCCGCTGCGCTCCCGCCCGGACGGGCACGACTGACATGGTGAGTGACACACACCTCGGGCCGCGGTGTTGCCGGCCGAGCGGCGAGGCCGTGCCCTCGCCCTGTTCTTCGGGCTGTCCGGCGCACTGACCGCTGTCGGTCCGCTGCTGGGCGGCTGGCTCACCGGCCCTGCTGTACAGCTTCGCCGGCTTCACCCTGGCCTCGCGGCGGGGCGGGCGGATCCTCGACCGCTGCCCGCTCCTGCCCCGGCCAGCAGCCTGGCCATGAGTCCGGTCGACCCGCTGCGGGAACGGCTGGACCAGTTGGGGGCGGTGTCGACCCCTCCTGGCGCGTCGGGCAGGGCGCGTCGGAGGGCGTCGACGCTGCTGTTCGTGAGCGGGGCGAGCCGGTGCAGGTCCGCCAGCCGCCGCCGCGGCGGCCGATCGCGCCCAGCCAACAGGCCGGGGAGGAAGAACTTCGGCCGACGGCCATCTCCAGCCGCGGGTCACTCGGCCCCGTAGCCGCAGACAGCACACCGACACCAACCGGCCGTCGCGCGCCCGTACGCCCCGCCGGCCTGGATCCTCCGTCCGGGCCGGCGGTGATCTCCCACAGGGCCTACGAGCCCTGCTTGGCCCGAACGCCCTCGGTGATGCGCTTGCCCACGGCCGGGTCGATGTTGGTCCAGTACGCGAAGGCGCGCTCCAAAACCGGCTCGCTCACCCCGTCGAGGAGGTGCCCGACCACGTTGTCCACGAGGCGGTCACGGGCAGCGTCGTCCAGGACGTCGCGGACAAGGGTGCCGGGCTGCCCCCAGTCGTCGTCCTCCGAATGGGACACATACGCTGCCCGGGTGATCTCGCCGTCAGCGGTCCAGCTCGGAGGGCTGCCGTAGCGCTCGGTATCGGCGGCGGGTCCGCCCTTGGAGTTCGGCGCATAGACCGGATCGGACGTCTTCCGGTAGGCCATCGCGCCGTCCTTGGAGTACGTGTGGACGTCGACGACCGGTGCGTTCACCGGCAGCTGCTGGTAGTTGGCACCGATGCGGTGACGGTGCGCGTCCGCATAGGAGAACAGCCGGGCCAGGAGCATGCGGTCCGGGCTGGGCCCGATGCCGGGGACGAAGTTGTTCGGCTGGAAGGCGGCCTGCTCGATCTCAGCGTGGTTGTCGGTGGGGTTGCGGTCCAGCGTCATGCGGCCCACCGGGAGAAGCGGGTAATCGCCGTGCGGCCACACCTTGGTGAGGTCAAAGGGGTTGAACCGGTACGCCGCAGCCTCCTCGTACGGCATGACCTGCACATGCAGCGTCCACGACGGGAAGTCGCCGTCCCGGATGTGCTCGAACAGGTCCCGCATGTGGAAGTCCGAGTCGGCGCCGGCCATGCGGTCGGCCTCGTCCTGGGTGAAGAACTCGATGCCCTGGTCGGTCTTGAAGTGGTACTTCACCCAGAAGCGCTCGCCGGACGCGTTGATCCACATGTAGGTGTGGGAGGTGTACCCGTTCATGTGACGCCAGGTGCGCGGGATGCCCCGGTCACCCATCAGCCAGGTCACCTGGTGCGCGGACTCGGGCGAGAGGGTCCAGAAGTCCCACTGCATGTCGTGATCACGCAGGTTGCTGTCGGCCCGGCGCTTCTGGGACCGGATGAAGTGCTGGAACTTCATCGGGTCCTTCACGAAGAACACCGGCGTGTTGTTGCCGACCATGTCGTAGTTGCCTTCGGCGGTGTAGAACTTCACCGCGAAGCCCCGCGGGTCGCGCCAGGTGTCCGGGCTGCCGCGCTCACCGGCCACGGTCGAGAACCGGGCAACCAGATCGGTACGAGCCCCGGGCTGGAACAGCGCCGCCTTGGTGTACCCACTGACGTCATGGGTAACCTCGAAACGGCCGAACGCACCGCTGCCCTTGGCATGCGGCTGCCGTTCAGGGATCCGCTCCCGATTGAACTGCGCCATCTGCTCGATCAGGTAGGCGTCCTGGAGAAGAATGGGTCCGTCCGGACCTACGGTGAGTGAGTGTTCGTCGCTCTCCACCGGAGCGCCGGCGTCGGTCGTCGTCGCGGGTCGGCTCTCGGTCATCACGGTCTGCCTTTCGTTGTCGACCATGCCCACTTTCTTCCCTACGGGCGAAAGTCGCCACATGAGGAATAATTCCCTTATGTCGGGCCACGGGAAAGGTCTTCTCTCCCCGAAGCACGAATCCGCGCCCCTGCGTGCGGGCGCGCCTTCGGCGGCCCTGATGCCGTCGGCCGTGCGTCCGTTGTCTTGCGGGCCGACGCTGCTGGCTGCGGGCCGGACCTGGCGTGTGCCCATCTTGATGCCCGCCATGCGTGCGGACGCCAGCCGACTGCAGCGAGCACTGACCGCCGCGCTCGGCGGCACCGTGGGCATCGACGGCGACTTCGGCCCCAACACCGAACAAGCCGTGCGCGACTCTCAGACCACCCGCAGCCTCGGCGTCGAATGCGACGTCGGCCCGTAGAACTACCCATGCGGGCACGGAGACGACGCGCGGCAGCGGTAAGGTCCGGACCGTTCGGTGGAGCTACCTTCGCGCCCGCGGGGTAGCTCGGGCCCGCTCGTCATCGCGCTGCCGTCCGGGCTTACCAGCATCATGGCCGGGCTGGGCACCCCCGAAGGAAGGGGGCGACTTTCACGGCCGGCGAACGTTGTCTGCAGGCAGACACCGTGGCATCGTCGCCAGCGGCCCGGCCGGTATTCCGGCTCAGCGGGGCGGGCGCGATCATGGGACGAGCACGACCGGACCGTAGAAGAAGGAATCCCATGACTTTGCAGGAAGGCCAGCGCGTCAAGCTGGCCGCCGATCTTCGCCTGAGCGACCCGATCGAGGTGTCCGGGGCGGTCATTGGCATCCTGTCCCTCGCCGCCGACACCGTGGGAACCGTGGAAGAGGTCACGGAGCACGTCCGCGAGGACGCCGACGTCCGCGAGTACGAACGGCTCAAGTCGCTGCTCGACTCCTACGGTGACGACATGCCCCCGGAGAGCAGGCGGCAGCTGGAGCAGAAGGTCGGCGCGCTGCAGCCGGCGTGGGTCGCGTTCCAGGAACAGGGACCACTGGTGACGGTACGGGTCCGCTTCGACAACGGGCTCATCCTGGGCGCATCGCCGCAGGACCTTTACGTGCCCGTGTGAGAGCGGTGGCGAGGTCGCGCGTCCTTGCTGAACCGACACTGAGCTCGGAGTCGGCAGCCTGCTGCACGCTCGGGTGACATCGTGATCTGCCCAACAGACGCTGGTTTCTTGGCTTTTCTTGCCAAATAGATCGCCGGTTTCACACATCGCGGCTCAGAATGATCGACGACGGCGTCATGCGTCGTCTCCGCCGGTCGGTCGAGGGGGCTGCCGGTGCGAACTGACAGGACACAGAGGGGGGTTCTGCCGTGCGCAGATCCAGACGCACGCTGGGTGCCACGTTCGCCGCGGTGCTCGGTTCCGTACTGCTGGCGATACCGGGGGCCACGCCGGCGTACGCGGCGACCGGTGTGTCGTTGCCGCTGTACCAGCTCGCCGACATGAAGGTCGACGGGAGCCATCAGAAGATCTTCCTCAGCATGCCGGCCGGAGTCGACGGCCGAGTAGTGGTGACGGACTACAACGGGAAGAGCACGTGGCTGGGCGGCCTCCCGGGGGCCAGCGGGCTTGCGCTCTCGCCCGACAACCAGACCCTGTACGTGGCCGCGCGGGACATCGACACCATCGTGGCGTACGACACCGCGACGCTGGCAGAGACCGCGCGATACCACGTCGGCGACGGCACAGCCCCGTTGGGCGTGGCGGTCGCGGGTGGCAAGCTGTGGTTCGGTTACGGCGTCAGCGGGGACCTCGGCTCGATCGACATGAGCGGCTCCGAGCCGGTCGTCGAACTGGGGCTGGACAGCTCGCTGGACTTCGGCGCGGAGCTCGTCACCTCCCCCGCCGACCCGAACGTGCTGGTGGTCGGCACCGGTGACCCCAACCGCAACACCCTCACGGTGTACGACGTGAGCAGCGGCTTGCCCGTGATGGCCGAGCGGCGGGTGCTGTCCGGGACCGAGATGAACGGCTTGCGGGACATCGACGTGACACCGGACGGCCGTACGATCCTCACCGCCGCCCTCATCTCGCCGGGGTACCGAGCCTTCCGCCTCGACGATCTCTCGGACGTGGCGACGCACACGGCCCCGGCCTCGCCCCTGGCCGTCGCCGCCGGACCCGACGGCACGGTGGCGGGGGGCGCCCAGAACACCAGCGCCGACGTACCGGACGTGTCCTTCTACGCTCCGGCTGCCCCGGCTCCGCTGACCACCGTCGAACTGGGCGCCGCCACGCAGAGCCCTGTGGTCCGGGGCCTTGCCTGGGCGCCGGACGGAAGCCGGCTCTTCGCCGTGACGGGGGAGAGCGGGGTCATGGGGCTCCGGTTCCACTCTGTCCCCGTCAACACCACGGTGCAGACGGCGATCGCCCTCAACGCGCCGGCGACCAGCAGGAAGGGCCGGACGCTGACCCTCACCGGCACGCTGACCCCCGGAATAGCTCCCGGCACCACGGTCACGGTCACACGCCACGACGCCACCAACCCTGAAGGCGTCTCCCTGGGCGCCGTACCGGTGGCGGCCGACGGCACCTTCACGGCCACCGACGCCCCGGCCAAGGCCGGCGAGGTCCGCTACGTCGTGGCGTACGGCGGTGACCACTGGCACGCCGCCTCCTCGGCTGAGGCGACAGTCAAGATCACCCGCAACTGATTCCTGCCCGGAGCACACACTGACGGGCCAGTTCAGGGGCATGCTGCTCCCTTGAACTGGCCCTTGTGCTGTCCCGGGATCCGGCCCTTGGAGCCGACCCCCTGGCTGCGCTCACGGCCTGAACATCGGCCGCCCCTTCCGGCGCGTGGAGCGGCGTCGTCGCATGCGTGAGGACGTACGCGGCCTGCTCGCCGACTCAGGCTCCGAGATGGGGGGGGCGCCGTTCGCGGATGTCGGCGAGCCAGTGGCGTGCGTGGGGGCGCTCCCATCCCGTCTGCCATCGCCTCCGGCAGAGCCGAGCAGTCGCGGCCCCTGGCGCCCAGGCCGCTCGTGCACTGGCGCGCTCCACCTGGACGCCGTGAACCACGCCCGCCCCACGGCGTGGGCCGACGGCAGATGGGATGGGAGCCGGGGGAGGGCTGTGGCTGCTCCGCTGCGGAACGGGCTGGGACTGAGCCCTGGAAACGCCCGAGTGACGGCCTTGAACGTTCGCAGCGCTAGCATCCCCCGATGGGTAACTCCGGATGTCCGTGCATCCTGTGCACACAGTCGTCAAACGAAGCGTCGTGGAACCACCGAGACCGGACCGTGGCCGCCAGCACAAGGGACTACGGCTGGCATGTGATGGGAGTCCCCGCTGGCGGCGAAGTCCCAGCGGGGTGGGCCTACTCCGTAGGCATGTGGCACACGCTGCGCAGCCCGGAGGTGTGCATCTTCGGGTTGGACGTTGACGTCATGATGTCCCTGGTCAATGACGCGGGGGATGCCGTGCGCAGCGGGCTTCCGCTCGTACCTGACCAGCGCCGGAACGACATTTACGACAATTACCCCGCTGTCATCCGGCCCGTTCATGAGAGTTGGTGCCACGACTTCTTCGGCGCAGGGCTGGACTTCTACCAGGTTTCACCACTGCCCATGGCACAGCTCTTCTGGCCCGACCGGGAAGGCCGCTTTCCGTGGGAAGACGATGCGGCCGACTACTGTCGAGAGAATCAACCCCTGCTGTGGATCCCCAAGTCGGAGGACACCGCCGGTCCATGGGGAACGGCCTGAGGACCCGTAGGACCCCCTGCACGGCACAGAAGGACAGCACCCAGGACGACCGCATGGAGACGCCCCCCACTACGGTCGCCAGGGGGATCCGGCCCAGAGGACTTCAGCGACCGTCCTGCCCGTAGTTCGCATTGAGGGGGCAGGGCGCGGTCCCGGCCGTGCCACTTTCTGGGCCAGAACGTACGGAGACTCACTGGGACCAGAGTCCGCAAGGGCGACACCGCCAGCCAGCACCCAAGGCGCGGAGTGCGCAGCTCATGACGGTAGCCGACCAGCCTCGCTCCTGAAGCGGGTGTAGGCGGGAGGGTAGGTGGAGGTGCCAGGTCAGTATCGGATGATGCAGGCCGAGGAGGATGCGCGCCGGCTGAGGCTTGCCGCGATCGACGAGAGGGGCGCCTGCCGTGAGCCTTGCCTGGCAGGCGCTCCTGCACATGAATGACGGATGGAACCCCCGTCAGTGGATGCCGAGGGCGACGATCTGGGTGATCGCTTCCTGGGTGAAGTTGTCGTCGCTGACGAGGATCAGCAGCCGTTCACCGGAGGGGAGGTCCGGGCCCCACGTCATGCCCTCGGTGTTGTCGATGGCGGACAGGCCCAGGGTGTCGAAGTCCGCGACGAGCTTCTTGCGCATCGGCACGACGGTCTGCCCGGCCAGTGACTCCATGGCCTGCACGTCGGTCGCCCCGCGCGTGGTGGCGTCGAAGAGGCGGATCTTGTAGCCCGCTCCGGCAACCCAGGTGCGTTCGAGCACGAGGTAGCGGTGGGGCTGACCGGGGAAGGCGAGGATGGAGGGGACGCCGGTGTCCGGGCCCCAGGGGCTGTCGGGGTCGTTCTGGGCGAAGATCTTCTCCAGCGGGTAGGCGAACTGCCCGAGGACCTTCCCGCCGCGGGTCTGCTGCGTGACACGGACCAGCGCACCGTTGTTCACGTCCGGCTCCGGGCCGTCCTAGAGGAGCGGGCCCTCGATCGCGCTTGTTACCGCCTTGCCCTTGGTTCTGAGAGGTCCTGACAAAGACATCTCACCGGGCTAGGCGTCAGGTTGCTTCACCGCATAAGCGGAAGTTGTTCCATTGCCTTCAGGGGCGGGAACTTGTTCGACGAACAAACGGCGTTCCCCTCCCCTCTGGCGGAGGCAGGGATGATGTCCGGCTGCGCCCTGTGCTCCGAGGTAGCGAATCCGGTGAGTTGAGTGGGTGAAGGTTTGGTCGGTGGGTGTCTTGTCCGGGGATGGATGAGGTCTGGCCGGACCCGGCTGGACTCCCTTGACCTGACACGCCGGAGGCGCGTGATGTCCAGAAGTACAGACCGTACCGGTCCGGCCGTGCTGCGGGTGCCGGTCCTTATCGTGGGTGGTTCTCTGGTCGGTCTGTCGACCTCGTTGTTCTTGGGCCGGCTTGGGGTGGCTCACATGCTGGTGGAGCGTCATGCCGGCACGTCTATCCATCCACGCGGCCGCGGTAACAACGTACGTACGATGGAGCTGTTCCGTGTGGCCGGCGCCGAGGCAGCGATCCGTGAGGCTGCCGCCACGCTCGCCGGCAACCACGGCATCCTGCAGACCCGCACTCTGGTCGGCGACGCGGGCGAGTGGCTGTTCCGGGAGATCGATCCGGGTGGGGGGCTGGCCCGTTTCAGTCCCAGCTGCTGGTGTTTGTGCAGCCAGAACGACCTGGAGCCGGTGCTGTTCGAGCACGCCAGGCGGTTGGGCGGTGATTTGCGCTACGGCCAGGAACTGATCTCCTTCGAGACCGGGCCGGAAGGTGTGACCGCGGTGGTCAAGAGCCGGGAGAGCGGTGAGCACACCACCGTCCGGGCGGATTACCTGGTCGCGGCGGACGGCCCCCGCAGTCCGGTGCGTGAACAGCTCGGCATCGGGCACAGCGGTCCCGGCGACCTGTTCCACAACGTCAGTATCACCTTCCGCTCCCTTGGGCTCGCCGATGTCGTGGGGGACCGCCGCTTCATCGTCTGCTACCTGACCGAGCAGGACGCCGACGGCGCTCTGCTGCCGGTGGACAATCGCGAGAACTGGGTCTTCCATGCCCCCTGGCACCCCGAACGCGGAGAGACCATGGAGGAGTTCACCGATGAGCGGTGCGTGGAGCACATCCGCCGGGCGGTAGGGGTCGCGGATTTGGATGTGCGTATCACGGGGAAGGCTTCCTGGCATGCCGCGCAGCGGGTCGCCCGCAGCTACCGGGCAGGGCGTGTGTTCCTGGCGGGGGACTCGGCCCACGAGATGTCGCCCACCGGCGCCTTCGGCTCCAACACGGGTATCCAGGACGCGCACAATCTCGCGTGGAAGCTGGCCGCCGTGCTAGGCGGCTGGGCGGGGGAGGGGCTGCTGGACAGCTACGATGCTGAGCGGCGTCCCGTGGCGGAGGCGACCAGCGCTCGCGCTGCCGCCCGGTCGGTCGAGCACAGCCACCCCGGCTTCGCTCCGCCGCCCGGCGCAGGCGGCAAACCGCAGCGCGGCATCCTCAATGTGGCCCTGGGCTACCGCTATCCGCAGGGTGCCGTCGTGGGGGCTTCCCCCGAGACGCCTGCTGTCCCGGAGGGCCTCGACCTGAGCGGCGAACCCGGCAGTAGGGCGCCCCATATCTGGCTGTGGGACAGAGGGGAGCGGATCTCCACTCTCGACCTGTACGAGAGGTCGTTCGTTCTGCTCAGCGACTCCGGTGATCCGTGCGGCTGGCACGCGAGCGCCGTCCGTGTCGCTGAGGACATGTCAGTACCGCTGGCGTCCTATCGGGTCGGCCCCACAGATGATGCCGACCTGATGTGCGAGGACGGCGCGGACTGGTCGCGGCACCACGGGGTCGGGCCCGGGGGTGCCGTGCTCGTGCGTCCCGACGGCTTCGTCGCCTGGAGGTCACCGGGTCCGGTCACGGATCCCGGATTGACACTGCGTCAGGTCCTGGCCGAGGTCCTTGCCCGGGACTGACCGGTGTTCAGGTGGACATTAGTCGCCCTGCTGTTCGTCTCGAGTGCCGTACGCCGCGCTCCCGTCTGACGGCGGATCACGTCGAAGGCGGGGGTCCTGCTCGGCTGATGCGACGTCAGCTGGTCTTGTCGTCGTCGGAAGGGATGTCAGAGGCGTTCCGCGCATGCTGTCGGCCACTGCGGCGGCATCAGCCGACTTGAGGCTCGGCCCGGTGTTGCGCGGCGGCAGGCTACGACCACGACGACGCCTCCTCCAGCAAGGAGAGGAGCAAGGAGAGCGACGGCGAGGGCCGGCATGGCGTGCCGCGCGGTGGCATGCACACCGGTGGCGCCGCCCTGGCCGCGCGTTCGGTGACCGCCGGCGGGCCGGCCGTCATTGCCGTCGTCGGCGCGGGTCTGTGCACGGCTCGCCGCAGGAGGACAGCCACAAGCGTGGCCTGGCCATGCCGGATGCGGTAGCCGCGGCGGCCGCTGCGGTGCCTGCCGCGTGGCGGCCCTGCCGGCCCGCGCTGTTGGCTCTGTCCGCCGTTTTGCTGCTGTGCCCGGCTGAGGTGGTTGCCGAGGGCGTATCTCGTTCTTGACTTCCCGTACCGGTGGCCAGGCCGCCGGCGGGAAGAGGGGTCTCCCGGGCCGGAGTGTTGGTCGGCTGTGGCCTGCGTCGTGCCGGCCCTGACCGTGTCCGGCGGCGGTGACGAGCCGTGCGGCGCTGCCGGCCGGCAGCCTTGCCTGCGGCCTGCGCGCCGGTTCCTCCCGCGGGGCAGCCCGCGTCGAAGAGCCTGCCCCGATCGGAGCCCGTGCGACTGCGTATCGTGAAGATCTCGGCCGGTGCCCCCTTCGTGAGGCTGTCCATCGGCGCCCCGGGGCAGCTCGGTCCTTCGCCCGCTGCCGGCGTCAGCCTCGTGGGCTGGGTGCGCCCAGGAACCGTCACCGCAAGAGGCCGCCACGTCCGTCATCGCCGGGCACGTCGGCACAGCGACGTCACTGGCTGGTGTCGTGGACCTCAGGGAGCTTCAGAGGGCGGAGGGCTTGCCCCGTGGAACGCGCCGACGGGAGCAGTGCGGCCTTCGTGGCCGGCAGCGTTCAGACGTGCGCCCAGAATGCTTTCCTGGCGCAAGGGTGCACGGCGGCAACGCCCAGGCGCAGGCGCGGCTTGTCACCTGTGCGGGTGACGATGACCGTGCGGCTCGGGACTGCATGGACCATCGGGTGGTCTTCGCCCGCCTCGGCTGAGCGGTCTTCTCCTGCGTGGGGGCTCTCCTGTTCGGAGTAGCGACAAGTCGCACACTTGCGAGGGCGGGCACAGGATCAGGACATGGCGTCGTCGCTTTTGCGGCGTCCCTGGCTTTCACCCCCGCGAAGGAGATGTGCCCGGATGACCGCTACCTCCGAACGCCGTGCCGCTGCAGGGACGCGACAGGTGTCGCAGGCGATCTCGCAGTCCGTGTTCGACGGCTCCCCCCTGCGTGTCGTGCTGCTGGTCGATGTCCACGAAGGTGCTCAGCAGCAGTTCCTGGATGCCTACGAGCAGTTGTGCAACCAAGTCGCTTCTGTTCCCGGACATGTCAGCGACCAGCTGTGCCAGTCCATCGAGAATCCCTCGCAGTGGCTCATCACCAGTGAGTGGGAGAGCGCCCCGCCGTTCCTCACCTGGGTCAACAGCGAGGAGCACGTGCGGATGGTGCAGCCGCTGCACAGCTGCGTCCGGGACACCAGGTCGCTGCGCTTTCACATCGTGCGTGAGACCGGCGCTCCCGTGACGCAGGCCGAGCCCGGCAGCCGCCGGCTCCAGGCAGCGCCCAGGATCGGTGACGGGGTGATCCGCCACGCTCTCACCTTCACGGTCAAGCCGGGCAGCGAGGAGATCGTCGCGAAGATCCTCGCCGACTACGCCTCCCCCGAGCCGCGGGTCGACGACAGCACCCGGCTGTGCCGCACATCCCTGTTCATGCACGGCAACCGGGTCGTCAGGGCCGTCGAGGTACGCGGAGACCTGCTCGCCGCGCTGCGTCATGTCGCCCGGCAGCCGGAGGTACGCGCTGTCGAGGAGGCCATCAATCCGTATCTGGAGCAGGACCGGGACCTCGACGACCCCGAGTCCGCACGGGTCTTCTTCACCCGGGCGGCGCTGCCCGCCGTCCAGCATGTGACGACGGGCCAGGACACCGAGGGCACCGAGCGGCTCGCCCTTTACTACCCGGCCCGCAACGGGTGCGGCATGCGACTGGCCGAGCTGTTGGCACAGCTGGACGCCGCGGCCGCGGAGGCCCCGGACACTCCGGTGCTGCGCAGCACGATCTTCCAGCGCGACGACACCGTCGTACGGCTGATCGATGTGCGCGGCGGGCTCGACGCCGATCCCGGCTCGCTGTTCGGCCTCAGCGACCGTGCCCGGGCGGCCGGGCTGTGCGAGCTCCTCGACGCCGAGGCGCTCGGTGCGGACGCCCGCGCGCTGAACGCGGGAGAGGCGGCCCGTCTGCTCGCACTCGCCCGCATGGACCTCATCACCGACCGTCGCGCGCCCAGCGCCTGACTAGTCGTCAGTAAGGCTGCGGCGACCCGCCGTTGCCGAACGTGATCGGAGGAATGTCGTGATCAAACCCTCTCCCCGGATCGTGGACTTCTGCGAGATCGAGCCCAACACGCGGCGCGGCGGTGACCTGCGCGCCCTGCTCACGCCCACCACGGTCGGTTCCACCAGCGGTTTCATGGGCGCAGCCACCATCCAGCCCGGCGATCGCATCAGCGAGCACTACCACCCGTACTCCGAGGAGTTCGTCTATGTGGTGTGCGGCCAGCTGGAGGTGGACCTGGACGGCGTGGCCCACCCGCTCGGCGCCGAGCAGGCGCTGATGATCCCCACCCATGTGCGGCACCGTTTCCGCAACGTCGGGAATGTGGAAGCACGCATTGTCTTCCATCTGGGCCCGCTGGCACCGAGCCCGCCGCTCGGCCACGTCGACACCGAGGGGACCGACACCGCCGCGGACACGGCCGTCGCCGGCGAAGCGGACCTGGTGCCCGAACGAAACCGTGTCCGTTCATGAGCAGGCGTGTGGCGGTCACCGGCATTGGTGTTGTCGCGCCCGGCGGCATAGGCGTGCCGGCGTTCTGGGCCCTGCTGGCAAACGGGCGCACGGCGACACGGGGCATCACGTTCTTCGACCCCACTGGGCTGCGGTCGCAGATAGCCGCCGAGTGCGACTTCGACCCGGAGGCCCACGGGCTTGAGCCGGAGGAGATCACGCGCAGCGACCGGTACATCCAGTTCGCTCTGGCGGCCGGCGCGGAAGCCGTCCAGGACTCCGGCCTGGACCTCGCCCGGGAGAATCCGTGGCGGATCGGGGTCTGTCTGGGCACCGCGGTCGGCGGGACCACCCGGCTCGAGCACGACTACGTCCTGGTGAGCCATCGCGGGCAGCGCTGGGACGTCGACCACCGCCAGGCGGGCCCGTATCTGCAGCGCGCGTTCACGCCGAGCACGCTCGCCGCCACCGTGGCCGAGCGGTTCGAGGCGCGAGGGCCGGTGCAGACGGTCTCCACCGGCTGCACCTCCGGTCTCGACGCGGTCGGGTACGCCTTCCACACGATCGAGGAGGGCAGGGCCGACGTGTGCATAGCCGGTGCCTCCGACTCGCCGATCTCGCCGATCACCATGGCATGCTTCGACGCGATCAAGGCCACCTCCCCGAACAACGACGATCCCGCCCACGCCTCGCGTCCCTTCGACGCTGACCGGGACGGGTTCGTCATGGGCGAGGGCGGCGCGGTGCTCGTCCTGGAGGAACTCGAACACGCCCGGGCCCGCGGAGCGCACGTCTACTGCGAGCTCTCCGGGTACGCGACATTCGGTAACGCCTACCACATGACGGGACTGACCGCAGAGGGCCTGGAGATGGCCAGGGCCATCGAGCACGCCCTGGACCACTCCCGGCTCGATCCCACGGCGATCGACTACGTCAACGCGCACGGGTCGGGCACCAAGCAGAACGACCGCCACGAGACCGCAGCGGTCAAGCGGGTGCTCGGCGCGCACGCCTACGCCACGCCGATGAGCTCCATCAAGTCCATGGTGGGCCACTCACTCGGCGCGATCGGGTCGATCGAGCTCGTCGCCTGTGTGCTGGCCCTGGCCCACCAGGTGGTACCGCCCACCGCGAACTACGAGACCCCGGACCCGGAGTGCGACCTCGACTACGTCCCACGACACGCCCGCGAACGGAAGCTGAGCAGCGTGCTCTCCGTCGGCAGCGGGTTCGGCGGCTTCCAGTCCGCGGTGGTCCTGACCCGCTCGAGGGAGACGACACGATGAACGCACCGCACCCTCGGCGAGCAGCCGTCACCGGTATCGGCGTGGTCGCGCCCAACGGATCGAACACCGAGACGTTCTGGAAGTCCACCAAGGAGGGCATCAGCGCCCTGGGCCCGGTCACCCGCGAGGGGTGCGAACACCTGCCGCTGCGGGTGGCCGGACAGGTCCCGGACTTCGACGCGGAGGCCGGGATCGAGGAGCGCTACCTCGTCCAGACCGACCGGTTCACGCACTTCGCGTTGGCCGCTGCCGATCTCGCGCTGGCTGACGCACGCCTCGGCCGCAGCGACAGCGAGGCCTCGCCCTTCGACATCGGCGTGGTCACCGCAGCCGGCTCCGGCGGCGGCGAGTTCGGGCAGCGTGAGCTCCAGCAGCTGTGGAGCAAGGGCAGCCGCTACGTCGGCCCCTACCAGTCCATCGCCTGGTTCTACGCCGCCAGCACCGGCCAGATCTCCATCCGCCGCGGCTTCAAGGGCCCCTGCGGTGTCGTCGCCTGCGACGAGGCCGGCGGCCTGGACGCCCTCGCCCACGCGGCCCGGGCGATCAGGCTCGGCACCAAGGCGCTGGTGGCCGGGTCCACCGAAGCGCCGCTCGCCCCGTACTCGGTGGTCTGCCAGCTCGGTTACCAGGAGCTGAGCACCGCCGAGGACCCCGACCTGGCCTACCGTCCCTTCACCACTTCCGCCTGCGGGTTCGTGCCCGCCGAGGGCGGCGCCATGCTCCTCGTCGAGGACGAGAACTCGGCACGCGAACGAGGAGTGCCGGTGCGTGCCGTGATCGCCGGCCACGCGGCCACGTTCACCGGCGCATCCCGCTGGGCCAACTCGCGGGAGGGACTCGCGCAGGCGATCAGGGGCGCGCTGGAGGAGGCGGACTGCGCTCCCGAGGAGATCGATGTGGTCTTCGCCGACGCTCTCGGCGTGCCCGAGGCGGACAAGGCCGAGGCACTGGCGATCGCCGATGCCCTCGGCCCGCACGGCACCCGCGTGCCCGTCACAGCCCCCAAGACCGGGATCGGCCGCGGCTGGGGTGCCGCGCCCGTGCTGGACACCGCGGCTGCGGTCCTGGCCATGGAGGACGGCCTGATCCCCCCGACACCCCACGTCTTCGACATCTGCCACGACCTGGACCTCGTGACCGGCCGGGCGCGCGCCGCCGAGGTGGGCACCGCCCTGGTCCTCAGCCGGGGACTCATGGGGTCGAACTCGGCGCTGCTGCTGCGGCGCCGCTGACACAAGGAGAGGAACGTTATGAGTGACCGCATCACGCTGGAAGAGCTGGCCGAGCTCATGAAGAAGTCCGCCGGGGCCACGGTGTCCCCGGAGCAGCTCCAGCAGAGCCTGGACTCCGGCTTCGACACCCTCGGCGTCGACTCGCTGGGCCTGCTCGGCATCGTGGGCGAGCTGGAGAACCGTTACGGCGCCCCGATGCCGCCGGACGCGGAGCGCTGCAAGACACCCCGCCAGTTCCTGGACCATGTCAACGGCGCACTTGCGGCAGGAGCCTGACATGGCCGGACACACCCAGAACGAGATCACCATCGCCGCGCCGGTCGGCCTGGTGTGGGACATCACCAACGACCTCGAAGGCTGGCCCCAGCTGTTCAGCGAGTACGCCTCCGTCGAGATCCTGTCCCGGGAGGGCAACCGGACCAGGTTCCGGCTGACCATGCACCCGGACGCCAACGGCACCGTCTGGAGCTGGGTGTCGGAACGCGAGACGGACCGCGACAGCCTCACCGTGAAGGCGCACCGGATCGAGACCGGCCCCTTCGCCTACATGAACATCCGGTGGCAGTACGAGGAGACACCAAAGGGCACCCGGATGGTGTGGACGCAGGACTTCGAGATGAAGCCCGACGCCCCGGTCGACGACGACTGGATGACGGACAACATCAACCGCAACTCCAAGGTGCAGATGGCCCTCATCCGCGACCGCGTCGAGAAAGCGGCCGCCGACCAGGGCGCCGCTCCGGGCCTGACCGACTGAGCCGTACGGGAGGACAGTCCCATGCACCAAGCCCTGATCGTCGCCCGGATGGCCCCGGGCTCGGCCCAGGACATCGCGAAGATCTTCGAGGAGTCCGACAGGGGAGAGCTGCCGCACCTCGTGGGTGTCCGCCGGCGCAGCCTCTTTCAGTTCGGTGACGTGTACCTGCACCTCATCGAGTCCGAGCAGGACCCAGGCCCCGCCATCGCCAAGGTGACCGGGCATCCCGAGTTCCAGCTCGTCAGCGACCGGCTCTCGGCGTACGTCAGCGCGTACGACCCCGAGACCTGGCGCTCTCCGAAGGACGCCATGGCGCAGCGCTTCTACCTCTGGGAGAGCGACGCGGCCAGCTGACCTCGCCGACCCCGCCGCTCGTAGCGCGGCGGGGTCGATAACCGGGATGTGCGGGGCCGGGCTTCAGCCGGGGACGTGGCAGTCGAAAGCGTGCAGATAGGGGTTGACCGGCCGGACGTCGTCGACGACGAGGCCCGCGGCAGCCAGCCGGCTCAGCATGCTCTGCGTGGTGTGCTTGGCACCGCCGACGTTGAGGAGCAGCAGCAGGTCCATGGCGGTGCTGAACCGCATCGACGGCGTGTCGTCGACGAGGTTCTCGATCACCACGACCCGCGTTCCGGGCCCGCCGGCACCGATGACGTTGGCCAGCGTCCTGGCCGTGCTGTCGTCGTCCCACTCCAGGATGTTCTTGATGACGTAGACGTCGGCCGCGACGGGGACAGCCACGCGGACATCCCCGGGGACGATACGGACGCGGTGGGCGAGGTCGCCTCCCTCACGCAGCCGCACGACGGCGTTCTCCACGACGCGCGGCAGGTCGAGGAGGACGCCCTGCAGCGTGGGGTACTTGTCCAGCAGGCTCGCCACCACATGCCCCTGACCGCCGCCGATGTCCGCGACCGAGGAGCTGCCCGACAGGTCGAGGAAGGCGGCGACGTCCCGCGCCGACTGCTCACTGGACGTGGTCATCGCCTGGTTGAAGACAGCAGCCGATTCCGGTGCGTCCTCGTGGAGGTAGGTGAAGAACTCCTTGCCGTACAGGTCCTGCACGACGTTGTGGCCGGTGCGTACCGCCTCGTCCAGCCTGGGCCAGGCGTCCCAGGTCCACGGTTCGGTGCACCACAGGGCGATGTCGCGCAGACTGTGCGGGTGGTCCTCGCGCAGCAGCTGGGACATCTCGGTGTGGACAATCCGCCCGTCCGGCTGCTCGGCGAACAGGCCGTAGCAGGACAGCGCCCGCAACAGCCTGAGCAGCGGCCGCGGTTCGGTCTTCACCGCGGCGGCGAGGTCCTCCACCGTCATGGCCTCCTCGCCGAGCGCGTCAGCGACTCCCAGCCGGGCCGATGCCCGCAGAGCCGCGGCACACGCCGCACCGAACGCCAACTCCCTCAGCCGCATGGACGGCGCGGCCGTGTGAGCGGTCGTCATGTGTCGTTTCCCTTCCTCTTGCGGCCCCATGCCGTCACGGTCAGCACAGGCCCGCGGGCTTCGACACCCGGCAGCTGTTGCCCTCGAACGCGTTGCTGCGGGCCGTGTCCGCGTTGACCAGGTCGGCCGGAGAGTTGCCGTCGAGAACGTTGCCGGTGATCTGGTTGCGCTCGTTGGCGGTGCCTACGAAGCTCTTGAACAGGACGATGCCGCCCGACATGGACGAGGACCCCGCGTTGTCGCGGACCGTGTTCCGCGTCACCAGCGTGTCCTCGGCGCCGGTCACGACGATGCCGGAGCCCTGCAGCGCCTCCAGCCGATCGGTCTTCGGGCAGGACTTGTTGTTCCCCACGACGCGGTTGTCGCGCACGGCCAGGGCGCCGGTCTTCGGCTTGTTCTCGTCCCCGACGACGAAGACGCCCGCGCAGTTGCCGGTGATGCTGTTGTCCGCGACGGTGAGGTTGCGCAGGCGGCGGACCGTGACTCCGATGCGGTTGCCCTCCAAGCGGTTGCGGGTGACGAGGGTGCCTTCCGTGTCGGCAGCACCTTCCTCCGTCTTGACGGTGTTGGCGAGGAACAGGCCCGCGTCCCCGTTGTCCCGGGCCGTGTTGCCGCGGAACACTCCGCGCACGGAACGCTCCTGGGCGATGCCCCACACACCGTTCTTCACCGCACTCACACCGCGCACTGTCAGCCGGTCGGTCCCCATGGCGAACACACCGGTCCTGGAGAACCCGGTCACGGTCAGGGAGCTGACCGTGACGTCCTCGACGTTGCGCTCCTTCGTCCCCACCACGCAGATGCCGTTGCCGCCCTCGGCGCAGCTGTTGGCCGCCGCACGTTCCGTGCCCGGCGGGACCACGGCGGCCGGCCGGATCACGGTGCGGCTGCCCACACCCCGCAGGGTCAGGCCCGGGGTGCTCACCTTGACGCTCTCGTAGTACGTGCCGACCGACAGCTGAACGGTGTCCCCGGGCGCGGCGGCGTCCACCGCCTTCTGGATCGACTGGCCCGGCAGGACGACGTGGACCATGTGAGAGGCGGCCGGCGGAGCCGCGCCGATTCCTGACCCGATGAGCGCAGCAGCACAGGCCAGATACGAGATGTGGCATTTATTCATATCTCGCACGGTACGCGGGAACAGTAGGTGCGCAGGCCGTATAGGCCATCCGACGGCGTGTGGTGCGCGACGGGCCGTCGAGCGCGGTCGCGGCCGCGTGCCGACGCGGGGATGGTCCCACCCCGGATCAGCGTGCCGGACGGCCTGGGCATCCACACAGATCATTCGCCCAAGCGGTGTCCGTGGAAGACCTCGCGGTGTCCGGCCTCGGCCGTACCCGGCTCGCCAAGTCGGTGCACGACGCGGGATGGTCCGGCCCCAAGCCCCTGTACGTCCGGGTGTGGACGTGTAGGGCCTGTGGCACCGTGCACGACCGCGACCACAACGCAGCCCGCAACGTCCTCTTCGAGGGCCGCCGAAATTGTCGCCGCCGGACGGGCGGAGACACTGAACGCCTGTGGAGCGCCATTAAGACGGGCGCCCGTGCCCGCACGGCGCGGTGAGGCAGGAAGCCCCCGCAAGGGTCAGACGACCCAGACCGGAATCCCTGGACTCTGGGCCAGGGAGCACGTCAACTGTGCGTGTCTGTGCCGCATGGCCAGGATTGTTCGCCCGGGCTGCCGACGGCACACATGTGCCTACGGCGGGCGAGGGTGTTGCGGTCGCCGCGGGTGGCGAGCCTGGTGGTGGGGCGGAGCCCTACTTGCCGTTGCGTTGCATGGCCGCCGGGATTCTCTCCAGCACGCCGCCTGCGAAGACGTCGTACAGCGGCAGGGTCTCCAGGTGTACGTAGCCGATGTGGCAGTCGCACACGGTCAGCGGACACGGGCGCGGGCGCAGGGCGGCGCGGTAGGTGCCGTCGTACAGGTTGCCGAGTTCGGCGCGGACGAAGTGGCAGCGGCGCACGGTGCCTTCGCCGTCGACGGAAATCACGGACTCGCCGGTGCGGCAGGGCAGTCCGGCGCTCGTGTGCGGGGTGCGGCTGTAGGGGAACAGCGGGTCCAGCGCGGTCCACTGCTCGGCCTCGGCGTCCCGGTAGGTGTGCCCTTCCGCCGCGTTGATCCACAGGTATACGTGGTCGGGAAGGTCGTCACGCAGACGGCGGGCGGCCGGGAGGTGGTCGGGCAGGCCGACCACGCCGACGCTGTAGCGGATGCCGCGTCCGGCGAGGTCGCGGCACTTGGCGAGGAACCGGTCGTAGGGCGTCTGGCCCGGGTGGTAGGTGCACCACAGGGCGAGCGTGTCGCGGTCGGCCGTGTCGAGCCAGTCGGTGCGGCAGCTCAAGTTGGTCTGGATCGCGACGCGCCGGATGTGCGGCAGGTGGGACAGCTCGGCGAGGGTGTTGCGGTACCACGAGCGGACCAGACCCTCGCCCCACGGGGTGAACAGCAGGGAGAGGCGGTCCTCGGTCTGCCGGGTCGCCCAGTCGGCGAAGCGGTGCAGGGCGGCCCGGTCGGCGCGGAGCTGGGAGGGGGAGTCCCGCCGCTTGGCGAACGGGCAGTAGGGGCAGTCGTAGTCGCAGGAGGCGAGCGGGCCGCGGTACAGGACGGTCAGATCCATGACGGGTCGCTCACTTGCGCTCGTAGGCGGCCATGGCGGCGCGCACGGCGGGCGAGAACAGCAGCGGTCCGACGGCGTCGGAGTGCGCGAGTCCTTCGGGGGTCAGTCGCAGGCGGGTGGCGGTGGGGTCCGCCAGCCAGCCCTGTGCGGCGAGGCCGTCGAGTTCGGCACCGAAGTCGTCGCCGGGCTCGGCGCAGAACCGGGCCCGGTAGTCGCCGGTGTCCAGGCCGTCCGCCTGGAGGAGGGACTGCAGCAGATGCCGGCGGCGTGCCTCGGGGCCGTCGACGCGGTAACCCACCGCTGCGTGGCCGAAGTCGGTGGTGGCGACGTAGTCGTCGATGATCCCGCGGATCTCGTGCATGCCCACGGCGTAGTCGAACGAGTAGTGCAGCGCGGACGTGTACGAGCGGGCACCGCACCCGAGGCCGATCATGCCGTCCATCTGGCAGGCGTAGTCGTCCGCGCCCTGGGGCGGCGCGTCGGCCCGGCGGAACATCCGCATCGACTGCTGGACGTACCCCTGGGCCAGCAGATGGTCGCGGCCCGCGCGGTACAGGCGCAGCCGCTGCTCGTCCCACGCGGGGTCGGGGCCGCCCGCGTCCCGGCGGCGGCGGTCCAGGCCGGTCAGGGGACGGATGTAGAGCGGGTAGAGGTACAGCTCCTCGGGCCGCCAGGCGAGCGCCGCGTCCAGTGAGCGCAGCCAGGTCCGCTCGGTCTGGCCGTCGATGCCGTAGATGAGGTCGATGTTCAGCACCGGGACGGCCGTGTCGCGGATGCGGCCGAGCGCGGCCTCGACGTCCGCGCGCCGCTGCGGGCGTACGGCGGCCCGCGCCTCGGAGTCGACGAAACTCTGCACGCCCAGGCTCAGCCGCGTCGTGCCGCGCTCCGCCAGGACGGCGAGCCGGTCGGCGGTGGCCGTGGCGGGCGAGGCCTCCACCGACAGCGGTACGGCGCGCAGGTCGGCGCCCATCCCCTGCTCGGCGATGTCGCAGAGCCGCTCCAGCTCCCGCGGGGTGAGGAAGGTGGGGGTGCCGCCGCCGAACGCCGCCGTGGCGAACCGGATGCCGTCGCCGAGGGCCTCGCGTACCGCCCCGGCCTGCCGCTCGAGCGCGTCCAGGTAGGCGCCGGTCAGGCCGTCGGGGGCGCCGATGCGGGTGAAGAGGTTGCAGAACCCGCAGCGCACCTCGCAGAACGGGATGTGCAGGTAGAGCGAGAGCGCGCTCTTGTCCTCCGTCGCCCACAGGTCGCTGAGGGCTGGTCGGTCGTCCAGCGGACGGTAGGCGGTCTTGTGCGGGTAGGCGTACACGTAGTGCTGGTACGGACTCGTCGACGCGGCCGGGGCACTCGTGGCGGCGGGGGTCGTCAGGCTGGTGCTCATCGGGTGGCCTCGGCGGGGTCGAGGAAGAAGTGGGCGTAGGGCACCGTCCACACGGACTCGTGTCCCAGGCGGTGGCCGGTGTAGCCGTCGTCGCCGTAGGCGGTGCCGTGGTCGGAGCAGACGATCGCGAAGCAGCGCCGCCGGGAGCGCATGGCGTCGAAGAGGCGGCCGATGTGCCGGTCGACGTACTCCAGGGCCGCGGCGTGGGTGGCGCGGGTGTCGCCCGCCTCGCGGGTGGCGCCGGGCAGATGGAACCAGTTCGGCTGGTGCAGCGCGGACACGTTCACGAAGAGGAACAGCCGCTGCTCGCCGGGAAGTCCGGCGACGATCCGCTCCGCGCGGTCGACCTGGTTCTCGAAGGACCGGGGCGAGGTGACGCCGAACTCCGGCTCCCAGTGGGACTCCTGGAACAGGCCCGGCAGCACCGATCCCAGCGGGCCCTGCTTGTTGAAGAAGCCCACGCCGCCGATGCACGCCGTGCGGTAGCCGGCCTTCGCCAGCCCGCTGACGAGGTCGGGCGTGTCGTAGACGAACGTGCCGTACGCGGTGGTCTCACTGCCCGCGAACGTTGCCGCGAACAGCCGGGGGTGCGGACCCGGAGCGGCCGGAGTGGGCAGGAAACCGGCGAAGATCGCCTGGTGGGAGGCGTAGGTGAAACTGCCCGGCGCGTGCCGCTTCTCCCAGCGGCCGCCGGGCAGCCGGCTCGCCAGATGCGGGATGCGGCCCGCGGCCGCCAGCTCCTCGGCGACGTCGTGGCGCAGGGTGTCCAGGGTGACGAGGAGGATGTCGTGATCGCCGACGACGTCGTTCATGTCGGGCTCGGTCATGCCGTGTTCCTGTTCGCTACGAGTACGGGTGCGGCCTGGGCGCCGCGCGACGGCGGGCCCGGCGTGCGCGGAGCGCCCAGCCAGGTGTCCTCGGGCCGGGCTCGGGCGCGCAGGACCGCCGCCACCTGCGCGCCGTAGGTGTCCAGCCCTTCGGCGCCGCTGCCCGGCAGGCCGGTCAAGCCCGGCAGCAGGTCGCCGAAGGCGTTGACCTCGCCGACGAACGACCGGCGCCAGCCGAGGGCCGGCAGCAGGTCCACGCCGACGCACAAGGTGCGCGGGAAGCAGGCGGCCGCCCGCTCGCACACCGCCAGTACTTCGGACCAGCTCCGGCCCGCCGCCGTGACGGCATCACGGGCCGCGTCCAGATCACCGCGGCGGCCGCCCAGATGGAGGTTGGTCAACGGCGTACGGCTGGTGCGCACGACGGCGTGGGTCGCCCGTCCGCCGACCACGACCACCCGGAGATCCGCGGCCCGGCCTTCCTGAGACGCCTTGGGCACCCACCGTTCCAGATGCAGCCCGTCGGGCGCCAGGGCGTCCACGACCGCCGCGACGTCCCGCTCCCGCTCGTAGCGGCGCACCTTCAGGGAGTTGTGCAGTCGGCCGTCCGCGGTCAGCTCGACGGAGGTCGTCGCCCTGATCCGCCCGCGGCCCGCCTCCACCGCGAGAACCCCCGACGCCGACGAACCATGGGCGGGCTTGACGAAGAGCCGTGACATCCGGTGCTCACGCATCAGCGCCCGTACGTCGTCCCAGCCGCGCACCGGCGCGCCCTGCGGTCCGGAGGTGGGGGAGGAGGGAACGGGAACCCCCGCCGCGTTCAGTACGGCGTGGCAGCGGCGCTTGTCGAACAGCACGGCCAGCTCGCCCGGATCGTCCAGCGGGACCCCGCCGCGCAGTCCGCGCAACGCGGCCGTGAAGGCGGCGTACCAGCGCGCCGAACCCTCCACCCGGGTGGGCTCGAGGGCGCCCCGCAGCATGCGGTTCACCTCGGGCTCCTCACCGGGGGAGTCGACCCGCACGTACTCCTCGGGCGCGAAGTCCGCTCCGCCCGCGCCGAGGACGTCCGCCCACGGCACCACGCGCGGGCCGGGCAGTCCGGCGGCGCGCACCGCGTCGGCGAACAGCGACACCCGCCGGTTGCCGGGGTTCCCGACCACCGCGAAGCGCACATCGTCCACAGGGTCCACGCCGCCCGCGCTCACTCGCCCACGGCGACGTAGCGCCAGACCGTGCCGTCGTCCTCGGTGTCCTCCTCCGCGTCGTCGCGGTCGAGGTCCACCTCCACGCCTGCCGTCTCCAGCGTCTGGCGCACCCGCTCCTCGACCGTCTGGCTGAGGTAGTGGTGGTGCAGGTCCAGTTTCTTCAGGTGGGACAGCGGCTGCCCGCTCAGCAGTGCCACGGCGCCCTCGTCGGTCAGCACGCCCATGGACAGGTCCAGCACCTCAAGACGGGCGACGATGGGCGCGGCTGCGACGGCCGCGGCCACGGCGTCCTGCATCTCGCTGTTGCGCAGCGCCAGGTGACGCAGGTTCGGCAGCCGTGCGCCGGACAGCAGCGGCTCCAGGTCGGCGGCCTCGCTGTCGCCGCCGTAGTCGGGGGTGCCCAGCCACAGGTCGAGGTGGACCAGGGCGGGCAGGTCGCTCGCGCCGATGCCCCGCACCACCCGGGCGGGCAGACCGCCGCTCTCCACCACCAGCCGGCGCAGCCCCTCGTGGCGCAGCGCGTCGAACTGCAGACCCGAGCCGCCGCGCACGCCGAACTCCTCCAGCCCGGGGAAGCCGGCCAGCAGCGGGGTGACGTCGGTCTGGTTGATCCAGGAGATTTCGCACTCCTCCATCACCAGGTCGCCCAGGAACAGCGCGCGCAGCGCGGGCAGCCGGTCCCGGGCGGCGAGCAGCGCCTCGATGACTTCGGAGGGGTCACTGTCGTACGCCTCCGCCCAGGCGCCGACGATCAGCGCACGCACCCGGGTGGTGTCGACGGCCTCGCAGAAACGGGCGAAGGCCGCCGGCCACTCCTCGTCGGCGTCGTACACGTCGGCGGCGATCCGCCAGGCGACGGACTCCGGCTCGGGCAGCTTGTCCGTCGGTGCGTCCGGGCCGGGGAAGGCGTACGCGGGCAGCCGGTACAGCTCTTGCAGGTGGTCACCGATGGTCATGCGGCTGCTCCTGAGGCGAAAGGGGCGTGCGGTCCGTGATGCCGCAGTTCTACCAACCGCCACTGACAGCGCCGCACGGAGGGGCCGCTGGGAGGGCCGGCGGCGGGGGCGTTGTCAGTGGTGGCCTCTACGGTCTGGGTCATGAGGCCGGTGCGCGGTGCACCCGGCGGTGAGGGGACAGCCATGTACCGGCAGGGAGACGTGCTGATCGTGCCCGTGGAGGAGAGCGCGGTACCGGACCATGTGGCGCACGCGCCCAGGGAGCGGCGCGACGCACGCGGCCGGCTGGTGCTGGCGCTCGGCGAGGTGACCGGGCACGCCCACGCGGTCGTGGGACCGGGTGAGTTGGTGCGCGAGCCCGGACCGTTCGGTCCGCTGCTGCTGCACCTGCCGCAGGGCGGCCGGGTGGTGCACGAGGAGCACGCGGCGATCGCGTTGCCCGTCGGCTGGTACCGGGTGATCAGACAGCGGGAGTACGTGCCGGGCTCGGTCCGCATCGTCGCCGACTGACCTGGAACAGCGCACCCTTGTGGAGGGGCAGATGACGACCATCGAGACCGACGGCGGCGTCGACGGGCTGGGCGCCTGGCGCGCCCGCGCCACGGCCACCGTGCCCGCCGACCGGGCCCGCGCCGAGCAAGCCGTACGGCGCGCCTACCGGCAGGCCGGACTGGCCGAACCGCAGACCGTGCTGTGGGCGGACTCCCCGCGCGCGGCCGTCACCCTGATCCGGCAGCTCACCGACCGCGGCCCCAGCGTCCGCGAGGAGGTCCGCAGCGCCCCCTGGGCACGGGAACGCCGCCGTCTGCACGACGAGTTGGGAGCCGAGGGCTGGTCCGCGCACTGGGCCGCGACCGGCGGACGGCTGTGGGAGTCCACCCAGGCCCTGGTGGACCGGATCAGAGCCGGAGTGCTCCAGGACCTGGCCGGACGGGACACCGGCAAGGAGGCCGCCGAGGTGCGGGTGCTGCTCCTGGACGCGGTGCTCGGCCAGCACGACGCGCCCTGGCTCGCCGCGTTCCCCGCCGACGACGGTCCGCTCGGCGCACTGACCGAGGTGTGCGCCAGCGCGGGCTGGTGGTGGCCGTTCGCCCGTCTCGCCGTGGTGTCGGAACGCCCCGTGGAAGTCCACCGCGACGAGGCCGGCCGGCTCGACAACGGAGACGGCCCCGCCCTCGCCTACCCCGACGGCTTCGCCCTGCACGCCTGGCGCGGCATGCCGGTGCCGGCCGACTTCCTCGCCGAACTGCGCTCGCTGACCCCGAGCCGTATCCGCGAGGAGGAGAACGCCGAACTGCGGCGCGTGATGCTGGAGTACTACGGCTACGACCGCTACCTCACCGACTCCGGCGCCCGTCACCTCCACCGGGACGAGACGGGCACCCTGTGGCGGATCGACCTGCCCGCGGACGAGCCGGTCGTCATGGTCGAGGTCCTCAACTCGACACCGGAGCCCGACGGGACCCGGCGCACCTACTGGCTCAGGGTGCCTCCGTCGACCCGGACCGCGAAGGAGGGTGTCGCCTGGACCTTCGGGATCGGGGCGGAGGCGTACGCGCCGCTGAGGGAGACCTGAGGTCGGCCCTCAGAAGCCGCGCCGGCCGAGGTCGGCCGTGCGGGACGCCGTGTCCGTACGCTCGGCCGTCACCGTGAGGCGTGAGGTTTCGGAGGGCGTCCCCTCCATCACGGGTCGCCCGTCGACGGCGATGGACCGGCAGACCGCGCAGCTCCCATGTGTATGTCCCGGCCGCGGGACCGAACACGGTCCGCACCTTCTCGTCCGCGGGCACGCGCCATTGGAGTTCCGTGGTCTCGCAGACGGCTTCCCCGCCGGACGACGCGCATTCGATGACCTCCTTCGGCTCGTCCCCCGACATGTAGGTCAGGGACAGGGGGAGATGAGCCACGACCGCGCACACCATGTGGGCGACGGTTGTCAGGACGCCCGTGCCGAGGAGGACCTGCGCGGGTGGCCCGAGCCCGTCGAGCGGGTAGCCGTTTCCTCGGCTTAGCGGCCGGTGGCGACGGCACGGGTTCCGTGTCGGCGGCCTCGTCGTCGTCCACAGGCCGTTCGAAAGGGTACGTCGACTTCGTCGGAGTCCGCGGGCCGTTCGGCAGGTTCGTTGTCCGATTCTTCGATCAGCCGACTCAACTCGTCCTCACGCGCGGTGAGTTCGTCCTGGGCCGCCACCAGCCGATCGGGCGCCGCCGTCTCGCCCTCCTCGCTCAGCTGCTCGGTCTCCCGCACGATGTCACGCAGTTGCCCGATCCTGGGGCGCATGGCGTCCGCGTCCCGGATGCCAGGGCCCGTACTCGACAGGGATGTCCCGCCACGCAATACCGGTCCGGACCCGGAACCGTATGCCGTCCATCAGCCGTCGCCGAGTCCAGACCGGCGGCCGTCCCGTTTTTGTGCCCTTCGGCAGCAGCGGTTCCAGCATCGCCCGTTGCTCGTCGGTGAGATCTCCCCGCCCCATGCACCGTGATCATCCACACCGGACGCAGCCCACACCCCCTCAGGAGCGGCACGGGACGGCGGCGCCGCTTGGGCGTCCGCGTCGGCGGGCAGGATGCCTTGCCATGTCCTCGGCAAGACTTGTCAGTCCTTGGCAAGACGGAGGGGGAGATCATGACCACGATACGGGCCCGAAGAGGCTTACGGTCCTCGACCGGTCACCGAACGCGCCTCGCGGCGCTCTCGGCGGTCCTTGCGAGTCTCACCGTGGCGCTGGGGGCAGCGCCCGGACCGGCGCGTGCCGACACCGCGTTCACCGCGAGTGTCGACTTCGGTACGGCGGCAACCGTGCCGGTCACCGGCCACCTGCTCGACTACGGGCAGGCGTACGGCGCCCGCACCGGCCCGCACCAGGGCACCGGCCTGACCTACGGCTGGACGCGGACCGACGCCGCCACACCGCTCGACCTCACCGGCAACGGCCGTGACCGGGGATCAGCCGAGCCCGACCGGCTGCGGGCCACCCTCATGCACATGCAACTGCCCGCCGGATCCCCCGGGGTGACCACGCCCGGCCGTTGGGAGATCGCGGTCCCGGACGGCACGTACTCCGTCACCGTCACGGTCGGGGACGCCGCCCACACCAACAGCGTCCACGCCCTCCAGGTCGAGGACCAGAACGCGGTCGACGGGTTTGTCCCGACCACCGCCACCCGGTACGCGACCCGCACCGTCACGCCCACCGTGACCGACGGACGGCTCACCGTCAGCCCCATGACCGGCACCAACACCAAGATCACGCACCTGGCGATCGTGCCGGTCGCCGATGCCGCCACCCGTCCCGCCGTGCGCGCCGTGACCCCCGCCAACACCGCGACGGGCGCCCCGCCCACCGGCAGTGTCGTCGCGGACCTCCGCCTCGTCGGCGGCGGCGTCGACGCCGCCACGCTCACCGCCTCCACTGTCACGCTCACCGAGGCCGCGACCGGCACCCCCGTCGCCGCCCACGTCGTCACCAGCGGCGGCGGTGACGTCATCAACCTGTCACCCACCGCCGGGCTGAAGCCGCACACCCGCTACCGGTTCGCCGTCACCGCCGGCGTCAAGGACCTGGACGGTCGAAGCTTCCTCCCCTGGCAGTCGGTGTTCACCACCGGAGCGGAAACGGGCGGCGGCACCGTCGCGTTCGACAAAGTCACCGGCGTGGCCTCCGGCCGGAGCTTCACCTCCGTGGTGAAGGGGCCGGACGGCAGGCTGTACGCGGCCACCCTCGACGGCTACATCATGCGGTACGCCATCGCCGCCGACGGCACCCTCACCGACAGCCGGGCCATCACCACCGTCCGGGACGACGCCGCCGCGCGCGGCCTGCCGGGCGCGCCGGCCCGCACCGTCATCGGCATGGCCTTCGACCCGGCCTCTTCGGCGAGCGCCCCGGTGCTGTGGATCTCCTCCAACACCATGTATCCGGGCGGCACCCCCGCCGAGCCGGACTGGTCCAGCGCCATCGGCCGCCTCAGCGGCCCCGACCTGTCCGTGTACACCGAGGTCGTCAGCCGCCTGCCGCGGTCGGTGAAGGACCACGAGACCAACTCCCTCGCGTTCGGCCCGGACGGCGCCCTCTACGTGAGCCAGGGAGCCAACAACGCCATGGGCGCCCCCGACGCGGTCTGGGCCAACCGGCCCGAACGCCTGCTCAGCGCCGCCATCCTGCGCCTCGACCCGGCGAAGCTCCCCGCCGCGCTGCCGCTCGACGTGCGGACCGAGAGCCCCGGCACCTACAACCCCTACGCCCCCGGCGCCCCGCTGACGCTGTACGCCACCGGCGTGCGCAACGCCTTCGACCTCGTGTGGCACAGCAACGGGCACCTGTACACCCCGACCAACGGCTCGGCCGCCGGGGGCAACACCCCCGCCACGCCGTCGCCGCTGCCCGGCTCCTGCACGCGCCGGATCGACGCGACCGCGCACGGCCCGTACACCGGACCGCCCGTCCCGGCGATCACCTCGAACCGCGCAGCCGAGACGGACTACGTCTTCGACGTCAAGCGGGGCCGCTACTACGGCCATCCGAATCCGGCCCGCTGCGAATGGGTGCTGGCGGGCGGCAACCCGACGTCCGGCACCGACCCGTTCGAGACCGTCGACTACCCGGTGGGCACCCTCCCCGACCGCAACCTCGACCTCGCGGGCATGTACGACGCGGGCCTGCACGCCTCCGCGAACGGCGTCGTCGAGTACCGGGGCGGCGCCTTCGGGGGTGCGCTGCGCGGCAGTCTCCTCGTGGTCCGCTACAGCAGCGGCCAGGACATCGAGGTCTTCGGCGCCGACGCGCAGGGCAGGCTCTCCGCGCCGACGCGGGGCATCACCGGGTTCACCGGCTTCCAGCAGCCGCTGGACGTCACCGAGGACACCGCCACCGGCAACCTGTACGTGACCGAGCTCGGCGCCTCCCGGATCACCCTGCTGAGGCCGCGCGCGGGCACGGGCTGACGCGAAGGGCGCGGTCCCCGGCCTTCGAGCTGGGGACCGCACCCTTCGCCAGGGGCAGGTGTGAAAGAGGAAGGAGGCCTTGCCCGCAGTCTGACGACCAGCCCCGCCGCGCTTGCCGTGGAGGGGGTTGCACCGAAAGGCGGCCGAACGCTGGGCTGGACGGTTGCCCCCAGCGGGGAACCGAAGGCCAGCAGCCCCCACACCGGACACCCCCAGTACTCGCAAGCCGGGCCCGGTGGGCAAACCCACCCCGGACGCCTTGGACAGGCTCAGACCGACAAACCACGACGCTCCGTCAGTCTCGCTGCGACAGCGGCAGGCTTGTCCCGCAAGTTCCGCGAGGCCTTTCGACGTCTGCCCCAGGGGTGGTGCAGGACCTCGCGGCTACTCTGTAGACCTTCGTGCGAATGGCGATCTTTGGGGGCCCGGTGGGACGCAGCAGGATGCCTGTGAAGAACTTGGGCGCCAGCGAACTGTGTCTCTTCATCGAGCCGTACGGCGAGGATTACTGGCTGGAGCCTGGAGAGGCTTTTACTGTCGGGCCGGAGGCCGAAGGGATCGACGTCTGGTTCGACACCTACGTCTCGACGGACTGCATCACCGTGTGGCTCTACGAGGACGGTGACCCCACCAAGGTCGTTCTGGACTACGTAGTCGTTGATGCCGACGGAGCCCGGCTGGATTGCGGACATCAGCGGCCTCTGCGGCGGACTGTCCCTGATCCGGCCTGACCTGGTCTGTCTCTGCTTTGATCACCCGGTCAGGGCGAGGTTGTGTAGACGGGCGACGCCGAGCATGGCGTGGTGGCCGCCGTTGCCTTTGAGTCGGCAGTGCCGAAGGATCTTCCAGGTCTTCATGCGGGCGAAGCCGGTTCGTAGCCCGCGAGGTATACCGCCAACTCGTCCCGCGCGTCCAGGGGCCGCAGTCCAACGGCCGCGCTGGTGCGCTGCCCTGCGGGCCGAGGCGTGCTGGAACGAGGAACACTGGGTGCGGGCAAGTGGGGCACGTGAACGGTTCGGTCGGGCCGTCAGCGTTTGACGCGGTTGCGGATGGCGAGGATGGCCAAGCCCAGCAGGATGGGTTCGGTGATGCGGAAGCCCCGCTTCGACGGCAACACCGCCACTTACGCCCAAGTCCTCCCGGGCGTAGATCTGAAACTGACGGCGATGAGCTCCGGGTACACCTCGGTACTCGTGGTCAAGACGGCCGGGGCGGCGGAGAATCCGGCGCTCGCGACGATCGAAGCGGAACAAGCTCACTAACCTCACGGAGTCCATTCGGCTGGCCCCGGACGCGGCCCGAACTGCTGCACCACACTGTGCGCGGCCGGATGGGGCCGAGCACTGCGCCTACCGCAAGGCTCGTGCCAAGCGGTAGTAGATATCAGGCACGAAAAATGGCCGGAGATGTCGCACGAGTCGTCGGGGATGTGTGAATCCAGTCAGGCAGACGTGCATTTCGGACGACCACTCAAGGCTCTATTTACGGAGAAGGATCGACGGGGACAAGATCTCTTCGCAGCCCCATGCGGGGAAATCAGGGGAGGGGATCCTTGTGAAGGTCTTTGGTAGATCTGCGGCTCTCGTCATAGCGAGTGCGGCCCTTGCTTCGGGCGTGCTCGCAGCGCCGGCCACCGCCGACGCATCTTCGGTCACCACCGTCAGTACCGTAACTGTCCACACCCGCGGGGACGGAACCCGGCCGCCTGCTCATCTCGGCAACCCCAAGGAGTGGGGCGTGGTGAAGCTCACTATGTCCGGCTCGGCGGGAAGCGTCTCACCGATGACCATCGTCGAGGTCGGGGGCGGAACGTGGAGTTACGGCTGGTACGCCACCACCGGCGGTAAGTACTGCTACTCGAACTACTATCACGGCTCCGTGAATCACGGCTCGACTGTGAAAATCGCCAACGACTCGCTCAAGGACACTGCTGCGGCTGGCAAGTACTCTGAAGCCAACCTCACGAGGGGCATGGCCTACACGTGTTACACCTACTACTCTAAGTACTAGATCTTCACCTAATGGAGCTCTAGACGGCATCGGGGGGCAAAGGGAGGAATTTTGCCCCCTTTGGGGGTTCTGTGGAGCAAGCACTGAACCCCCAAAAGCATCGTTTTTGCGAAAAACCGATCACAGAACAGGGCTAGAGAAATCGTACACTTTCCGCGCGCCCGCATCATGCCTGTAGCGGTAGCCCTTGGAGCGGGAGCCACGCTTGGCATAATTGGCCCACTTGCGAATAAGTTTGACAATCCCATTTTCCATGCCGTCGGTCTTATTTTTTCCGGAGGGTGGTCGTGGGCGTGCTTTGCGTTTCTGGTGGGATACTCGCGCCGGACTAAAATTGAGTCAGCGCTGCTGGCTTCGTCGGCGCTGGCCATCGGCGTTATCGCGTACTACCTCTTGAAGTATCTGAGTCCCGACGCGCCAATCGGACGGGTTATCTCTGGCGGACCGGAAGGGGACCTCACTTCTAGAATCCTGGTGTGGGGGATAGCGGCTTTCGTCTTCGGTGCACCTATGGGGCTCTTGGGGAACCTGGCGCAAACACCTGGCATCGGCGGCCTGGGGTTCCGTCTGCTTGTCCCACTGATCGCATTTTTTGAAACTTCTCAGCGGCTGGCAACGGAGGGCGACATGCAGGGCCTCGTTGTCGAGATTACTTGGAACGCCGTTCGAGTGGTAGCGAGCGTTGTCGCCGTGGCTCTCGTGGCACACACAGTGTGGAGTTGGTGGCGGGCTCGCCGCGTACTCCCCGAAGGTCTCGATGCGGTCGGCTCACCAGCGAATCGCGAGTATTAGCGCGGCGGTGCAGACCGTGAATACCCACAGGGGTTTGCGACTCCAAGCAGATGTCTGAGTTTTTTGTTACTGAGGGTTTTCAGCGGTAGCGCTCCAGGGTGAGGACGGCCTTGGTGATTGACGTCATGCGGTTCGGGCTGCATCGTGCTCGGCGGAGGATTCGCCAGGATTTCAGGCGGGCGATTGCTCGTTCGACGGGTACCCGGGCGGCGGACAAGGCCCGGTTGATCGTCTGCTGGGTCGGGGTGAGTTCGCCCCCGGCTGCAAGGCCGGCGTGCCTCATCCGCCCATCTCGATCAGTGCCACTCGAACACCCAGCAACTCGGGTGTGTGTTCGGTTTCGAGTGAGGTGGGAGGTTGTCGCATTGCGTGCTTGCAGTCCGGCTGGGGATCCAGCGCGTGCCAGTGATGTGGACGGCACTGTGGCTACCGCCCCAGGGGAGGACCGCGTGCGGATCTGCGGCGAGGTCGGTACAGATGACCCCGGTGGCGTCGCGGCCGGGCTCGTATTCGTGGCGGGAAGGGCGACCGAAATTCGGAGCTGCGCGGGGCGGAAGTTGTCTGTCAGGCCCCAGAGGCGCACGGTCCAGTCTGGGCTGCCGCTGACAGCGTGGGGCAGCGACACCTGCCAGGTCTCCTTCGGTAAGTACCAGGCCACGAAGACGCTTGTGCGTCATGGGGCATACACCGCGTAAACCGGCCGGGCACGCTGTCGGTCCTCGCCGAGCAGGCGCAGCAGGCCGATGTACGCCCGATCACGTCCCCTGTCACCCTCCGAATGCCGTGCACGAGGCACAAGGTTCAGCGACACAGGCCCCCCAGCCGTGCCTGCTGCTTCACGATGGCGGGCATGGGGCTGCACCGTGACGGGACACGTGATTTCGCGTACTACGCCGACGACTGGATCTGGCCGCGCTCGCGGGCCGCGTTGATGAAGAGCACGCTGCTGTTCTTCGACGGCCTGGCTCTCTCGCTGCCTCAGCATCCTGCCGATCGCCTGATCGAGGGCAGCCCAGAGCTTGCCCAGCCTCTGGCCGAGCGAGGGCTGCTGGTGAACCTGGAGCCCGACCGGAGCCTGCAGCCGGACACCGCGGCCCGGCTGGCCACCGATCTTTACGAGGTTCTGGACCGCTTCGACTTCGCGTTGCCCACGGCTGAATCGCGGCGACTTACGATCGGCAACTTTCACTGGGGCGGCGTCCGTGCCCAGCTGCAAGCGAACAGCCTCTCCCAACTCATGCTGGCCAGGGGAATCGCCGAGCGTGACCCCTCAGATTTCGACAACGAGGAGCGATTACTCCTGGTGAATCCTGCCGCTCGGCTGTTGATCCTCAACTCCTACTGTCAGGCTCTGCGTGACGACCTGGCACAGCAGTCGGACATCTCGCTGATGCCGGTGGCCGAGTCCGTCGGGGACATTCGCTATGAGTGGTGGCACTAACTGAACGACCTCAGGCAGGCTGCCGGCACCCTGACACCCGGCGCAGGCTTCGCAGCAGCCGAGATCATGACATCTGACCTGCACACCCTGGGCGTTGACGTGTCCGCCGTTCCCCTCGAGGACATTCTCGCTTTCCGAACCGAGCACCGAGAAGAACTGCGCGCATACACGGCAGGCGTACGGACGATGCTGGAGATCACCACCGATCTGAGCCGCCAGCAGTACCAGAGCGAAATGAGGGCCCAGCGAGAGCGCCTCCTGGAGGAAGCTGCCGCTCTGAGGTCCAGCACGCGCAATGCCTTCGGACGGATGGGAGTCGCCGCAGCGCTGGGCGTCGCCGCCGCGGCATGGACTGGCACCCAAGGAGACCTGGTCGGCGCCCTGTTAGTCGGCGCATCTGCAGCCGCCGCCGTCAGTCGGCCAGCCCAGCCCGTCACTTCTTACACCTACGTTCTGACAGTCAGCCGCCGTTACTGACTCCAGCTCGTTGGGGTGAATCTTTGCGAAGCCCCTGATGGGTGTGGGTGGGCGGCTGTATCCGTGTGGTGTGAGATAGGCGGATGGGGGCGGGCTGACCCCTGCGGGACGTCGGCGCCGGGAGTCGGTACGGATGCAGGCGGCCGAGTTGTACCAGCAGGAGATCAAGCCGTCAGAGGTTGCACGGCGGTTACGGGTGAGCGTGAAGTCGGCCTACCACTGGCACCAGTTGTGGCGAGACGGCGGTCGAGAGGCTCTGGCTTCCCGCGGCCCGAGCGGATCCCGTTGCCGGCTCTCCCCGCGCTGTCTGGAGAAACTGGCCGCGTACCTTGATGAGGGCCCGGCCGCCCACGGCTGGGTGGAGGACCAGGTGTGGACCGCGGCGAGGGTGGCCACGCTGATCGGCAGGAAGTTCCACGTCTCCTACAGCGTCTCCGGCGCCACGCGGCTGATGCACCGGCTCGGCTTCAGCCCGCAGGTCCCCGCACGCAGGGTCGCCGAGCGCGACGAGCAGGCCGTGACCGCGTGGAAGGAGGCGACCCGGGCTGAGGTGAAAAGAGCCCGGGCGGCCTGCGGGGGCTACATCTGCTTCGAGGACGAAGCAGGATTCACCCGGAAGCCGCCCCGGGGACGGACCTGGGGCCGACGAGGGCGCACCCCGGTCGTGACCGTCAGCGGACGCCGCTCGGGGCGCCTGTCGGTGGCCGGGCTGATCGCGATACGGCCGGGCTCACGAACCCGGCTGTGCCACCGTCTGCGCACCCACCAAGCGGGCAAAGGCGCACGCCGCAGCATGGGCGAGCGGGACTTCATCGCACTCGTGGACGGCGTCCACCAACTCGGCAAGGCACCGGTCGTGCTGGTCTGGGACCGTCTGAACACTCACGTCTCCCACGCCATGCGCGAACTGATCGCCGAACGCGAGTTGCTGACGGTGTTCCTCCTGCCTGCCTACTCGCCCGATCTCAACCCCGTGGAGTGGTTGTGGGCACACGTCAAACGCAGCCTGGCCAACCTCACCGTCGTCGCCCTCGACCGGCTCGAAGCCCTCGTACGCAACAGGCTCAACTGCCTTCAGTACCGGCCAGACACCCTCGACGGCTTCATAGCCGGCACCGGCCTGACCCTCGACAAGCCCACGTCACCTTGAAGAGCCGAAGTCAGTAACGTCCACTCACACGCCACGGCATGGCCGGCTCGATGGGAAAGGTCGGGGCGGCCGGCGACAACGCGGCGATGGAGAGCTTCTTCGCGCTGCTGCAGAAGAACGTCCTGGACCGCCAAGTCTGGTCCACCCGGAGCGAGTTGCGGATCGCGATCGTGACCTGGATCGAACGCACCTACCACCGCCGTCGACACCAAAGACGCCTGGCCCGATTGACCCCCCTCGAGTACGAGACCATCATGACCCCACCCACAGCCCTGGCTCCATAAACCCCGCTGTCACCTGATCACGCAGCAGTGCCACGCGGCGCTCACCGCCGAAGACCGTCTCGCCGGCTTCCTCGGGGCTGATGCGGCCTGGAGCGTGTTGGTTGGTCGGCTGTGTCAGGCCCCGCTGTTGCTGGTCGGCTTCCAGGGGGTGTCCGGAGCCGGGCGGATTGTATTCCTGTGCACTGTGGTGGCGACTCGTCCGGAAGGTCCGTCGGCTTGCGCGGTCCCGTTCCCGTGATCCGCATCCCGCCCCGGGCGGGCGGGGAGGTAGCCAGCGGCGAACCCCTCTGACCTGCGACTCTGCCCAACCGGAAGGAGCTGGCGCTGGGGGTTAGTACTGCGGAGGCAGTCCTGTGAATGCATGCGTCCGCTCTGGTGATGGACAAACACCCTGCGTGCTGCCTGAATCTCTCATATGGTGAAGTGTCGGAACTCTAAGTCTTTGCAGAGTAGTTGAGGGGACTCCTCATGCCGCAGGAGCCGTGGGCCGGACTGGCGGAGGCGATCAGCGCGGTACGCGCGGAGTTGGACCTTGCTATGGACGACGGCCGGGGTGATCGCATCGGTTTCCGCACCGGGCCGGTGGAAATGGAGTTCGCTGTAGATGTGAGGAAGGACGGCGAGGCCCGCGCCAGAGTGATGGTCCTGCCGTGGAGCGCGGACGCGAAGGCTGGGTACGTGGCCGGAACGACAAGTCGCTTGAAGATCACCCTGCAGCCGGTCGATCCAGATGGCGCTGACCAGAAGATCAACGCGGACTCCAAGGAACGCCCGGAATAGCGGGCCCCGGCCTCTGGAGAGTCCATGCACCTGCAGCGGGTGGTGGAGGTGTGGAACCCGACCTCGAAGAAGGTCGGCACGGGTTACCTGGTTGCAGATCATCTGGTGCTGACGGCGCATCACAATGTGTCGCGCAGTGGTGCCGGGGTGGATGGGCGGGTGGAGATACGCCGGCTGGGGCTGAGCTCGGCAGAGAACCCGCCATGGGTAGTGACCAGGCTGGTGTGGCCCGACGAACCGCCGGACCTGACCGCAGATCCAGGAAGCGACGCGGCTTTGTTGCTGATCACCGATGAGAGATGGCAGCCTCCCGACTGTCCTCCAGTGACCTGGGGCCGCGTGGCGCAACCCGATGAGAGGCGTGGGCGGATCGACTGTGTCGCGGTGGGCTTTCCACAGGCCGAGGCCAGGGGTGGGCGCCGTGACACTAAGGAGATTCGCGGGCACATTGAAACCCTGACCGGGGTGAAGTCCGGTCTGATCCACGCGCATGTGGACCAGGTTGCCACCCCTCACGGCGGCTCCACCGCCTCGCGGTGGGCGGGAACTTCGGGTGCGGCTCTGTTCTGCGGAACTACCTTGGTCGGGATCCTTGTCGTGGACCGGGCCCAGGACTACCCAGCTTCCTTGCTGACAGCCGTACCCGTTGCGGGACTGGCCGCGCGTCCGGGCTTCACCACGACGCTTAAAGCCACGGGCTGTGCTCTGACGCTTCAGGAGGTCACGTCCTATGGGGGTGACGCTCCCGCATCCCCCCACGCCGTCGAAGCCCTGGCCGGGCTGCATAATCTTCCGGACTTGCCCTCTCGAGTCTTTGTGGGACGTTCCGACGCCCTGCGCGAGCTCGCCGCCGCCCTCCACCGTGAGTCCCAGGCGATCACCCAGACCGTTCACGGACTGGGAGGTGTCGGCAAGAGCACTCTCGCCCTGCACTACGCCCACACCCATCTGGATACCTACCGGCTGGTGTGGTGGATCCGCGCCGATACCCCTGACCTGATCACCGCCGACCTCGCCGCGCTGGCCGACCGACTGCGCGGTGGCCATGCGGGCGACCTGACCACACCACAGGCCGCCGACTGGGCGGTGGGATGGCTGCAGACACACCCGGGATGGCTCCTGGTCCTGGACAACGCTGAACACCCCAGCTCCCTCGTCACGCTGACAGGACAACTCCGCCACGCGGGACGGCACCTGATCACCACCCGCTACACGGAAGGCTGGCCCACTGAACCGTTCGCCCTTCCTGTCCTGGCCGAGGACGCGTCGCTCGAGCTTCTGACCCAGTCCACCGGGCTGACCGATCCGGCCAATCAGGACCAATCCCGCCTTCTCGCTGAGGAACCGGGCCACCTGCCCCTGGCCCTCGAGCAAGCAGGCGCCTTCATTCGGCAGAGCAAGCAGACGGTAAGGGCGTACCGCGACCTGCTGCACGAGGACACTGCGTACACCGTCGACATCCCTGCGGACCACACCCGGCCCGAACGAACCGTGGCCCGCACGTGGCGCGTCACGCTCGACGCGTTGACCAAACTGGACCCGCTGACAGTTCGCATCCTGCGCGTTGTCGCATGGTTTGCTCCGACATCGGTGCCCCGTGATCTGCTCAACCGACTCGCCGGCAATCCAGCCCGTCTCGCGCGGGCCCTTGGTCTTCTGAGCGCCTACAGCATGGTTACCCTCGAGTCCGACACCCTTGCTGTCCACCGCCTGGTGCAGACTATTGCGCGCACTCCGGATCCCGCGTTCAGGTTGCTTGCCCACCCTGACCCCGACCCTGATCCACACCGCGCACCGGAGGCCATCGAGACTGCCCGCCGCGAGGCCGCGGTCCTCCTCTTCGACGCCCTACCGGAAGACCCCCAGGCCAACGTCGCCGGGTGGCCGCGCTGGCGTGCACTCCTTCCGCACGTTCAGGCGCTGGCCGACGCCACCGACCCCACCCAAGACACCGAAGCCATAGAGGGCGTGCTCTATGAATCCGCCGTGTTCATGTTGCACCAAGGCTTGATCGGCCCAGCGAGAATCCACGCTGAACGCTCGGTGGAATCCGGGACCCGCATCCGTGGAGCTGACCAGATCGAGACTTTCGCTTCCCGCATGCTCCAGGCCAGCGTGTACGAGCGCACCGGGGACCTGGACCGGGCGATCGACCTGTGGGAAGCGGTTCTGGCCGACATCCAGCGGGTGTTAGGCCCCCACCATCCTGATGCCGCGACAGCGCGCAACAACCTTGCAGTCGCCTACCAGCGGGCAGGGGACCTGGTCCGCTCGAGTGCTCTGCTTGAGGCGGTTCTCGCCGAAGAGGAGCGTGTTCCCGGCGCCGACCAGCGCCGTATCCTGCTCGCTCGAAGCAACCTTGCCGGCGCTCTTCGCGACGCGGGGGATCTGGAGAAGGCGATTGCTCTGTACGAGACCACCCTCGCAGACCTGGAGCAAATGCTTGGCAGCGACCACCCCGAAACCTTGAGCGTCCGCGGTAGGTTCGCTTGCGCGTGCGAGTTGAGCGGAGACCTCGGCCGGGCCATCTCGCTCTACGCGAGGTTGACGGACGATTTCGAACGGGTGCTGGGAGCAGACCACCCCGAGACTCTTGCCTCACGGGATGGTCTCGCAGGCGCGTATGAGTCGGCAGGTGACCTGGGCCAAGCGATCCCCCTCTACGAGGAGTTGCTTGCCGTACGCCTCCGCGTGTTGGGCGCCAATCACCCCGACACGCTCACCAGCCGCAACAACCTGGCCTACGCCTATGGGTCAGCGGGGGATCTGGGCCGTGCTGTCCCGCTGCACGAGGCGACGCTGGCTGATCGAGAGCGGGTGCTGGGAGCCGACCACCCTGACACGCTGTCCTCTCGCAACAACCTGGCCTGCCTGTACGAAGACCTAGGCGATCTGGACCGCGCAGTTCGCTTGTTTGAGACGACGCTGGCCGACCGCGAGCGAGTGCTGGGGGCCGACCACCCCCACACTCTGGGCTCCCGCAATCTCCTCGCCTGTGCTTACGCTTCGATGGGGGATCTGGAGCGTGCTATCCCGCTGCACCAGGCGACCCTGGCCGATCGAGAGCGGGTGCTGGGAGCCGACCACCCTGCCACACTGTCTTCTCGCGCAAGCCTGGCCAGAGCCTGCGGGTCTGCGGGGGATCCAGGCCGCTCGATCTCCCTCTACGCGGCCACGCTGGCCGACTGCGAGCGGGTGTTAGGAGCCGATCACCCCTATACCCTCAAGACCCGCGCGGAACTGGCCTTGGCATATCGGTCGGCGGGGGACCTAGGACGGGCGATTCCACTACTGGAAGCGGCGCGCGCCGAGCATGAGCGGGTGCTGGGAGCCGACCACCCCAACACCCTGTCCACCCGCAACAACCTGGCTCACGCCTACCAGGCGGCCGGGAGCCTAACTCGAGCGATTCCATTGTTCGAGGAGACACTGGCCGCCCGCGAGCGAGTGCTGGGGGCCGACCACCCTCGTACGTCCAAAAGTCGCAGCAGCCTGGCCAGTGCCTACTTAGCGGCGGGGGATCTCGGTCGGGCGATTCCCCTGTTCGAAGAGGCGCTGGCCGATCGCAAGCGGGTGCTCGGGGACGACCACCCCGACACGCTTTCCGCCCACAGCGACGCGGCCCGCGCCTACCAGGCGGCGGGATACCTTGCGTGGGCGATTCGGTCCTTCGAGTCGACGCTTGCTGACCACGAGCGGGTCCTGGGTGTCGACCACCTCAAAACGCTCACCACGCGTAGCCGCCTCGCCTGCGCCTACCACGCCGCGAAGGATCCGGCGAGGGCCATCCCGCAGTACGAAGCAACGCTAGCCGGTCAGATGGACAAGCTGGGCGCTGACCACCTCAACACCCTGAGCACCCTCAACAATCTCGCTGGCGCGTACCAAATTGCAGGAAACCTCCCCCAGGCCATTTCGATGTACGAGGCGGCCTACGCTGGGTGCGAGCGGGTCTACGGTGCCAAAGCTCCTCTGACGCGGGCCGTTCGAGGCAACCTCATCGGTGCCTACCTGGAGCGTGACCCCCTTTAATAACGGCAGCGCTGTGACTGGGCTGTACTGAGTGGACGTTAAGTCCGATCCTTCTCGGTTCGCGATTCACTCGAGCGTGGCATTGATCGCTGCGCAGGTCGCGTGCTGGGCATGTCCATGCTGATATGCGGGGCATGGAGAGGCAGCCGTACCCCAGCGACCTATCGGACGAGGGGTCTGTACGGTGAGCGGTGTAACTCCCGAGCTGGAAGCGACAGTTGATGACTGACGTGACGAGTGACACCGAGGCCGGGAAGGCCGCTGTGGGTGTGACGAGTGCCGTGGATGACGGGCTGGTCGCCGAGCTGGTTGCCCGGGCTCAGGCCGGTGGGGTGAAGCTCACCGGCGAGGGCAGCCTGCTGCAGCAGCTGACGAAGCGGGTGCTGGAGTCCGAGCTGGAGGGCGAGCTTACGGATCATCTGGGGCACGAGCCCGGTGAGCGGGCCGAGGGCGGCAGGGAGAACTACCGCAACGGGCACCGGTCCAAGACGGTGATCACCGAGGCGGGGCCGGTTGAGATTGTGGTGCCGCGGGACAGGGCCGGGTCGTTCGAGCCGCAGCTGGTCAAGAAGCGTCAGCGGCGTCTGGGCGGGGTGGACGAGATGGTCCTGTCGCTGTCGGCGAAGGGGCTGACGCACGAGGAGATCTCCGCGCATCTCGCCGAGGTGTACGGCGCGGAGATCTCCAAGTCCACGGTCTCCACGATCACGGACAGTGTGATGGCCGGCATGACGGAATGGCAGAACCGCCCGCTGGACGGCGTCTACCCGGTCGTCTTCATCGACTGTGTGAACGTGAAGGTCAGGGACGGGCAGGTCGCCAATTGGCGTGTCTACATGGCGGTGGCGGTCACCGCCGAGGGGCACCGGGACATCCTGGGCCTGTGGATCGGCGACGGCAGGGAGGGCGCGAAGTACCGGCTCCAGGTCCTGACCGAGTTCAAGAACCGTGACGCGGCCGATGTCCTGATGCTGGTCTGCGACGGCCTGACCGGTCTACCGGACGCCGTGAATACCGTCTGGCCTGCGACGATCGTCCAGACCTGTGTCGTTCACCGGAGCCGTAAAGAATCAACTTGTCGGTGTGTCGCTGCTGACCGAGGCAAGCAGTTCGTCGCCCGTGGTGAAGCGGGTCAGGGCGGGAGGCAGGGTGATTCCGGCTTCGAGGAGGACGGGCTGGGCGTCGGCAAGGGCGTTGTTCAGAGTGCCGAGGCTGACGCCGAAGGCGTCTGCCAGGACTTGCCGGGTGCCGAGCTTGCGCTCGTAGAGGACGGCGGCCAGGAGGCGTTCGGCATCGGTGATCTTCTATCGGAAAACGCCTCCGCGGGTGCCTGGCTGACGTGGACCGCCTCGCTGCTTGTGACGGCGCCGCTCGATCAGGGCGGTCTGGTGCAGCGACAACTGATCGATGAGTCTGGTGAGTTCGGCGCGGTCCATGCCGGTCAGGGCCGGGTCGGCCAGTTGGTGTGTGAGCTGGAGCCTGGCGGTGACCGGGGCCCCGGTGCGTACGAGCTTGAACATGATGCATCTCCTTGCTGTATCCGCCCCAGTCAACCGGTGGGGTCTGACAGTGAGGAGTAGGTGGCGTGGCTCGGAGGCCTGACTCTGGGTCCCCAATGACACTTCGGCTCTACACGTTGAACCGTCGGCCCGAGGGAGGGCACCGTGTGTGCCCGCAAGTCTTCGGGACTCATCCGTCCTCAGTCACAGCCCAGGTTCACCTCAGCGACTCAAGCGACTGAGCAGCTGTTGTCTTTCCGATCTTGAGCGGTGTCCGTCGAACGGGAGTCTCGATCGGGTGATCGCGGTCGGCGCCGCGCATGGGAAACAGGGCCTCTTGGTAGCTCAGAGGGTGTCTACGCCAACGAGCTGTCCAGGAGACCCTGTTGTCGCAGTTGTACGCCACCGCCGAGGCGGAGTCCACCTGGGTCACCCTCGCGTGTGAATGCCTGGCTCACCGGTTCGGCAACGCCGCCGACAACAGATCCCGGCAGCCGCGCTACCCGACGGACATGACGGACGCGGAGTGGGCGGCCGTCCGGCCGCTGCTGCCGGTGCCGGGATGGCTGCGCGGTCGGGGAGGCCAGCCGGAGGCGTACTGCCACCGCGCGATACTCGATGCGATCCGCTACCTGGTCGAGAACGGCATCAAGTGGCGGGCGATGCCAGCCGACTTCCCGCCGTGGGACCGGGTGTACGCCTTCTTCCGCCGCTGGCGCGACCACGCCCTGGTCAAGGAGTTCCACGACCGGCTGCGCGGCCGGGTCCGCGAGGAGCTGGGCCGGGACGCGGAGCCGAGCGCGGGGGTGATCGACTCGCAGTCGGTCAAGGCGGACGCGGTCGTTGGTGCCGACAGCCGCGGCTTCGATGGCGGCAAGCTGATCAACGGGCGTAAGCGGCACGTCGTGGTGGACACGCTCGGTCTGCTGCTGGGCGTGATAGTCACCGCCGCGGACACCGGCGACCGCTCCGTCGCACAGGTCCTGCTGCGGCAAGTCGCCGACGCGCACCACCTGCTGGTCCTCATCTGGGCTGATGGCGGCTACACTGGCAGCCTCGTCGAGTACTGCCTGGCCGCACTCGCCCTGGTGCTGGCGATCGTCAAGCGCAGTGACGACCAGCAGGGGTTCGTGGTACTGCCCAAGCGATGGATCGTCGAGCGGTTCTTCGCCCACCTGATGCGCACTCGCCGCCTGGTGCGCGACTTCGAGCGGCGCACCACCAGCGCCGAGGCGATGGTCTACTGGTCGATGATCCTTCTCATGACCCGCCGCCTGGCCCGGTCACGCCGCGGGCGAGGGTGAACCCGCCCGGTGCCGCCTCGGCCAGCCAGCCGCGGGCGACCAGGCGTTTCGCCTTCGACCGCAGTGCCTCCACTTTGGCCGGCACTACGTCCATGCCGAAGCCCGCGGCCATCTCCTGGCAGGTCAGCGGCCCTTGGCCGAGACGATGCCGGTCCGCGAGGGCCTTGAGGATGTGCTGGTAGTCCGCCGACAGCGCCGGCCAGGCCAGCCCCTGACGCCACATCGGCACCTGCGACTTCGGCTTCGCCGCATCACGGGACGCCGACTGCGTGTCCGCATCCCGCGGCTCCTGGGCGGCCTCGGCGTCGGCGGTATTTCCGCCGTCCGGAGCCAGCACCGTATCGACCCGCCTGCGGGCGATCGCCCACTCCTGCCATTCCTGCTCGGCCGCGGCCAGCTCGGCCTGGATCCGGTCAGCCTCCTCACGCAGCCCGTCGACTCGACGGCGAGCGGCAAGTTCGTGCTGTTCCAGTAGTCCGACAACCGACGGCATCCGCGACCTCCCGGGGAGACGAAACGACAGGCCACGACTCCCACGGAATCACGAAACCTATACCTGACCAGCGAAAACGCCGTCCTCAGGTTCGGTACGACAACAGCTACTTAAAGCCCGTCAGGCCCGGAGCAACTGCTGCCCTCCACCAGACGGGGTCTCATCTACTGAGGACATAGACGCGCTGGGCGGCGTCCCAAGTCAGATGGGGGAGCACGTTGAGCACGGACTGCGCCCAAGCCCGGGGGTCAGCAGTCCCGATGGCGGTGACATCCGGCGAGAGTCGGGCGCAGAGGTCGGCGACGCCGGTGGCATCGAGTATCCGTTCATCGGGACTGGGGTCGAACAGGTCCCGGACCCAACTCTGTGTGCCGTCTCGCAGCCCCGCGAGCAGGGAGCGGAAAGCCGCACGGTCTCCCCACTGCGCGAGCAGCCATGCGGCATAGGTGGGCCCTTCGGGGCCGGCATCTTCCGCGTCTTCCAGGAAGGGTCTGATCAGCGGGGCGTCTTCGGGAGCGTACATTCCCACCCGGACGTAGCCGCGCAGTGCCGCCGAGCGACTCAAGACCCACGTGTCGCGGAGTCCGCGGCGCAAGACGGGCAGAGTGTCCGGATGGCCGATAGATCCCAGGGCCTTGAGCACCTCGAAACGGACGAAGCCATCCGGATCGTCGGCCAACGAGGTAAGGGTCGGCAGCATGGACGGGTCGGGAAGAGAGGCAGCAATCTGCGCACCTCGTCTGCGCACTTCCGGATCATTAGAGCGCAGCAGCGCGGGCACTTCCGGAAGCACAGCGGCAGGGGGGAGGCCAACCAGGTAGTCCTGAGCGATGGTTCCGTATACGTCGGTGGTCGGCCGTTGGACGATGTAGTCGATTAGCACAGAAACACCGGACGGGTCACCCAAGCGGGCCAGGCTGAGGGCAGCCTCCTCCCGCACGGGCTGTTCTGAATCCACGACAAGGCGCTGCAGTGCGTCGATCGCCTCGGAATCTCCGATTTCAGCCAGCACCCCGGCGACCCACTGCCGGATCACGCCGTCAGAGTCGTCGACCCGGTTCAGCAAGACAGTGCGAGCGACAGCTTGATCCAGTAGGCGCAGTGCGCGCAGGACGGCGATTCTGACCTGCGGATCGGGGTGGGTGCTGTGCTGTGCGATCACAGAGGCAGTAGCGGGGCGGTTAAATTGCGCGACGATACTGATCGTTTTGCCGAGTTCGGGAGTTTCGGGGTCTTCGAGCAGGGCAAGCAGGACTGGCAGGGCGCTGGCATCACCCCAGAACCCGAGCAACCGGGCCACTGGCGCCTGCACCTGCGGCTCGCTCAGTAATGCGCGCAGCCGCGTACTCACCCGGTCCCGCGTCGGGTAGTCGTTGACGGCGGCCAAGACCGCGACCAGGGCGTCCAGCTCCTCTGGTGCGGTGCGGTTCTCCAGTTCCGAGATGAGCCTATCCATGGGGGGCATCGCGACCAACGCGTCATGAGCGTGGCAAGCAGCGGCAGCATCCGTGCCAAGCAGTTGTGTGATGAGCCGATCTGCTTGGAGGCCCAGAACTCGGGCCTGTTGCCAGATCCGTTCGGCCAGACCGACCACGGCCTGCGTCATGCTGCTACGTGTGTCCTCGAATTCCACCTCCTCGACAAGCAGGGGGCGGGGGCCGCCATCCTTGCGGATCAGCGAGGCCCGGACCGTCGCCGTGTACCGGCCCGGCTCATCGGACGGCGCTATGTAACCGGACACCGCTACGAACGGTGCGTGACGGCGAAGCTCTTCCAGGGCTCCGTCTGGAGGAACCCTCATCTGCCACACGCGGACCGGGTTGTCGCCATCGCTGCGCTCCGCGGCGATGTCGCGTCGCAACAACTCGTTCAGCAGCAGCCCGGCAACCCGTTCGCCCAGGTGTCCTCTCGACGAGAACAGCGTGCCGTCAGGCCCTCCTAGGGCAGACGATTCGTGGTAGTTGCTGAAGTGGTAGACGCGGATAAGTAGCGGATACTCCTCCGCGTCGGGCTCCGGCTCAGAGAGGTTGGCCGGGGAAGCGGAGGTCTCAGGTGGGTTGGCGCGAGAGTAAAGCCACAGGCCTGCCACGCCCGCCACAACTGCGCCACCGAACCAGAGGGCCTGCACCCACCACGGCCCTTCGACTCGATTGGTCGCCACCCCGCCGATCACCCCGGCCAATACCACGCCTAGCGACGCGATCCGGCGAATCGCCTGCCCCGCCACCTCAACCTCCTGCCGGAAGCACCCTCAATTGCTGCAGGCGGCTTATCCGGCGACCCGGACGGGCTTGAGGCCCTGGGGGTGGCGTTTGGGCGGCGCGGCCTCGTACAGCGGTGCGGTGATGTCGGGCAGCTCGCCCTCGGCGATGCGTACGGCAGCGTCTTCGATGGCTTCCTCCAGTTCCTCCTGTGAGGCGTAGGAGGCGAGGTAGGGGTGGAGGTAGTAGGTGCGGTACTTGCGGTCCACCGGCCGCAGCACCAGGTTCCGGCTTTCCAGCAGCGCCATTGCCGTGTTCGCGGAGTTCCGCGACAGGCCCACCCGGGCACCCAGCTCGGCCTGGGAGGCGTTGACTTCGCCGCCGGGCTCCTGGCGCTCGATGAGCGCACTCAGCAGGTCCATTGCGGCTTTGGTGAGATCCAGCCGGTACAGCATTCCGAAACCGGCGCTTGCCTGGATCAGCATGCCCGCCCCTCTTCGTCGACCTCTTCATCGTCCTCGTCGTCGGCCAAGAGTTCCAGTTGCACGCTCCGCGGCGCCGGCGGTGCCTTCAACTCCGGGAACGCCCCTCCGGTGCGCCTCTGCGCAGCGCCTCCAGGACCTCGTGCTGGACGTCGCCGTTGCCCTCGAAGCCGAGCAGCGGGTTCACGAAGATCAGGCCAGCACACGCCGGGCCGGAGTCAAGGAGGAGTCGGGTGAACACCCCGGAAGAACAGCTTAGCCGCGAAAAGGTCCTCGCCCACGCCCGCGCGGCCCGCGCGCAGATGGCCGCCGCGCTCGACGAGGACCAGGAGCCCGAGCCCGAGGACCCCCTGGGGTGGCAGCCGATCTGGAAGCGGCCCCGGAAGCCGAAGAAGAAGGAGCTGCTCAAGCAGCGGAAGCGGCTTCAGGAAGCCGGGAAGCGCCGCCTCGCCGCCGCGCAGTCGCGACGGCCCCGCTCCCGGCAGAACCGGATCGGCAATGCGGCCGCGCGCTGCGATGCCCGCGCCCTGTCCGGGGTGCGGCACTCCACCGCATGACTGGGGTGACGATGCCGGGCATCGTCCACCGAGTGGGGCCCACGACGTTCAGCATCCAGTGGCGATGCACGCTATTGGTTGGCCTTCACTCAGTGGGCTCCACCCGGTGGACTTCGCTGAGTGGACTCTCTCCGGCGCGCCGGATGACGATGGACTCCACCGTGGCGCGCATCGCGATGGTGCGCCACCGCACCCCGGCGCGCCGCACCCGACGATGCCCGGCACTCTCGCGCGCGCCCGGAGCGCACCCGCGCCTGGTCCTGGGGGGGGCAAGGAGGAGCATTTGCTCGACGACCGCCTGAAGGTGCTCGCCGACGACGTGAAGGGCATCGCCGTCGCGGTGTGGGTGAGGGTGAACACCCTGTCCCGGCTCCAGCGAGGCGAGTCCTGGTACGAGGCCGGTGTCGACGACCCGTACCGGCGCCGCGAGCGCTACCCCGAGCCGGCAGGCCGCTGACAGGGGCAGGCAAGCCGTCCGCGACGGTGGTCTGCCTGGGGGCCGGTGGTCTGTGCCGCCGTGGCACACGCGGTTCGGTTGCTTCGCTACCCAGTTCATGACTCGTGGTGCGGCGGGCGCATGGGGCGGGGAGCTGGCCGCGTGCTGTGTCGACGGTGGTTGCAGGGTTCCAGCCAGTGTGATCCTCCGGGATTGCAATGGAAGGGTTGATTCCTCGTGCTGTGGCGGTGAGTTGCTGCGGTATGCAGGTCTTCGTCCCGTTGAAGGGGTGGGGCTGATTCCGACTCGCATGAGACGGGAGTTGCGGGGAACGGCTCGTCGTTTTGTGTGCTTCTTGTGACAGGTTGTGTGGCCGAGGTGACCGAATGGGTCACTGGTTCTGACTGTCTGTCTGTCTTCCGTGGGGGAAGCTGATGCATTCACGTGCGGGAAGCACGTCGCTGTGGCGTGCCCGAAGAACACACAGAGCTGCTGCTGTCCTGTCCGCGCTCACGACCGCTGCTGTGGTGCTCGCGGCGGCACCGGGCCTGGCGGCGCCGCCCACGCCGGAGTTACCGGAGCCGGAGAGTGCGTGGACGCGGCCGACGAAGGTCGAGGTGCCGGCGACGCCGGCCGGGTCGACGAAGGCGCCGGAGTCGAAGGCGGAGGCCGAGGTTTCGGCTGAGGTGGCGGCGTGGCGGGCGGCGCAGAAGGCCCGCGTCACCGGCAAGGACGAGGCCGCCTCTTCCTCCCGGGCGACGGCTGCCGCGCAGGAAGTAGCTGCTGCCTTCGTGCCGGAGGGGCAGGGCGATGTGCCCTGGCACCGCCTGATCGACACGCGGCTGAACGACGCGCTGGTGGCGCGGGTGAATGTCTCCAACGGCAACCTGATGCTTGCTGCGACTGACTTCGACATCGCCGGGGTGGGTCAGAAGCTGCAGCTGGCCCGCACCTACAACTCCCTGGAAGCACCGTGGGGGAAGGTGTCGCAGCGCTGGTGGCAAGGGTATGAGCGTTACCTCCAGGCCGGCGACGGTGAGGTGGTCGTCTACGACGCGACCGGCGAGGCCCTGCGGTTCAAGGAGACGTCCGCCGGCGGCTACACCACGCCGGCCGGCTACTCCAAGGACCTGAAGAAGAACGCGGACGGCACCTACACCCTGACCGACCGCAAGAGCGGCAGCAAGGACACCTACAACGAGTTCGGCACGCTGACGAAGGTCACCGACAGGAACAAGGGCACGATCACCGTCGACCAGCACGACGAAGGCACCGAGCACAAGGGCTTCAAGCTGACCGAGACCCGCTCGGGCCGCTGGGTCGACTTGCTGAAGACGAACGCCAGCCAGTGGCAGGCCAAGGACCACACCGGCCGCACGGCCGTGTTCGACCTGGATGCGGCGGGCAACCTGGCGAAGGTCACCGACACCAACGGCAAGGCCACGACGTACGGCTACGACTCCTCACGCCGCCTGACGAAGGTCACCACCGCCGAGGGCACCATCACGCTGTTCACCTACGACGGCCACAACCGTGTCACCTCGATGCAGCGCCTGACCGGGTCCACGGGTCCGACCTGGCGCTACGACTACACGGCCACCACGCCGTCGGATGCGGGCACCACGACGGTCACCGACCCGGACGGCGACGCGACCCAGTACGTCCACAACGCGGACGGTGAGGTCACGAAGGTCACCGACGCGCTCGGTCACTCTCGCCACGCCACCTACACCAACCACCTGACGCAGACGGCGATCGATGCGATGGGCACAGGTGCGGACGGCACGGGCGGCAACACCACCACCTACGGCTGGGACGCCCGCAACAACGCCGTCTCGCAGAAGCTGCCGATGGGCGCGACCGCGTCGGTCACCGCGTACCAGACCATCGCGGGCACCGACCTGCCAAACGACTTCACCAGCGCAGACGGCCGTAAGGACACTTTCTCCTACGACACCAACGGCAACACCCTGTCGGTGACGACGTCCGGCACTGCCGGCGCCACCCGCTCCTACACCTACAACCCCTCGACACCGGCCTGCGGCGGTTTCGAGGGCCAGCGCTGCACGGCCAAGGACGGACGGGGCAAGGTCACCTCCTTCACCTACGACAGCGACGGCAACCTGTCCAGGGTCACCCCGCCGGCGCCGCTGGGGGAGACCCTCTACACCTACGACGCGCTGGGCCGGGTTAAGACCGTCACCGACGGACGCGGCATCAAGACGGTCTACGACCACGACAACCGCGACCGCGTCACGAAGTTGTCGTCCACCAACGCCACGGTCACCTACACCTACGACGGCGACGGAAACGTCAAGACCCGCACCGACGCTTCCGGCACCACCGTGTGGGACTACGACAAGCTTAACCGCGAGAGCGTACGCACCCTGCAGAGCGGCGCCCAGACCGCGCTCGCCTACACCCCCGGCGGCGACGTCGACCACTACACCGACCCGACCGGCACCACCGACTACACCTGGGACAAGGCCGGCCGCCTGGACTACCTCACCGACCCCGCAGGCAAGAAGACCGACTTCGACTACAACAACAACGACAAGCGCACCAAGACCGTCTACCCCGGCGGCACCACACAGTCGGTCACGATCGACAAGAACGGCCGCCCCTCGGCCGTCAAGGCCACTTCGGGCACAACGACGCTGATCGACCTCGCCTACAGCTACGCCAGCGCGGGCAAGGACACCACCAAGATCCGCACCCGCACCGACAACCTCACCGGCCGAAAGACGTCCTACACCTACGACTCCCAAGAACGCCTCTCCTACGCGCTGGAGACCGACTCCGCCGGTACGCGGACTGCGTCGTGGCTGTACTGCTTCGACAAGGCCGGCAACCTCACCAGCCAGGACGGGCAGGCGGCCGCCTGCCCGGGCAGCTCGGTGTTCACCTACAACGACGCCAGCCAGCTCACCTCCCAGACCGGCTCGGCCACCCCCTGGTCCTACGACAAGACCGGCAACGAAACCGCCGGCGGCCGCGTCGCGGCCACCGCCCGCACCAACGAGACCTGGACCGACCACAGCCAGCTGTCCGGCGTCACCACCGGCGGCACAAGCTACGACCTCGTCCACGCCGGCACCAGCAACGCCGAGCGCACCAAGCTGGGCCCGACCTGGTTCCACCACACCGCCGTGGGACTCGCCTCCACCACGACCAACGGCACCGACACCGGATTCATCCGCAAACCTGCGGGCACCTTGAACTCCATGACGACTGGGGGCAAGTCCTACTACTACCTCACCGACGCCACCGGCAACGTCCTCGGCCTGGTCGACGATGCGGGCAAGCGCACCCACACCTATGCCTACGGCCCCACCGGCCTGCCCCGCGGCACTACCACCGAAGAGGTCTCCCAGCCTTACCGCTACAGCGGCACCTACGCCGACCCGACCGGCCTGTACAAGATGGGCCACCGCTACTACGCCCCCCAACTCGGCCGCTTCACCCAACCCGACCCCAGCGGCCAGGAAACCAACCCCTACCTCTACGCCAGCGGCGACCCCATCAACAACAGCGATCCGTCTGGGCTGTTCGGGCTACCGGACATTGGCGAGGGGGTCGGAGGGTTCGTTGGGGGTGCTCTCGGAGTGGCAGCCACGGCCACGCTCTGCTCGACAGGCATTGGATGTGTCGTGGCTGGAGCAGCGCTTGTTGGTCTGGGCGCAGGCTCCGGGGCATCCATCGGATCTGCTCTCACCGGAGGAAACAACGAGGACCGGACGGATGCTTTCACGAACGGCCTCTTGTGGGGGGCTCTCGGCGCCAGCCCAGCAAGCCCGTGGCTGGGACGTGTCTTGAGATAACGGACCCCGTGCGGTTGGGGGCCGTGCGGCATGCCGCACGGCCCCTGAGCACGCAGAAAAGGAGCTTCCCAATGCTGATGTCAAGCGGCTGCCGTGACAGGTGGTGTGGCTTGGTAGCACGCTCCGTCGCGGATCATGGCCCACAGGACGTTCAGGCGGCGGCGCGCGAGCGCCAGCAGTGCCTGCTTGTGTCCCTTGCCTTCGGCGCGCTTGCGCGCGTAGAACGCCTTCGAGGCCGGGCAGCTCTTCAGGCTGGAAAGTGCGGAGAGGTACATCGCGTTGAGAAGGCCGCGGTGGAAGCGGCGTGGTCTGCGGAGGTTGCCGCTGACGCGGCCGGAGTCACGCGGGGCAGGAGCCAGGCCGGCGAAGCCAGCAAGCCGGTCGGCACTACCGAAAGCATCCATGTCGCCGCCGGTGGCCGCGATGAACACGGCGCCCATCGTCTTGCCCATGCCGGGCAGGCTGAGGATCACCTCGGCGTGCGGATGCTCGCGAAACCGGGCCTCGATGAGGGCATCCACTTCGGCGATCTCCTCGTCGAGGGCCATCACCGCCTTCGCGAGGCGGACCACCATGGCGGCGGCCAGCATCTCTCCAGGAAGGGACGTGCGCTGGGCCTCGGCCGCCTCCACCGCTGTCCCGGCCAGCGTGGCGGCACCTCGGACCTTGCGGTTGCGCAGCCACGTCTCGATCCGCTTGGCCCCGCCGCGTCGGATCGCGGCCGGTGTCTGGTAGCCCGTAAGCAGGACGACAGGGCCCTTGTTGGTCAGGTCCAGCGACCGTTCCAACGCTGGGAAGATCTCCAGCAGTTGAGCGCGGAGCCGGTTAATCTGGCGAGTGCGGTCGGCTACGAGGTCGGTGCGGCGGGTGGTCAGAGTGCGCAGGTCGACGGCGACTTCGTCGCCGGGCCGCAGCGGGCCGAGATCGCGGCGCATGCGGGCCTGGTCGGCGATGATGAAGGCGTCCTTGGCATCCGTCTTGCCCTCGCCGCGGTAGGAGGCGGAGGCGCGGTGCACGGTCAGGCCGGTGATGTAGACTATCGGCTGGTCGTGGCTCAGCAGCAGACCGATCAGCAGGGCGGCACCGCCGCCGTTGAGGTCGACAGCCCACACAACATCAGTGTCGAGGGACAGGACGTCGCCAAGCAGTTCCAGCAGGGCCGATTCGTCATTCAGGACCCGGCGGGACAGCAGCCGTTCGCCGTCCTGGCCGATCACCACGCAGTGGTGATGTTCCTTGCCGATGTCCACTCCGGCCCATATCCGGGGCACGGTCACCTCCGCCAGCTCGTCGCGTGCTCTCACAGCCCAGCAGACGACCTCGCCGACGTTGCCCTACACAGCGATCGAGTCGCATCTCCCAATTGGCGGTCGAGTCGTCGCGGGGCTCCGGGTGGCCAAGCTCCTTGAGCCATCTGACGGTCTCAACCTCATAAGCCATGCCCAGAGCCCCTGGGCCCTCCTGATCTTACAAATGATCATTTCGAACCCACCTGAAAGGTAGGGCATGCCTCATGAAGAGGAACTCTTACAGCGCACGACGGCGTTGGCGCGGGGCACTTGGCACGAGCATTTTCGGGTTTATCGTGGCCGGACCGCCGCAGTTGTTTGACGACGGCCTTGGCTGGGACTTTGTGATCGTCGGCGCGATCGGTGCAGTCGCGGGAGGGGTGACGGGTTTCCTGTTTCCCTTGCTGTTGGCTCGTCACCCGAAGGCCGCTTCACATTCGCCTTCGCCTTCATCACCTCCGCCTCCCCCACCTCCGCCCCCGAGGCCTCCGGAGTAGCTGACTGGCTGTGTCCCGGAAGACGGCGATCTCGCCGACTCGACGTCCGGGAAGACGATCGGCACGAGGGGCATCAGATGGATCGGCACGGCAACGACACCGGCGGCCTTCGCGCGCTCCTCCACTGATACGGGACTGCAGACCCGACCACGGTGCAGGACACCTCGACCAGGACCCGACCATGGCAGGTCAGCGCGCTGACCTGCCTCCCCGGTCGTCGCGCGGCACGAGAAGGCCGACACCCGCCGCGAACCTACGCGTCGGCGTCCTGGTGAAGGTCCAGGAAGAACCGCAGCCGCACGCCCGGCTCGTCATGCTCCCGGGTCGTACGGTCCGCCGGCGCGAGGGCGCACCGCGCGGCGAGCAACTCCTGGACGGCGAAGGCGGTCGCGTCATCGGCGGCCGCGTCGCCACCACCGCCCGCATCAACGAGACCTGGACCGACTACAGCCAGCTCTCCGGCATCGCCACCGGCGGCAAGAGCTACGACCTGGTCCACGCCGGCACGAGCAATGAAGCTTCCCCTTGATGTTGGACACCTGGAGACTGGGACGTGAGGTTCCAGAGGAAGTAGTGCCAGGTGGGAAGCAAGAGCAACCGCAGCAGGCGGTACTCGGAGGAGTTCAAGCGCGACGCGGTCGCGCTGGTCCGCTCCTCCGGCAGGACCGTCACCGAGGTGGCCCGGGAGATCGGGGTCAGCGCCGAGGGCCTGCGGAACTGGGTCAAGCAGGACGCGGTCGACCGCGGGCAGGGGACACCTGGCGAGCTCACGAGCGCGGAGCGGGAGGAACTGCGTCGGCTGCGGCGGCAGAACCGTGAGCAAGCCGAGACGATCGAGGTGCTGCGAAAAGCGGCGGTCTTCTTCGCGAAGGAGAGCGATCGATGATCGACGTATACGCGTTCATCGAGGCGGAGAAGACCACCCACCCAGTCGCTCTGTTGTGCCGGCTGCTGAAGGTGTCCCGCTCCTCCTTCTACGCCTGGATGGCCGGCGCGCAGACCCGCGCCGCCCGCCGGGCCGCCGACGACGCCCTGGCCTACGAGATCACCGTCTTGCACATCGCCTCCCGGTGCACCTACGGGGTGCCGCGCATCCATGCCGAACTGCGCAGGCTGGACCGGCGGGTCAATCGCAAGCGAGTGGAGCGGGTCATGCGTGAGCGCGACATCACCGGGGTCACCCGGCGTAAGCGCCGGTCGCTGACCCGCCCCCGCGAAGAAGGCGGTGCCCGCTCACGACCTCATCGGCCGCGACTTCACAGCCGACGCCGCGGGCCGGAAGCTGGTCGGGGACATCACCTACATCCCCACCGACGAGGGCTGGCTGTACTTGGCGACCTGGCTGGACCTGGCGACCCGCGAGGTTGTCGGCTACTCGATGGCCGGCCACCACCGCGCATCCCTGGTGGTCGACGCACTGGCGATGGCCGCCGGTCGCAGCGACCTCCAGCCCGGCTGCATCTTGCACTCGGACCGCGGAGCGGAGTACACCGCTGACGAACTCCATCGGGAGATAGGCCGGTTGGGACTGCAGCAGAGCATGGGACGAACCGGCTCGTGCTACGAAAATGCCGCCGCCGAGAGCTTCTTCGCGCTGCTGAAAGCGGAGATCGGCACCCGCCGCTGGCCCGACCGGACCACTGCCCGCGCTGAGATCTTCACCTTCATCGAGATCTTCTACAACCGCAAGCGGCTGCGAAGGCAATCAGTCTGGGGCCACCTCACACCGCTGGAGACCCGGCAGCGACACGAACAAGTACACGCCCTCGCAGCGTAAGCATCGAGTGTCCAGCATCACGGGGAAACTTCACAACGCCGAGCGCACGAAGCTGGGTTCGACGTGGTTCCACCACACCGCCCTCGGGCTCGCGTCCACGACGACCAGCGGCGTGGACACCGGATTCATCCGCGAACCTGCGGGCACCTTGAACTCCATGACGACTGGGGGCAAGTCCTACTACTACCTCACCGACGCCACCGGCAACGTCCTCGGCCTGGTCGACGATGCGGGCAAGCGCACCCACACCTATGCCTACGGCCCCACCGGCCTGCCCCGCGGCACTACCACCGAAGCGGTCTCCCAGCCTTACCGCTACAGCGGCACCTACGCCGACCCGACCGGCCTGTACAAGATGGGCCACCGCTACTACGACCCCCAACTCGGCCGCTTCACCCAATCCGACCCCAGCGGCCAGGAAACCAACCCCTACCTCTACGCGGGCGGGGACCCGGTCAACAGCGTTGATCCCTCTGGACTGGGCTTCTGCGACAACACCCTTGGGAAGGCAGTCGGCGGCGTGGTGTGCGCACCGAAGGACGTGAAGAAGAAGATCAACAAGGGAGCGACAGGAGTGGGACTGTAAGACGTTCGGTGTAACTCCCGATCATGGAAGATGCATCGATGACCAGTGAGAACGTGTCCGGATCCGAGGCTGTCGAGCCCGTGGATGCTGTGCGGGCAAAGGCTGTGGACGACCAGTTGATCGACGAGCTGGTGGGCCGGGCCCAGGCCGAGGGTCTGCAGCTGACCGGCGAGGGCGGGCTGCTGCAGCAGCTGACCAAGCGGCTGCTGGAGTCCGCCCTGGAGGGCGAGATCACCGACCACCTCGGCTATGACAAGCACGACCCGGCCGGCAAGAACGGTGGCAACTCCCGCAACGGCAAACGCTCCAAGACCGTCCTGACCGATGTCGGACCGGTGGAGATAACCGTGCCCCGCGATCGCGACGGCTCCTTCGAACCACAGATCGTCAAGAAGCGGCAGAAGCGCCTGACCGGCGTCGACGAGATGGTCATCTCGCTGGCCGCGAAGGGCCTGACCACCGGCGAGGTGCAGGCGCACCTGGCCGAGGTCTATGGCGCCGAGGTCTCCCGGCAGACCATCTCCACCATCACCGACAAGGTGTTGGAGGGCATGGCCGAATGGCAGAGCCGTCCCCTCGACGCTGTCTATCCGGTGGTCTTCGTCGATGCCATCCACGTGAAGATCCGCGACGGTGCGGTGGCCAACCGGCCCATCTACGTGGCTTTGGCCGTGACCACCGACGGCCGGCGGGAGATCTTGGGGCTGTGGGCCGGTGACGGCGGCGAGGGCGCCAAACACTGGCTGCATATCCTCACCGAGATCAAGAACCGCGGCGTGAGCGATGTGCTGATGCTGGTCTGTGACGGACTCAAGGGCCTGCCCGAGGCGGTGGAGACGGTTTGGCCGCGGACGATCGTGCAGACCTGCGTGGTGCACCTGCTGCGGAACTCTTTCCGCTATGCCGCCCGCCAGGACTGGGACAAGATCGCCAAGCTTCTGAAGCCCGTCTATACGGCGCCCACTGAGGAGGCCGCCCTGGACAGGTTCGCCGAGTTCGCCGACGCCTGGGGCCGGAAATACTCGGCGATCGTGAAGCTGTGGGAGAACGCCTGGGAGGAGTTCACTCCATTCCTGCGGTTCGACACCGAGATCCGTCGCATCGTCTGCACGACGAACGCGATCGAGTCGGTCAACGCCCGTATCCGTCGGGCGGTCAAGGCCCGCGGGCACTTCCCGAACGAGCAGGCCGCGTTGAAGTGCGTCTACATGGCGATCATGTCGCTGGACCCCACGGGCAAGGGCCAGGCCCGCTGGACCATGCGCTGGAAGACCGCGCTGAATGCCTTCGACATCACCTTCGACGGCCGCCTCTCCTCAGCCCGTCAGTAACCGTCAACCCTGGTTACACCGCTCGTTTGACAGACCCGAATGTTGAGACAGGGCCGCTCGTTTGACAGACCCAGTGATCCGCCGTTCGGCATACGTGGCCACCGAGCCCGCGACACGGCCGAGTGCGGCGGCCGTCGCTACCGCCAGCAGGGAGGGCAGGGCACTGTGCAGCCGGTCGGCGACGGCGCCGTCGGAGAGGATCGGTTGCATGGCCTCGGCGGTCGCGGTCAGCAGAGCGGCGGCCGAGACTCCAGTGATCACCTGGCCCGCTGTAGGTGATCTCCGCCGGTGGTGGAAACGGCGGCGCGGTGTCCTGCTGCTCGTGAGTATCGGACGTGGTCAACGTGGCTCCCCCTTCGTCGCGGCTGGGACATGGGGCTCAACGACTGCGCCGGAATTTCGAACACCTGTGTTTCGGACGGGCTTCGAACCGTGCGACAGAGCGCGCGGCGGAGCGTGTGCGATGCACCGACCCGTGCGGCACAAAGAGGCACGCTCTGAACCGTGGTGGCCAAAACGCCGAGGTTGCCGCTGCTCCGGCGTATGGCCTTTCGATGCGTGACGGTGGTGGCTTCGTTCACCGGCTAGCCGGGAGCACCGGGCCGGCAGGACCTTGGCGCGGCGACTCTCGGCACGGCAACTGCACCGCTCACCGGACCGATTGAGAAGCAAGAAGCAAGGTGGCCCTCGCGAGGTCTTCAGGCGTGTCGATCGCCATGCCCTCGTCCTCGACGGCGAGCATCCGAATTCCGTGGCCGTGTTCGACGAAGCGCAGCATCTCCACGCCTTCGGCTCGCTCGAGCGGCCCTTGGGGCAGCTGCCGGAAGAGGCTGAGGGCCGTTCCTGTGAAGCCGTAGAGCCCGAGCTGCCGCAGATAGCTCGGCCTGTCTCCTCGCGGATAGGGGATGGGCTGCCGGGAGAACATCAGGGCGTCGTGCTGTGCACCGACGACGACCTTGACGACGTTGTGGTCCAGGACGGCACCCACGTCTTCCAGCCCCGTGTACGCGTTCACCGCGAGCGTCCCGGGTGCCAGGTGCTCCAGAGCTTCGGAGACGGTGTCGATCGCGGCGGGCGAGATGAACGGCTCGTCGCCCTGGACGTTGATGTACGCGTCGGCGGGCAGGTGCTCCGCACACTCCGCGACCCGGTCGGTGCCGGTGCGGTGTTCGCCGGTGCGCACGCACTCGATGCCCAGTGCGTGGCACGCCTCCTCGATGCGCTCGTCATCGGTGGCGACGACCACGCCATCGAGGCGCTTCGCCTCCAGGCAGCGCTGATGGACGTGCCACAGCAGCGGCTTGCCCCCCAACTGCGCCAGGGGCTTTCCCGGAAACCGGGAGGCTCCCCAGCGGCAGGGGATGACGGCAATGTGGTGGCGGGGCGATGTGCTCGGCGGTGCGGCTGTGGTGGCGGCCACGGCGGACTCCCGTCGCTGGGTGTCAGGAAGGAATGGGGCGGGGGAGAAGGGCCAGCTTGGCGCGGACGGTGGGAGAGGCGGTGTCCTCGAAGGACCGCCACTCGAAGCCGCTGACTTCTTCGGTCTGGAGCGTCACCGCGTGTTGCGCCCGGAGGAGGAAGGCCCAGCGGAAGTCCACATGCTGGTGCTCCGGCTCGCCCTTCGCGGGGTTGGCGGCGATGCCGTGTACGTCGATGTCCAGGGGCACGGTCTCGAAGCCCGGGAGGGGGACGACGGCGTCGTGAGGGATGCCGGTTTCCTCGGACAGCTCGCGTAGGGCGGCGCGGGGAAGGCTCTGGTCGCCCGGTTCATTGTGGCCGCCGGGCGCGAGGGCCTTGCCCGTTGCGTTGTGCTGGATGTGCAGTACCCGGCTGCTGCTGTCGATGACGATGGCGCTGCAGGTCACGTGCGTGGGGAAGGTCTTGCGGCTGGTCGGATCGTTCAGGCCGGCGAGAGCGTCGAAGAGCGCAGCCAGGGCATCGCGTTCGGACGGGTAGCGGGTGAGGTATGCCTCGACGGTGGAGCGGATGTGGTCGGGGGACGGTGCCATGGGATCACCTGTTGAAGTAGTCGAACCAGACCCTGGCGATGGCCTGGCGATCAGTCGCGGGCATGTCGTGGAGGCCGGGCTGGAAGCGGCCTTGGCTGAGGGCCGCCGCGGCGGCGAGTATCTCGGCCTGGACGAGATGGATGTATGCGCCGACGGCGGCGCCGTGCACGAAGTTGACGGCACCGCCGTCCGCGAGGACGTAGAAGTAGTGGCCGGTGATCTCGTAACGCGTCAGATGCTCGCCGACCGGGGTTCGCTGGTAGAGGCCGTGGAGGCTGCCCAGTTCGAGTTCGTCCTCCGAAGACGTCACCGAGGCGACGTACGCCCCGTTGCGCAGGGCGGAGAAGTCGCCTTGGCGTAGGGCGAGGTTGCCGGTGGCGCACAGGACGAGTTCCGCGTCTCTGAGCGCCTCGACCGTCGATGTGCTCGTACGGAAGCCTTGGGAGTGTGCCTGCACCCTCTTGACCGGATCGGTGTCGTGCACGGTGACGCGCAGGTCCTGGGCGCGGAGGGTCTGCGCGATGGCCCGGCCGACCTTACCGAACCCGATGACGCAGGCGTTTCGGCTGGTCAGGATGTCGCCGCGGGCGCGTACGAGGGCGTCGGTCGAGAAGACGATGGACCGGCCCACGAGATGGTCCTCGCAGTCCTTCAGCGGGGAGCGGGCCACCGAGACGACGGGACAGGGCAGGTGGTCGAGTGCCGCGTACCTCTGGTGTCCGTTCTCGGTGTCCTCGACGACGCCGAGGACGCGGCCGGAGAACTTCTCTACCAGGGTGTCGAGACACGGAGCGAAGTAGCCGCCGATGTCCACCATGACGACGTTCCGGCCGCCGGCCGTGTCCTCCAGGAACTCCAAAGCCCTGGTCGAGTCGGCGAACAACCCTCGGCTGAGGTCATGGACGGTGAAGGAGCGTCGGACCTGCTCTAGCGTCGGCTGGTCGACGGACCTGGGCTTGGGCAGGACGGCGGCGACCGTGGACGTTGCGGCCATCGCGCGGAGGAACGCCGGCCGCTCGGGCAGCAGGTGCGTGATGACCAGTGTGGTAACGGGGTCGCCGGCGGCGAATTGTGTCGTGATCTGCTGGAAGAAGGCATCCAGCCGCGCCTTCTCAGGACTCTCCACTGCAACTCCTCATCGTGCCCGCTAGTTATGCCGCGTGGCCGTACGCGGCGGGCTCGGCGGCCAGTGCCTGCATCTGGGCTCGCATGCCGTTGGGGAGGTCGATCTGGGGCTGCCAGCCCAGGACCTCGTGGGCTCGGCCGGGGTTGGCGCGGGTCGTGAGGACGTCGCCGCTGCGCGGGTTCTCCTGGTGAACCTGGATCTCGCGCCCCGTGAGGCTGTTCGCGATGTTGATCACTTCGAGCAGGGAGGCGCTCGAACCGCCTCCCACGTTGACGACGCCGTTGGCCGTTGGGGTGGTGGCCGCGGCGATGGTCGCGGCGACCACGTCGTCGATGTACGTGAAGTCCCGACGCTGGTGGCCGTCCCCGTACAGGCGCAGCGGTTGGCCGGTGAGGGCGGCCTTGAGGGCGCGGTGCGTGAACATGTCGGGGCGCTGCCGGGGGCCGTAGACCGTGAAGTACCGCAGGGCCACGACGCTGGTGGGGCAGTGGGCCTGGGCGGCGTGCGCGAGGCAGAGCTGCTCCTCGGCGAGTTTCGTGACCGCGTACGGGGAGGCCGGCTGGGGCCGGTCGGTCTCGACGCTCGGACCGCCGTCGGTGGGGCCGTAGACGCTGGAGGAGGAGGCCACCACGAGCCGGGGGACGCCCATCCGGGCGGCGGCTTCCATGACGCGGTGGGTGGCGAGGACGTTGGAGGCGACGTACTCGCTGAACTTCGGTCCCCAGGAGGGGCGTACTCCGGGGATGCCCGACAAGTGGAAGACGGTGTTCGCGTCGACGAGCACCGGCTCGATCGCGCAGTTCAGGAGGTCCCCAGTGACATGCATGTAGCCGGGGAGGCCCTGCAGGACGGCGAGGTTGGCCGCGGCCGTGGCATCGGTGGCCGGATCGCGCCGGTCGACACCGATGACGACGGCGCCGGCCTGGACAAGGGCGTGCGCGAGGTGGGAGCCGATGAAGCCGGCGGCACCGGTCACCACTGCTCGACGGGGTACGGCGGTGGTCAGGTGGGACAAGAGCTGTGACACGGAGGTCTCCAGAATCCGGGGAGAGGTCGTTCAGGGGAGCCGGGCGAGAACGGTGCGGCCGTGGGTACTCAGGGCGAGGTCGTCCTGCTCGTGCCCGCGGACGAGGGCGGTGACGGCCTCGATGGCTCCGAAGGAGTCCAGCAGCCGCTGTTCGGTGTCGTTCAGTGGCTTTCCGTATCCGGCGAAGAAGGCCGTGCGGAGGTTGGGGGCGGCCTGCCAGCGGCGGAATTCGAGCCGGGCGAAGTCACGGATGCGGGCGTCGCGGCGCATGTGCTCGAAGTCGCACAGCCCGAGCGCGTCGCCGAGGATCCAGTTTCGCGGCTGGTAGTCGAGGTGGCACACGGCGCTGTCCATGAGCGTGTTCGCCAGGACGCCCGCGTGGTGGCTCAGGCGGTCGCGTTCGACTGTGGAGACGAGGTCGGCCCGGTCGGCGCGGGCGGTCCAGTCGCGCAGCCGCTGGGCGAGTTCCGTGCCGACGGCACCGGTACGCGGTACCGAGGTGGCGTGGTGCAGCTTGCCCAGCACGTGTCCGGCCTCGTAGTGGGCCTCTTCCTCCTCGGGCGACCCTGGTGCGACCGTGTCCGCCCGTACGCCGGGAACGGCGGTGAGCAGCAGGGTGCACGTCCTGTCCTGTCGGCCCACCACGCGGGGGACGTGGCCGATCAGGTGGGATGCCCAGGCGAGATAGGCGTGGAGCTCCCGGAGGTACCGGCCGCGTTCGCTGTGCTGCTTGGCGAAGAACTCTTCGCCGTGGCGGCTGACCAGGCGCAGGACGCGCGGTGGGAGCATCGGATCGTGCACGATCCGGACCGCTCCCAGCGCGCCTCGGGCCAGGCTCAGGCGCGGGTCGTCGGACAGCGCGATCACGAAGCGGCCTCCCGTGCTAAGGCGGCCAGGTGCTCGGTGTCGTTGTGGCGGTCGAGCATCCACCGTCTCTGTCCAAGGCGGTTGAGGTGGTGCTGCCAGCGGGTGATGGAGCCGTGGGAGATCGTGAATCCGGCAGGGGCACCGAGCGGGATCCCCAGGAGCAGGGTGTGGGCCACGATCACGGTCTCGCCGTGCACGGCGAACAGGACGCGTTCGCCCTCATGTTGGTCGATGAGTTCCCGCAGGAAGCGACCAGCCCGCTCCAGGTAGCCGTTCCAGGTGTCGGATCCGGCCGCCCAGGGCCTGTCGGGGTGGGCGTGCGGCCCGCCATCGGCGGCGGTCTTCACCTCGGTCCAGGGCTGCCCGTCGGCGGCGCCGTGGTCGGGACCGTCGAGGCGGTCGTCCACGGACAGGGGGATCCTGAGGGCCTGGCTGATGATCTCGCCTGTCTGACGCAGGCGGATGCGCGGGCCGGCGTACAGCACGTCGAACGGCTTGTCGCGGTGCTCTGCGGCGAGTCGGAGTGCCCCCCGTTTGACCTGCGCATATCCGCGGTTGGTCAGCCCGCTGCAGGTTCGCGGGCCTCCGACCAGGCCATCGACGTTGCACTGAGCCTCGCCGTGGCGGACGAAGACGAGCTCGGTGGTGATCATGCGGAACCTCCGGGGCAGGGGTGGGGTGCCCCGCTGTGGTGGTAGCCGTTGTGGCCGATGTACGGGGCGGTCAGGACGGCGTGCAGGGCGAGGAAGTCGTCGAGCCGCTCGCGATCCGTGGCGCCGAGCCGGGCGTCGTGCCGTTCGGCGGCCTCGTTGTACGCGTGCAGGCTCGCGTTGACCGAGTCGGTCGGCAGAGGCCCGTACGTCAGGATCAGCGTCGCGATCAGTTTCGCCAGGTCGTACGCCATCGGGGCGAGAGTGAGGTCGTCGGTGTCGACGGTGTAGATGTCACCGGCCTCGGTGATGATGAAGTTCCGGGGGTTGCTGTCCTTGTAGAACGCAGTTGGCCCCTCGGCGGTCTTCTCCAGCAGCGTCAGCATCGTGTGGAGAGCAACCCGGTCCGGCAGGTAGCCCTGGTCCAGCCTCCTCCGCAAGGCGGCCTGCCGGGGAGCGACGTAGTCGCCGAACACGGTGCCGTCCTGGAAGCAGTGCGGCGTGTTCAGCGAGGTCGGCCGGAGATCGCTGGTCCAGGCGGCCCCGTGGGCGTCGCCCAGCAGCCCGGCCAGGGTCAGAAGGTCCTCGGGCCGGGCCGAGCGGCCGTCGATCCACTCGTACGTGAGGCTGGTCGGCCCGGCTACCGTCAGCACCGGCAGACGCAGAGGCCGTGCGTGCTCGGCGAGCCAGGCGTGGTGACGGGCGGCCGACGCCACCTTGCCGGGGGTCGCGTAGTGCTTGGTGAAGCGGCGGACGGTCACGGCCTGCCTCCCCGCGACCGGGCCACGACGAAGGTGACTAGAGACTTGGTTGTGAGGGGCAGGTCCGGCACGAACTCGTGCAGAGAGGCCGCGAGCGCGCCCGGATTCCCGTACAGGCCGGGCGCGAGGTCGTACTTGGGGTTGGTGGCAAGGTACTCGGCCACATGGTCGTGGCCGTCGAAGGTGAAGGTGTGCTCTTCGTCCTCCACGGCGAGTACGTCGAGCGACATGGCGGCCAGCGCGGCGAGGTTCCCGCTGTGCGCCGAGACGTACAGGCTCTCGTGCTCCTCGGCTCGAGGATCGAGGCCGGCGGCAGCGACCAGCTGGTCCATCTCTCGGTAGCTGTCGAGCCCTTTCGTGACGAGCACGGACAGCCCTCCCGGCGCCAGCGCCCGGTCGATTTCCGCGACCACGGTCTGCGGGCGCGGTGAGTGGTACAAGCAGAACGCGGCGACGACGACGTCGCACGAGCCGGCGGCCACCGGGAGACAGTGAAAGTCGTCATGAAGGAAGCTCACCGGGAGGCCGGGCATCCGCCGGACCCTGTGGAGCGCCTGCTGGATCAAGGCCGACGCGGCGTCTAGGCCCACGACGCGCCGGGGCCGTAGCTCCTGGGCGAAGGTCAGGCTGCTCGTGCCGCGCCCGCAGCCAAGGTCCAAGACCAGGCCGAGACAGTCCGGCCGCTCGTGGTGGGCGCGCACCAGCCCGACGATCCTGTCCGGTACGGGGGACCCGGTGGTCTTCGCCCGCATCAAGGCGTTGGACCTGCCAGCGAGCCGAGAGGCGTGGCCGTACAGCTCCGCCTGGCGCGCGGGGTCCAGGAAGGGGTTGGTGCCGCTCATGCAGCACCCTCCCCTCGGGGGCGCGGAGCGCTCAGCTGTGCTCGGCGGCGACCTTCCGCAACCAGCGGCGCGTCTGCCGCCGGTTTGACAGCAGCACCACGTCGGCACGACCCGAAGCGAACTCCTCGATCTTGGACATCACGCGCGGGCGCATTTTGCGGCGGTACGTCGCCACGTACTTGATCACGCCCCAGTGGATGCGGTTGTGCACCCCGTTGCCCTTGTGCCCGGCTCCGTGCCGGATCTGCCGGGAGAAGATCCCGTACAGCGCCGACACTGTCGAGACGTCCATCAGGACCACCGTGTCGCAGGCTTCGAGCCGAATCTGCAACGTCGAGTTGTAGTTCCCGTCGATCACCCACGCCGGCCGCGCGACCAGCTCCCGCTGCAGCGCGGCGAACTTCTCCCTGGGCAGCTCGTTCCACTCGTCGTCGTAGAACGCGGCGTCCAGGTGCGTCACCGGGGCGGCGAGAATCCTGCCCAGCTCGCGAGCCACGTACGACTTTCCGCTGCCTCCGCAGCCGACGATGGCGACCTTCTTCATGATGCTCCAGCCTAGAGGCGCTCGGCCGCCCGGTCAGACCGGCCGTCCCGACACGTTCGGATGATCCAGACCCCATGGCCTGGATGGTCAGCTGCATTACGCTGCCCCCCGCTCTGCCGCGACGGGATTGACGGCGGCGTCGAGGACGGCCTCCAGAGCAGCGACCTGCCTGCTCAGTCGGAACAGGTCCAGGCGGTCCAGGCAGGCCCCGATCAGCTCCGCGTGCTGCTGGGTGCCGACGATCTGCCGGAGATACGAGAGCCGCTCGACGGCCTCCTGGCCTGAGCGCACGATCAGCTCCGCGGGCATGAACTGGTCGACGTGGCGGATGTCCGCCGGGGCGAGCGGCAGGCAGCCGGCGAGCACTGCCTCGAAGATCCGCTGCGTCATCTGTCCGACGGCGGCATACCTCTCGGGGAGCATGAGGATGGTCGCCAGCGACCTGCCGTAGACGGCGTGCACCGCCTCGAAGGGGAGCCTGCCGAGGAACCGGACGTGCGGCCAGCGGCTGGTCTTGGTCCACTTGCCCCCGACCAGGTGATCGAAGAGGGCGGCGGCCGGCGCGAAGAAGCGGTCGAAGTGTTCGTCGCGGTCGTATTGGTTGCCGACGTAGCCGAGGATGAGGTCTCGGGGCTTCTTGGAGAGCGCGAGCGGGTCCGCCTTGGCGAGCAGACGGTCGTCGACGGGGAAGAGCAGCCGGTGGGCGCCGGGCGTCGGTTCGAGGGCGGCTTCGCACACAGCGGTCCGCTGGACACGCCGCCACATGCTGTCGGGCCGGAGTTGGCGGTCCTTGTCCCAGATCACGGTCGGCGTCTCCCGCCGCACGGTGTACCAGGTGACCAGCTCGGCCTGGCGGTGCAGGTCGCAGGTGTGACCCTCGACGCCGCACGGAGTGGTGTTGCGCCCGTCGATCGCCCAGCGCCACTCCAGGAAGAGCACGTCGATGTCCGGGTTGCCGCTGTGGAAGGTGTAGGCGTTGCTCAGGTCGTCGTCGGCCTCGATCAGGTCGCGGTTGGCCTGCAAGAAGACGATCTCGTGGCCGCGACCGAGGAGGGCGTCGACCAGCGGGCGGCGGTGGCTGCGGCCCCCGTCCGGGGTGTCGGTGATCCCATTGCCGAGGAATCCCCAGAAGCTGTATCCGATCTTCACTTGGTGATCCACCGGCCTTCCAGCAGTAGGGCGTCCAGTCCGGACTCGACCAGGCAGTCAAGGGCCATCTCCGGTGTCCCGCAGATCGGCTTGCCCTTGACGTTGAGCGAGGTGTTGATCAGGACCGGCACCCCGGTGCGGCGGGCGAAGGCGCTGAGCACGTCGTGCATGAACGGGTTCTGTGACCGGGTGACGGTCTGAAGACGAGAGGTACCGTTGGCGTGCACGATGGCCGGCAGGCGCTCGCGCGCCTTGTCGGTCACGCCGGACGCCATCGACATGTACGGCGCCTCCTGGCCGAGGGTGAAGAACTCCTCGGCGCGTTCGGCCAGGACCATGGGGGCGAAGGGACGGAACGGCTCCCGGAACTTCACGGTGGCGTTCAGCTGTTCGATGATGCCGGGCTCCAGCGGGGAGGCGAGGATCGAGCGGTTCCCCAGGGCGCGTGGACCGGCCTCGACCCGGTTTTGGAAGAGGCCGACGATCATGCCGTGGGCGAGCTGGTCGGCGAGGAACTCGGCGGTCTCGATGCCCAGCGTCTTCTGTTGGAGCCTGGGCCACGGCGTGAGGTCGAGGGCCTGGTCCTGGTACGACGGGCCGAGGTAGCAGGCCCGCGCGACGCCGGACACTGGTCGCCGGCTGCGGCTGGCGGTGTGCACGGCGATGGCGGCCCCGATCGCGGTGCCGGCGTCGCCGGGGGCGGGTGGGACGAAGACCTCGTCGAAGATGCCGTCGTCGATGATCCGGCCGATGCTCACGCAGTTCGTGGCGACTTCGCCGCCGACGCACAGACGGCGCGACCCGGTGATCATCCGGGCCCGGCGGGCCAGGTGCAGCATCACCTGCTCGGTGCGCTCCTGGAGCGCGGCCGCCAGATCCCGGTGGACGTCTTGGAGCGGCTCGCTCGGATGGCGCTCGCGGCACGTCTCGGCGATGAAGCGGCGGGAGATCCGCGGGTAGCCCGAGATCAACACGCGCGGCGGGAAGTAGGCGGGGTCCACCACGAAGCCCGTGGGTGTGGTGCGCACGGCACGGGCGAAGAGGTGCCGGAATCGCTCCGGGTCGCCGAGGGCAGCGAGTGCCATCACGGTGCCTTCCTCGTCACCGCGCCGCCAGCCGAGGTGCTCGGTGACCGCTCCGTACACGTAGCCCAGAGAGGCAGGGTCGTTGATTGCCTCCAGGGTGCGGGTGGAGGGGTGCAGCGCGTCGTGTCCGTGGGCGATGGTCGTGGTCTGTCGCTCGCCGAGGCTGTCGACGACGAGAACGGCGGACTTGTTCCAGCCGGAGGTGGCGAAGGCCGCCAGCTGGTGGGCGCGGTGGTGCAGGACGGGGCAGACGCGGGCGGCGGGGAATTGCCGACCGAGGGTGCGGGTGCGGAGCTGGGTACGTAGCGCCACCTTGGCGAATCCCCTCGCCCTTGGCAGAGCCCGCTGGCGCGTCGTCGCCGAGAGTGCCAGGCGCAGGGCGGCCGGAGACTCGGCCAGGTAGCGGGCGGGCTGGAAGTTGTAGGCGACGGCGTCGACCGCGGCGTCGGTGAGCCCGGCCTCTCCCAGAAGCCAGTCGATGGCGTGGCGGGGGTAGTCCTTGGTGTGCTTCTGCTGGGAGAGCCGCTCCTCCTCGACGAAGCCGATCAGCTCCCCGTCCACCATGAGAGCGGCGGAAGAGTCGTGCGTGTACGAGCACAGGCCGAGGATCACCGAGGGCGCACGGTCCATGGCGGCCATCACTGGGTCCCCGCCGTCTCGCGCGCGGCCGAGGTACGGACACGGCGGTTCAGCTCGCCGTACCAGGCAGTCAGCGCCTGCCCCAGCGGCCCGTCGATCTTGTCAGCCACCCGCCACGCCTGTTCACGTAGGCCGTCCTTCCACAGGCGGTAGCTGCGCAGCGTCTCAGCCATCATGTCCCAGCCCGGGTGGCCGGTGACGTCCTGGGCCTCGACCTGGTCGAGGAGGCCGTCGAAGCTCCGCCACGGTGTGGTCAGGTCCGGCATGACCGCGCTCGCGGTCACCGAGGTCAGCTCTTCGGCCTGGTCGAGGTGTTTCTCGTAGACGTGCAGCGATCCCACGTGGTGGTGGAACTCGCCCAGCTCGGCACCGAGCCAGCCCGCGACCAACTCATGCAGCACGGTGTAGAAGAACAGGTCGTACGGCATACCGATCCAGACGTCCTGACCACGCATCGTGGTCGACATGTGCAGGCGGCCGGCGCGCAGATGGAAGCCGAAGCCGAGCGTGCAGGGCACGTCCTTGTGCCCGACGGCGTCCTGGGCCGGATCGTAGAGCTGGATCAGAGCCCTGCGAGAGTCGGGATCCTCCTTGAGGATCTCGACGACGCGGCTCAACTGATCCACGTTCCCGGCCCACTTCCGCATCCGCGGGCCGTACGCGCCCCGTAGAACACCGTCGTCGGCGTACTGGCGCAGGCGCGCGTTGTAGTCGAAGATCCACGACTCGTCCGAGCCGGAGAGGTGCCACACGGTCTCGGCCACGGCGAACGCGGGGTTGATGACGCGTGCCGGCGGCGCGTACAGCAGGCGGGCCCGCGGCTGGGTCAGCCGCATGTGGACGTCGAGGACCTCACGGGTTGCCATCCCGCGAGGGCTGACCCTCTCGCCGCTCTTCGCCAGGGCGACGGCGCCGACGAAGAGTTCGGCGACGCTGTCGGCGGTCAGGTGTGTCATCGGGCAGGTACTCCTTCGCCTTGCGGCAGTCCGGAATCGGTGCCGTGGGCATCGCGGTGGTTGTCGTGGAAGTGCGTGTCATGGCCGTCGGCCCGGCGGATGATGAGGCGTGCGACCTGGGCGGCGCTGTCGCCGCGCCACCGGCACACCGCGTCCGCCGCCGCCCGGTCGACTGGACGGCGCGGACCGCGCAGCGCGACGAGTGCGGTGGCGACGTCATCGGCGGTGCTGCACCGCCGCGCGAGGCCGTGGTCGGACAGCCCGAGCGTGCGCTCGCCGGGCGAACCGAGTTCGAGCACCGGAACGCCCACCAGCGCGGCTTCGATGCCGCACGTCGAATAGGCGCTCGCCAGAGCGTCGGCACCGGCGAGGCAGCCGCGAGCGCCGACCCGGGGATCGGCCACGGCCACGAGCGGCCGGCCATCCCGTTCGAGCAGGGGGGCGAAGACTTCGACGCTCTGTGCCGGATGCGGCGCGATGACGAGGCCCCAGTCGCCGCCGGCCTTCCACAGACCGTCCAGGAGAAGGTCGGCCTGGGCTTTGAGCCGGTCAGGGCCGAAGGGCTGGCAGGCCCACACGGCGACATGGGCAGGGCCTCGCAGTGGGCGGGCCGCCAGCAGATTCTCCAGATAGCGCCGCTGGGCTTCACGGCCGAAACCGGCGAGCGCGTCGAAGCGGGGCTGGCCCAAGACGTGGACTTCGGCGTCAGCGTGGCGCACCCACGCCTTCGCGAGAGGAAGATCCCGTTCACCCGTGACGACGATGTCGCGACTGTGCAACGCGGGCCATGCGACCGACTCCGCCGTCCAGGCCCCGTGCTGGACGTGCACCGTGTTCGCACCATGGCGCTCTGCCACATGCACACCGAGCACGCCCAGCGGACTGGTGTCGTTGCTGACCAGAACGGTGTGCGGTTGGGTTGCGTCGAGGACGCCGTCCAGCCACGTCTCCGCCCGGACAACGGATCGCCACGAGGGCTGGGTGCACCCGCCGCTCGTCTCCAGCAGCACGGACACGAGCCGGACCAGCCGAGCCAGTCGAACGTCGTGCTCGTCGACCCGAACGACGCAGCCGTCGTCCTGCAGCCTCAGACCATCCACGGCGCCGGAGAGTTCGAAGAGACCGGTCGGCGGCGAGCACAGGTTCACCCCCGCGACGCCCGAAGCCGGGCAGCTCTCCGCTGGGTCGGTTGCCAGGTCCACCATGAGGCTCGGGCGTCCGTTCCTGGCCAGCTCCTCCAGCACCGGCAGCAGAGTGGCCGCGTGACGGGACGACCACGACAGCGCAACCACCTCGCTCGCTTGAAGCTCCGAGGGAGCCGGGCTCGGCACTGCTGCGGCCATTGGCAGAGGAGAGAGGTTGCGTAACTGCGCGGAACGGAGCGGGTTGTGGGGGGCTGCGGCACCGAGCAGGTATGCGATGCCCGACCAGGTGACGGTGTACGAGCGGTACTCGCGCGAGCTGCTCGACCGCAGCCCGACGAGTCCTTCGTGCGGCGCGAGCCTCAGCGGAGCTGGGGCCTTGACGAACGGCTCCCAGGCGCTGAGCGCCGCCAGCTTGCGTACAACCTGTGCCACCAGGCGCCGCGTCGGCACGTGCTGGACGTACAACCATCCTGCGCCACCTGGCGTCCTCGCGAGGTCAGCGCCGTACGCTTCGAGGGCCTCCATCACCTGGTCGATCCGCGCTTCCGCTTGGCCGGTGTCGAACGGCAGGGCCTCCAGTTCGGACACGGTGATCCGGTCGGATTTCATGGTGGTGAGTGCGCCCTCGCCGACCAGCGCCCACAGGGGCTGGCCGTCGGATTCAGCCCGGGTGAAGCCGAGGGCGTTGCCCTTGGGCGGCGTCATACCAGGCTCCCTTCGAGGAGCGGCCCGGTGTCCAGAAGCCGCAGCAGGTCCTTCGGCGATTCGGCAACGACGGGGGCCGGGGCGCTCGGAGTGCCGTACCCCCAGCCCGCGTGCACGTAGGAGACTCCGGCACGGCGGGCCGCCTCCTGGTCGACCGCCATGTCCCCGACGTACAGCGCATCAGCCGGGTCGGCGCCGAGATCGATCAGGGCGAGCAGGATCGGGTCCGGTGCGGGTTTGCCCCGCCCCACCCCGTTAGGGGTGCGCACAGTGGCCAATGGGACGCCGAGCTGGGCCAGGAGAGGAGTAGCTCGGTCCAACGGCTTGGACGTCACGATCCCCAGCCGCCAGTCGGCAACGGCGAAGGCGTGCAGGACCTCAGTGACGCCATCGAACTGTCGGGCGAGATGAGAGGCGGCAGTCGACGCCTTCGAGTAGGTCTGGTGGATCGGCTCGACGTCCGCGAGCCCGAGCTGCTCCATGATGTCGGCGAAAGGCCGGCCCAGGTGGCGCTCGTACTCCTGGAACGGCACGTCGAGGCCGTGGTCTTCGCGGACCCGGTGCCACGCGCTCTCCATGACCGGGCGGGTGTCGACGAGCACGCCGTCCAGGTCGAGCAGCAGCACACGTACGGCTTCGGCGTCGCGGTCCAGCCTCGTGCCGCCGGAGGACGGCGCAGGTAAGGGCATCATCCGGGATCGCATCAGCGGGACTCCAAGGGGGGTTGGTCAGTAGGTGATGGGCGACGCGGGGCGCTTCACGAAGGCGATCACCCGCTTCCCACGTCCGTCTTCCTTGGGGCAGGCGGCCCAGGCGTCAGCCGTGGCCGATACCAGGCGCAGCCCGCGTCCGCCGGTGGCGTAGAGCGAGGGGATCTGAGGCACTGGGGGCTCCGGGGAGTTGTCTTCGACCTCGATCCCCACGACACCGGCCTGCAAGGCGAGCGTCAGCGTGATCTCATCGACGGGCTTGCCGTCGCTGGATGGAAGGCCGTGGCCGGCGTCAGGCATTCGGCCATGCTGCTCGGCGTTGGTGGTGAGCTCGCTGACGATCAGCACTGCCTGGTCAAGGAGATCGTCCGCTCCCCACGTCGTAAGTGCCTCACGGGTGAAGGACCGGGCCTTGCCCGGAGCCCTGTCGTCGGCGGCGAGCGTCAGGCTCTTCTGGTGCTCAGGGACGCTGATGACGCTGCCCAGGCTTTCGATTCGGTCCATGCTCGCCTTCTCACAACTGATGCTTGAGCCCGCGGAGGACTCGATCGGCGGTTTTGTCGGAGCGGTCGAAGCGGCGGAGGTTCTGCACGAGCACGGCCACCGGCGGGGGGTGGTCGAGGTGCCGTCCGTCGGACGTCGGGGCGGGGGCGCGCCCGTCGCCTGAAGCAGTCCGGGCATCGGCGCCAGTCGTGTGGCTGGTCTTCACCGGTTTCCTCCCGGACAAAGGCAGTTGGTGGTTTCGTTGACCACGAGCGAACCGTGGATCACATCGCGGCGGTATCTCCCGGCGGCTGCCGGGGCCGTCAAACCCGTCAAAGATCGTTTTGGTGAACCGAGGTAGACGATGGCGCGCGAGCGGAACGTGAAGCTGGCCGACGCGATCGCGGAAACAGGCTGGTCGCAGACGAAGGTGGCGGCTGCCTTCGTGAGGGTCGCGGCCGAGGTAGAAGCGAGGGAAATGCTGGGCATCAGCCGCTCGCACATCGCCATGTGGGTGGCGGGAACACAGCCCTCGGGCAGAGCGCCCCTTATCTTGTGCGAGACGTTGTCGCGACGGCTCCAACGCCCCATCACTCCAGCTGAGATCGGGCTCTCTGTGCCGGAGGGGGGTGCAGTCACGGCATCGGAGTGGAACGTCGATACGCTGGCTGCGCTGGTAGACCTTGGGAGAAGCGACGTGGACCTCGAACGCCGCCGACTGCTGGCCGGCGCCGCCTACTCGGTGGGCGGCCTGGTCCTGCCCGGACAGCAGTGGTGGGACGAGGCTCCCCAGCGGGCGAAGTCCCGCCCCGCCGCGACGAGCCGCAGGGTCGGGGCCGCGGAAGTCAGCGCTGTCCGTGAGATGACGGAGTTCTTCTCTCACAGAGACCAGCGCCACGGCGGCATGGATGGCCGCACGGCCCTCTACCAGTACCTCGTCGACGACGTCGCCAGGTACATCGGCGGGGTGTTCACCAGTGACGACACCCGTAGTGCCCTCCTCTCCGCTGCCGCTGAGGCGGTGTACGTCGCTGGCTGGATGAGCTTCGACGCCTCCCACCACGAGGCCGCGCGGCGCTACTTCACACTCGCCCTGAAGCTCGCAGCGGAAGCGGACGACACTCCGCTCGCCGGCCATATCCTGCGGGCGATGGCTCACCAGGCAACGGACCTCGGCCACCCACGGGTTGCCGTCGAACTCGCCACGGCCTCCGTGGAGCGCAAGCGGTACACGCTGGCGACCCCCCGCGAGCGGGCACTGCTCGGAGTGGTGCAGGCACGCAGCCTCGCCGCCGACGGGCAGAAGCGCGCCGCGATCGCAGCGCTTCTCCGGGCCGAGGATGACCTTGCTGCGGCGGATGTCGGTGACGAGGACCCGAGCCGGGTGTGGTTCTTCCAGCGAGCCTCCCTGGCTCACGAGACCGCCCGCACCCTGTGGACACTCGGCGATCTCGACGGAGCCCTCCGGGAATTCAACAACAGCGTGCTGACCAGGAAGGCCGACACCTTCAGCCGGACCCACGCGGTGACCTTGGGCTACATGGGCGCCGTGCAGGCACGCAAGGGGAACGTGGAGGCCGCGTGCCACACGTGGGCGCAGGCGCTGGACGCGATGGAAGGCGTCCAGTCGGGCAGAGCACGCGAGGCAGCCGTGAACATGCGCCGGGTGCTGTCCCCCTTCCGCCACCGGGGAATCAGCGTGGCGGGGGAGATCGACGAGCGCGCCAAGGCCGTACTCGAACGAGTAGCCTGACGGCGCCATGGCGGTGGAGGCGGACGTGCTGTGGTCGACCGCCTCGCCGTACCGCGAGCGGAGAAGGGGGATCCCGTGTCCACACATTCCATCGAGGTGCCGGTGATCGCCGACGTGGTCGGAGGCCACAAGGGTCGGCTCGATGACTTCAAGGGCGGTGTGGAGTCGATCATTCGACTTCGCCCGGAGTACCCAGAGGAGACCCTGCAGGGGATCGAAGAGTTCTCCCACCTCCAGGTCATCTGGTTCTTCAACTTCGGCTCTCCCGAAGACGTCGCCCTCCACGCCCGCAGCCCGCGAAACAACCCGGCATGGCCGGCTACGGGCACCTTCGTGCACCACAACCACCGGCGCCCTGCCCGTCTCGCGACCTCGTTCCCACGGCTGCTCCGCGTTGACGGTCGGGACCTGCACGTCACCGACCTTGACGCCGACGACGGCACCCTGGTGGTGGACCTGGTGCCGGTCTTCAAGGAGTTCATGCCGCGCGGCACCGTCACCCAGCCCGCGTGGCCCAGCGAGATGCTGGAGGACTACTGGAGGGACGCCGCCGAACGCTGACTCGGGGCAACCTTCGGAACCGTGACTGGCGGCCCGACGAGACGTAGCCGCCCGTGCGGATGCCAACGACAGCTGTCGCGCGGGGCCATACCGGCAGGCACTCATCACTCGGCGCCTCCGGCGGCGAGGGTCGGCGAGGCTCCACCTGGTGGAGCTGCTTGCTCACCGCGGATCAGCAGCAGATGGGCGCCGGCCTCGGTCAGCTGACTGCGCCGTTCAGCCGCTATGGCCTTGGGCCCGAGGTGGGATGAGGTGGGAAGTACTACCCCATAGGGCCGAGTGGTCGTGAGGGCATCGAGCATGCCCGTGAACGCGGACGGCGTGGAAGAACAATGCTCCATGTAGACGCCGGCCAGCGTCAGCTCGTGACCACGACAGTACTCGGTGATCGCGCTCGTCAAGGCCAGCTGGCGAGCGCGCGACACACCCCATGGAGGAGCCGTCCGGACTTTCGGGTGGCTCTCGGGCACGTGATTTGAGAACCTTCCGGACGGCATCATGGTGCCAATGTCAGTAGGGCCGGTTACCGCCGTCTGCTGGCGTGGTGATGGTGGAGGGTTTGCCAGCGCCGTTCGAAGTCGGCGGCTTGGTCGGCGAGGTAGTTGGTGGTGAGGGGTTTGTTGTATTGCGCGGTGATTCCCTGGGCTGCGCATTCCTGGGCAACGGCCTCGAGCGAGGGTGCATCGTTGCGCGCTCGTTGTTCGGCCCAGATGTTGTAGACGCGGAAGGGCAGGAGGTAGCGGCGCAGGGTGGCTGGGCGGACCGGTCTGTTACCGCGGCCGCATAGTCCCTTGCTGGCGAGATGGGTGGAGAGCTCCTTGGCTTCCCGCGTCGAGGATTGCGGGCCGCCTTCGTTGTGTGTCTGGTACTCCTTCCACGCCAGGTAGTAGCGGTCGACGGTAGTGAGGCCGGCGGGCTCGTCCGGTGATACGCCGTCGATGGCGGCTTTCCCTTGCGGGGTGTGCTGTTGCTTGTCGGCGGCCTGTGTGCCGGCGCCGGTGGGTGCTGCCTCGCGCTTGCCTTCCGGTAGGGGTTCTGCAGCGGCACCCTCACTGAGAGCGGCGGCAGTCTCGCCGGGGACCGGCTGGTGGCTGCCGCGTTCGTGCTCCTGGAAGCTCGCGACGAATGCTGCCAGATCGTTGCTGGTGGGGTGACGGTTGCCGGCTGCGGTGACGGAATCTCGTTGGTTGGTGTGCTCGGCCGGGGCGGCTGGATCCGGGTACGTGCCGTGCGGCTGTTGATGTGTACGCCGGGCACGGTGGCTGTAGTCGTACCACCGCCCGGCCGGCTCGGATTCTTCGCTGATGGCGGACTCCTGTGGATCAGGCCCGTGGCGCGCCTGGGGGGCGTGGAGCAGCGGCTGCGCCTGTCCCTCGAAGTCCGGGTCACCGGTTCCCGTCGAGATGCCGTGGGTGTCGTGGAGCCAGTGGGCCCACTGCGCCGAGCTCGGCTCGGCCTGTGCGACTTCTCAGTCCGATGTCATCCGTATTTCTCGTCTTGATGTCTGTGGCGTTGGCTGTTCAGGGCAACGATTCGTGGACATCTAGTGCGAAGGCTTGGTGACATGAGATGAGATTCCCCAGCGCACCAAAATGAAAGGACCATAGGGGAAGTTCTCTGACCCGCTCGTTCTCTTCGATGAGATGACTGCGCCGGCGGGCAAGGGTGGCGCGGGCAGATTTGGTGTGCGGCTGCAGCTACGCCCGTGCGTGGGCGGTGCGTCCGGCGCGTGTGGCCGTGCATAATTGACAGCCTTCTCTCACGGTGGGCAGGTCTGCCGGGATCAGGAAGGCGGTGGGGTGAGCGCAGGTTGGGTGGCTGTGCGCAGGCCGCGGGCTTCAGCTGCTTCTTCAGTGAGCCCGAGAGCTTCGTACATGATCTCCGCCCGCAGAAGGTGTGCGACCGCTTCGGCTGGGTCATCCGGGGCGAGCAGCGCCCCCATCACGGAGAGTGCGTGTGCGTGCAGTTCGTGGGCGTTGGCTCGCTCGCAGGCCGCTGCCGCCTGCTGCAAGTAGGCGATCCGTTGTTGGCGCGGGAGATCGTCCAGCTGGGTACAGGTCAGCAGAGGTGCTGCTTCGATGAGCGGGTTTCCCATGACCCGGCTTGCCTCGACGGCCTGTTGGCAGACTGCTTGTACGTCTTGACGCCGTCCTAGTGCGTGAAGTGAAAAAGCCATCGTGCACAGGGCGTTGGCCTCCTCTTGGGTATTGCCGAGCTGTTGGAAGAGGGCGATGGCTTCTTCGGCTGCCGCGTAGGCCTGAGCGTGGTTGCCCAGCTCCTGGTGGTCCAGGGCGAGGTTGTTCAAGATGGCGCCCTGTTCACGGAGGTCGCCTTCAGCTCGCTGGAGGGCCAAGGCCTCCTGATGGACCGGCAGTGCTTCGACGGCTTTCCCGGCATCCCGAAGGGCGGATCCCTTTCCGTTGAGCGCTTTGCCTCGCTCGTTGTGGTTGCCCAGCGTGGCGAAGAGGCCGATAGACCGGTCGTGGGCGCGGACAGCCTCGTCATAGCGAGAGGCTTCGCACAGGCCAATGCCGAGGTTGTTCCACGACGCTGCTTCGGCGTTCACGTTCCCAATCTGACGGGCCGCGTCGGCCGCGATTGTCGTGAGGGCGATCAGGTCGTCGAAGAGGCCACGCCAGATCAGATAGTCGTGCAGGGCGCGTGCAAGACGGATGGCGATCTCATGGTTTTGGGAGGCTGCTGCTGCGGCCACGGAAGCCGTCAGGTTGGCTCGCTCTTCGTCGAGCCAGGCAAGCGCGCTGTCCTGATGAGTGAAGAGCCCTGTCGCGGAAGGGGCGGGCTGTTCTGTGAGGTGGGCGCTGGCCGCGCTGGTGGTCGTGAGGTAGTACTCCAACAGTCGTCGGAGCCGGTGGGTGTACTCCGTTGCTGCTTCCCGGCTGGGGCCCTGGGCGCCGTCGACTGCCCGGTTAAGCGTGCTGGCGGCCTGTTCGGCAGCGTATTCGCGCACGAGGTCGTGCATCGACCAGCGCCGGTTGGTGCAGTCGAGCAGGTGTGCCTGGACCAGACTGCGGAGCATGGTTCGCACCGCGTCCTCCGGACGGTCGGCAAGTGCTGCTACCGCACCGATCCTCATGTCGGGCCCGGGGTTGAGCGCCATGAGCGAGAAGAGACTGGCGTGCTCGGGGGACAGCCGGCGGTAAGAGAGGCCGAAGGAGGCGCGTACTGCGCAGTCGTCGGCCTCGAGAAGGCTCAGCCGTGACTGTGCGGCGGCCAGTTCCGCTGTCAGTTCCGCGATTGTCTGGTGGGGCTCCAGGATCAACAGGGCGGCGCTGATATGCAGGGCCAGCGGCAGGTGGCCGCACAGGCCGGTCAGGGCGTCGATGCCTGCGCCGGTCTCGGTGAGGCGCGGGTCGGCGGGGTCGGCCGTCTGTAGGATGTGACGTACAAGTGCTGCTGACGCTGACGGGGCGAGTACGCCCAGGTCGATGAGGCGGGCGTTGAGCGTTGGCAGGGTGTGCCGGGAGGTGACAAGGACCCGGTGTTCGTCACAGCCAGGGAGAAGAGGACGGACCTGGTCGGCGCTGGAGGCATTGTCAGCCACGATCAGCAGGCGATGTCCCTGCCCGGCCAAGGCAGCAAGTTCGGACCGGTACAACGCCGCTCGCTGCCCCGTTTCCACAGGAATGGTGTCAGGCCCTTTACCGAGAGCTCTCAGAAATGCTTCCAGGGCCTGTCCGGGCTGAACAGGACTCTCGTCATATCCGTGCAGATCGATGAAGAGACTGCCGGTGAACCAACCGGCTTTCAAGGCTGCGTGTCCGGCCGCCAGGGCGAGTGCGGTCTTGCCGACTCCGGCGAGTCCTGCGATTGACGCCACCAACACCGGCCGGCGGACAATCAACGACGCTGAAGTGGTGGGCCTGTCCTGTGATAGCTCCGGGTTCTGCTGCGTTGGGGTATGGGGCCGCAAGGCCGCCATGACCTTGCCGGTCTCCACTTCCCTGCCGCGGAGCATCGCGGGGCCAGCGGGGAGGGACTGCAACGCAGTGGGCAGCGGAGCGGGCGGGAACACCGTGACGGAAATAGGGCTGTAGTCGCCTGAGGTGGCAGCCTCAATCCCCGCGGCCGCAATGGATCGGTCGCCCGATGCCACTGCGCTGGAGACAGGCGGCAGGGGAGTGCGGTCAGAGGAGATATCGCGTGTACCGGAGGCTGCTTCGGGTCGCTTCCGCCCTTTCATGCGTGTGCGTCGTCTCCCGTGATTGCTTCGCCGACCTCGCCCCCGGCGGCAACACTCCGCTCACCGTCGGCATGCGACGGACCCGACGTTCCCGCCGCGGGCACCACAGGAGGAGCGGACAGGCGGGCGCAGTCACCCGTTACCGCGCGCCCGATGCTGCCACCGGCCGCAACAGAGCGCACGCCGGCAGCAGTCGCAGCCTGCGCGGAACTGCTCGTCGCAGGGCGTAGGAGCACGTAGCTGCTCAACGCTGCCAGGCCAAGACTGCCCACTGCTGAAGCCACAGTCGCCAGCTGGGCGGAGGTGTCGAGATCGAGCACCGCCGCCATCACACCCAACCCCACCGCTGCCAGAGCGAACAGCACGACCAGCAGTCGCACCGCCATCCTCCCCCAACCTGTCATGGCAGAAGTATCGCAGGATGCGCCGACAACCCAGATTTTGCGCCCATGCCAGCCACGCACAGGTCGGCTGCCATTTCCGGACGGGAGGTGCAGAGCGCGGCCGGGTCGCTGACTGGCTTGTCTGACGGCGTTGTTGCCGCTCTCGACGCTGGGCGTTCGGGCGTGGTGCAGTGCGTTGTCTTCACAGGTGGTTCCGCGCGGATGCGCTGGCGGTGAGTCGCTGCCAGGTATTGAGTGCCGGATGCTTAGGTGCGCACGCGGGGGCCTGTGGGGGCGGGGCGAGAGGGCCGGTGGCGTTGATCTGGGCGGTCGCCTCGCTGCGGCAACAGCGTCATGCGCACATGCGCAGGATCTCCTACCGGTTCACATCGCCGCCTCGATAGTGGTCACTGCCTCCGCCAGACTTCGACAGGCCTGCGTGCGACGCCCCAGCCGGCGAATCCCACGCGCCAGCGACTCACGCATGTGCCGTTCGCAGACAACAAAATCTGCATACCCAGCCGCACACGAGAGATAGGTCATGTCGATCACGTCATTGGCTTCCCACCTGGTCCCGTGGTTGAGATGACGTTCGTGGAACATCTCCCGCAAGAGCCCCAGGGCAGGCAGTGGAACTAGCTTCCGGGCCGACTGCGAGTCTGCGCTCCACGTCTGCTGCTGCGCCTCTGTCAACCCGGCGGAAGCTGATGCTGTGCTCACCATGCCACGCAGTTCCTCGACGAGCCGCGCATCGATCTTCTTGCGTTTTTGCTGTGCATCTCCGCCGTCAGCGTCCAACTGGTCGCTGAAGCGCTGGTTCGCCGCTTCCCAGCCGGTGTCAGGCCCGCGCTGCCCGCCTTCTGAGTCCAGCATCGTGTCTATCTGGGCCAGTGCCGAGACCAGCGACTTGTGCTGGAACGCCAATTCGGCCGGAAAATCCGTTGGAGGCGGCGCTGGTGCGAACCCTCGGGCAGGAGAGTGGAGGGAGTTCGGGGCCAGCGTTACGACCTGGACGGACTCTTCACTCCGCTCGGGCCCGTCACCGAGCATCACGCGCAATTCGTCCTCCCACACCTTTAGCGGGTCGGTCAACTGCCACCCTCTGCTGAGCTGAAGAATCGTCAGGCCCAGTTCGTAACGGCCCTCGACGTTAGACCACTTCGTCGTTTCGTAGAAGTGGCCCGACGAAGCCGGAAGGATGACCTTTCGCTCTGCTGACCAGCTCGCCAGGCGAAGAGCGGCGGTCCGCTCGAGCGCAGGCACACCTGGCCGCCCCCGTAGCACATCACTTATCAGCCGCCACTTGTTCTGATCCAGATAGACCACGGGCCGGCCCGTCCGCTGGTCGGCACCGTCGAACCGGGGAAGTTCGAAGACGATGCTGTCGCCCTTCAGCGTCTCCGCAACCATGCCTTCGAACGTCGGCGGGTAGGAGACGCGGGAGAGCAGACTCGTGGACTCGAACATGGGGGTGACCAACGGCATATGGGCCTCCTTGCCGTCGGACCGCAAGAGCACTACGGCATCGGAACCCCGCTCGACGGTAACCATCATGATGGTGAGATCGTCTGCCCTTTCCATTCGCTCATGGTGCATGAGTCCGTTACCGTTCAAGCCCTCCCGCTACTTTCTACGCGCATATACACCCGGCCAACTTGCACCCTTGACTGCTGAGCCCAAGCGGTGACAACCCGATGTGGCCGCCTGGCTGCTAGCCCACGCTTACGCCCTCGCCGAGATGCCGGACTGCCGCGTCGGTGGTAGCCCTGTTCGTGGGTGGTGCGGAGACGGGGGGACCGCGCCGAAGCGAGTTGCCCTTATCGGCGTACTTGCATCACCGCGTCAGCGGCGCGCTGCCGCCAGGTACCGATGGCCGCATGTGTGGGTGAGCATGCGGGGCATTGTGGATCGCGGGCGAGGGGGCCGGTGGCGTTGACGTCGGTGGTGGGCCTGAGGAACTGGAAGGTGACATTGTTGTGCTGGGGGGCTGCTTCCCGCATGGGCTGGCCCATCAGTGTCTTGATGGTTTCGGCTGCGAGAAGGGCACCTGCTGCCGCGGAGGTGAATCCCACCGCGAAGCGGGCCTGCGCGGGCTCGGCCTGGCGGCGCAGGGACTGCAGAAGCCGTGTTCCTACTTCGCCGCACTCGCCTCGCTCCAGCCAGCGCCGGACCTCGGCCTCCGAGACGCCCGCCTCGGCTGCCAGGGCCTGTACGGCCGGGGCGCCGCCGGCCCGGGTGCGGGCGCGCAGTTCGTCGTCGCCGGTGATGGTCTCGGGCGGGTTGTAGCAGCGCAGGCAGGCGCCGATGCCGGGCGGTCCGACGCGCAGGGCTTCGGCTCGCAGGTCCAAGGTGCTGGCCGACAGCATCCGGGGTGCGTAACGGTTTTGGAGTTGTGCCCGGGCCCGGTTGGTGTCGACGGCGGAGATCAGCAGGTCGGGGGTGATGCCGAGTTCCTCGAAGCGGGCGTGATGCGGGCGCCAGACGATCTCGGCGTCCGCGCAGACGTCGGCGGCGCAGTCTGCCTTGGGCAGGTTGAGATGGTGCCGGCCGAAGGGCGTGCACCGGTTCAGGTTGGTGAGCGTGACGCCTTTGCTGTCGGCGTCGGCAAGGATGACCGTCCCGGTGAGGCCGGGTGCCGCCCACAGGGCGTGGACCCAGGCGCTGCCGACGGCGCCCACGCCAGCGAGTGCCGTGCCCGTCAGGTCCACCTTTGTCAGGCCGGCGGGGGCTCCCGGTAGGGGAGTGCAGGTCAAGGTCTGGTTCCAGCAGTCCCAGCCGTACGCTTCGGCTGGCACGGAGTGCTGGGGGAGGCGGACGCTCAGGAAGACCTCGGCTGCGGCCAGTGCGGCTGCGAGGTATGGCCCGAAGGGCAGCGCACTTTCCCGGTATTCCTCGGGGACGGGGAGGGGATGACTGCTGATGCCTCCCCACCATCCGTACCCGGTGACGAACCGCGTCCCGCCGTTGTCGCTGTCGTGGGCGGATCCGATGACCAGGACGGTCTGCCCTGGTGCCAGGGCGGAAGCCGGTGACACGCTGACGGCGCCGATCGCGTCTGCCCCCTGGAGCAGGGCCTGCTCCAGGGTCGCCTCCCGGGGCGCCAGGGGGACGATGCGGGCGGCCAGGGGAACCTCGGGCGGGCATACCAGGTGGACGGACCGGATCACACCGGCTGCGCGGGCCAAGAGGTTGATCAGCATCCAGGCGGTATGTTGCGGGCCGGCCAGATGGGCCGTGCGCGGGTCGAGGACTACCGCCACAGCCGCCGGCTGAAGAGCCGTGAACGCAGTGAGGCGGCCTTGAAGATCGCCTTCGTGCCGGTCGGAGAGGCTTTCCACGGCGGGCTCCTGTGGTCGATGAGGCTGGGTATCAGGCGAAGGACCTGGTGGATGTCGTCGCCGTGCACGCGGACCCAGCCGTCGGGGCCGCGCAGATGGACGCCGGCGTGCAGGGGAGTGGGGCGCCCGGCCGCGTGGTGCGGCAGTACGAGCGACAGCGCTCCATCCCGCTGGCTGTAGGCCTGCTGGTCGTCTGTCCGGGAGTGCCGGACGTGGTGGTTGCCGTGGGTATGCACCTGAGCCAGCCGCACCAGGCCGTAGCGCTCAAAGTGCGCGCCGGCCCGGTCCATGGCCGCGGCGCTCACCTCGTACCGGCCTGCGCTGGTTGTCGCGTCGGGAAGGGTGACCGTGGTCACCACTCCGTGCAGGTCTGCGTCGGGACCGGTGAAGCGCAGGCCGTCGAGGTAGGCGATGCGTTCGTGGCCGGGCGGGGCCAGGGCGAAGGCATCGAGCAGTTCTCCCCAGATTCCTTCAGGGATGGACAGCATCGGAAGGTCCCTTGTAGTTCGGGCCGTCGAGGGCGTCCTGGATTCTGCTGAGGGTGGCCACCAGAGTGTGGTGCCCCTGGCGCCACTGCTGGCCCGCGGTCGGGCTGTGGCCGGTGACGTAGTAGCCGAACGTCATCGAGCAGCACACCAACTGCCCGGGCCCGCCGGGAAAGCCGTAGGCGCCGTGGATCGCGAACCATGGCAGGGGATCCAGCGCGGGCAGCCAACGGCTGCCCGGGGCAGCGGGAGACCAGGCCTGCGGCGCCGAGACGTCCTGCGCCGGGTCGGGCGGGGCCACGAACACGGTGGTCGGGGGATACAGGTCGTAGTACTCGGCGCCCAGTTTCACCCAGAAGCGCTCCCCGCCCGCCGCACGCCCCGGTGTCACCTCGACCACGACATGCAGCGGCCCGAGGCGGGTGAACACCCAGCCGTGCCGCCGGGCCAGTTCACCCGCCTGTGCCCGTCCGACGTGATCCGCGAAGACGGCGGCCGCGATCTGCGGATCGGCAGGAGACGGTACGGACATCACGCCCCGCCGGTCCCGCCGACGAAGGCCCAGTGCAGGTTGCGGCAGTGCCCTTGACGCAGGTACTCCTCCAGCGTCAGCGCAGCGAACTGGAACACGTCGTGACCGTTGTGGCGGCAGGTAAGGCGGTCCTCGGCATCCCGGGACCGCCGGAACTCCTCATACATGGCTGCGATCACCGACTCGACGGGGTCGGTGACCTGACGGCGGAGCCTGATGGTGTCTCCGCTGTCCTTGTTGTCGACGGTCACGACCCGTGTGCGTTCGTGAGAGCGGTCTTCCGCCGCGGCGTCGTCGGGGGATCCGTGCGTTGCTGTCATCTGGTGCTCCTGTTCCATGCCGCGAGGGCGGCTCGCGTCCGCATTTCATGCCCGTCCCTGTGATTGGGACAGGGGCGCAGCGAACCTTCACGACTCGGTTTCACTGCTCTCAGTGAAACCGTAGCACAAGAGGGTCGGGAGGTGCGGGACACGCCCAGACGGGTGAACTCCCGGGCTCGGCCCGGCGTGGTGGCATGCTGGTCAGCCGTGCTACTCGAACTTGCTGGACGCCATCCCCTGCTGCGCCGGGACCTCGTCATCCGCAGCGCAGACCCCGGCCGACTCGTCGTAGACGCCCGCCGCCTGACGTTCGCCAGCCCGCTCGATCTGACGGCCGCGGCCGCCGCCGTGCACACCCACGCCGCCCGGGGCAGGACCATCTCACTGCACCTGCCCGTCTCCGCGGACGTCGCCTCCTACATGCAGCGCATGGACCTGCTCAAGGCCCTCCCGGCAGACGCGCACATCGAAGGCGCCATCCCCGACCAGACTCGCTACGACCGGTCCACCAGCCTGCTTGAGGTCGCTCACCTCTCCCCGGATACCGCTGAGGCCATCGGCGCAAGGGTCGGGCAGATGGCCATCCGGCAACTGGGCTCCCGCGACGGGCGCAAGGTCTTCCAAGCCGTAGGAGAGTTGATCGACAACGCCACCGTCCACGGATTCAGCGCCCGCGGCGCTTTCATCGCCGCCCAGGCCTACAGCGGCAAGACCACCGGCTACCGCCGCATCGAGATAGCAGTCTGCGACACCGGCATCGGCGTCTTGGCCCACCTGAACAAAAACCCCGACCACGCCCGCATCGTCACCAGCGCCGAAGCCCTTGAACACGCCCTGCGCCCCGGGGTCAGCGGAACGCAAGACAAACGAGGCAACGGCCTACCTGACCTGCTGACCAAGCCCGGCAGAGCCGCCGCCACCCGACTCGTCTTGCGCAGCGGAGACGGACTGCTGCGTGCGAGCCGGACCCGCAGCGGCCCCGTGCCGCCTCGCCCCACCGGCACGTCCACCCCTGTACAGGGAACCTGGTCCTGGCTGAGAGTCTCGTATCGTTCCTGAACGAGCTGTGCTTCAATGAATTAAATGAACCCGCAGAAGCGCGAAACGATGCTCCGATTCCCCGTGAAAGAGCACGGCACGTTTCTCGCTACCCGGGCCAAGGGCGTTGAGACCCGCCAGGCCCTGGAGAAGCAACTTGCCGATGCCGTCCCCCTGACCCTCCTGACCGTCGACTTCGGCGGCGTCGAAGCGATGACCAACAGCTTCGTCGACGAGTTCCTCGGCAAGATCTACCTCCTCCTGTCCGCAGGAGACATCCGCGCAAACGGTGTCTGCCTCACCGGCCTGAACGAAGAAACCCGCGACGCGGTCACCGTCTGCCTCGAGCGCCGCAAGCAAATCGCGGTGGACAGCGACACTTACGAACTGCTCGGCGACACCGCGGTCCTGGCTGGTACCTACGCCGAAGCGCGCCGACTCGGCGCCTTCCGGGCGGCACAGCTCGCCGAGACGCTCGGCATCTCACTGCCCAACGCCAACAACAGACTCAAAAGGCTCGTCGAAGCCGGGGCCCTTCACCGGGAGCGAGCCAGCGGCCCCGAACGGGGCGGGAAAGAGTACACCTACCGCGACGTCCTGGACGCCGAAGCGGCATGACCAGCCGCACGACCGCGTGGCTTGCTGGAAATAGAGAAAGGGTGGGGGTGGGTCAGCTCGGCCCGGCGGCGTGCGAGGGGATCGGGCGCCTCCAGGTGTCCTCGCGCGCCGGCGAAGCCGCGCGCGCCGCTGGGCAGACCAGCTGCCCGGTCCCCGGTTACACGACCCACAAGGCTTCGGCTCGCCGGGGCGCTCGGTGTCCTGTGGGTGGATCCCCACGCGTGTGGGGAAGACGACTTGTAGTCGATCGCGACCGCGCGCACCGTGGAACGACCCCCATGCGTATGGGGAGGACGGCGGACTGATCCTGGCGGACATCCGTATGCGCGATAGACCCCCACGCGTGTGAGGAAGCGCTTAAGAAGTCATCTCATTTGGTGAGTCTGCGGTAGCAGATGAGAGTGCAGGCGATGCTGGTGAAGGCCAGGAAGTGCTCGGCCTTCCGCTCGTAGCGGCGGTGCAGTCGGCGGCATCCGGCAAGCCAGGACATCGTGCGTTCTATGGTCCAGCGGTGGCGGCCCAGGCGGGTCGAGGGCTCGATGCCCTTGCGGGCTATGCGGTGCCTGATGCCGCGCTTGCGTAACCATCGCCGCAGGTGGTCGTAGTCGTATCCCTTGTCGGCGTGGAGCTTTCCGGGTCTGCGCCGGCGGCTTCCGCGCCGGGAGCGGATCGGCGGTTTGCCCTTCACGAGCGGGATCAGCGCCTGGCTGTCGTGGAGGTTCGCCCCCGAGATTCCGACGGACAGGGGCAGACCGGTCTTCTCGGTGATCAGGTGGATCTTCGAGTCGTACTTGCCCCGGTCGACAGGATTCGGACCCGTCAGGTCCCCCTTTTCAGGGCCCGCATGTTCACCGAGTCGATCGCGCAGCGGGACCAGTCCAGCTCGCCGCGCACACCGAGTTCGTCGAGGACCAGGCGGTGGAGTTTGGCCCACACCCTGGCCTTGGACCACTCGGTAAACCGCCGGTGAGCCGTGGCTCCCGACGGTCCGAACGACGCGGACGGCAGCTGCTGCCACGTGCAGCCAGACGTGGCCACGAACACGATCGCAGCCAGCACTTCCCGGTCACCGTGCCGGCGTCGGCCGCCACCCTGGGGCCGCGACGGAGCCTCCGGGACCACCCGCTGGAACAGCTCCCACAACTCATCCGGCACCAGCCGCTCAACGATCGACACCACGACCGACACCCTACCGAACCAAATGAGATGACGTCTAAGGACCTGGAGGGAAGAAAGCGGTGACGAACTGCCGATGGTCTCGGCCGGGGAACGACCCCCATGCGTATGGGGAAAACCGTTGACGACCTGCAGGTGCGAAGGTCGTCAGGCCGCCTTTTATACACTTTACCTGAGCTGACGGTGCTGACGAGCTCGGTGTCCTGGAAGCGTTGTTTGCTTCGGGAAGCCGGACCCTTGCGGCGGCACCAGCAGACGGCTGCGTAAGGCAGGCTCAGGCTTGTCGGTGTGCCGGCCTGCGCTCACCATGGTGAAGATGGCTGCGACACGAACTGCCCTATGACGGCATGCTCCGGTCGCGGTCACGGGACAACTCTCAGCCGTTGCAAGGGCCCGCGCAGCCCGTTCCCGGGGGTACCTCGATGGCCGATTCGGAACCCGCGGCCGGCCGGACGGCCTCTTGCACCGTCCCCTGCAGCGCCACATGCTTCACCGCTCGGAAAAAGCACGGATCCGTTCCTCGGAGGGCGGGTAGTACACCGACGTCTGCGCCTGCGGCGGGTGCTCCCGGTACAGAGCGTTCTCCAGTTCGGCACGGGCAGCATCGATAGCGCGGACTGCCGCATCCAGCTCCTTGCCCGCAACCGCCGACGGACCTGACCGGGGATAGACGTTGGCCAGCTGGACACTCCGGTGAAGGAGCTCGTCGCGCATCGACGCGAGAGCACGTCCCATCTCGACGTGCTCGTCGAAGGTCATTCTCGGTTTCATCGTCTGAGCATTCCACCTCGCATTCGGGTTGGGAGCATCCATCAGCTGGCGGCCTGGGTTCGACCGCTGTACACGCCCGATCGTGTTGCCCAGCGGTGGGAGAATAGGTCGAGAGCGCCTCCGTTGCAGGCCTCGGCCGAGTGGCTGGCCGAAACGGTCGAGCCCGGCTCAGCAGACATGTCGGCGCCCTTGCGGCCGGCACGAGCCGGACCGCCGCCCGGCTCAGAGGCGGGCGGGGAGGTCACGGCGCTGAGCCACGCCGCTGGAGGGGTCTGCGGCGCTGCAGCAGTACGGCCTCCATGGCCATGATCAGTTCATCGCAGCCGATGAGAGCGGCGATGCGCAGTTCGTGAACGAGCAGGGTGGCGCAGGCCAGGGGTCGTCTGTCGTTCGCTGCGCGGCTGGCTCAGGCTGGGGTGTTGGTCGCTTCGGTGTCCGGGGGTGTGGATGCCGGGCCGGTCGGGCCTGTGGCGTCGGTAGGGGAGGGCTGCACAGGCAGCGAAGCGCTTGTTGGGCCGCGCAGGGCGGTGAGGAGCTGCGCGAGTACGGCGGCAGCTGCTTGGCGGCGTGCTGGCTGGCTGGACCACACGGCGGGCAGCACGACGCCTGCGATGACGAGAAGACACAAGGCCAGTGCAAGGGCTGGGACATGGCTGGTGGGCCAGGGCATTTTCGCACTCCTTGAAACGAGCCGGACGTTGGTGCTTCGACCGTGCCGGTCAAGGGCCGCCGTGAGGCGGTGTGTTGAAGAATCCCGAAGTGGACGGCAGCTTGTGCTGGTCACGCCTACGCTGCCGGGAGATCACGCTGATTCAGGGTGAATGGTGGGGTGGGTGCAAATGACGGCAGGGGAGTTATCGGGGCCCGTCGCGGTGTTCTGCCGGCTGCTGGGACGGCTGGTGAACGAGCAGGGCATCCAGCAAAGCGATGTGGCGCGTGCCGTGAGCCTCAGCCCTGCCGCGATCTCAAATCTGTTCAGTGGCAAGCGCCGCACGCTGCCGTCCTGGGACGACGTGGCGAGCATCGTGAAGTACTGCCAGGGCCGCGGCGGCACTGGAGTACCGGGCGGGTTGACTACCGATGCGGACTGGTGGCGCCACCGTCACTACGAAGCACAGACCCATCACGATCAAGAGTTCGACCGGCCGCGTCCATGCAAGACACCTTCCGTCCTGCGGCCTGAGAGCATTCCTGAAGACTTTGCCAGCGCCGTCGCTGTACTCATCGGCGAGAGAGCTGACGAATTCTTGGGGCTGGCGGAGCAGTTACTGGAGCCGCTCAAGCTGCACGGCGGCGCGATCACGGACCTGGTTGACGTGCTCGACGGATTCCCCTCCAGAGTTCGGGCCAGTCATGGCACTACCCGTACTGCGCTGCTGCGGGCGGCCGACCTTGTCATCGTGGTGACCGCGTTCTGCGATGCCGTAGGGGCCTCAGGCATCCGATACGAAGCCGGCTCCGAACAGGGCGACCTGGCCACCGACGTGGTCACCGAACTGGAAGGGATCACCCTGGGATCATGTCGGGTCAGGCATCCGGCAAGCATTCGTTCGGAGATCGAGAACGCCTACAGATACACGGCCGACACCGTGTACGACGCCGGTGGCGGCCAGGGACAGCAGCCGGACGAGCTCGCTCTGCGGGCCTGGCGCCGCTATGAGGCCTTGCTGGCCGATGTGACCTGGCAATGCGCTGAGTTGCGCCTGACGTCCGACACGGAAGACCCGCCCGAAGCCCTGGGCACGGCGCAAACCTCGCTGCTTTTGCCGCCGGGCACGGGCCTGGCCGGGCTGTCCCGGCTGCTGAGCGAGTTCACCGGCGACGGCGGCGCGACGGCCTCACGCCAGATGCAGCTGTTGCGTTCCCCTCTGGCTCAGACCGAGGATTCTGGGCCACGCATGCCCGCCGTGCAGGCCGGCTACATCAACCCCGCCTTCCGAGTCGCGGGCCGCTCCCGCTCCGCCTATCGGGCTCTCGTCCGTGATGACTGGTGGCAAGACCAGCAGTTGTCGCAGGACCTGGAGGCGTTCCTTGCCGCGCACCTGCTGACGGAGCACGCCATCCGTGCACCGCTGCTCATCCTGGGCCATCCAGGGTCGGGTAAGTCGCTGTTGACCAAGCTCATCACGGCTCGTCTGCCGGAGTCGGAGTTCTTCTGCCATCGCGTCGAGTTGCGTTACCTTCCGGCGGACATGGACGTGCAGCAGCAACTTGAGGAGTCTTTGCGGCATTCCTCGGGCCAGCGCACGTTGTGGCCCGAGGTCACCGATGCAGCCGCTGATGTGGTCAGGGTCGTCCTCCTGGACGGATTCGACGAACTGCTGCAGGCCGCAGCCGACCACATGGATCCAGCGCGTCTGTTCACCTATCTCGATGACGTCGGCCGGTTCCAACAGCGCGAGGCCGAGCACGGACGCCCCACGATTGTGATCGTCACCAGCCGCACTGTCGTTGCCGACCACGCCAGGATCCCTCACCTGAGCACCGTCATCCGTCTGGAACCCTTCGACGACGACCGCATCTGCACCTGGCTGGATCTCTGGAACTACACCAACCGCCGCTACTTCACCACCTATGAAGTGCAGCCGCTCACCTGGAACGCGGTCAGTCCCCACCGAGACCTGGCTCGGCAGCCGCTTCTGCTGCTCATGCTCGCCCTGTACGACTCCGCCGGCAACGCCCTGCGCCAGCGTGGCGGCCTCGAACGCCTGACCCTCTACGAACGCCTGCTCACGGAGTTTGTCCGCCGCCAGGTCATCAAACAACACAACGCCCTGCCCGCCGATGCCGAAGCCGCGCAGGTGGAACATGAGCTGCAGCGGTTGGCCATCATCGCGATGGGCATGTTCAACCGCCACCGACAGGGCATCAGCGCCACCGACGCCGAGAACGACCTGGCCGCTCTGCTGGGAGCTGCCCCGAACGACGCCACGCCGCTGTTGTTCGGCCGGTTCTTCTTCATCCACGAAGCCCAGGCAGTGCTCACCAGCCATCAACACCGCTCCTACGAGTTCCTGCACGCGACCTTCGGCGAGTACCTCCTCACCCGCCTGATCACCCACGAACTGCACCACCTACAGGCCATCACCAGGCCCGGCAGCGTACAGCCTGTCGACGACGGCCGGCTGTACGCCCTGCTGTGCCACACACCCCTCACCGACCGGGACGAAGTCGTCCGCAACATCAGCGAACACCTCACCCGTCTCACCGAAGCCGAGCGCGTACACCTGACCACCGTGCTGCGCACCCTGTTCCACCAAACGCCCCGCGACACCAGCCACCGCACCGTCCTGCCCTACCAGCCCGCCCCCGCCCACCGCACCCAGCAAGACGCTGTCTACAGCGCCAACTTGCTCCTGCTCGCCGTTCTGGCCAACTCCGGCATCCGCGCCTCCAGCCTGCTCGGCACCCGCAACACCGTTGAACAATGGCGCCGCCACACGCAGCTGTGGCGCTCCCAGCTCAGCGACGGCTCCTGGGACGCCTACACCCGCACCCTGAGCGCCGAGCCCCTTACCGATCCCGCCACCCGGAGCACGGACCTGCACCTGAGCGTGGCCGCCCACCCGGCCCAGCAAGACCTCGCCTGGACCGTGAACCTCCCCGCCCCCAGGGACACGACGGCAGGAACCTTCAGGCACCCCGAGGGCGATCCCGCCGACCTGTACCGGCAGGCAGTCTTCATGCACGACGCCGGCACACAGCACCTGCTGCACACCGCGGCGCCGCTGCTGCACCGCATGCCCGACGCCGTCCGGACCTACCCGACGGATCACAGCCCACACGGCCCGTCTCTTGCGCACGCACTGGTGTCCCTGCTGCACCCCTCCACCGGCGAGCGGCCGCCCGGCGCGCCCTACTCCCCACTTCTGCGCATGCTGCAGGACCTGCCCCGGGACACACGCCTGCTGGCCGCGGATATCCTCGCCCGACACCTTCTCCACGCCGCCGCCGATCTGCCTGCCGCCACAGTGATCGACGTTCTCGACCAGTTGACCGCACCCCGGTTCACCAGCTCCGGCGGCCTGACCGCGAAGACATGGCTGATCCTTGCCCACTGCGTCCACAGCCTCGCCTCACACCCCGGCGTACCACACGACCAACTCGCCCAGATCTCACGCCGTTTCGGACCCCAGGCACCGGCTCTCGACACCGGCGGCAACCCACTGACCAGGCTGTCGTGCCTGCTTGTCGAGGCCCAGACCACCGTGATGTGGAACACAGCAGGCCGGCCAAGCCAGGCGGCCCTCACCGAAGCACTCACCCTCCTGGAACAAATCCCGCAGCCCAGGCCACCGCATGTCGTCATCGGTCTGCTCCGACTGGCCCGCGACCTTGGCGCGGACGACTGGCTCGACGACCACGCCGAACCCCTGCTCCAGACACTGACCAGCCAGGGACTGCAACGACTGCGACCGACCGACGCCGACGGGTTGCAGGACCACGTGCACAACGATGCCTTGCTGGCCGAGTTGCGCCGCATCACCAGCAGCTGGAGATAGCAGTGCAGCACAATACGCCGCCTCGCGCCCCGGCGCACACACCTGCGAGAATCCGCACGTGAGTTCCCCGTCGCCTCGTAAGACGCCCCAACTGTGCTCGGAGCCGGACTGCGGGCAGCCAGCAGGGTTCTGCTCTGCTTACGCTCCCACGCCAGCGCCCGGCCAGCTGCCGTGTGGATGGATATGGGCGCGGGCAGGCAGGCCCAAGGCGGCGGCATTGGGCGCCCGGCCTATCTGGCGTTCCGCAGGGGGGTGAGCGTCATCGCGACCTCCAGTGGCCCCGGCACAATCCGGCCTCTGCTTGCAGCGCAGGCGAAACAGGCCTGGCCCGCGTGTGCCCCCGTGACGCATCGCCTTGACCGGCAGCCTCGTGACCAGCCCTCATCACCGAAACGGCACGAACCGACCGGGCCCGCTGCCTGACCGGACAAGATCCGGCTTCCCGCCGCGGCCGCCTTCTCGAGCCGGGACCAGCCGGCCTGCGACTTCTCATTTGGGTGTCACGTGCCTGCGCGACGGGCTCATCGAGCTTGGCGACGCGGACAGACCCCCGCGCGCGTGGCGTCCACACCAGGCGGGCCGCAGTCGCGAGGAGAGCGGTGGGAGGACCCCCGCATGCGCAGGGAAGTCAGTCAACGAGTAGCAGACGGGACCACCGTAGGAATGACCCCCACATGCGAAACGGTCATGTCCCGTGAGGTGGTGTAGTCACGGCAGCTGTTTCGGTTCCGGTTGTCGGGTGATCTGCGCTTCGGGTTCAGTTGGCTTGGTGGTGAA